>NZ_REFZ01000007.1 GCF_003841465.1 Natrarchaeobius oligotrophus
TCGCCGCCACCGCTGCTCGACCGGTTGATCGACGACGCACAGAAGATCCACCAGCAACGGCCAGTGTTACAAGAGACGCTCGCTACCGCTACGCAACCGAGGTGTGAGTCTTAGCTAAAGACGAATACTGAAACGATTTACCCACAGCCGTCGGCGATCACGTCCACTGGCAGTCTATAACTACGATGACCGGCAGGCGGTCGATCGTTCCACTCGAACCCTGCGGCGAGAGCGCAAAACACAGGAAGGATTATTGGACTCGCGGCCACCGGTACAGCCATGACCGACTTTGCGGAACGAGTCGAACAGGTCTCGATCAGCGGCATTCGAGAGGTGTTCGAGGCCGCGAGCGAGGACGCGATCAACCTCGGTATCGGCCAGCCGGACTTCCCGACGCCCGAACACGCCCGCCGGGGCGCGATGGAGGCCATCGAGAACGGCCAGACCGACGCCTACACGTCGAACAAGGGAACCCGAAGCCTGCGGGAGGCGATCGCCGCGGCGTACGACCGCGAGTACGGCCTCGAGATCGATCCCGAAGACGCCATCGCCACGTCGGGCGGCAGCGAGGCGCTCCACCTCGTGCTCGAGGCCCACGTCGATCCGGGCCAGGAGGTGATCTTCCCCGATCCGGGGTTCGTCTCCTACGACGCGCTGACGCGGATCGCCGGCGGGACGCCCAAGCCCGTCCCACTGCGGGAGGATCTGACGCTCGATCCCGCGACGGTCGAGGAGACGATCACCGACGAGACGGCCGTCTTCGTCGTCAACAGTCCGGCCAACCCGACGGGTGCCGTCCAGAGCGAGGACGATATGCGAGAGTTCGCCCGCATCGCCGACGAACACGACGTGCTCTGTCTCTCCGACGAGGTGTACGAGCACATCGTGTTCGACGGCGTCCACCGCTCGCCCCTAGAGTTCGCCGAGACGGACAACGTCGTCGTCGTCAGCGCCTGCTCGAAGACGTACTCGATGACCGGCTGGCGACTCGGCTGGGTCGTCGGCTCCAACCGACGGATCGAACGGATGCTCCGCGTCCACCAGTACGCCCAGGCTTGCGCCTCCGCGCCCGCACAGTACGCCGCCGAAGCCGCGCTGACGGGGCCACAGGAGCCGGTCGCCGAGATGGTCGAGGCCTTCGAGCGCCGCCGCGACGTCGTCCTCGACGGCCTCGAGGACGCCGGCCTCGAGGTGCCGACGCCCCAGGGCGCGTTCTACGTCATGCCGAAGGTCCCCGACGGCTGGTGCGACGCGGTGCTCGACCGCGACGTGATCGTCGTCCCCGGCGGAGCCTTCGGCGCGAACGGCGAGGGCTACGCCCGACTCTCGTACGCGACGGGGACGGAGGAGCTAAAAGAGGCGCTCGAGATCATCGACGAGGCGACGGCGGCGGTTCGATAGCGCTTCGGCCAGGTTCAGTCTCTTCTCGGCTCGATCGGCCCCGATCCGACTCGGTGCTGTCGCTGGGCCGCCTGATCGATCGACTCCCTGCTGACCGCACTCGTCGAAGTTACCGACTCGCAACCGCGAACTTCGCGACGATCGTCTCGATCACCTCGAAGTCGTCGGTGACTCATAGGGAGAGCGTAGATCCTCAGACTGTACGATATATAAATGACGGACATGTTGGGTTGAAGTCCAAGACGTAGGGCACGAGTTCAGCACGTCGACTTCGTTTGTTTCACGTTGAAACAAGCGAGCCGGACGTCCGGTAGATCTGCGTACAAATCGATACGTCGAGTGGCGCAAGAGCTTTGTATGTCAGTGAGGTAGTGGGTATTAGGTGGTTCAAAATGGGAAAGATCGCATCTGAAGCGAACAACGGGGAGGAACTCACGCTCACAGTGGACGATAGAGGGCGGGTAACACTCCCAAAAGAGGTTCGAGACCGATTAGGAATAGAATCGAACGATGAGATTCCTGCAACTCTCGTCGGATCGGTCCTCGAGGTCAACCCCAAACCGAGTTCGAAATTAGAGACAGCAACAGCCGGTCGGGAGAACTGGGAGAATACGACACCAACTGATGCCGGAGAAACGCTTTTCGGGCCAATGGACCAGTGAGCGACTCTCCGATGACTCTCCCGACTGAAGTGACGGTTCTCACTGACGTGAACGTGCTAGCAATCGCGCTCACCGATGATCATCCTGCGCACGACGATGTGTATCCGTGGATCGAGGACGCGATCGATGGACCAAACGTCTTGCTCGTGTTCGATTACTATCCGTTACGAGCGCAGTATCTCATGACGAGCAATTTTGGCGTAGACGAAGTTGCTGCTCGAAATGCCATTCGATCACTTATCAATAGCCCTGCACGAATCGTCAGCGCCACCGAGACAACGCTGCTCGAGGCGTACGAGATCAGCGCAGAGAAAAACCACGACGTGTACGATTCGTTCATCGTCGCGCTTACACGAGCATACGACACTGATTACTTGATTACGACTGACGGTGATTTTGACGACCTGTGTGACGATGAAGATGTAACATACGTCAATCCAATCCCGGCTGAGAAACGTGAGAAATTGGCACTGATTGACGGATAGTGTGGTCTGAGATGTGTGTTTGGTCCGAACTGAGCGAGCATTTGTTTTGCAAATCAAGCAGATCTCGTACCACATTCGCGCTTCGTATTCATCAGTCTCAATTTCTCAACTACTCGAGATGTGTGAGACAAAATTATGAGTCGCGTTGCTAATCCCTGTTAGTATCGTTCCAAGCGTCGACTGCCGAGCGCAAGCGGCCCCACCGGATGAGTTCACTCAGCAGTTCGGGCTTGGAGTACTCGGGGCTGTTCCGGTTTCGCTGCCCAGCCGTCGACGGTCGGGCCGGCGCCGGCGACGACCCGATTCGGTTCGGTGAACTCGATCGCTTCGGTCCCGACCATCGCGTCCGCGAGTTCGTCGTCGTTCGGACCGGATCGCCGCGCGCACTCGACTCGAGCGGAGCATCCCCTCGAACTGCTCGGTTTCGAGGTGTATCCTTATCCCGATCCCCTCCGTCCACTCGAACGGTATGCGCGCTGTACGCCTTCACGACCACGGCGACGCGGACGTACTGCAGGTCGACGAGACCGATCGACCGGAGCCCGGAGCCGACGAACTACTCGTCGAGGTGACCGCCGCGGGCGTCAACCCCGTCGACACCTACTTTCGCGACGGCTCGTACGAACCGGCCGCGATTCCGTTCACGCCCGGCGTCGACGTGGCAGGCGTCGTCGCGGAAGTCGGCGGAGACGTCACGGCGTTCGAGGCGGGCGACCGCGTCTACGGAACCGGTATCGGAAACGGCACGTTCCAGGGATCGTACGCCGAGTACGCGACGATTCCGACCGATCGAGTCGTTACTCTTCCCGACGGCGCTGACCTCCTCGAAGCCGGCGCGGCGGGCGTCGTCGCCGTCACCGCCTGGCGCGCGCTGATCGACCACGCCGACCTCGAGCCCGCCGAGTACTGTCTGGTCCACGGGGGGTCGGGCGGCGTCGGTCACGCGGCCGTGCAGATCGCACGCGCCGTGAACGCCCGGGTGATCACGACCGCCGCGCCGGAGTATCACGACGACCTCCGAAGCCTGGGTGCCGAGACCGTCCTCGACTACGGTCGGGACGACCTCGAGGAGGCGGTCCTCGAAGCGTCCGACGGCGGCGTCGACGTGATCCTGGATCACCGACTCGACGACTACCTGCAGTTCGACGCGAACGTCGCGGCCGAGAACGCCCGCGTCGTCGGCATCGGCGAGAACAGTCCCGATCCCGGCTTCACCGACGACGGGGCCGCCCGATCGAAGGACGTCACCTACACGTTCATGAGCATGTTCAACACGCCCGATCTGCGGGTTCCGCTCCGGGGCGTCGCCCACCTCGTGGACGTCGGCGCGCTCTCGATCGCCGTCGCCCGCAGCTACGACCTCGAGGAGGCGGGCGAGGCCCAGCGGGCGGCGATGGAAGACAGCTTCCTCGGAAAGCTCGTCGTCGAGCCCTGAGCGGGAGCGCAGGGTCGAGACCGACCCGCGTTCTCGCCGGATTCGGGTTCGTCCCGTCCGGTTCCGTCGACGGGTCCGGACTCTTCCCGCGCCCTCGACAGGTCCCCGTCGGTAACAACGTTGATGGCAGTCCTGACCGACCCACCGGTATGGAACGCGACTGCTCGTTCCTCGAGGACCTCCCGCTCGGGGACGATCGATACTCGTTTGCGGCCGGGCGACGCGAGTCACACGCCACGGATTTCGGCACGGAACACCGGGGCGACGGCGTCACGCCCGACGCGGTGGTCTGGCCGGAGTCCACCGCGGACGTCTCTGCGGTGCTGGCGGCGGCGACCGACCGCGACGTCCCGGTCACGCCCTACGCCGCGGGGACGGGTCTCGAGGGGAGTGCGGTGGCGACCCGCGGCGGGATCAGCATGGATCTCACGCGAATGGACGCGGTCGTCGACTACCGCCCCGAGGACTTTCAGATCGACGTCGAACCCGGCGTCGTCGGGTCGTCCGTCGACGAGCACGTCGCCCGCGACGGGCTCTTTTTTCCGCCGCTACCCTCGTCCGGCGACATCTCGACGATCGGCGGGATGATCGCGACCGACGCGAGCGGGATGCAGACGGTCAGATACGGAGAGGTCGCGGACTGGGTGCTCGGCCTCGAGGCCGTCCTCGCCGACGGGACGGTCGTCGAGACGGGCACGCGGGCGAGCAAGACCTCGAGCGGCTACAACCTCACCGAACTGCTCGTCGGTAGCGAGGGAACACTCGCCGTGGTGACGCGGGCGACGCTCGAACTCGCGGGTAGACCCGAGCAGATCCGCGGCGGCCGCGCGGTCTTCGAGTCGCTTTCTGACGCGACCGACGCCGTCTCCGAGGCGATTCGGACGGAGATCGACGTCGCACGAATCGAGCTTCTCGACGCCCTCACCGTCCGGATGGCAAACGAGTACCTCGGCACCGACCTCCCCGACTCGCCGACGGTCTTTCTCGAGTTTCACGCCAACCACGGCATCGACGCGGAAATCTCGCTGTGTGAAGCGATCTTCGAGGAGTACGGTGCGGTCGGATTCGAGGTGAGCGGCGACGACGCGGAGATGGCCGACCTCTGGGAAGCCCGGCGGGAACTCGCTCACGCCGAGTTACACTACGAGTCGGATCTCGAGCCCTACCGCTACGGCGACGTGACGGTCCCGATCAGCGCCTACTCCGAGATCGTCCGCGAGACCAAGCGGATCGCCGAGACGTACGACCTCCTGATGCCCTGTTTCGGCCACGCGGGTGACGGAAACCTCCACTACACGGCGCTCGTCGATCCGGACGATCCCGACTCCCTCGAGCGAGGAAAGCGAGCCTACGAGGCGGTCGTCGATCGGGCGATCGACCTCGGCGGGACGATCACCGGCGAACACGGTATCGGGACGGGAAAACGAGCCTATCTCGAGGACGAACACGGGACCGCGGCGGTAGAGACGATGCGGACGATCAAGCGCGCGCTCGACCCGGCCGGCACGCTGAATCCGGGAACGATCTTCTTCGAGGGCGACTGAACGGCGAGTGCGTCTCGAGGACGACCGACCGGCGACGCGTTCGCACGCGGGCGCGCCTAGAAGCAGGTCTCCGTCTCACACCGCGAGCCGTCCCGCCAGGTCGCGCCCGTGAGGTCGACGTCCGCGATCGTCGCTCCGCTCAACGACGCGTCCTCGAGCGTCGACTTCCGCAGATCCGCGCCGGTGAAGTCGACGAGCCGAAGGTCCGCGTCCGACAGGTTCGCCTCCACGAGGGTCGTCTCCGAGAGGTCGCCGCGCGAGAGGTCGCTCCCCGAGAAGTCGGTGCTCGAGAGATCCGCTCCCGAGAGGTCGACCGCCGAGAGGTCGACGTTGCTCGCGGTCGCGCCCGTGAGCGTGACGTCCTCGATCGCCGCGTCGGTGAGGTCGGCGTCGGAGACGTCGGCGTCGGTGAGATTCGCGCCGGCGAGAGACGACTCGGACAGGTCGGCACCCGCGAGGTCCGCTCCCGTGAGGTTCGTCCCCGAGAGATCCGACTCGATGAGGGTGGCGTCGCGGAGGACGATTCCCGAGAGGTCGTCGCCCGAGAAGTCCCGTCCCGGCAGCTCGGTCCCGGAGTAATCCGTTTCCGAGAGGTCGGCGGCGGCGAGTTCGCTCACCAGGATGTCCGCACCACGAATGTCGGCGTCCGAGAGGTTCGCTCCCGAGAGATCCGCCAGAAAGAAGTTGGCGTCTCTGAGGTCAGAAGCCGAGAGATCCGCGTCGGTGAGGTCGGCCTCGGTGAGGTCGACGCCGCGGAGGTCGCACCCCGAGAGGTCCGCACCTGCGAGATCCGCCTCCGGTCCGACCTCGTGGCCGTTACACTCGACCGTCTCGTCGCCGCTCGCGAGACAGCCGGCGAGTCCGGCGACCGCTCCCGCGGTCGCGAGTCGACCGAGCAGTCGTCGTCTCGAGGGGCTCGATGCTGCGTTCGAGTCGGTTCGATCGTGTTGCATGGGTCTGGAGGGCAGTCGCGTTCGATGAGAGAACGTGGGGCATCTCCCAAGTCAGTTGCGGTCGGCGTCGTCGCGGGTCGTCGTTGTGGACCCTCGCTCGAAGTTCGGCCCACCGGCGGCGATCCGCGGCTCGACGACTCGTACGGATTGCTGTACCGATTTACCGGCGCACCTGCGACCCGGACGGCGGGTGCGCCGATACTGACGTACAGTAAACCGTATCACTCGCGGAGGCGGACGTCGACGACGTCGACGCCGTCTCTAGCCAGCGCGTCCGCGAGCGCGGCCTCGATTTCGTCAGCCGTCTCGACGCGTTCCCCGCGAGCGCCGTAACTGCGAGCGCTGCGGACCGGATCGACCGCCGGATCGATGTCCGTGCCGACGACGTCCGACCGGTTCGACCCCAGCAGGGAGTTCGCGTTCTCCTCGAGCGCCCGGTAGCGGCGGTTGTTCGCGACGACGACCGTGAGGTCGATCCGCCGGCGAACCGCGCTGTAGATCGCCTGCGGATAGTAGTAGTACGAACCGTCGCCGACGAACGCGATCACGTCACTCGACTCCCCGCGATCGCTCTCTGCGAGGGCCGCGCCGACGGCCGCCGGGAGTCCGTACCCCAGCCCGCCGCCCTTGTTCGAGACGTACTGCGTCGGCTCGAGCGGAACGCGTGACAACAGCGCGTGTTTCGCCGTGACGCTCTCGTCGACGACGAACGCGTCGGCGGCGACGCGCTCTATCGCCTCGACGAGGTCGTCGACCGTCGCCCGCCGGTCGCCGGGCCGACCGTTTCCGCTCGACGAGCCGCCCGCAGCCAGTTTCGTGGCGACGGTATCCGCGGTAGCGACGGCGTCTTCGAGCCGGTCCCGACGCTCGTCTTCCGGGAGCCGGGTCCGAACTCGCGTCGCGAGTTCGTCGAGGACGACGCCCGGATCGCCGAGGATCGCCGCGTCGGCGGGGCGGTTCTTGCCGAGTTGCCAGGCGTCGGCTCCGAGGTGGATGCAGACCGTCCCCCGGTCGACGATCGGTTTCTCGTGACCCGTCACCGTCGCGTTCGTCGAACAGCCCGCGAAGACGATCGTCTCCGCGTCGAAGAGTCGCCGAGCGAGCTTCCCGTCCGGCGGAACGTGCGAGACCCACTGGTCGTGCTCGGTCGGAAAGGCGACCTCGCTCGAGAGGATCTCGCCGTGGACCCGCGCGCCGGTCGCCTCCGCGAATTCGACCGCAGCGGCGACCGCGTTCCGCCCCGCTCGAGCGACGCCGTCGCCCACGACGAGCACCGGCCGATCGGCGGCGACGAGCAGCGTCGCCGCGCGCTCTAGCTGTGCGGGGTCGCCGCCGCCCGCGGTCGGAACGGGACCGAGACGCTCCGGCTCGTCGTCCGTCTCCGCGAGCAGAACGTCGAGCGGGAGTCCGAGAAAGACGGGGCCGGTCGGGGGCGTCGTCGCGACCCGAAACGCCCGTCGGAGCATCGTCGGGAGGGCGGCGACGTCGAGCACTTCGTCGGACCACGTGCAGTGTGCCGCCGCCGTCCGCGCGAGGTCGCCCGAGAGGATCGGCTCCTGGTGGCGAACGCCAGTCCCGTGGTTACCCGCGGTGACGACCAGCGGCGCGCCGGCCGCCGCCGCGCCGTGGAGGTTACCGAGCCCGTGGGCCAGGCCGGGCGCGACGTGCAGGTTCACGACGCCGACCGGCCGGATCGATTCGTCTTCCTGGGCGTGATAGCGCCGGGTCTGGGCGTAGCCGGCTGCCATCCCGACCGCCACGTCCTCGTGCAGTGCGAGCACGTACTCGAGATCAGTTTGGTCGATCGCCTCGAGTATCGGTAGCTCCGTCGTGCCCGGATTGCCGAAGACGTACTCGACGCCGTAGCGTTCGAGCGCGTCGACGAAGAGAGCTGCTCCAGTGGTCGAGGTAGTCACGGACCACCGTCAGTCGTGACAGTGCGTCAACTTTTCGTTTCGAGCGACGGACGCGGTTCCGGACGACGGCCGCCGACGCTCGACGGACGACCGGGGTTGCCCCGTGGCGGGGATATATACGTCAGCTCGTGATCACACGGGATATGCCCCTCTCTCGACACGGGGCGGGCGTCGAGGCGACGGTCCGTGCGTTCTGGTCGCAGGTTCACCCCGTGTTTATGCTGCCGCCGCTCGCCGCGTCGCTGTTCGGCGCGATCCTCTCGGGTGAGGTCGCCCTCGAGCCAGCGGCGATTCACGTGCTCGCGATATTCGCGGCGGTGTACACGGCCCACGTCAAGGACGGGTACGTCGACTTCCACGTGCGGGGCGAAGACGACGACCATCCGCTCACGGCGACGGGGTGTCGGATCGGACTTACCCTCTCGACGATTGCGTTCGTCGCCTGCTGTCTCCTCCTGTGGGTGCTGGGCGCGCAGCTGGCGGTCGCGCTCACGCTGCCGACGTGGCTGATCGCCTACCACCACGCGCCTCAGCTGGATACGAACCCGCTGACGGCGACCACCGGCTACCCGCTCGGGATCGCACTCTCGATCCTCGGCGGCTTCGCGACCCAGGCCGGCACGGTAACGGCGCTCCCGCTCGGATTCGCCGCCGTTTTTCTCGTCCTGCTCTCGGGGATCAAAGTGATCGACGACGCACAGGACTACGACTACGACCGATCGATCGCAAAGCGGACGGTCGCCGTCGTTCTCGGTCCGGAACGCGCCTACGACGTCGCGTACGGTCTGATGGCATTCGCGCTGGTCGCGGTCGTCGCCCTCGCGATCACTCGAGTGTTCCCGCCCGGCTCGGTGCTGGCGGTTCTCGCGTTCGCCGCGGTCGCCGCGGTCGCTCGCCGGGCGAATCCCGAACTCGCGACGATGCTGCTGGTGAGGGGATCGTACGTGTTCCTCGCCGTCCTCGTCGCCGCCGTCTGGTTCGAACCGGTCGCCACGATCGGCGTTGCCACCGGCTGATGCGGACCGCCGTCCGTCGTCGTCGTAACCGCGACCGTCCTGCGATCGCACCGGTACATCGAAACGGCACTCGTAGCGCGGAAAACCACCCCGTCGAACGTTTTCGTCCAGTATATGTGTCCGCGGTACGCATCCCCGCGTATGAAAGACGTTTGTATCGTCGGCGGAGGCGTCTCCGGACTCTCCGCGTCGATCTACACGGCCCGTGCTGGACTGAACACCCTCGTCGTCGACGGCGGCGAATCGATCCTCGCGCGTAACGCGAGTCTCGAGAACTATCCCGGCTTCCCGGACGGCGTCGACGCCCGCCGGTTCGTCCAGCTGGTTCGAGAACAGGCCAGAAACGCCGGCGCGACGTTCGAACTCGGCCGGGTGACGGCCGTCGAAGCGGTCGACGAGACCGACCTCGAGGCCGGCTTCGTCCTCGAGACCGAGGGCGGCGATCCGATCGAGGCCCGTCGGGTGATCGCGGCGTCGTGGTCCGACAGCGAGTACCTCGTGCCGCTCGACGTCGGGCGCATCCAGCGCGGGAGCAAACACTTCGTGGACGTCGACGAGGCCGGACGGACGGCGGTCGACGGCGTCTACGCGGCCGGCCGGGTCGCGAACGAGCCCCACCAGGCGATCGTCGCGGCGGGCCACGGTGCGAAGGTCGCACTCGCCGCGATCCACGACGCCGACGTGAACTTCTATCACGACTGGGTCGTCCCCGAGGGCTACTTCACCGGACGGGGTCGCGAGGTGCCCCCCGGCTGCGAGGAGATCGACGACGACGAACGCCGACGGCGCGACGAGCGCGCGCGCGAACGGCTGCTCGAGGCGCTTTCGGAGCCGCTCGACGAACGGCCGACGATGCACCCGAGCGTCGATCTCGACTGAGTCGTTTCCTCGCAGGAGGGGCACCTCGTCCGCTCCGTGAGGACCTCCCGGAACGTTATCACGGCTCCCGGTGGAGTGTCCGACGAGTTGTGACGGGAGCATGACGAAACGAAGACGATCCGGACCGATCTCCCTCCGGACGACGGCGGAACGGAACGCACTCGGCGCGGCGAGTCGGTACGCTCGAGCGAACGACCTCTCGTCGCCCGGCGAAACCGCGTACCTCGAGGCGCTCGCGGACGCCCGCAACGAAATTCTCTTTCGACTCGTCCGGGGTCTCCTTCGCGGTCGGCCGGCAGGACTCGCCGATCCGGCGTTCGTCGCGATCGATCGGTCGGATTCGAACGACGGCGCTTCCGGTTCGGCCCGTGGCCCATTCGCCATCGGGGACCCGTCCGAACCGCCGAACGCGGTCGACGATCCGTCGAGTCTTCGCGAGGCGCTATCGCCGGAGATCGACGTCAGCGTCGACCGACTTCGTTCGCTCTTCGATCCCCTTCGCGATCGGCACCGCCGGTTCGCCCTCGTCCCGTTTCCCGGCTCCGAGACCCTGTTACTCGCGCCGCTCGCGGCGAGACACGGCTACGATCGGTTTCGGTTCGACGGTTCGATCCGTGGGTGGTCGCCGGCCGAGCGACCGGGCGATTCGAGTGCGGACGAAACTGCCGTCGAGTCGACGGCGAACGACGCGAACGCGCGGGAGACGGCGGAGAAACCGGCCCGTAGGACGACAAACGGCGGTCTCGAACGGATCGCACACCCGGTCGATCTCGTTCCCCTCCTCGAGCGCGAGGGCGCGTTCGTGGACGGGGCCCAGGCCGAGCGAATCCGATTCGAACTGTCCGACAGCGTCGCCAACCTCGCGCTTGCTCAGCTCGCGGGCGACGTTCACGCGAAAGCGGTCGACGCGATCGACGCCGGCTCGACGCTCGAGGCGATCGCGGCGGGCGTTCCGGCGGCCGACCCCGCGAGCGCGTTCGAGCGGATCGTCACCGACGGGCACCCGTTCCACCCGGCCGGGAAGCTCAGACGCGGGATGTCCGCCGCGGACGGGCTCGCCTACGCGCCGGAGTTCGCCGACCGGATCGACATCCGGTTCGTCGCGATCGATCGGGCGTTCGCCCTCGAGAGCCACGCGTCCGGCTCCGATCGGCTGACAGAGCGGCTGTTCGAGACGTTCGACGGCCTCGAGCCGGCCGTGGAGCAGGAACTTCCCTCGGACGCGGGCCGTGACGAGTACGCCGTCGTCCCCGTGCATCCGCTTCAGTACCACCGGACGGTTCCGGAGCGCTACGCTCGCCAGCGCGACGACGGGCGAGTCGTTCCGATTCCGGAATTCGCACGCCCGGCGACGCCCCTCCTCAATCTCAGGACGGTCGTTCCGCACGAGGGCGAACGCACGGCCGACGGACCGATCTCACACCTCAAGCTCGCGATTCCGGTCCAGACGACGAACGTCGTTCGAACGCTGTCTCCGAACGCCGTCTCGAACGGGCCGCGACTGACCGACGTCGTGCGTGCGATCGACGAGCGCGAATCCTTCGAGACGCTCGGAATACTCGCGGAGCCTGCGGCGACGTGTTACCACCCGCCGAGCGGCCCCGATCCGGGAGGCGAGGCGTTCGACGACGCCAGACACCTCTCGGCGCTGCTCCGGGCTGCGCCGTCGGCTCACCGGCTCGTCCCCGACGACGGGCTGGCGGTCGTCGCCTCGAGTCTGGTGGCCGACGCGCCGGGGACCGACCGCCCGCTCGTCTGCGAGCTGATCGACCGCTACGGTGGGAGTGTGGACGCTCGGACCGACGGGGAGGCGGCGCTCGCGTTCCTCGAGCGATACGTAGCGGTCGTCGTCCCCGACCAGCTTCGGCTGCTGTCCGCGTACGGGATCGCCCTCGAGAGCCACCTTCAGAACAGCCTGGTCGTCTTCGATCCCGACGACGCGCGTCCCGTCGCGACGCTGGTGCGCGACCTGGGCGGAATCCGCGCCCACCGCGGCCGCCTCGCGGATCGAGGGCTCTCGTTCGAGCCGTATCCGAACTCCGACCTCGACGCCGACGGCGAGCGAGACTGTTACCGGAAGCTGTACTACGCGCTCTTTCAGAACCACCTCGCGGAACTCGTGGCGACGATCGTCCGCGAGCGCGAGGTCGACGAAGCGGACTGCTGGCGGTTGATTCGAACGAGTTGCGAGCGGACGTTCGAGCGTCTGCGTGGCGACTCGTCGGTCCCCTCCGATCGGATCCGCCGAGACGAGCGCGCGCTGGTTTCGGATCCGACGGAACACAAGGCGCTGACCGCGATGCGCCTGCGCGGCAAGCGCCACGAGTACGTGACGAGCGAGGTGGCGAACCCGCTGGCTCGCTACGCTTAACACGCCGGCGTGAGAAGATCGAACGAATGCTCGAGGGAGTCAACGTCGCGCTCGGGGTAACGGGGTCGATCGCCGCGGTCAAGACGGTCGAGCTGGCCCACGAGCTGCGACGGCGAGGGGCGGCCGTTCGGGGGGTGATGACCGACAGCGCGCGCGGAATCGTCCACCCCTGGGCGCTCGAGTTCGCGACGGACGCCGAGGTCGTCACGGAGATCACCGGCGGCGTCGAGCACGTCGAACTCTGTGGCTACGACGGCTGGGCCGACGTCCTCCTGATCGCGCCGGCGACGGCCAACACCGTCGGGAAGATCGCGGGAGCCGTCGACGACACACCCGTGACGACGTGTGCGACGACCGCGCTGGGCGCGGGCACGCCCGTCGTGATCGCACCCGCGATGCACGAGCCGATGTACGACCACCCGGGCGTCCTCGAGGCCATCGAGACCGTCGAGGGATGGGGAGTCGAGTTCGTCTCCCCGCGCATCGAGGAGGGGAAAGCGAAGATCGCGAGCGAGGAGGCGATCGTCTGCGACGTGGCCCGGGCCGCGGGCGACCGGTCGCTCGAGGGACGCCGCGTCGTCGTCACCAGCGGCGCGACGAGCGAGCCGATCGATCCGGTTCGGGTTCTCACGAACCGATCCTCGGGGAAGATGGGACGGGCCGTCGCGCGGGCCTGTTACGTCCGCGGAGCCGACGTGACCCTCGTCCACGACGGCGACTCCGTTCCCTACGCCGACGTCCGCGAGGTCGAACGCGCCGAGGAGATGCTCGCGGCGACGCGGGAGGCCTGCGACGACGCGGACGCGCTCGTTTCGGCCGCCGCGATCGGCGACTACACGCTCGAAGAGAGCGAAGAGAAGATCCGCTCGGGACGGGAGCGGACGCTCGAGCTCGAGCCCGCGCCCAAACTGATCGACGAGATCCGCGCCGACCGCCCGACGCTCCCGATCGTCGGGTTCAAGACCGAAACGTCGGGCGACGAGCGTGCGATGATAGAGAAGGCGAGGGAGACGCTCGAGCGCGCCGATCTCGCGTTCGTCGTGGCCAACGACGCGAGCGTGATGGGTGCCGATCGAACGCGAGCGCTGCTGGTTCACGCGGCCGACGTCGCGCGCTACGAGGGGTCGAAAGCCGGGCTGGCCGAGGAGATCGCCGCCTCGATCGCGACGATGCTGGCCGGCGGTCCGGATCGTCAGCACTAATCTCACACCTCACGTCCGCGTTCGGTTGCTGGCGTTACGTTCTCTCCTCCGGACGTGAGTTAACTTTCGACGCCCGACGACCTGATTCGAGTCGCGGACAGGAGAACTATATAGGTGGCGTTCCTGCCCCGGACTAATGGGTGTACGATCGGTTACGCGGACGAGGGCGGTCGACTCGAGGGGGGTGAGCTGGTGTGGCACAGCAACACCGTACTGACGAGTCCCGGCGGGTCGACCGCGGCGAGGAAACCGACGCCGTCGACGACGCGCTCGAGGAGGACCTCTCGAAAGGCGAGATCTTCGAAGTCCTCCGCAATCAGCGACGACGGTACGTGCTCCACTACCTGAAACAGGACGGTCGTCCCGTCGAGCTGGGTGATCTCGCCCAGCAGGTCGCCGCCTGGGAGTACGAGACGACACTCGAGGGCGTCACGCCGGAACAGCGCAAACGAGTCTACACGACGCTCCAGCAGACGCACCTGCCGAAGATGGACGAGGCGGGCATCCTCGCGTTCGACTCGGACGCCGGACGCATCGAGGCGACCGATCGAACGCGGGACATCACCGTCTACCTCGAGATCGTGCCGGGCCACGAGTTCGCCTGGCGGGAGCTCTATCTCTCGCTGGGAGCCGTCGGCTGTGCGCTGGTCGCCGCGCTCTGGCTCGAGATCTATCCGCTGACGCTGCTGTCGGATCTGACCTGGGCGGGGATCGTCTCCGTGACGGTGACGGCCACGGCGGTCGCACACATCTACTACGAACGGCAGATGCGCCTCGGTCGCGGCGAGCAACCGCCCGAACTCAGCTTCGGCGACGACTGAGACGGATCGCTGTCCCGATGTACCGATCCGGCCACGAACCGTCAGCGATCGCGCCGACAGCGACGGACGTCGAACGCGCCTCGCTCGTTTTCACCGCGGAGACGACGGGTACCGGACGTCCCGCCCGGATCGTCAGCTTTTACTCGGACACCGACCGACCCACGACATGGATCAGTTAGAACGGTCGCTTCTCGAGGCTCCGATCGTGGAGAAAAACGGCTACCACTACTTCGTCCACCCGATCAGCGACGGCGTTCCGAAGCTCGATCCGACCCTGTTGCGCGAGATCGTCATCCGAATCATCCGGAAGGCGAAACTCGAGGAGGTCGATCGGATCGTCACCCCCGCCGCGATGGGGATCCACATCTCGACCGCGGTGTCGCTGATGACGGACATCCCGCTGACGGTCATCCGCAAGCGACAGTACGGTCTCGAAGGCGAGGTCGCGATCTCCCAGGAGACCGGCTACTCGGAAAACGAGATGTACATCAACGACGTTCGCGAGGGCGAACGCGTGCTCGTCCTCGACGACGTGCTCTCGACGGGCGGCACGCTCGCGTCCGTTCTCGAGGCGCTCGACGAAATCGGCGCGGAGGTCGTCGACACGGTCGCGGTGATCAAGAAAGTCGGTGGCGAGAACAAAGTCGACGACGCCGGCTACGACGTCAAGACGCTGATCAACGTCGACGTCGTCGACGGCGAGGTCGTCATCGTCGACGAGAACGGCGATTCCTGAGACGGGGTACTGCACGTCAGTTCCGGCGCACCCGCGACACGGGCGGCGGGTGCACCGGTACGTCGGTGCAGTAATCCGTACGAGGTCCTAGCAAATTTCGGCCACTGCACAATGCCTATATCGGCGGGCTAGCAACGACAGTGATATGGACTGTCGGGAGGGCAAGGACGAAGCCGTCGATCGACGATCGGTTCTCGGCGGGTTCGCGACGGTGGGTTCGCTGGGGCTCGCTGGGTGTATCAGCGCCGAAGACGACGACCCCGTCGAAGCCGAAACTGAGGCCGAACGGTTGATTCTCCGTGGATTCGAGGACGAGGGGGTCGATGCTCCCGTCGAAACGACGATCTACGCGAACGCCGAAAACGACGAGCGATCGCGCTGGGCGCAACTGGTGCAACACGAGTTGAACGAGACGGAGCTGTTCGACGTCGGCTTCCAGCAACTCGAGTGGGGGAGCTACGAGCAGCTCTGTCTCAACATGGCGGAAAACGAGGAAAACTGCCTCATCACGCTCGATATCAGCGGTGGCTGGGATCCACACTCGTACGTCAATCTTCTCTTTCACTCGGCTCACTGGGCTCCGAACGGGTTCAACTTCAATCACTTCGCGGACGACCGCGTCGACGAGCTGATCGACGCCGGACGATCCGAAAGCGACCGAACGGAGCGCGTCGAGATCTACGAGCAACTACAGGAACGGCTCCTCCAGCAGTTACCGATCTCGATCCTCCGGTACGGCGAGGAGGCGACGGTGTACCGCCGCGACTCGGTCGAGCGTTGGCGACAGTATCCGTTGCCCGGGATCGAGTACGACACCGTGTACGCGCCGTACGCGGGCGAGTACGTCGAACTGGCCGACGGCGGAGACGCGGAACTCGTCGGCGATGCCGTCGCCACGGTCTCGAATCCGGATCCGATCCGGATGCACGACACCACCTCGAACATGGTTACGAGCCTCATCTACGAGGGGCTGCTCGCGGTCGACTTCGAGGGGCGGCCACAGCCCCAGCTCGCGACCGACTGGGAGCAACTCGACGAGACGACCTACCGATTCGAGCTCCGGGAGGGAGTCACGTTTCACAACGGCGAGTCGCTCACCGCCGATCACGTCCGCTTCTCGCTCGAGCGCTACGAGGGCTCGCCCCGGGCGAACGACGTGTACGACTGGTACGAAGGGGTGGACGTCGTCGACGACCACGAACTCGAGATCCGCCTCGTCGAGGAGTACGGCCCGTTCGAGACGAGCGTCGGGCTCCCGATCGTTCCGCTGGCCGCCGGTGACGACGGCGAGCCGGACCTCTCGGAACGCCCGGTGGGCACCGGCCCCTACGCGTTCGCCGGCCGCGACGAGGGGGAGTACTGGCGACTGAATCGGTTCGAGGACCACTGGTTCGACGGCGACGACGACGTTCCCGAGACGCCGCCGATCGAGACGATTACTCTCCGAATCGTCTCCGAGTCCGCGTCCAGGCAGGCCGCCCTCGAGGCCGGCGAACTCGACGTCGCGACCGGGCTGCCGGCCGAGAGCATTCCCGACTTCGACGAGGCCGAAGGGTACGGCGTCGAACGATCCGTCGCTGGCGCGATCGACTTCCTCGTCTATCCGCGCTACCTCGAGCCGTTCGGAAACGTCGACGTCAGGCGGGGAATCGACCGGTTGATTCCCCGAGAACGGATCGTCAACGAGGTGTACGCCGGTGCCGGCTCCGTCGGATACACGCCGATTCCCTCGCTGCTCGCGGAGTACGCCGACCCCGACTTCGAAGCCGCTATCGTCGACGAATACCTCGGGTGAGCAAACGGACGGATTTCCATCGATCGCATGTCGCTCGCAAAATACGCGCTCCGACGAGCACTGGTTTCGGTTCCGGTACTGCTCGGTGCGACGGCCATCACGTTCTCGTTCGTCTATCTCGCGCCCGGCGATCCGATCGATACGCTCGTCGGATTTGACGCGGTCGACCCCGCGGTCGAGGAGGCGCTTCGCGCCGAACACAACCTCGACCGTCCACTCTGGGAGCAGTACCTTCTGTGGCTCCGGGACGTCCTCGTTCTCGAGTTCGGCACGTCGCCGATCACCGGACGCGACGTCGCGGCGACGATCGCCGGCCGACTTCCGGCAACGATTGCCCTCGGCGTCGCCGCGTGGGCGCTGTCGCTGCTGATCGGCGTTCCCGCCGGCATCGTCGCGGCGGTCAACTACGGCGAACTCGAGGACGAACTGAGTCGCGTCGCGGCGCTTGCGGGCATCGCGACGCCGAACTTCTGGCTCGGACTGGTGTTGCTGTTCGTCTTCGGCGTCCACCTGGGCTGGGTCCGGGTGACGCCGCCCGACGCACCGCTGGCGAGCCTCGAGATGCTGTGGTTTCTGGTTTTGCCCACGATCACCCTCGGGACGGCGTCGGCAGCGCTGGTGATGCGACTGATGCGGTCGTCGATGCGCCGCGAACTGAACGAGCCGTACGTCCGCACCGCGCGGGCGAAGGGACTCTCTGAACGGACGGTGATCTACAAGCACGTCCTGCGTAACTCGCTGATCGCGGTCGTCACCGTCGCCGGCCTCCAGGTCGCCTTTCTCGTCGACGGTGCGGTCGTCGTCGAACAGGTGTTCTCCTGGCCGGGGATGGGACGGCTCCTCGTCGAGGCGGTCGGCCGCCGGGACGTCCCCGTCGTACAGGGTGTCGTGCTGTTGATCGCCGTTTCGGTCGTTCTCGCGAACCTGCTCGTCGACCTCGCCTACGCCGTCCTCGACCCACGAATCCGATACGACCGATGACACGACCCGAACCGACCACCGAACGCGGCCGGATCCGAATCGAGGGCTTCGACGAGCCCGCCGCGGCGGCGTCGCTCGAGGGAACCGCTCGGCCGAACGTCGGCCCGTGGTCTCGCGACGGAGACGGTGAGGACGCCGCCCGTGTGAGCCGACCGGACGAGCGGACGCCGACGGTCGGTCGCCGCCGTCGACTCGCGGACGTCTGGCGCCGGTTTCGATCGAACCGGGCGGCGACCGTCGGCTTCGCGATCGTCGCCGGGCTGGTGCTGGTGTCGGTGTTCGCCCGCCCGATCGAGTTCTCCGCGGGCGGGTACGCGGTCACCGTCCAGCCGTTCTCGCTCGCGCCGTACGATCCGGCCCGGCCGGCGGTCGGACCGTCGAACGCCGGCCCGTCGCTCGCCCACCCGTTCGGTACCGACTGGGCGGGACGGGACGTCTTCTCGCGCGTGCTCGTCGGCGGCCGATTCAGCCTGAGCATCGGCGCGATCGCCGTGGCGCTCGCGCTCTGCGTGGGCGTCCCGCTCGGCGCGATCGCGGGGTACGTCGGCGGCTGGGTCGACGAGGCGATCATGCGGACCGTCGACACCCTCTACGCGTTCCCGTTTCTCGTCCTCGCGATCGCGGTCGTCGCGATCCTCGGCCAGGGCTACTGGAACGTCGTCGCAGCGCTGGTCGCGACCGGCTGGCTCTCGTACGCCCGGCTGTTGCGCGGCGAAGTGCTCTCGATCGCGGAACGCGAGTACGTCGACGCGGCCGAGGCGCTCGGCATCCCGCACCGAACGATCCTGGCCCGACACGTCGTCCCCAACGCCGTCGCGCCGGTCGTCGTCCAGGCGACGCTGAACGTCGGCAACGTCGTCCTCGCGGCGGCGGCGCTTGGCTTTCTCGGCCTCGGCCTCGAGCCCGGAACGGCCGAGTGGGGGACGATGCTCGCCGGCGGCCGGTCGGCGCTCATGCAGGGTCACTGGCACGTCACGGTCTTTCCCGGGATCGCGATTTTCCTGTTCGTCCTCGGGATCAACCTCGTCGGCGACGGGCTCACCGACGCGCTCGATCCGCGAAGCGAGTTCGAACGGAGGGTTCGCTGATGGCGCTGCTCGAGGTCGAGAACCTCTCGGTTCAGTTCTACACCGAAGACGGCGTCGTCCGCGCCGTCGACGGTCTCAGCTACGAGATCGAACGCGGAGAAACCGTCGGCGTCGTCGGCGAAAGCGGCGCGGGAAAGAGCGTCGCCGCTCTCTCGCTGTTGCGCCTTATCGACGATCCCGGCGAGATCGTCGACGGCTCGATTCGGTTTCGCGGCCGGGACGTCCTCTCGTTCTCGAGCGACGAGCTTCGACGGTTCCGGGGGAACGACGTCGCGATCGCGTTTCAGGATCCGGAGGCGGCGCTCAATCCGGTCTACACGGTCGGCGAGCAGGTGGCCGAGACGATCCGCGCACACGGCGTCGCGAGCGGCGACGCGGCCCGCGAGCGGGCGATTTCGCTGCTCGAGCGGGTCGGCATTCCCGACGCCGCCACCCGGTACTCGCACTATCCCCACGAGTTCTCGGGCGGTATGGTCCAGCGTGCCGTCCTCGCGATGGCGCTGTCGTGCGAGCCCGACCTGCTGGTGCTCGACGAGCCGACGACCGGTCTCGACGTGACGATCCAGGCGCAGGTGCTCGAGCTGCTCGAGGAGCTTTCGTCGTCGTTCGACACCGCCATCCAACTCGTGACGCACGACCTCGGCGTGGTCGCACGGCGGTGCGATCGCGTGGTGGTGATGTACGCCGGACGGGCCATCGAGCGAGCGACCGTCGAGGATCTGTTCTACGATCCGTCTCACCCGTACACCGCGGGACTCATGGCGTCGATCCCCCGTATCGGCGACGGGGCCGATCGGCTCCCGACGATACCCGGCCGGATGGCGGATCCCGTCGATCCGCCGACCGGCTGTCCGTTCCACCCGCGCTGTCCGTACGCCGAACCGGTGTGTGAAACGCACAGGCCCGGGCTCGTCGACGTCGAAACCGGCGAGCCCGTTGCGGACGCGACCGCGCCCGATCACCTCGCCGCCTGCCACGAGCACACGGGCGACCTCGACGGCGGGCTCGAGTACGAGGTCCTGATCGACGACGAAACGACCGCGAGCGGAGGCGGGACCGATCCATGAGCGGCGACGTCGTGCTTCGGGCCGAGGGCCTCGCGAAGGAGTACGACTCGGCCGACGGCCTGCTCGATCGGCTTCTGGGCTCCGGCGGCACGATCCGGGCCGTCGACGGCGTCGACCTCGAGCTTTCGGCGGGCGAGACGCTCGGCCTGGTCGGCGAGAGCGGCTGCGGCAAGACGACGCTCGCGAAGCTGCTGACCGGCCTCCTCGAACCCACCGACGGGACGGCGACCTACCGCGACGTCGACGTCGCCTCTCCCCCTCGGTCGGAACGACGAACGGTGCAGACGAACGTACAGTACGTCTTTCAGAATCCCTCGGCCAGCCTCGATCCGCGCCTGCCCGTCGGAGACGCGGTCCGCGAGCCGCTTTCGGTCCACGACGTCGTCCCCGCTCGCGGACGAGACGAGCGCGTCGGGGACCTGCTCGAGGTCGTCGGTCTGACCCGCGACCACGCCGGCCGCTACCCGCGGGAGTGTTCCGGCGGCCAGCGCCAGCGGATCGCCATCGCTCGCGCCCTCGCCGTCGAACCCGAGGTTCTCGTCCTGGACGAACCCGTCTCGGCGCTCGACGCAGCCGAACAGGCCCGGCTACTCAACCTGCTGGCGGACCTCCAGGACGAGTTCGAGCTCTCCGTTCTCGTCGTCAGCCACGACCTCGCGGTCGTCGACCACGTCGCCGACCGGCTGGCGGTGATGTACCTCGGACGGATCGTCGAGCGCGGCCCGACCCGAGCGCTCCTCGAGCGAGACGTCCACCCGTACACCGAGGCCCTGCTGTCGGCGGTGCCGGAACCCGATCCGGGCTGGGAGGGCGACCGGATCGTCCTGCGCGGCGACGTCCCGTCTCCGGCGGATCCGCCGTCCGGCTGTCGGTTTCACACCCGCTGTCCGCGGATCGTTCCCCCCGCCGAGTACGACCTCCCGACCGAGCAGTTCCGCGGCGTGATGGATCTCCGCGCGCGGATCGCAGCCGTCGCGGACGGCGACGCGTCGCTCGAGTCGGTCTTCGAATCCGCAGACGACCCCGCCGTCGCGATCCGCGACGCGCACGACCTTCCGCGCCGGCTCGCGGATCCGACCGCCGAGCGAACGCTCTCGAACGCCCTCGAGGCGATCGTCGCGGGCGACGCCGGGACGGCCCGCGAGCGACTCGAGTCGGGCTTCGAGACGCCGTGTGCGACGACCCGACCCGAACTGCGGTCGCCGAAAGCGGAATCCGGCCGCCGCCGGATCGCGTGCCACCGCTTCGACGAGTCGGTCGTCGCCTCGACGGACGACGGGCCGGCGGACTCGACGCCCGACTCGAGCGACGAGCCACGCGCGGACGTCGAGCCGGCCGGCGAATCGGAGGTGTTCGAGTGAGACGGATCTACGACTCGGACGCGCTCGAGCGCGACGACGACGATCCGTTCCGTCCGTCCGGCCGCGACGAACCCGCCAGCCGATCGATCGACTGGGCGGCGTTCAGCCACGCGTTCGTCCCCGTCGGACTCCGGACGCGGGCGATCGACGTCGGCGTCTCGACGAACCGGACCGTCTACGAGGTCGGCCAGCCGGTCCGGATCGAATTCGAGTTTCGTAATCGACTCCCGTTTCCGATCGCGATTCCGACCGACTCGCCGAACGTCTGGACCTGGGCCGTCGACGACGCGTCCGAAGCCGACGCCGTCTCTCGAACCGTTCCGGATCGGTCCGCGGCGTTCTCGTTCGCCCGCGGCGAGCGCAAGCGGTTTCGACGCACCTGGTGCCAGCGGATCCGGGTCGACGACGACGAGTGGCAGCCGGTCGGACCCGGGACGTACGCGCTCGAGGTGCGAATCTCCCGCGAAGACGCTCACGAGCGCGGACTCGTCGATCGAACGACGATCGAGATCACGAACCGACGGTGAGGACCGGACGATCTCGAAACGCTGTGGCGGCCGGCGGCTCTCGACGCTCGGTGACGTTCACGGGACCGGCAATCCGAGCGCTACCAGCGGTGGTGGACGTGCTCGTACACGTACTCCTCGTAGACGTCCCGGACCGCGCCGTGGACGCGGTTCGAGAGGGGATCGAGTTCCGACACGGCGGCGTTCGTCCGGACGTGCTCCGGAGTCGTCGTTCCGGGGATGACCGTCGACACCGCCTCGTGATCGAGGATCCACCGGAGGGTGAACTCCGCGAGCGACAGTTCCTCGGGGACGAACGGCTCGAGGGCGTCGACGGCGTCGTGGCCGGTCTCGTAGGGGACGCCGGCGAACGTTTCGCCGACGTCGAACGCCTCGCCGTCGCGGTTGAAGTTTCGGTGGTCGTCTTCGGGGAACGTCTGGTCGCGCTCGAGCGCGCCGGTCAACAGCCCCGACGCGTACGGGACGCGGACGATCACGCCGACGTCTTCCCGGCGCGCCCGATCGAAAAACAGGTCGGCTGGTCGCTGTCGGAACGGGTTGAAGATGATCTGGACCGTCTCGACGACGTCGTACTCGATCGCTTTGAGCGCCTCTTCGACGCGCTCGACGCTGACGCCGGCGTGATCGATCTTCCCCTTCGCCTCGAGTCTCTCGAGCGCCTCGAACGTCGACGGCTGATAGTACGCCTCCGTGGGCGGACAGTGCAACTGGAGCAGATCGATCGTCTCCTGCCCGAGGTTCTCCCGACTCCGGTCGACGAACGGGGCGAGCCGGTCGTACTCGTAGCCGTCGGCCTCGTGCGGATCGAGTCGACGTCCGGCTTTCGTCGCCACGAACGCGTCGTCGTCGCGTTCGTCGAGGACGTGGCCGATGTGGCGCTCGCTGCGGCCGTCGCCGTAGACGTCCGCGGTGTCGACGAACGTGACACCCGCCTCGAGGGCGGTACGGACGACCTCGCGACCGGTTTCGTCCGACACGTCTCCCCAGTCGCCGCCGACGTTCCACGTACCCAGACCGACGTCCGAGACCTCGCGTCCGGTCGAACCGAGTCGACGATGATTCACACCACGAGGTTTCTTCGAACGACCGTAGGTTTTACCATCGGTCGTGGAGAAATTATTTGCACGTCTGTACGACTGCAGTCGTCCGATCGACTGTGCAGAGAGTTTCGACAGGCCTCGTCTCCGGGCGGCGGTCGTCGTTTGCAGGCTGTAGTACTTTGCCAACCCCTGGGGTACGGGTTGTCGATGAGTCACATCGACGACCCCGACGACGTGAAATCCCTCGAGGTCGGTGCGGTCGGTCAGCTGTTCGAGGAGACGGCGTTTCCAGCGACGACCGACGAGATCCTCGCGGAGTTCGCAGACGTCGAGATCACCTACCCGCGCGAATCGGACTCGCTCGCGACGATCCTCGAGACGTCGGGACACGAGACGTACGAGACGCGGGACGAACTCGAACTCGCGATCCTGAACGGCGTCCGCCGCGCCGCCGTCGGCCGGCCGCGCTACAGCGACCGCGGCGACAGTCCGAACGACCTCGACGAAGCCGTGCGGATGCAACAGTCGTTCTGACCGAACCGTTCCGATCCCAAGTCGATCCGATATGAGTACGATAGACACGACACCGCACGACGCGCTCGCGGCCGAACTGGAACGACTGTATTCGATCGAGCGGACGGTACACGCCCAGCTCGAGACGCTGTCGGACGACGTCGCGATCGATACGCTGGACGACATGCGCGTACTCGAGTGTCGCGAACAGCTCCAGTACGCGATCGACGCCCACCGCGAGGAGAGCGAAGCGCACCTCGAACGCATCGAGCGAGCGTTCGACGCGCTCGGGGAGGAGCCGGCGACTCGGCCCGTCCCCGAAGTGGACGGGCTGATCGCCGACAAGGAGAAGTTCAACAACGTCGTCCTGAACGACGGCCTCCGGCCGCTGTACTACGTCGAGACCGCGTTGAAACTCGAGGCGATCGAGTGTACGGCCTACGAGCGGACGATGGCGCTCGCGAGCGCGCTCGAGGACGACGCCGCCGACGAGGTCGTCGACGCGCTGGGTGAGAACTACGACGACGAGCGAACGCTCAGAGACGACCTCGAGTCGATGACCGACGGCGAACCCATCGACGCGTTGCTCGCGGCGAGCCCGGTCGCCGACGCCGACCGTTCGTCGCTCGATCCGTCGATCTGAGCGAGCACCCGACCCGATTGCCATGAACATCGAGACACTCGAAGATCTGTTCGGATACCAGCTACAGCACGCCTACTACGCCGAGCGAAGTCACGTCGAACTGCTCGCGGAGATGGCGGCCGACGCCTCGAGCGAGGACCTCCGGGATCGGTTCGACGACCACCGCGAACGGACGGAGCGACAGGTCGAACGCCTCGAGCGCGCCTTCGAGGGAATCGGCCGGCGGCCGCGAGCGAGTCGCGCCCGGACGGTCGACGGACTGGCCGACGCACGGTCCGTCCGCGAGAGGACGGGCGACGGCGACGCAGTCGTTCCCGGCGACCTCGAGGTCGCGCTGCTGGCCGAGCGACTCGAGATCAGGAGCTACGAATCGCTGCTCAGGCTCGCCGGTCGGCTCGCGTACGCGAACGACGTCGTCGAGCCACTGGAGTCGAACCTCGCGGAGGAGCGAGACGAACTGGCGTCGCTCGAAGACCTCGAGGCCGAACTGTCCGTCTT
Organism: Natrarchaeobius oligotrophus; assembly: GCF_003841465.1. Lineage (GTDB taxonomy): Archaea > Halobacteriota > Halobacteria > Halobacteriales > Natrialbaceae > Natrarchaeobius > Natrarchaeobius oligotrophus. The sequence continues at coordinate 24,935 of NZ_REFZ01000007.1, forward strand.
CGAAACCGCGGGAATCGCGGACCCCTGATGGCACGGGAGGGCGGTAACGACCGTCGGACGACGCCGGTGACGACCGTCAGACGACGCCGGTGATGAAGGCGAGCCCCATCCCCACCAGAACAACCGCAGTTATCGTGGGCAGGTAGGGCGTGAGCCGCTCGATCCGCTCGCGGTGGTGTTCGTAACCCGCGATCAGAAGGAGCGTCGGGAGCACGATGGCGACGATCACCGCGAGCGAGTAGATCACCATCAGTTCGAGACAGGCGTCCGTCCCGACGCAGATCGCGAGGATCTGGATCGGTTCCTCGTGGGCGAATCCGAGCAGGAGCGCGGTCGTCCCGAGCGCCATCAGCCCGCGTTCGGCGTGTTCCTCGTCGAGGTGACGGTGGCCACCGCCTCCCGGGAACCGCGCGCGGATTCGCCCGAGCAGTCCCCGGTCGGATTCGGTCGGACGTCCGACGTGTACGTGTCCGCCGCGCTCGCGTTCGTGGTCGTGGCGATGATGGCTATCTCGGTCGTGGTGGTGGCCCGCCGCTGGGTCGTCGCTACCGTGGCGATCGCTCTCACCGTGGTGATGGTGGTCGTGACCGTGAGCATCGCCGTCGTGATCGTGATGGCCGTGCCCGCCGTGTCGGTACTCGTGGACGCCGAGAGCGATCAACAGCGCGCCGGCGACGTAGCCGAGCCACGGTCCCTCGGCGAACGCGGCGAACGTGCTGAACCAGAAGTACGCGAGCACGAGCGCGACGCTGCTTACGAGGTGGCCGATCCCGAGGATCAGCGCCGCGAGGAGACCGTACAACAGCCGACGGTTGCGATTCAGCGCGTACGTCGCCGCGATCGGCCACCCGTGATCCGGCAACACGCCGTGGACGAAACCGATGACGACGACGCCGACGACGAGTCCGACGTCCATACGGTCGCTCGTCGCTCGAGCCTATTACCGGTTTGGCCGAACGTCGGTCGCTCCGGTGCAAATCCGGTCGGAACCGGCCGACGGTCGCCGCGGACGTCTCGATGGGAAAACATATACGCTCGCCGCGAGGGGTGCAGGTAGATGCGGTTCGCGAACGGAAGACGTCCGTCGGAGGCGGCCCGCACCGCCGTCGAGTTCCTGCGGGCGTGCGTTCGGATCGATACGCGATCGCTCGCGCTCTTTCGAATCGTCGTCGCGGGGCTCGTTCTCGCCGACGTGTTCCTCCGTGCGCGAAATTTCGCGCACTTCTACACGGACGCGGGCGTCGTTCCGCGCTCGCTGGCTCGTGAAGCGGCCCCGGTCGACGTGACCACGGTGTACCATCTCTCGAGCGATCCGACCGCGATCGCGGCGCTGTTCGTCCTCAACGCCCTGATCGCCCTCCAGTTGCTCGTGGGATATCGAACCCGGATCGCGACGATCCTCGCGTTCGTCTTCGTCGTCTCGCTCGACCTGCGCAACCCGCTCGTGTTGAGTTACGCGGACGTCCTCTTCGCGTGGCTGTTGCTGTGGGCGATCTTCCTCCCCCTCGGGGAACGATGGTCGATCGACGCCGTCCACGCCGACCGACCGCCGCGGCCGTCCGTCGTCTCGATCGGGTCGGCGCTGATACTGCTGCAGATGATCACGATGTACGTCGTCAACGGCTACCACAAGACGTCGTCGGAGCTGTGGCGAACCGGCGAGGCCGCTCCGCTGGTGCTCGGGCTGGACGACATGACGTTTTTGCTCGGGGACGTCGTCCGCACCGTCCCGTCGCTGCTTCGGTACGGCGGACTGGCGTGGTTCGTCATGCTGTTGTGCTCGTGGCTGCTCCTGCTCGCTCGAGGGCGAGTTCGAACCCTCCTGGTCGGCGCGTTCGTCGGTTCCCACCTTTCGTTCGCCGTGACGGTTCGGATCGGCGCGTTCGCCTACGTCGCCATCGCCGGGTTGCTCCTGTTTTTGCGGGCACCGTTCTGGGACGATCTTCGGGCCCTCGCCCGTCGACTCGAGATCGAGTCCGTCGTGGAGACGACCGTGCGTCCGACGCTGATCGCGGTCGCGTCGTCGGTCCCGCGGTCGGACCCGGGCCTCGAGACGCCCGGCTGGTTCCCGGAGAACCCGTCCCGGAGCGCCCGTTCGGTCGTCGTCGTCGCGTTCGTCGCGATCGCGCTCGTCTCGACGCTGTCCGCCGGCGGCCTCGTCGGCGACGACGTCCGCGGCGTCGAGGAGGTGGAGTCGGCGACCGCGGCGTTCGTCGACCACCAGACCGAGTGGAGCATCTTCGCGCCCCACCCGCGGACGACCGACCGGTACCACGTCTTCGCCGCGAAGACCGAAGGCGGGGAGCTGGTCGACGTCTACAACGATCGCGAACTGACCTACGAGCGCCCGTCCGATCAGTTACAGACCCAGTACGAGACGTACCGGGAGCGGTTCTACATGACCAACGTGGCGGCGAGTGAACCGCCGGACGCGCCGGTCCTGCTGGCGGAACACCACTGCCGGACGTGGCGCTCGGACGACGGCGACCGGATCACCCACGTCGAACTCTATCAGATCCGAGAGGACGTGACCCTCGAGACGATCGACGCGCCGGACGAGCGCGAGCGGGAATCCGTCCTGATCCACCGCCACGGCTGTGGCGACCGAGAGCCGACCGAAGTCGATTCGCCGCCGTTTTGATCGCCGGCCGGTCGTCCGACGGATCGGTCGAACGCGGTCCGACCGTTCTCGTCGAACCGATCGGGCGAGGAGCCGACGACGGTCGTCGCGACCGCGTCAGTCGGTCCGGAGCGCCTCGGACTCGAGCGGCGTCGCTCGGGTTCGATACTCGCGAACCGTCTCCTCGGCCCACGACCGCACGGCGTCGTCGTCGACGTCGACCGCCGCGCGAAGAACGCCGTCGGCGTCGCGAAGCAACAACGCGACGGCCTCGTCCGCCCCAACGACCGCGAGCGGAACGTCCTCGTCGACGATCCAGATCCGCGCGCCGTCGGCCTCGAGCAGCGACTCGAGGCGCGCCCGCAATCCAGCGTCCTCCGCGAGCGCGTCGATGGCGCTCTCGGAGAAGACGCCGTCGAACGTCAACTCGCCGGCTGTCACCCGCTCGCGGACGATCGAAAGCGTCTGTTCGTTGAACGCGTGCGACGCCGTTCGAACCTCGCTTGCGTCCTCGAGCAGCTCGAGCAGCCGCTGTACCGGCGCGTTCGGTCGCGTCTGACTGGGTGCGGTGATCCTCGCTTCCGAGAGGCGACGGAGATCGAACGAGAGCGACTCCGTCGGCATGTACTCGACGACGTCGCGGAGCTTCCGTTCGGTCTCGACGATCTCGCGGAGGTCGGAAACACCGCCGGAGACGAGCCGTCCGGTCGCGGTCGCGACGTACCGACTGTCCTCGCGTCTGATCCAGGATCGCTCGTCGAAGTCGCCGAGGATTCGACCCAGCGTCGCCTGCGACGCTCCCGTCGCCTCGGCGAGCTCCCGGCGGGTGTACCGACCGTCCGAGAGCAACTCGAGCACGTCGACGCGATTCGGCGAGAGCGCCAGAAACTCGATCTCCTCGAGCGGCGATTCCATACCCCGTTTCGTTTCCGGGCCGGCATACGATTTTCGACCCTCGTTCGAATTTCACGCCGCGGGTCGATTCGGAACCTCGGCGGACGTTTCTTCCCGTGAAAAATTTACTGAACGGAATTAAGCCGATCCGCCGCCTCTCGTCGGTATGGACCGTCGTACGCTCGCGCTGTTTGCGATCTCGAGTCTGCTGTTTGGCGGCACGTTCGTCGCCGCGAAAGCCGGCCTCGAGTACGTGCCACCGCTGTTGTTCGTCGCGCTCCGGTTCGACGTCGCGGCCGTCGTCGTGCTCGGCTACGTCCTCGCGACGACGGCGCGAGCGGAGCTGGTGCCGAAGACGAGCGGCGACGTCGCCGCCGTGTTCGCGACGGGCGTGCTCGTGATCGGGCTGACGAACGCCTTCCTGTTCGTCGGCCAGCAGTACGCGACGAGCGCCGTCGCCGCGATCGTCTTCAGCCTGAATCCGGTGTTGACGCCGGCGTTCGCGGCGGTAATTCTCGCCGACGAGCGCCTGTCGATTCGGGGTGCGACGGGGATCGCGCTCGGTCTCGTCGGCGTCGCGCTCGTCGTCGGTCCGGATTCGACCGCGCTCCTCGGCGGCGACGCGATCGGGACGCTCGTGTTGTTCGCGGGCGCGACGAGCGCCGCGCTGGGGGTCGTCGCGATCCGTCGCGTCGAGACGACCCTCTCGAGTACGGTTCGTCTCGCCTGGGGGCTTCCCCTCGCCGCGGCGCTGTCACACGCCCTGTCGCTTTCGGCCGGCGAGTCGATCGCGTCGGTAACGTGGACGGCGGAGGCGGTGATCGCGATCGGCTATCTCGCGCTGTTTGCCGGCGCTATCGCGTACGTCGCGTACTTCGCGCTGCTCGAGGCGGCGGGTGCGATCCGAACGAATCTGGTCTTCTACGTCGTCCCCGTCGTCTCCGCACTCGGCGGCTGGGCGCTGCTGGGGGAAGCCATCGAACCGCTCGCGCTCGTCGGCTTCGCGTTCGTCTTCGTCGGCTTCGCGGTTCTCGAGAGCGACTCGATCGGGAAACTGTCCCCGCATTCGGGCGTCGAATCGGCGTTCCGTCGTTCGACGGAACACGACCGCCCGCGAGCGGACGAGGAGCCGCGAGGATATCGGGCGGATTGATCAGCCGAGTTCGTCGAACGACTGCACCCGGTAGTCGCCGAGGACGCACTGGCCGCGGCGTTCGTGGCCGACGCGTTCGACGTGGATCGCGTCGAGGCCGGCGTTCCAGGCCGCACCGACGTCGTTCGCGCCGTCGCCCGCCAGCACGCCGCGGTGGCCGTTGCTCGCGACCTCGAGGTCGTGCATGACGCGCTCGACGGGCGCCGGATCGGGTTTCCATCCCGTCTCTTCGGTACAGCACAGGCGCACGTCGAACCAGTCGCCGATGCCGACGTTCTCGAGGACCGGCTCGCAGAGAAACTCCTGACAGTGGGTGACCAGTCCCACCGGCGCGTCGAGGTCGGCGACGAACGCCGCGTCGTCGTGGAGGTAGGTCTGTTCGGCCCGCACAAGCGGATCCTCCTCGTCGTGAAAGGCCGTCCAGAACTCGGTCGGATCGATCCCCCACGCCTCGAGCTGTCGATCCCGCGAGCCGGTCAGTCCGTTCCAGAGGACGTCGGCCTCCCGATCGGTGAACGACCGGCCCAGCCGATCGCCGACCCGATCGAACACCTCCCGCGTGTACGACCACTCGACGTCGACGAGCGTCCCGTCGAGATCGAGCAGCCAGAAGTCGTACTCCGGAACCATTGAGGACACCAACCTACGGCCGTCTCGAGTAAATGCTTATCGGTCGTCGCGGTCCGTCTACGGCTTCGTTCCCCGATTTCGCGAGATGGAGGGCGTCCGATGTGTGACGGGACGGCGGCGCGAACCGATTCTCGTCCGGTCGGACCGCTTCCGCCCAGCCGGCGGGCCGGTCGGCGTCATCGACTAGTTCCGGCTCGAACCGTCCACGACCCTGATGCTCGAGCCGAGATACTTCGAGAGCACCTCCGAGACGTCGTCGGCGTTGAACGCCGCCAGATCGTCGGCGATCTCGGCTTTCAACGCCTCGAAGTACGCCTCGTCGGCCCGCAGTTCGCGAAAGGAGACCGATTCGACGGGGAGATCGAGCCACCCCTCGGCGAGCCGGCGGGCGTACTCCTGGTCGCCGACCTCGCCGCGCCAGAGCGTATCTCGAAAGAACAGCCACCCTTCGGTTCCCGGCTCCGGTGCCTCGCGAAAGAGGGTGACCGCCGTCTCGGCGCTTCCCGGCTCGAGGCGGACGCCCTCGCCCGCCGGCTCGAGTCGAACCCGCACGCGAAACGCGTACTCGCCGTCCATCCGTCTCGATCAGGCGTTTCGTTCGGATTCGATGAGCTCCGCCATCTCGACGTCGTCGTCCGTGATGCCGCCTTCCTCGTGTGAGGTGAGTCGGATCTCGACTTCCTTGTACCGGACGACGATCTCGGGATGGTGGAACTGGGATTCGGCGATCTCTCCCACCATCTGGGCGAAGTTGACGCCGTGGAGGTAGTCGTCGAACTCGTAGGTTCGAACGATCTCGTCGCCGTCGCGGTCCCAGCTGTCGGGGAGCTGTTCTTCGATCTCGTCGTCCGAAAGTAGACTGCCCATGTTTTCGACAACGGAATCCGCTGTGATAATGGTTGTGTCTCCCTCACCCGTTCTGCCAGCCCGTCGGGTCGGTACGGCCGGTGCGTCGGTCGGTTTCGGTGCTGCGTGTCGGCGTCGCGTCGACGAAACCGTCGCGCGATCAGAGGTGCGACGAGACGTCACCAAGGTCGTCGAGAACGACGTCGGGTCGGATCGTCGACTCGCGCAGGTCCTCCCGGTCGGTGACGCCCGAGAGGACGAGCGCCGTTTGCATACCGGACTGAACGCCCATGCGGACGTCCGTCTCGATTCGATCGCCGACCACGAGACAGCGACTCGACTCGACGCCCAGCCGTTCGGAGGCCGCCTCGACCGTGATCGGCGACGGTTTGCCGATCACGCGATCGATCTCGCGACCGGTCGCCGCCTCGATCGCCGCCACGGTCGTTCCCGCGTCCGGAATCTCGCCGTCTTCGACCGGACAGGTCGCGTCCGGATTCGTCGCGAGGATCGTCGTCTCGTCGTCGATCGACTGCAGCGCCGTCGTCAGCGCCTCGTAATCGAGCGAGCGATCCATCGAGATCAACACAACGTCGACCCGATCGGGATCGTCGGTTAGTTCGAGCCCCGCTGCCTCGAGTTCGCCCTCGAGGTGTGATTCACCGATGACGTAGATACCGTCGTCGTCGTGCTCGCGGACGAGGTAATCAACCGAGACGACGGTCGAGTTCAGGATGTCGTCGGGCTCGGCGCGAAGACCCATTCCGGTGAGCTTGCGCGCGTACGCCGATCGGCTTTTGAGCGGATTGTTCGAGAGAAAGAGCACCGGAACGCCGCGGGTCCGCAGCGCCTCGATTCCGTCGGCGGCACCCGGAATGAGCGTCTCGCCGCGGTAGACCGTCCCGTCCAGGTCGACGAGTGCCCCCTCGACGGAGCCGAGTCCGGTCATCGTCTCTCCTCACAGTTCGGTCGCTCGTCGTCGGCTCGCTCGTCGACCAGCGGCAGACGCTCGAGTCTCGAGGACGCCATCTCGAGAACGCCCCGTCCGAGGGGGTCGCCCGTTGCGGCGTGCCAGTACGCTTCGACCGTCTCCTCCGGCGTGGCAAGCGGAACCAGCCGCGCCGTGGTTCCTCGCTCGTCGATCTCGAGAACGCAGTACGCCTGCGGAAACGAACACACCGGCGGCACGATCAGCTCGCGGAGGTCGTCGCGAACGGTCGCCGCGGGTAGGTGGTGGTGCGCCGAGACGACGAGTGGGACGTCGTGGTTCGACAGCACCGCCTCGAGCGCCGCGGGACGATCGAGCGAAAACCACTCCCACGGCTCGGCTTCCGGCTGTTCGGCGAGCGGATACAGATTGTGATGACAGCAGACGATCGGATTCTCGAGCGACGACAGCCGATCGTCGAGTGCCGCGAGTTGCTCGTCGGAGACGTCGCCGCCCCAGCCCGACAGCCGGTCGTCGGGAGTCGAGGCGGTGTTCAGCCCGACGACGTCCACGCCGCCGAACCGGGCGACGGTCGGAAACGATCCGTCCGCGTAGGCGGCCGCGAACTCGTCTCGCGTGAGCGAACCGTCCGGATTACGGCCGTCCCAGGGCGGGACGTCGTGGTTCCCCGGGATCGCGACCCACGGCACCTCGAGCGGTTCGACCAGCTCGTCGAACGACTCGAACTCCCGGTGTGAACCGCTCCGGGTTAGATCGCCGGCGAAGATGATCCCGTCGAGATCGTCCAATTCGCAGTCCGCGATGACGGTTGAGAGCCGCCGTTCGGTGCGATGAAGTACTTTCCACGTCCCGTGCGTATCGATCGAAAGGTGAATATCTCCGACGACGGCAATTCGAGTCCTGGTCGACGCCGACGGCTCGAGAAATCGCCCGATAGTGGGCCCAACGGTGGACTCACGTCCACGATCGGCGGTTCCTGTTCCCATTATTTATCCCTGGTTACCTGGGTTTGCGTAACTAACCATGAATCTTTTTGTCCAGCACCAATGCCACTGTTTCGCATATATAGATTGGACAGAATAGATAACATAAAAATCTCGTCAATACGCGGCGTTTTTTATTGATGGTTAATCGTCGAACTCCATGCGAATATTCCGACATAAGTATGTGGATATAGGACTATAATCCTGAATAGTGGCAGTTTATTGCATGTCATTTGAGAACCGCCGTCTTAGTTATATCTATGTAGACATAGTTTAAAAGTTGAATTACCCTGGAAACGGTCAGTTACTTAGGAAAAATTTTAAATTATCTTTGTTCATCTGTTTGCCCGAGATGCGACCTACAACCACACGACGGTCGTTTGTGAAAGGTGCTGGGGGGGCTGCAGTAGGAATGACCGCCGGACTCGCGGGATGTCTGTTCGGCGACGACGATGAAGACCTGGTTATCCAGTACAACGCGGTCGACGGCTGGGCGAACTACAGTACGGTCCGCGAGACGTTCACGGAGGAAACCGGGATCGACTTCCCCGAGGACACGAAAAACAGCGGACAGACGTTGAACGCGTTGACGAACGAAGCCGACAACCCACAGGCTGACGTCGCGTACATGGGAATTTCGGACGCGATCGTCGCCGAACAGGAAGGGTTAACTCAGCCGTACGAACCCGAAAACTGGGACCAGATTCCGGACGACCTCAAACATCCGGACGGCGAGTGGTTCTGTAACCACTACGGGACGGTCGGCTGGGCGGTCAACACGGACGAGATCGAAGAGCCGCCGGAAACGTGGGAGGATCTCCTCGACGAACGATTCGAGGATACGATCGCGCTGTACAACCCCGAATCGGCGTACAACGGGTTCATCAACTACGTGAACGCGAACCTCGCTATGGGCGGGTCGCTGACGGACTTCGAGCCCGGCATCGAGTTCTTCCAGGAGCTTCAGGACAGAGGAAACATCGCCGCCATGCCCGACCAGGGCGTGACGACGAGTTTCTTCCAGGGCGAAGTGCCGATGCTGATGGCCTACGACTTCAACGCTTATGAGGCGAAGTACCTGAGCGACATGGACGAAGACAGCGTCGAGGTCGTCGTTCCGGACGACAGCGCGCTCGTCATCCCGTACACGCTGAACGTCGTCAACGACGCGCCGCGCCAGGAAAACGGCGAACAGTTGTGTGACTTCCAGCTCAGCGAACAGGGACAGCAACTGTTCGCGGAGTCGTTCGTCACGCCCGCGCGTGACGACGTCGACATTCCGGACGAAATCGCCGACATGATGCTTCCCGAGGACGAGTACGGCGGCTCGCAAGCGATCGATTACGAGGAGCTCGTCGAACACCAGAGCGACATTCGTAGCGAGTTCTCCGAGGAAATCGCTTCGTAAACAGCGGACGTTTGATCTCCATGATAGAACGGGTTATTTCGATACCGGAGCGGGTGACGGTTCGGGGGAAACGGGTGGACGACCTGCTACCGTGGCTGTTGAGCCTACCGTTTGCCCTGTTGTTCCTGCTGTTTCTGGGATTGCCGCTGTACCGACTCTTCGAACTGAGCTTCCAGTCCGAGACGTTCCTGGGACACTACGTCAACATCTTCGCCGTTGGCAGGTACCGAAACGCGCTGTTCATGAGCTTCGCGATTTCGATTCTGGTCACCGGCGTCTCGATCGTTCTCGGGCTGTTCATGGCGTACTTCATCGCCCGCCGCGAGTTCGTCGGCAAGCGACTCGTCGTCGCGATCATCTCGTTCCCGATCAGCTTCCCGGGCGTGCTGGTCGCCTGGGCGATGATCGTCGTCCTCGGACGCACCGGCGTCCTGCCGCAGTTCCTCGCGTTCCTCTCTGGTGAAAGCGCGTCGACGTTCGCGATCGTCTTCAGCTTCTGGGGACTGGTCGCCGGCTACACCTACTTCACGCTGCCTCGAGTGACGATGTCGATGGTTTCGTCGATCGAGAAGGTAGATCAGAGCGTCGAGGAGGCCGCCCGAAGTCTCGGTGCCACTCGTCTGCAGACGTTCCGCTACGTCACGCTGCCCGTCATCGCGCCGGCGATCGCGTCGGCGGTGACGCTCGCGTTCAGCGTCTGTATGGCGGCGTTCGGGACCGCGTTACTCATCGCCAGCGGCGTCGTGGACATCCTGCCGCTGATGATCTTCAACGTCATCATGGGCCAGCAGGATTACGCAGCCGGCGCGGCGATGGCGGTCGTCCTGACGATAATCACGGTCAGCGTCATCTACGGCTACCGACGAAAGTTCGGGGGGAGCGTCTATGCCTGAATCGGCGAACCGGTCGCGCTTTCGCGACCTCGATTTCGGCCTGATCGGTTTCTACCTGGTCTGCGCAGCGGTGCTGACGTTCATCATGCTTCCGGTGTTCGTCGTCTTCTTCTACTCGTTTTTCGGCTCGGCCGTGGGCGGACTGGGGAGTCCGACCCTCGAGTTCTACGAGGGGGCGATCTCGAACAACCTGGATGCGATCATCCTGAGTATCCAGATCGCCGTGATCACCGTGATCGTCGACATCATCATCGGCGTTCCGGCGGCGTACACGCTCGTACGCTACGACTTCCCGTTCAAGCGACTCGCGATGGAGCTGACGATCCTGCCGATGGCGATCCCCGGGATCGTGATCGGCGTCGCGATCGTTCGGAGCTGGGGTGCACCGCGGTTCGGGATCGACATCGGCGGTACCGTCGAAATCATCATCATCGGTCACATCCTGTTTACGATACCGTTCGTCATCCAGGTGACCATGGCGACGCTCGAGTCGGTCAACTACCGTCGTCTCGAAGAGAGCGCACGGAGCCTCGGAGCTGGCTGGCTCCGAACGTTCCTCTACGTGATCGTTCCGAACATCTACAACGGTATCATCGCCGGCGCGATCATGGCGTTCGCGCTCTCGCTGGGCGAGTTCAACATCAGCTTCTTCGTCTACACGCCACAGAACACGACGTTGCCGATCGCGCTCTTCGGCGGCTTCCGAACGGCGACGGTCGGCGAAGCGAGCGCACTCGCGTCGATCTTCATCCTGTTGATCGTCGGCTTGCTGCTCATCGTCCAGCTCATCAGCGACGAAGGAGTGAAACTCGGAGGGAACGTATAACGATGACTGAAGTTACACTCGATGGAATCACGAAGCGGTTTGGCACGGAAACGGCGATCGAAGACATCTCACTCACCGTCCGTGAGGGCGAAGTCCTCTCGATAGTCGGCCCGTCCGGCTGCGGTAAGTCCACGACGCTTCGGACGATAGCCGGCTTCGAGGAGCCGACGGAGGGTCGAATTCACTTCGACGACAGGGACGTCACCGACGTGCGCGCGGAGGAGCGAAACGTCGGCCTCGTCTTCCAGAACTACGCACTGTTCAAGAACATGACCGTCCTGGAGAACGTCACCTTCGGCCCGCGAATGCAGGGCGTCCCGAAAGAGGAGCGACGAGCGAAAGCGATGGAACTGCTCGAGCTGGTCGGCATCGACGACCTCGCAGACCGAGATCCCTCGAGTCTCTCGGGCGGCCAGCAACAGCGGGTCGGGCTCGTCCGCGCGCTCGCGATCGAACCCGAAATCCTGCTTCTCGACGAACCGATGACGGGGCTCGACGCGAAGCTGAAAAAGCGCCTGCGACGGGAGATCGGAAAGCTCCTCACCGACATCGGCGTGACGACGCTGTACGTCACCCACGATCAGACGCAGGCGATGGCGATGGCCGATCGGGTCGCGGTGTTGAACGACGGCCACATCGAGCAGATCGGCACGCCGGAGACCGTCTACGAGCAGCCGGCCAACCAGTTCGTCGCGAACTTCATCGGCACGTCCAACCTCCTCCCGGCAACCGCGAACGGAAGCACCGTCGACCTCGGCTTCACGACGATCGAGGCGGGCGGACTCTCTCCGACCAACGGGGAGGTGACCGTCGTCACCCGTCCCGACGACTTTACGCTCAACGGCGGTCCGATCGAGGCGTCCGTCCTCGATACGTTCTACATCGGCGGCACCGTCCAGATGGTCGTCGAACTCCCGGACGAAAACCAGATATCGTTGAACGTCAGCCCGAAAGAGGTAGACGTCAGCGACCTCGAACCCGGCGACAGGATCAACCTCTCGCTCGACGCCTCGAACGTCCACGTCGTCAACTGAACGAGACGTTTTCGTTCCGGACCGTTTCGTCCAGCGGCGTGATAGGACCTGTTGTCCGTCGTCGCCGATAGGACCGCGAACCGTCCGCGCTTGCACCGCCACGTCGAGACGGCGATCCGTACGAGTCGTCGGACGTCGCAACGACCGACTACGAGAGTCGGCGTGCGACGTCCGCTTCGGTGATGATCCCCACCGTCTCGCCGGCTTCCGTGATCATCACGGCCTTGTAGTGTTCGAGGAGATTGCTGATCTCGTCCAGCGTCGCGTCCTTCGAGACGGTCGGAAAGCTCTCGCTCATGTGCTCTTCGACCGGTTCGTCGCGGGCTTCGGAGTCGAGGTGGACGAGGTCACCCTGGCTGATCGAGCCAACCGGGATCCCGTCCTGGATGATCGCCAGCTGGGAGTAGGCCTCCTCTTCCATCTTGCGGGCCGCCTCGCTCACCGGATCGTCCGGCGCGACGCTCACCACGGCTTCGTTCATCAGGTCGGCCGCGCGAACGACGTTGCTCTCTGCTTTCTCGAGGGCGTTGACGATCCGACGCAGCGTCGAGAGGCGCGGATCGACGTCACCGCCTTCGATCCGAGCGATCAACGGCTGGGAGACGTCGGCTTTGTCCGCCAGTTCGCTCTGAGTCAACCCGAGTTCGGTGCGACGCTGTCGCAAATCCGCGGGGGTCGGCAGTTCCATACGGGTAGATAACTACGGGTTATAGAAAGTACTTTGGGTCGCCGCCGGTTTCGGTCACCGTCGCGGATCCGGTTCGGTCCGTCAGGAGTCGTCCGGCACCTCGACGACCTCGACGACCGTCAGCGGAACGTCCCGTAGCGCGCCGCCGACTTCGCTCTTTGCGATCCGAGAGGCGTGTTCTTCGCCGTCGGCGTTGAACACCTCCATCTCGAGGCCCAGCCCGACGAGCGCAGTGTCGGCGGCGATAAACGCCGAGTCGAACGGCTCGCCGCAGGCGGGACAGCCCGTTGCACCCACTTCGACCTCGACGTAGTCGAGCCCCTCGCTGTTCAACCGTTTCCCCGCTTCGCTGACGGCGACGCCGATCGCGTCGTCGATCTCCTCGACGTCACGAACGAGCCACGCGGCTTCCATCGCGACGAGATAGTTGCCCATACGTCGTGGTCGTTCCGGGGGGTTTCTTGCTTTGCGGTTCGCGACGGCGGTCGCGGACCGAACGACCGGCCGACGAGTGGACCGACCGATCAATGGAACGGACGAATCCGGGTACGGACCGCCCGTCGAGTGCGCGCAATTCGCACGCTAGCGGCGCTCGAGCGCGCACGAGAGCAGGATGATGCTCATAAGTTACGAAAATTGTGCCGGTCGATTTCGGTCTGCTTACCCGGATTTCGTTTCGAGTACAGCCGCGCTTGGGCACAGGACAACTCGATTTGAATCGCACGACTGCGCCGACTTCAAAAGTAATCAACGAACATTATAGTCTCTGTAAATCAAGAAGGCTTATATACTCCCTGCATCTCAACCTCGCCTGAACGCTGATGATAACCCGCGTGTACCACGCGACCCTGTTCGCACTGTACCAGCTGTGCATCGTGATCGGTATCGTCGCGATGCCACTCGCACTCGCCGCCCGGCAGGCCGGAGTCACGCTGCCGGTCCACCGCCTCCTCGCGAACGTCGAGCGAGCGTACGACGCCTCCCGACCGTAATGACCTGTTAATCGAGCCGTTCTCCAGCCGTATCGCCCCGACGACTGCACGGTGAGACCGAAGCGGAAACGACCGTTGTGAACGCCGGTGTTTTATACCGTGCCGGCCGTAACAGTTCGTCAATGCGAACGCCCATGCACGACTCGGAGTTCTCCCGAACGATCGATCAGCTCGCAAGCGACCCCAACCCGTACGAGCCGGAGATCGGATCGATGCCTCAGAACGACCTCTCGCGCGCGGACCTCGACACCGTGAACAAGACCGGAACGACGACGATCGGTATCACGACGGCCGACGGCGTCGTCATCGCGACGGACATGCGCGCCAGCCTCGGCGGCCGGTTCGTCTCGAACAAGAACGTCCAGAAGGTCGAACAGATCCACCCCACGGGCGCGCTCACGATGGTCGGCAGCGTCGGCGGCGCTCAGTCGTTCATCGCGAGTCTCCGCGCCGAAGTCAACCTCTTCGAGGCCCGACGCGGCGAGGACATGAGCATCGACGCGCTCGCGACGCTCGCCGGCAACTTCGCTCGCGGCGGTCCCTTCTTCGCGATCCATCCGATCCTCGGCGGCGTCGACGAGGAGGGAAGCCACGTCTACAGCATCGATCCTGCCGGTGGCGTGATGGAAGACGACTACACGGTCACCGGCTCCGGAATGCAACTGGCCTACGGTCACCTGGAGCAGGCCTACGAGGACGGCCTCTCGAACGACGAGGCGACGACCATCGCAGCCCGCGGAATCAAATCCGCCGCCGAGCGCGACACTGGCTCGGGCAACGGCGTGTTCCTCTGTGAGATCACCGACGAGGGCGTCGACATCCACGGCCATCACGACTTCGACGACGTGATCTAGCGCCGCGGTATCGAAGCACGTCGTCGCTCCCGCCGTGATCTCAGCGGCGTTCTGTCGTCGATTTCATCACCGTAGCCACAGCGACCGAAACGACGTCGCGTACCCGACCACGACGTCTCTGCGGCCGTCAACGGCGGCTCACAGGCGGTTCCCGCGTCAATCGAATCGTTGGCAGCCACGACGAGTTTCCGACCCGAGCCGTCCTCGTTCGACGCGATCGGTCGTCGTCCGTCGAGCGGTCACGTCACGGCGTTCGGCGTCGATCTCACTCCTCGAGGAACTCGAGGAAGACGTCGTTCGTCTCGCCCGAATACTCGAGTTCGACGTGAAACGACAGCCGCGAGACGACGTCCGGACACAGGTCGTCAGTCCGGACCGGCCGTAGCCGAACGACGTCGCCGAACTCGGTCGCCTCGATGCCAACGACCTCCGCCTCGTAACAGGGCCGTGGCACGGTCGTCGAGCCCGTGACCTCGACCGTTCCTTCGCCGACGTACTCGACGGCGTACTCGTTACCCTCACCGGAGCCGCCGGCGTCGGTTTCGGACTCGAGTGAGACGAGTCGGGGACCGTCTTCGTCGGCCGACGTCGTGCCGGTCAGTGCGGTTCCTGCGACGATCGATGCGCCGATCGCTCCGAGTGCAGTTCTGCGTTTCATGCCAGTCTGATCGACGACGATAGAGAATATAATATTTCTGCATAAACAGTTTGAGTTAACGAATGAAACTATTTTCCTGAACGGTGCGTTCGCACACCGATCGGCTCCGATAGCCACGAACGGCGACGGTTCCGTCGACTACGAGGAACGGTAGTTGGTGCGTGCCGTCAGCTCGGGCTCGAGGGGAACCTCTTCGAGCCGGACCGATCGGCCCGCCTCGCTCGATCGGTAGATGGCGTCGATCACGCGCTGGACGAGCAGGGCCTGTTCGATCGTGTTCGTCTCGGGGACCGTTCCCGAGGCGATCGTCGAGAGGAACTGTTGGTCCTGGGTTTCGTGGCCCGTCACCGTCGGATCGCCGGTGAGCTGGGCGTCCGCGTAGTGGTCGCAGCCGGTCGTTCCGGCCTCGAGGATCGTCAGATCCGTGCTCCCGATGTCGAACTGGGCTCCGGCCCTGGTGCCGCGGATCCGGAAATCCATGCTCTGTTCGCGGTTCGTCGCCCAGGCCGCCTCGAGCGAGATCGTTTGCCCGTCAGCACACCGGATGAACGCGCTGACCGAGTCGTCGACCTCGTACGTCTCGGCCTCGGCGTTCCAGTTGTCGCCGAAGCCGTCGGGATCGGCGTAGCTCTCGCGCGTTCCGAACGTCGTCCTGGTGACGCCGGAGACCTCGGTGATCTCGGGAAAGTCGAGCGCGTACAGCGCGAGGTCGAGGGCGTGAACGCCGATGTCGAGCAGCGCTCCGCCGCCGGCGAGGTCGGGGTCGGTGAACCACGATCCCGGTCCGGGGACCCCGCGTCGGCGAACGTAGTTCGCCTCGACGTGCGTGAGATCGCCGAACCGGCCGCGAGCGTCGTACTCGTCGAACATCGCCATCGATCCGGCGTGGCGGTTGTGAAAGCCGACCATACAGATGCCCTCGGCCTTCGCGGCCGCCTCGGCGATCCGCACCGCGCTCTCTAAGGTGTGAGCGAGGGGCTTCTCGACGAGGACGTCACAGCCCGCCTCGAGGGCGGCGACCGTGATGGGTTCGTGAAATCGGTTGGGCGTCGTGACGACGACGGCGTCGACGTTATCGTCGACGACGAGCCCTTCGTGTGTCTCGTACGTCTCGGCTCCGAACTCGCCTGCGAACTGGCGGCGCTTGGCTTCGACCAGATCCGCGCCGGCGACGACGTCCGCGCCGAGTTCGTCGATGCGTCGCGCGTGGAGCGTCCCCATTCCGCCGAGACCGACGATTCCGACGCCGATCCCGTCGCCGATCATGGAGAAACCCCCGATTTCCACGTTTCGAGCGGACAGAGAGCGTGAGAAATGCGCCGTTTCGTCGTCGTTTGTCTGTGAAGCCAGGATTCCATGTAGGTACGCGGTCAGCGATCGAAATAAGAGTTGTGACTACTTTCTCGGTTAGAATTATCTGACTGTCTCTATAAACAATATATTTTAACTAACCCGTTTGTCTATCCTCGAGAGAAATAAACGATTGTGAATCCGGTTTCCGGGCTGCAACCACCTCAGCTATGGGCGCTCGCGTGGACGCCCGCCGCATGGCCGATGTCACGATCTGGAACGAGTTTCGACACGAACGCGAGCGCGACGAGGTCGCAACCGTGTATCCCGACGGAATCCACGCGACGCTCGCCGACGCGCTGGACGATCACGAGGTGACGACGGCGACGCTGGACGAACCCGACCACGGACTGCCGCCCGAAGTGCTCGAGACGACGGACGTTCTGCTGTGGTGGGGACACACGGCCCACGAGGAGGTTTCGGACGCGGTCGTCGATCGGGTTCGGTCGCGCGTGCTCGAGGGAATGGGACTGATCGTCCTCCACTCCGGCCACTACTCGACGGTGTTCAAACGACTGATGGGGACCACCTGTAGCCTCCAGTGGCGCGAGGACGGACGAGCGGAACGGCTGTGGGTCGTCGACCCCGGTCATCCGATCGCCGACGGTCTCGAAGAATCGATCGAGCTACCCGAGACGGAGATGTACGGCGAACCGTTCGACGTTCCCGAACCGGATCGGCTCGTCTTCGTGAGCTGGTTCGAGGGCGGCGAGGTGTTTCGAAGCGGCTGCTGTTACCGCCGTGGCAGCGGGCGGATCTTCTACTTCAGGCCGGGACACGAGACGTACCCGATCTACGAGGACGACGCGGTTCGGCGGGTGCTTCGAAACGCCGTCGACTGGGCGGCGCCGACGGATGGGTCCCCCCGGACGTTCGGCGAGCGACCGTGATCGTCGCTCCGCCGAGACGCTTCATCGACCCGGTCAGCCGCTGCGCCGGGTGTCGACCAGTTCGATCGCGACCTCGAGTTGGATTCCGGCGGCCGTCTCGAGACGTTCTCGTACGTCGTCGGCGAAGTCGGACGGTTCCGTCTGCCCGGGTGGCCGCTCGACGAGCACGGTGACCTGCGGCCGGTTTCCCGCGTAGACGTCGACGAGTTCGTACTCGACGCGTTCCTCCCGAAACTCGAGGCCGCCGTACGCCGGATCGTCGCTCATCGCCTCGAGTTCCGTCTTCACGTCGTGTTCGACGGCGGCGGTCTGGTACGTTCCGTAGGTGACGCCGCCCAGAACGACCGAGAGGACGGCGATGGCGACGACGAGAACGACGACGCGCGATCGCAGCCGTCCGTAGACGTGCTCGACCTTCGAGCCGCGGTGTGGACGGTAGCCCGAGAGCCACAGCACGATCAGGGCGGTGAGGTTGATCGAGAGGAGGTTGACGAGGACGAGCGTCCCCGCCGTGACGACGACCGTCGGATGTCCCCAGGCGACGCCGAGGCCGACCGTCGCCGCCGGCGGGACGAGGGCGACCGCGATCGCGACGCCGACGAGCACCGATCCGACGTTTCGGACGAGGCTGACGACGCCCGCGACGCCCGATCCGAGCGCGAGAAACAGCGCGAGCAAGTCGGGCGTGATTCGCTCTCGAATCTGCGGGACCGTGGTGATGTCGAACCCCGGTGCCAACAGTATCGTCCCCCGGAGGAGCCAGCCGATCAGCGCCGCGGTCGCGACGGCGGCGACGAGACCGGCGACCTGCAGGAACACGCCGCGAGCCGCGAGTTCGTCGTCGTCGACCACGACGCCGACGCTCGCGGCGAGTGCCGGCCCCATCAGCGGTGCGACGACCATCGCGCCGATGATCGTCGCCGCGGAATCGAGCAACAACCCGGCCGTGGCGATAGCCGTACTCACCACGAGGAGGACGAAGTACGTCGACGCGGCGGGCGCGAGGTCGGCCGCTCGCGCCCTGAGTTCCTCGCGCGAGATTCGCGTCCCGGAGAATCGCCCAGCGAGCGCTTCCGCTCGGCTCGAGACGATGGTTTCCGCCGCCGTCACGACCGTGTACGAGTCCTCGTCGAAGCCGGCGTCGCGAAGTCCCGCGAGCAACGGCTCGACGGCGGCCGGCGGGACGGGGATCGACACGATCGCCTCGAACTCGCCGCGGCTCGTCTCCTCGGAGACCGCGTAGTCGACGCCCGTTCGATCGGCCGTCTCGAGGACGAGTTCCAGATCGCCCTGCGGGACGAACACCTGCACCAGACGCATACGCCCCGTTCACCGCGAGCGACGATATGCTGTGGCCATCGCAGGCCGACTGTCAGAACGGTTGACGTCCGTCGTCGGTGATCACGCTCTCGAGCAGCGAGACCGGCGTCGCGTCGTAGGCCGGATTCTCGACGGCGAACCCGTCGGCGGGCTCGGACATGACCTCGACGCTCGAGCGAAAGTCGTTCTCGAAGACGAACCCCTCGGCGACGATCTTCGACGCCGATCCCAGCACGGTAACGGGAACGTCGAGTTGATCCGCGGTCGCGGCGATCGGCAGCGTTCCGACGCGGTTGTACAGGGTGTCCTCGACGATGCAGTCCATCCCGACGACCACGCGGTCGCACTCCTCGAGGTAGACGCCGTGGGCGCTGTCGGTGATCAGCGTGGCGTCGACGTCGTCGACGGTTGCGAGCCGCCGCGCCGTCTTGCGGCCGATGTACCGCGGTCTGGCTTCCGTGACGTAGACGTCGAAGGACTTTCCGGCGTCGGTCGCCCGTTCGAGGGCTTCGATCACCGTCGAGGAGAAGTCGTGAGTCAGAAGCGTCGCGCCGTCTTCGAGGATCTCGGCCGCGTTCTCGGCGGCGAGTCGCTTTCCCGACTCGACCGTATCGACCACCCAGGCGATCCGCTCTCGCGTCAACCGTTTGGCCTCCTCGACCGTCTCCGGATCCTCGTCCGCGACGTTTTCGACGACCGATCGGATCGCGTTCTGGAGCGAGGCGTGAGAGGGGTTGGCCCGCCGAAGCGCGTCGCCGTTTTGTTCGAGCGAGCGGAGATACTCCTCGACGGTGGCGAACTCCCGTTCGGTCAGCTCCTCGAGGGCGCGCGCCGCGCGGATGGCGACCACCGAGGAGCTGTGCGTCTGCATCGCCTGAATCTCCTCGACCGTCTCGTCGATCATACCAGAGAGGATTTCGGTCAGCGTCAAAGGTGTTCCGGGTGATCCACGCGACGACGGAGAGACGCCGTCGGGGTCGACGACGTAGCGGTTGCAGGCCGAACCGTCATCGGTTTTGCACTCGCCCGCGCGCGTACGTGAAGCTTTATATGTGACCGTCCACTACCCGAAAGCAGGTTTCTCATGTCCCAGGATAGCGAGTACGGCGCCGGACAGATCCAGGTTCTGGAAGGCCTGGAGGCCGTGCGAAAGCGACCGGCGATGTACATCGGTTCTACCGACTCTCGAGGGCTCCACCATCTCGTCTACGAAGTGGTGGACAACTCGATCGACGAGGCACTGGCGGGCTACTGCGACGACATCACCGTCACGATCCACGACGACGGTTCGGTGAGCGTCGCGGACGACGGGCGAGGCATCCCCGTCGACACTCACGAAGAGTACGACCGTCCCGCACTCGAGGTGATTCTCACCGTCCTCCACGCGGGCGGTAAGTTCGACAACAAATCCTACCAGGTCTCGGGCGGGCTCCACGGCGTCGGCGTGAGCGTCGTCAACGCCCTCTCGGCGCGACTCGCGGTCGAGGTCAAACGCGACGGCGGCGTCTACCGTCACTCCTTCGAGGCGGGCGAACCCGTCGGCGACATGGAGCTGGTCCGGGAGATGGACGCCGACGAGGAGACCGGAACCGAGATCCGGTTCTGGCCCGACGACGACATCTTCGAGACCGACGAGTTCGCTTTCTCGACGCTGTCGAACCGACTCCGAGAGCTCGCCTTCCTCAACTCGGGCGTCCGGATCACGCTTTGCGACGAGCGCGCGGACGCCGACGACGCCTCGACTCCCGTCGAGGAGACCTACGAGTACCAGGGCGGCATCCGCGAGTTCGTCGAGTACCTGAACGAGACGCGCTCGGTGATGCACGACGACGTCATCTACTTCGAAGACGAGGCCCAGAACATCCACGTCGAGGTGGCGATGCAGGCCACGGAAGATCTCCAGGGCTCGATCCACGCCTTCGCGAACAACATCAACACGCGCGAGGGCGGCTCGCACCTCACGGGCTTCAAGACCGCGCTGACCCGGACGGTCAACGACTACGCCAACGAAAACGACCTCCTCTCGGACCTCGAGAACAACCTCAAAGGCGAGGACATCCGCGAGGGGCTGACGGCGGTCATCTCGGTCAAACACCCCGACCCGCAGTTCGAGGGCCAGACCAAGACCAAACTCGGTAACTCGGAAGTTCGCGGCATCGTCGAGAGCGCGATGCACGAGGGGCTCGGCACCTACTTCGAGGAGCACCCCGACACCGCCCAGGCGATCGTGATGAAAGCCGTCGAGGCTGCGAAAGCCAGGATGGCGGCCCAGAAGGCAGAGGAGCTGACGCGGCGCAAGTCGGCGCTCGAGTCGACGTCGCTGCCGGGCAAGCTCGCGGACTGTCAGACCAAAGATCCCGAGGAGGCGGAGCTGTTCATCGCGGAGGGTGACTCCGCGGGCGGCAGCGCCAAGCAGGCTCGCGATCCGGAGTTCCAGGCGGTCCTCCCGATCAAGGGGAAGATCCTCAACGTCGAGAAACACCGCCTCGACCGGATCCTCGAGAACGACGAGATCCGGAACATGATCACCGCTATCGGGGCGGGGATCGGCGACGAGTTCGACGTCGAGAACGTCCGCTACAAGAAGATCATCATGGCGACGGACGCCGACGTCGACGGTGCCCACATCCGGACGCTCATGCTGACGTTCTTCTACCGGCACATGCGGCCGTTGCTCGAGGGCGGCTACGTCTACGCGACCCAGCCGCCGCTGTATCGCATCCGCTATCGCGGCGAGACCTACGACGCGATGACCGACGTCGAACGCGACGAGATCGTCGAGGAGAAGTGCGACGGCAACCCCTCTCAGGTCCAGCGGTTCAAGGGCCTCGGCGAGATGAATCCCGAGCAGCTGTGGGAGACGACGATGAATCCGGAAAATCGCATCCTCAAACAGATCACGGTCGAGGACGCCGCCGCGGCGGACAAGATGTTCTCCGTGCTGATGGGCGACGCCGTCGAACCGCGCAAGCAGTTCATCAAAGACCACGCTCCGGAGGCGGAATGGATCGACATCTGAGAGGCGAGGTGAGGTAACAACAATGAGTTCAGACGTACCCGATCCGACAGACGTAGAGGCTCGAGCGGTCGAGAACGTCCGTATCGAGGACGAGATGGAACAGAGCTACATCGACTACGCGATGTCCGTCATCGCGGGTCGCGCCCTCCCGGACGTCCGGGACGGGCTGAAACCCGTCCACCGGCGCATCCTGTACGCGATGCACGAGATGGGCGTCACGAGCGGCTCGAGTCACCGCAAGTCCTCCTCGATCGTCGGGGAGACGATGGGTGACTACCACCCGCACGGCGACAGCGCGATCTACGACACGCTCGTGCGGATGGCCCAGGACTTCTCGATGCGGTATCCGCTGGTCGACGGCCAGGGTAACTTCGGCTCGATGGACGGCGACCCGGCCGCGGCACCCCGGTACACCGAGGCCAGGATGGCCCCCGTCTCGGAGGAGCTGCTCGAGGACATCGAGAAGGACACCGTCGACTTTCAGTCGAACTACGACGACCGACTGCAGGAGCCGGTCGTCCTGCCGTCGGCGTTTCCGAACCTCCTCGTGAACGGCTCCTCGGGAATCGCGGTCGGCATGTCGACGAACATCCCGCCGCACAACCTGGGCGAAGTGGTCGACGCGACGATCGAGTTGATCGACGATCCGGACGCGACGGTCGAGGACCTGATGGACCACGTCAAGGGACCGGACTTTCCGACGGGTGCGAACATCGTCGGCCGCGACGCCATCTACTCGGCGTACAAGACCGGCCGCGGACGCATCCGCGTGCGCGCCGAGTTCGAGGTCGAGGAGTGGAAAAACGGCCGCGAACGAATCGTCATCACGGAACTGCCATACCAGGCGAACAAAGCCCGGATGGTCGAGCGAATCGCAGAGGACGTCAACGAGGGCGAGATCGAGGGTATCTCGGACCTCCGGGACGAGTCCGACCGCGACGGCGTTCGGATCGTCGTCGAGTGCAACCGCGGCGCGAACGTCGAGGTCGTCAAGAACAAACTGCTCGAGAACCACCTCGAGAAGACCTTCGGCGTCATCAACCTCGCACTGGTCGACGGCCAGCCACAGGTGCTCTCGCTCAAAGAGACCCTGGAGGAGTACATCGCTCACCGCCGTGAGGTCGTCCGTCGGCGCAGCGAGTACGACCTCTCCGAAGCGAAAGAGCGCGCGCACATCCTCGAGGGACGGCTCAAGGCGGTCGAAAACGCCGAGGAGGTCGTCGACCTGATCAGAAACAGCGAGGATCGGACCGAGGCGAAAGCGGGATTATCCGACGAGTTCGGCTTCTCGGAAGCCCAGGCGGAACACATCGTTCGCATGCAACTCGGCAGCCTCACCTCGATGGAGGCGGCCGAGATCGAAGACGAGTACGAGGACGTCACCGCGGAGATCGAACGCCTGACGGAGATCCTCGAAAGCGAACGGGAACTGCTCTCGGTGATCAAAGACGAACTGCGGGAGATCAAAGCCGAGTACGCCGACGACCGACGAACCTCGATCGTCGAGGATCAGGGAACGGTCACCCACGAGGACCTCATCCCGGAGGAGGAGGTGTTCGTCGTCATGACCGAAGACGACTACGTCAAGCGGATGCCGATCGAGCAGTTCGATCCGCAGGGACGGGGCGGCAAGGGTATCATCGGCGCGGACGTCAAAGACGGTGACCGCATCTCGACGGTCTTCCGTGCGAACACCCACGACTACCTGCTGTGCTTTACCAACCGGGGGAAAGTCTACCGGCTCAAGACCTACGAGATCCCGGAGATGGGACGGACCGCACGCGGTAAGTCCGCGGTCAACATTCTCGACCTCGAGGCCGACGAGGACATCACCGCGATCGTCGACACGGACGCCTTCGGCGACGGCGAGTACGTGACGATGGCAACTCGACACGGCTACGTCAAGCGCACCGCTGGCGGGGAGTTCGACAACATCCGCTCGACCGGGATCATCGCGGCCGACCTGGAGGAAGGCGACGAACTCGTCGACGTCGAGGTGACCGACGGCTCGCAGGATCTGGTCATCGCGACCGAACACGGGATGACGATCCGATTCGACGAGGACGAGGTCCGGGCGATGGGCCGCAACGCCCGCGGCGTCAACGGCATCGACCTCGAGGGCGACGACGCGGTCGCCGGTCTCGTTGCGACCGACGAGGACGACGAGCGGGCGCTGTTGACGGTCACGCGCAACGGGTACGGAAAGCGAACGCTCCTCTCGGAGTATCGCACCCAGTCGCGCTACGGGAAAGGACTGATCGACATCAAGACGGGCGACCGAAACGGCTCGGTCACGGCGGCGAAGGCGGTGGCGGCCGACGACCAGCTCGTGGTGATGAGCGAACGCGGACAGATCGTTCGCACGCGCGTCGACGAGATCTCGACGGTCGGGCGCAACACGATGGGCGTCATCGTGATGGACGTCGAGGACGGCGACGCCGTCGCGAGCGTCGACGTGATTTCGGCGGAATCGATCGCGGCCGATTCCGAAGGCGATCCGGCGGACGAGTCGACGGACGAGAGCCCGTAAAAGAGCGTGCGTCGTCCCGTTGCGATCGGTACCGGACCGAACGGTTGCGGTCGGTCGAACCGCGATTCGGATACTCTTCCGGCGGAAACGAGTTCGGAGATCGAGAGCGAAAAGAGAGAGCGACCGTTTTCGAGGCGCGTCGGTCGCGTCAGTGTTCGGGTTCCTCGGCGGGCGCGATCATGTCGTCGATGCGGAGGATGAGAATGTTGTTGGTGTCGTCTTTTCCGTCGACGCGTCCCTCGACGACGAGTTTCGACAGCGGCGTCGGACCGACGGTGACCGAGTCGTCCTCGGAGATGTCGCCGATCGTCCCCTGCATGTGGATCTCGGCCCGACAGAGCTCCGGGTGGTGGACGCTCGAGAGATCGATCTCTTCGACGATGACGTCCTCGACGGGTTCGCCTTCGTGCTCGAGCGGAACCGAGGCGGGATCGTCCATCTGCTGGATTTCGAGGGCTTCGTAGGCCGCGGCGGTCGGCTTGTAGCCACCTTTCGGGCCGGGTACGCCCTCTACCAGCTGGAGGGCTTTGAGACTCTGCATCTGGTTACGAATCGTTCCCGGATTGCGGTCGACCTGTTCTGCGATGTCTTCGCCTTTGATCGCGTCCTCGGACTCCTTGTGGAGGTTCGTCAGGGCGCGAAGGATTTTCTTCTGGCTCGGAGTCAGTTCGATGGATGACATAGCGAATGGTTCGTAATTGGCTTCCTTAAACCCGACGGGTCGCCAGGGTTGGTTTTCGGAATTAGCCCCATCGAATCGATCGCGATCGCGCCTAAACGGGAACGAGCCAGCCTTCGAGCAGGAGATCGCCGAGGACGTCCTCGAGCAGGAACATGAGGACGAATCCGTTGGCGAACGCCGCGGCGTTGATTCGCGTCAGCACCGCCTCGGCGTCGAAGCGGATCAGTTCCGCGACCTCGATGAGCACCTGCAGGATCGCACCGACGGCGATCGCAAAGAAGAACACGGCGAGCAGGTCCGACTGGGCGAAGCTGCCGATCCACCCGCCCAGGATAACCGGTCCGCCGGCGATGAGCCCCATCGCGGCGAAGTGATACAGCGGCGGCGTCTCCCTGTCTCTGGCGACGGCGGCGACGACGGTGGGCCCTTCCATCACGTTGTGCAACACGAACGCGAGGACGAGCAACATCACCAGCGTCGCATCGCCCTGGACGTAGGCGACGCCGATGCCGAGGCCTTCGCCGATGCTGTGTAGACCGAGCGCGAGCGCGACGAGGTAGGCGATTTCGAGGCCGCTCTTTTCCGTCGAGGCCATCTTCCGCCCGCGCCACTCGCTCGCGACGTACATGACGGCGAACGTTCCCGCGACGCCGACGACGGCGAGCACGACGGCGGCCGACGTGTTTTCGGCCGCACCGGCGTAGTCGGCGATGTCTTCGGTCATCTCGATGGCGATGAACACCAGCACGCCGGCCGCCAGCGCGAGAAAGGCGTGGAGGTATCGGGGGTCGAGATCCCGGATGAACGGGAACCAGAGCATCCCGATCGCGACGGGAACGACGCCTGCGAGCGCGCCGATCACGGTCAGCATCCAGAGAATCTCGAGCGTGCTCGCCTCGTCGACCGACGCGAGATCACCGAACGGCGACGTCAGATACAACAGCCCGAAGATCGAGAGGAGTATCACCACCGGTCCGAGCGCGAGAACGCTCCTGGGAAGATCGTAGAGAGACCGGCCGCTCATCGGTCCGGCACACCCCCGAGGCTCTCGAATCGTCGACTCATTACGTATTATTAGACGCCTCTAAACATATATCTCTTTGGATGATGGAACAGTTCGATCGAATCTAATTCTGGAGGGGGCTGATCGTCGCAGTCGCCGGTTTCGTCCCCTACTGCTCGAGCTCCGCCGGCTGTGTGACGCGGACGTGACGCGCGACGTCTTCGGGAAGCGAGACGGGGTCGTCGCGTCCGCTCGCTCTCGCGGTGATCATGCCGAACGGCGCGACCTCGAGAATGTCGAGTTCGACGCCGGGTTCGACGCCGTGGTCGGAGAGATACGAGAGGATGTCCGGATCGTGATCGGCGACCTCCTCGACGACGACGACGTCGCCTTCCGTGAACTCCACGACCGACTTGCCGTCCGGGCGTTCCGGCGGCTCGAGGTCCGCACTCGGGATCGGTGAACCGTGTGGATCGACTTCGGGTTGATCGAGCGCGTCCGCGACTCTGGCCTCGAAGTCCTCGCTGATGTGGTGTTCGAGGCGATCCGCTTCCGCGTGGACTTCGGACCAGTCGTAATCGAGGTGTTCGGTGAGATACGCCTCGAGCAGCCGGTGGTGACGGACGATCTCGAGTGCGACGGTCTCGCCCTCGTCGGTCAGCGTCACCCCGCGGTACTTCTCGCGGTCGATGAGCCCCCGCTCTTCGAGTTTCTCGAGCATACTGGTGACCGTCGGCGACGTGACGTCCAGCTCGTCGGCGATCTCGGACGTTTTGATCCGGTCGTCGGTTTCCTGCTGGAGCTGGTAGATCACTTTGAGGTAGTCTTCCATCACGTCGCTCAACATCATCGTACGCGAATTTAGAGCGGTCTAACCCTAAATCTGTCGCCGACCGACGAACGAGTGAGTCGTCACGACAAAGCACCTGGCGGGCGTAGGTCGCGTATGGATTCGACCGTTCGAATCATCGGCGTGCCGATGGACTACGGAGCCGATCGCCGCGGCGTCGACATGGGCCCGTCGGCGATCCGCTACGGCGGCCTCGCGAGCGAACTCGAGGACGCGGGCGTCGAACCGGTCGACGCCGGCGATCTGCTCGTCCCTCGAGCCGAAGAGCGCGATCCGGACGCCGATCCGCCGACGCGCGGAACCGCGAAGTTCCTCCGCGAGATCGAGGACGTCTGTTCGCGCCTCGCCGATCAGGTCGCGGACGCGCTCGCGAACGACGCGTTTCCGCTCGTGCTGGGCGGCGACCACTCGGTCGCGATCGGGTCGATGAACGGCTCGTCGCGGCAAGCGCAACTCGGCGCGATCTGGTTCGACGCTCACGCCGACCTGAACACGCCGGAGACGTCCCCCAGCGGGAACGTTCACGGGATGCCGCTGGGCGCGATCCTCGGCCGGGACGTCTTCGGCGAGATGGGGTGGGCTCACGCGCCGAACGTCCGCGAGGACGCGATCGCGTACGTCGGCCTTCGGAGTATCGACGAACGGGAGCGCGATCTCGTACGCGACAGCGAGATGACGGCCTTTACGATGGCCGATATCGACGAACGGGGGATGACGGCGGTCGTCGAGGACGCCCTCTCGGTCGCCACGAACGACACCGACGGCGTCCACGTCAGCCTCGACCTCGACTGGCTCGATCCGACGACGGCCCCCGGCGTCGGCACGCCGGTCCGCGGCGGCGTCACCTACCGGGAGGCTCACTCCGCGCTCGAGACCGTCTCGCGCCGCCACGAGGAGGAGGGCGCGCTCCGCTCGATGGACGTCGTCGAGGTGAACCCGATCCTCGACGAGCGAAACGAGACGGCGACGCTCGCGGCCGAACTCACCGCCAGCGCGTTCGGCAAGCGAATTCTGTGAACGACACCCTCCACTCGCCGACGTGCGAGCGGGTGACGTGATCGCCGCAGCCACGGCGGTCGACGTACTCGAGTCGACGCTCCTCGAACGCCTCCTCGAGTTCGTCCCAGCGGCACCGTTCGGGACAGCCGTGGTCGCCGTGGGTGACCGAGTTGACGTGCGTTCCGCTCGCGCCCGAACGACGTGGCGGTTGAGCCGAATACGTTCACCCGAAACGTTCGCTCGGATCGCGATCGACGCGACTCGATGCGGTCTGCGACCCGCCGGGCGACCGACCGCGAACCCGCCGCTCAGCAACAGAACATGAACGGATAGATCAGGGCGACGCGGTCGCCGTCCTCGAGCACCGTCTCGAAGCCGTCGGCGTGTTCGTTGAACCGACCGTTGACGCAGACGCGGGCGTAGGTGCGCGTCTGTTCGCCCGGCGGGTTCTTTCGCCACGTGCCCGGAAGCGACTCCGGCGGGTCGGCCCAGCCCCGGGCCGTCGCGTCGGCCTCCGTCTCCGCGACGAGCAGGTCCGCGACGTCGTACTCCTCGAAGAACGCCTCGAGGAACTCGCGCAGTCGACGTCCCTCGAACGTGAACTCGAGTTCGTGCGCGCCGACGGCCTCGCGGACGTGGCCGGTACACCGGACCGTCACCGTCGTCCGGGGTCGTTCTCGATCCGGCTCGCACTCCGTGGATTCTGTCGACATACTCGATGCTCCGTCGCCGCCGAGCGAAAGCCCGACTCCGAACACGTTCGGATACAACGGGACGGCGGTCGAACGCGAACGGGATCGTATGAACCGGTTACCCGGGGAACTCAGGACGGACCAGCAGCCGCCGATGGCGATCCCGCTGCGCCACTTCGTCGTGGCGCTCGGGTTCCTGTTCGCGACGGTCGTCGGCGGATTCGCGCTCGCGCTACCCGGGGGTTCCGGACTCTCGGCCGTCGCGCACGTCCACGTCGCATTGCTCGGCTGGATCGGGATCACGATCATGGGCGCGATGACGCAGTTCGTCCCCGTCTGGTCGGGCGTGGCGATCCACTCTCGCCGCCTCGCGGTCGTCCAGCTGTGGCTCGTGACCGTCGGTGCGATCGGGTTCGTCGTCGCTTTGCTCGCGGGTGAGGTGACCTGGCTCCCGTACGTCGCGGCACCGATTCTGCTCGGGCTGTGGACGTTCGTCTACACCGTCGGCCGGACCCTGCTCCGGGCGCGTCCGTTGGACTTCACCGAACGCCATTTCGCGCTCGCGCTGGCCTGTTTCGCCGTCCTCGCGCCGCTCGGCTACCTGCTGGCCGTCGACTTCTCGAGGCCGATTTTCGACGCGACGCCGCTGGCCCGCGGAGACGCGTTGGTCGTCCACGCGACGCTCGCGCTGTACGGAGCCGTCCTCGTCACGATCGTGGGCGCGCTCCGTCAGCTGACGGCGATGTTCGCCCAGTCGGAGCCGGACGCCCTCGACGACGCGCTCTTTCGTCTCGAGACGGTAGCCGTTCCGCTCGGTCTCGTCGCGTTCGCGGCGGGTCGCGGCCTCGGACTCGAGTCGGTGGCTCGCGCGGGCGGGCTCGCGTTCCTCCTCGGGCTGGCCGCGTTCACCGTCGTCGTCGCTCGTCTGCTCGGGCGCGCGACGGCCGATCGATCCCCGATGACGGATCGGTACTGGGTCGTCGTCGCGTCGCTTTCCGCCTGGATCGCGCTCGCCGTCCCGGCCTGGTGGCTCGATCCGCTCGGCCACGGTGGACTGTTCGGTCACCCGGACGCGGCGATCCTGCTGGTCGTGGGCGTCTTCGCGTTCGTCGTCGTCGGTTCGCTCTATCACGTCGTCCCCTTCATCGTCTGGCTCGAGCGCTACAGCGACCGTATCGGTTTCGAGCCGGTTCCGACGGTCGACGACCTCTACGACGGCCGACTCGAGCGAGCCGACTTCGGACTCACGGTCGTCGGATTCGCCGGCCTGGCTGCGGAACCGTTCGTCGCCGCCCCCGGCGTCGTGACGGCGGGTTTCGCCGCCATCCTGGGGATCGGATTCTGTCTGTTCGTCCTGAACGTGCTCCGTTCGATCCACCGTCACGCGCCCGGGGGCGTCGCCGGCGTCCTCGCGGGCTCGAGCCCCACCGACGGAGAGGGCAACGAGGCGGGTTCGAGCGCCGACGTCCGGGCCGCGGAGACGACCGGCGATCCCAACCGATGACGGGCGCGCGGGTGACCCGAACCAGCCGACGCTCGACCGGCCTCAGACGGGACGGGCGCGAAACACCGATCCGAGTACCACGGCGTAGAGCACCGCACCCAGTACCGAGAGCGACCGTCCCGCGGTCGCGACGGCCGAACCGAGAGCCACCAGTCCGACCCCCTCGAGCGCCAGGCCGACGATCAGCGCCAGCGCGGCCGCCGCCGCGGTCCGATCGTCGACGCGCGCGCTCGAGGCCACCGCCGGCGGATAGAAGTGATAGGTGACGCCGACGATCGTCAGACCGAGGAAGCCGCCGATCGCGATCCGGTAGTGGGTCTCGACGACTCCGGCGCTCCCGGCGGCGACCACGACGGTGCCGCCGAGCGCGGCGAGCAAAACGGCGAAGCCCGAGGCGGCGAGGATCGTCCAGCCCCCGACGCGACGGCGCTCGCTGCGGCGGTAGACGTCGGCGTACGCGACCGCGAAGCCGACGAGTGCGATCATCTGCAGCGCCGCGCCGATCCGGAACGCGCTCTCGCTCCGAAAGCCGAGCGCGAGCAGCGCCGGTCCGACGGCACCGGTCGGCAAAACGACGGCCACGAGACTCCCATGTGGCGCGACGGCGAGCAGCCGGGGGAGGAGCCGAAATCCGATCGCGAAGACGAGCAGGGCCGCCGCGCCGGCCGCGAGCAGGTGGGTCGTCGCCTGCGCCGGGAGCGCCGCCGATCCCGCGCCGATCCGATCGACCGCGGCCAGACTCGAGCCGACGAGCAGGTACGCGAAGACGAACGGAATCGCGGCGTTTGCGATCCGATCGACGCGCGTCCGGTGGGCGTCGACCGAGCCGGTTCCGGTCTCGCGTCCCGTCCAGTTACTCCGGACGGTCCAGCCGACGCTCCCGACGAAGACGAGACAGCCGGCGAGCCAGGACGCGGCCGCGACGGTACCGACGATCGGCGGCGCGAGTTCGGCGGCGTTCGCGAAGAACCCGACCGCGCCCACGGCCGCGAGCGGCAGATGGATGGTCGGCGCGCGCGGGACGGCGAGCTCGCGGGCGAAGTACGAAGGAACGAGCCCGTAGGCCTTTCCGAACACGACGTGAAAGACGAAGCCGTACAGCCCGAGCGCGACGGTCGCCGGACGCGGATAGCCGGCGAGGACGGCGAGGTGCCAGGCGAGAAAGAACGCGACGCCGGTCGCGACGAACGCCCGCGACCAGCGACTGACCGTCGCCGC
Organism: Natrarchaeobius oligotrophus; assembly: GCF_003841465.1. Lineage (GTDB taxonomy): Archaea > Halobacteriota > Halobacteria > Halobacteriales > Natrialbaceae > Natrarchaeobius > Natrarchaeobius oligotrophus. The sequence continues at coordinate 56,420 of NZ_REFZ01000007.1, forward strand.
CGTACTCGGTGCCATCGCCACTCAGAACGGCGCGGCGTCCTCCGGTTCGCTCGAGACGTCGACGGACGAGGATGGGGTCGACTCGACAGCCGCGTTGCTCGACGCGGACGTGCCGGCGTTCGAGCCCCCTTCATCCTCCCCGGGAACCCGTCCGGTCTCGCGCAGCCCGCGCTCGAGGCCGGCCAGCGAGTCGTTGAGAAGCGTCGCCTGGTGGTGTGAGGGATGAATTCTGACGAGGACGACCTCGTACTCGTGGCGGTCGGAGAGGCCGTTCCAGGCGCGAAACGAGCCCGTAACGAGGGCGTCGGCCTGCGGACAGAACTCGGTCGTTGGCGTAAACTCCGCCCGGAGGACGTCCGGATCGTCGGCGTCGATCGCGTACCGAAACCCCGCGCCCGGGTGGCGGCGATCCAGGTTCAGCGTCGCGAGGTTGTACCCGAACGTCGCGTCGTAGACGCCCCGCCGTTCGAACAGTCCTCGCGTCAGCCGGTGGAACCCGACGTGGGCGTCGTCGACCAGCACGCGGTGGTCCGCGAGGAACGGCCCCGGCTCCGGCAGGGTGTCGGAAACGAACTCGTCCCAGGGATCGAAGCCGGTGCTATCGTCGTTCGCGGATCGACTGCGGGAGAACGGATTCATCTCGAGCGACAGTTCGGACCGAGACGCCCAGTAGGCCGTCCCGAACGTGTGCGGTGTCGTCTGCGACGGTTTCTCGTCCGGACCGCTCACGTCAGTACGTCGGTCCGACAGACGGTATCACTCGCCGTTCTCGAGCCGCGTCTCGCCCGAGGCGGCGTCGACGGTGACGCGGACGATTCCAGCCTCAGTCTCGAACAGGACGATCCAGGTAGCGCTGATCCGGTGGGGACCGTCTGCGATCGGCGCGTCCGGATCGTACTCCGTTCGTGCGTCCGAGAGCGCCTCCCGCGCGAGTCGCTCGGCTTCCGCCGACTCCTCGATCCGGACGTCGTCGATCAGCCGGACGGTCACGACCGGCACGTCGGCCATCCGGACGACGCGCTCGGTGACGCTACCGACCAGCACCCGATCGAGACCGGTTCGTCCCTGGGTCCCCATGACGATCACGTCGATCGACTCCGCCTCGGCGTACGCGAGGATCTCCTCGTGTGGCACCCCGTGGTCGACCGCGGTGGCGACCTCGAGGCCCGCCCGCCTCGCCTCGCTCTCGACGTGTTCGACCGCCCGGTGGGCGGCGGGCGTCGCCTCCTCGCTCTCGAGCGTTCCCAGCGGTCCCTCCGGAACGACCGATAGCGCGTGGACGCGGGCGCCGAATCGTTCCGCGATCGTCAGTCCGTGGACGATCGACCGTCGGGTGCCGTCGCTCCCGTCCGTCGGAATGAGCACGTTCTGATACATCGACACCACGACGTTCGGAAGCCGCAGGTAAATACTGTCGCGGTGAACTCTCGGCCGCGTCCGTCGGCCCGCGATCGCGGGAGCGGACGGCCGCAACCGGATATCGTCGTCTTCGGCGAACGAGTCGGTGCACAGCCGTTATCCCGTCGCGACGCCGACGCGATCGACCGACGCCCCACAGAGCGGACAGCCGTGTTCCACCGTCGCCTCGAGCGATTCGACGGGAAGGTCGATCGTTCCCGTACAGTCCGGGCAGGTGTACTCGTGGGTGGTCATACTCGGTACGAGGCGATCCGAGCGGATACGTAACGCACCTCGATACCGGGGTGGTTTATATGGTCCGACGCTCGCTCGCCCGATTCGCCGGACAGGATGGCGCTCTCGCCGCCCGACCTGCCGGTTAGGGGAGTCGATCGGCGGCCCACGCGGCGCGCTCGCGAACCGTCGGATCGGGATCGTCAGTTGCGAGCGCCGACAGCAGTTCGTCGACGCGTCCGAGTCCACCACACGCGCTCGAATCCGTCAGTTCGCCGCCGTCGCGGCGAACTTCGGCACCGTCGCACGCGACGACCGACGGTTCGGCGTCGATCCCGTCGACGACCCGTCCGACCGCGTCCGCGGCGGCCGCCCGCGCGGCCGGCTCGTCGGCTTCGAGTCCCGCGACGAGCGTCGATCCGGTAGCGGCGACGGCCGCCGGCTCGAGCGCGTCGAGTTCGGCACTCGAGAGGCGAGCCAGCGTTTCGATCCCCCGAACGTCGTATCCGTCGCGCTCCTCGAGTGCGGCCGCGATCGTCTCGGCGTGGTCGACCAGCGCGGCCGGCCGGTCCGCCGCGACGGTCGCGAGACAGCGAAGCAGTTCTGACGTCGCGGCGTGGGTCGGATCGTCCGCGAGGAACGCGACGATCCCGTCGATCGACGGGGCGACGTCGTCGACCGACTCGTCGGCGAGTTCCGCGAGACAGTAAGCGATCTCCTCGTGACAGTCCGTCGCGGACTCGCCGAGAAGCTGACGGAGTTTCGGAACGGTCGGGACGACTCGTTCGGGCCGTTCGTCGACGTGGCGGCGAACGCGTTGGACGGCGTCGCGGCGCGCGCCTTCGCTCGGATCGTCGAGCCGAGCGAGCACGGACGGCAGGTCGAATTCGTCTGAACCGTCGCGGTGCTCGTCGGACTCGTGGCTCTCCCCATCCCCATCCATCGTACCCCTGCATGATTGATAGAACCCAAAAGCCTTCCGGCAGTTTAATTCGGAACGTTCAGGAAGAAACGACAGTCAGACGGTCCGTTGTGCGCCAGGACCGGCGCAATCGCGACAGTCCGGGATTGCACCGGCAAATCGTCACAGCAGACCGTCTCATACGGATTGCTGTAACGATTTACCGGCGCAACCGCCGCATGGATCGCGGTTGCGCCGGAAATGACTTACAGTAAACCGTCTCAGGCCAGCCACTCGTCGGGTTTCGTGTCGTAATCGACGTCGTCGGCGGCGAGGTGGTCGACCTCCTCCCACGGAACGTCCGTGATACTGACCTCCTCACCGTCGTAGCGGATCAGCTTCCCTCGTTCTTTCGCTTCGGGTTCGCGGTTGCGCCGCTTTGCGACCTCGACGTCGTGTTCGTCGACTTCCTTGACGATCGTCAGCAGGTTGACCGGTCGCCCCCAGAGTTCGAAGATTCGCTTCAACGTTTCTCGAGCCTGGCCCAGATCGAGGACGACGCCGTTGTACTGGTGGCCAAGCAGCAGTTCGTTCGCGTTGTTGTAGTTGCCGTCGTACACCGCGATCGTCGGCTTGCCGAAGTTGGTGAACTGCAACAGCAGCTTCTTTTTGACGTCCTCGGCGGCGTCGCTCGCGACGTGGAACTGGCCGGTCGCCTTCGAGTGTTCGTAGGTGAAGTAGTTGTTCTCCGTGATGAACTCCTGGGTGAGAAACTCGTCCAGGAACGTCACGTCGTTGTGGCTCTCTCTGACGTCGAACATCCGATCCCATCCCGCGGTGACGTCGACGTCCGAGAGCGCCTCCTCGACCGAGGAGTACCGGGCGTCGTCGAAGAGATACCGACCGATTCGCTCGAGTTCGCTCTGGCTCACCCGCGCGAGGAAGCCGCGGTTCTGGCGCTTGACGAGCGAGTAGTGTCGCCGGGCCAGCCCCTCGTAGGTGAGCACCTTCCAGGGGTATCGATCGACGTCGATCTCGCCGTTGCGGGCCGCTTCGAGCGCCTCTCTATCGACCCATTCGTTCGGAACCTCCTCGAGTTCGTCGAGCGTTTCGGCGGTGACCGCGGCGATGGCCTCCGGCGGCTCGAGCGTCTCGAGCACCTCGTCGAAGTCGACGACGTCGGTGAGGTTGCGCCAGGAGATCCCCTCCACGCGGAGCAATCGCTCGAGGACCTCGCGGCGGTTCGTGGTGTTCTCGGCGTACTCCCACAGCTCGAAGCCGAGGCTGTAGGGGTTGAGGCCGGGCGATCCGAGCACCCGTGCCATGTGATCGGCGTAGTCGATGACCTCGTCGGATTCGGCGAACCCCTCGTCGGTCATCATCTTCGACTCCCAGTAGGCGGCCCAGCCTTCGTTCATCACCTTCGTCATCTTCTGGGCGGCGAAGTAGTACGCCTCCGCTCGCATCATATCGAGGACGTCCCGTTGCCACTCCGTCATCTCGACGGCGCGCTCGGACTCCCCGTCGTACCGCTTGCCGTGTTCGCGGACGAACGCGAGGAGGTCCTTCTGTGGCTCCTCCGGGAACGTCACCGCCGCGTCTTCGGCCTCGAGTTTTTCGAGCCACTCGTCGTCGAACACCTCCCCTTTGATCTCGTCGGAAAGTTCGAGCTCGTCCAGTTTGTCGGCGAGATCCTCGTCGATCTCGCCGTCCGGGCCCTCGACCTCGAGGCGGCGCTGGAACACCCGGTGCTGGTCGATGTTGTCCTCGAGCGAGAGGCAGTGGTCGATCCACTTTTCGACCTCGGCGCGGTCGATCTCCGGGTCGGACATGTACTCGTCGATCGCCCGGGCGTGGCGCTCGAGCATGGCGGCGGCGTTGACCTGGTCGTCGTCCGTGCGTCCGCTCGTGAAGAGGCCGAACCACTCGTTGTTCGCGAAGAAATCGGAGTGGGCCTCGACGTGGGTGATCACCGCCTTCTGGTCGGCGAGCGTGTTCGACTCCTGGAGGAAGGCGTGGGCCGGGTTGTCGTTGTTGACGATCTCGAACGCTTTCCCGCCGCCGTACTGGCCCTGTTTCTGCTGGCGGTCGTACTGCATTCCCCACCGCCAGTGGGGATAGCGCGACTGGAATCCGCCGTAGGCGATGAGTTCGTTCATCTCGTCGTAGTCGATGATCCAGTATTTGACCGGGTACGGCTCGAGGCCGAGCTTTTCGGCCAGATTGCGAGCTTCGGAGACCGGCTCTTCCAGTTCGCTGGCGATCGCTTGCTTGCGGTATCGGTCGGCGTTGGAGTTCGTCTTGCTCATGGGAACCACCGGGGTTCGCGGGTCGCGCGGGAACCGCTGGCGCGGTCACTCATCGTCGTCACCCTCCGTGCTGAGGATCTCGTAGATTGCGTCGGTGACGTCGTCCTCGCCGTTGACGTAGGCGACCGCGACCTCGTCGTCGTCCGTGCCGAAGTGGCGCTCGAGCTCCTCGGCGTGGGTCGCGTTGATCGCGTTCCCCGACGGTTGCGTCTCGACGTAGGCGTGGAGGTTGGCGTCGATCTCCTCCATCATCGGGATCACGCGCTCTTCGGTGTCGTTCGAGGAGTTCTCGGAGTCGCCCGCGGCGAAGACGTAGCGGTTCCAGTCGCTCCAGGGATACTCCTCGAGCAACTCGGCGGCGAGTTCGTACGCGCTCGAGATCTTCGTCCCGCCGCCCGAGCGGATGCCGAAGAACTCCTCGCGCTCTACCTCCCAGGCGTCGGCGTCGTGGGCGATGTAGATGAACTGGGCGTTGTCGTACTTGCCGGTGAGATACCAGTCGAGCGGCGTGAACGTCCGCTCGACGAGTTCGCGTTTCTTCTCGCGCATCGAGCCCGAGACGTCGCGGATGTTGACGACGACGACGTTCTTCTCTTTCTCCTCGATGATCTCGGGGTAGCGGTAGCGTTCGTCCTCGCGACGGAAGGGAACGTGTTTGATCCCCTCGCGGCGGATCTTCTGCTGGACGCTCTGGCGTTCGACGTTCGCCTCGACCTCCTCGATCGACGACCACGCGCCGCGTTGGTCCGCGACCTCGTCGTGGGTCTCTTCGATCCAGGCCATCGAAACGGGCAGGTTCTCGCCGCGAGCCCACTCGAACACCTCGCGCGCGGAGATTCCTTCGACCTTGCACACCTCGCGCAGAAACTCCTCGTCGAAGTCCATCGCGAGCTTTCGCTTGAGCCCCTCCTTGAACATCCGCTCGAAGTCGAGCGTGCTGTCGGGACCCGTCCGCGTGAGGTCCGTGAACGGTCCCTCCTTCTCCTCGATGACCTTCTTGCCCTTCGGATCGAGGTCCAGCCCGAGTTCCTCGTCCAGCTCCTGGGCGAACTCCTCGGGGTCCATCTCGTAGTACTCGTGTTCGCCGCCCTCCTCGCCGGGTTCGCCGTCCTCGTCGCCGTCTCCCGGCTGGGGCTGGGGCTGTCCCACCGGCTGGCCGACGTCGGGGGTGTCGCCGTCGCCCTGTCCGACGCCGCCTTTGTCCCGCTGGTCGTACTCGAACTCCGGCAACGAGACGATCTTGACCGGGATCTTGATCTCGCCCGGTCGGCTCGAGCCCAGATCGCCGTACTGGATGAAGTCGGCCAGATCCTCTCGGCGCTCCTCGCCGACTTCGCGAAATCGCTCGAGGTCGTCTCTCAGTCCCATGTTCGCACCTCGCTAGTCAGTCCCATCGGTAGCTCACCTGTCCCATGACGTGTCTGCTGGTCAGTTCGGCCGACGCCTCCGAGTAGTCGAAGCGGTCGACCATCGTCCCGATCGTGTTCTCCTTGACGGTCTCCGTCTCGGTCCCGCTCGGCGGATCGTCCCACTGGCGCGGGTCGAAGTCCTCGAAGGTCCGGCTGACGTCGTCCCAGTCGTGGCTCTCGAGGACGCTTTTTATCACCGGGATCGCCGTGAGGTCGACGTCCTCGACGGAGAAGTCCTCGTCGCGGTGTTCCCAGGCGTGGCGGTTCAACGACGTGATCACCTTCTCGCGACGGAAGTTCCGGACGCTCTCTCTGGGGAGGTTGCCCTGGTACTCCTCTTCGGAGAACCGGCCGAGGTGTTCGATCTCGAACAGCTTCATCTTCAGCGGATCCGGTTCGACGCGCTCGCCGCGGTCGTTGTACAGCGGCTCGTCGGTCTCCCAGGCGTAGACGTGTTCGACGTACTCCGCGACGGTCTCCTCGTCGACGCGTTTTTCGTGCATGATCGCCTCGATGACGTCCGACTCCTGCTGGTCGAAGACGTAGTTTTTCACCGGCACGACCCGGTTTTCGAACTCCGAGCGCTCGCCCGTCGAGAACACCGGCGCGTCGGCCATCCCCTCGGCCATCGCGTTCAGCACGTCGCGGGGCATGACGACGTCTTCGACCGGCAGTTCGGTGTGGTGACGGTCGCGGTCGGTCTGGAGCAACTCCGCGAGCGTATCCCGCGTGTAGGTGACGGGGATGCCGTGTTCGCCGTCGTGTCCGTCGTCGTCGAAGTCGAACTCGTCTTTCTCTCGCCTCGTGTCGCCTTCCTGCAGGTATCCCTGATCGTAGATTAACGCCTTGTCGACTAGGTCGAGGCCGTTCGGCAGGTTCTCCTCGTCGAGGCGGGTGGCGACGGCGTACAGCGCCGCCGCCTCGATCGCGTGCGGAGCGAACTCCTGCGTTCGCGTCTCGCCGACCTGATCTTTGACCGTCGCCGTGACGGGTCCTCTGATCCGCTGTGCGAGTTCGTCGTAGCTGTCGGCCTCCCAGACGGCGGTCTCGTTCGTCAGCTCCCGACGGATCAGCTCGCACTCGAGGCTCAGGTTCGTCAGGTAGCCAAAACGGTGCTTGTCCAGCCGGCGCTTGAGCGCCTTCAGCGGGTCCATCCCGTTGCGATCGGCGTGCTGGTTGAGCTGGGCCTCGAGGTCGGGGTTCGAGATGATCAACAGCTGCGTGTCGACGTCCATTCCGATCCCCTTGTCGAGCTTGACCGACTGTTCGTCGGGAACGTTCAGCAGCTTTTGCAGGAGGTCCGCGTGCTGGGCGGCGTCCTCGACGATCGTCAGAACGCCGTTGCCTTGCGAGAGGACGCCGTCGTAGCTGAACGCCTGCGGGTTCTTTCGGCCGCGCGAGTCGAGTTCCTGGAGCATGCCGTGCATCCAGGAGCCGACCAGACGCTCTTTCGGCGGGCCGTCGTCCTCGGAGTGGAGGACGCCGACGCCCTGGCCCACGTCGACGACGTAGTTTTTCACGCGGAGGTGGGCGTCGTCCGTGATCGCGGAGAACAGCTCCGCTTTCCCCTCGCGGCGGTAGCGCTCCTCGAGGAAGTCGTACGCTTCCCGCGAGAACGGATCGAGCCGCGCGTCGACCCGGACCGGGACGTGGTCCTCGAGGTCGTCGTTGAGGTCGCCCAGAAGCTGCTCGCGGACGTTCTCGGGAAAGACCGACAGCGGGTGAGCCTGGACGGGGCTCTCGTACCAGTGCTGGTCGTCGGAGGCGGTCGGATCGCCGCCGTAGCTCAGCCCGCGGTCGTCGGCGTCGGCCGTCGTGACGTTCCACTCGACCGTGTACCGCCGTCCCTCGGGCGTCTTCGAGTACTCGCGGAGCCCGTTGACGAGACACCGTTTGAGTTCGGATTTGCCCGTCGCGGTCGGCCCCTCGAACCAGATGATCTTCTCGTCTTTGGCCCGACCCGCCGCGATCGACCGGAGATCGTCGACGAAGCCGTTGAGCACCTCCGTGTTGCCGAGAATCGCGTGCTCGCCGCCGTTGTGCGGGTCGTCGAAAAAGCGATAGCGCTCTTTCTCCTCGCCTTCCTCGACGACCGTGCGCGTTCCGGCCGACTCGATCGCCTCGAGCAGGTACTTCGAGGCGTGGGAGGCGACGGTCGGTTTCTCGAAGATCCGGTCGACGTACGCCGCGAGGCTCATCGGTTCCTCGTACGTTTCCTCGAGCGCGCGGTCGGCCTCGGTGACGTAGTCGTTGCCGGTCATATCAGTCTTCCATCTCTGCTTTGGCGACCTCCGCGCCGGCGAACTCGAGGACTTCCTTGGCACCCTCTTCGGAGTAGCCCTGTTCGATCAGCGCATCGATCCAGGCCGAGCGCTCGTCGTCGTCGAACTCGTTGGCCGACACCAGCGCGGAGAAGTTGATGTTGTGCTTTTTGTCCTCCCAGAGTTTGCGCTCGAGTGCGCGGCGCAGGCGCTCGTTGTCCTGGGGGTTGAACGCCTCACCCTCGCGGGCGCGCCGGGAGACCCAGTTCGAGACCTCCTGTCGGAAGTCCTCCTTGCGGTCTTCCGGAATGTCGAGTTTCTCCTCGACCGACCGCAGGAACGTCTCGTCGGGCTCCTGTTCGCGGCCGGTCAACTCGTCCTCGATGGTGTCGTCGTCGATGTAGGCCATGACGTGGTCCATGTACTTCTCGCCCTGTCGGCGGATCTCGTCGAGATCGTACGCCAGCGCGTGACGGACGTCCTCGATCGCGCGCTCTTTGTACTCCTCGCGGACGGTCTCGAGGTAGCGGTAGTACTTCTCGAAGTTGTCCTCCGGAATGGAGCCGTGGTGCTCCAGGTTCTCTTCGAAGAAGTTGAACACCGTAAGCGGCGAGAGGAAGCCGCGCGATCGATGTTTCGAGTCCATGATCGCCTCGGCGATCTCGTCGCCGATGAACCGCGGCGAGATGCCGACCATTCCCTCGCCGATCTCGGCTTTCCGTTCGGCCTCCTCGCGGAGCTTCTTGACGTCGATGTCGTCGCCCTCGTCGATCTCGCCGTTGTACGCTTTGGCCTTCGAGAGCAGATCGACCGTCTCGCTGTCGGGCTCTTCGACCCGGGTCAGGACGCCGAACAGGCCGGCCATCTCGAGCGTGTGCGGCTCGACGTCGATGTCCGGCACGTCGGCGTTGTTCAGCATCTTCTCGTAGATCTGGGCTTCGTCTTCGTACGAGAGGACGTACGGGAAGTCGATCCGCTTGGTGCGGTCGTTGAACGCCTCCATCTTCTCGTCGCCCTTCTTGTCCTTGTACTCGGGCATGTTCGTCCGCCCGACGATCACCTGATCGATGTCGATCCGCGGGTTGTTCTTCGGCTTGATCGTCTGCTCCTGTGTGGCGTGCAGGAAGTCGTAGAGGAACTCCCGCTGGAGTTTGAGCAGCTCCTCGCCGGAGAAGATGCCGCGATTTGCGTTACAGAACGCCCCCGAGTAGTCGAACGCCCGGGGATCGCTCTCGCCGTAGATGGCGATCTTCGAGTAGTTGACGTCGCCCGTGAGTTCGGTTTCGTCCTGGTTTTTCTTGTCCTTGGGCTCGAACGTTTCCAGGCACTGGCGTTTGTTCTCGTCGGCGACGAGTCGAACGATCTCGACGTGGTTTTCGAGCGCCTGCTGGAGGTCGTCGTCGTAGTACGCCAGCAGCTTGTCCATGTAGAACTCGCTTTCGGGGTCGAGGGCCTGCTCGTTCTGGATCGTGTACGGCGCGTCGAGTTCTTCGTTCAGGTCGTCGATCACCCGCTGGCGCTGCTCGAGCGGGAGGAGAACGAGCGGATCCTGATTCATCGGGGAGCGGACGGTGTCGTCGGCCGGATCCTGATCTTTGATGACGTCACAGAGATTGGTCCAGCGGAACGTGTACATCCGACCCTCGTCGCGCAGCGTGTAGTCCTCGAAGTACTGGCGTACCTGCTTGTCGAAGTGTGACTTCCCCGAGCCGACGGGACCAAGCAGGAGTTTGATCCGCCGTTCGGGCCCGAGCCGTCGTGCACCCGATTTCACCTTGTTCACGAACTCGTGGATCGACTGATGGATAACGGTACCGTAGAACGTGTTCTCGCCGTCGTTGAGCGGATCCTCGCTCGCGAGCTGGTACTCGACGACTCCTTCCGTTTCGTCGTAGGCCGTCCCGTAGAAGTCGAACATGTCCGCGACTCGCTGGTGGGCGTTGCGTGCGATCCTCGGGTCCTCGTAGCACTCCGTCAGGTACCAGTCGAAGGACTTGGTCTCCCGCAGGTCCGCGGGAATCGATTCCTTGTACTCCGTGCTGAGCGTCTCGAGCGTCTCGATGTCACCGTTCATGGTATCATTGCAGGTTGTGGGTCCCCCGCCGTCGAGTCGTCGCCGTTCGCTGCAAACCGTCGGTCGGACGCGACCGTCGCTCGGCGGTCCGGTTCCGAAGCGACTCGTCTCGGAGAGCGCGAATCCGATCGGGCGGCGTCGGTCTTCCATGTCATATGCGAGCGATCACCACATGTCGCCGTGCGAGACCGTCGTTCGTGACTCGCACATCGTGCGCTGGGGACGAGCGCAGACTGGATCGGTCCGGCAGCCGGATACCGATAGTATTTAATGAGTGAGTAATCCAAATACTTAAAGTTGGCCCCAAAAGGTATTTACCAGGAGTTAATTGCAGGCAATATTCACCATCACCTTTGATAGGTACTCGGTACCACACCCCTCATCAGGGGTAAATCGACCTAAATTGTCGGCTTGCATTGCCGTGGTCCGCTCGCGCGCGTCCGGCGTGCGGTCACGCCTCGAATCGGATCGAAGCTGACTGAGTCGAACCGATCGGCAACGGATCCTCTTCGGAAAACAGCGCTGAAAGGTGGTTTACTGGGAGAAAACGGCCGTTCCGAGCCCTCGTCCTCGATTCCAGTTTGGGTCCGTTCGAGGGAATGCCATCTCCCGTGGGTTCACGCACTCGAGATTGCCGACGTCCGCGCGTTCGAACCGGTCGAGGCACGCCTTCGAAGCGCTCGAGGTCAGCGGTAGTTCTTGAACAGGAGCGCTCTGACGTCGTCTTTCGTCTGGACGTCCTCGCTCGAGCCGTCCGGCAGCGTCACGGTGTACCGGTAGTCGGCCGACGACGACTCCTCCCACTTGTCGTCGTGGGTGTCGAGCAGGCTCATCATCTCGTTCAACATGTCGTCGTCGTCCGCGTCACCCCCGCCGTCGTCCGCGTCATCCCCGCCGTCGTCCGCGTCATCCCCGCCGTCCGCTCCGCTCTCGTCGGCGGAACCGTCGGTCGGCTCCGCGTCGGCCGCTGTCGTTTCGCCGTCCGACTCCTCGTAGGACACCGACTCGAGCTCGTTCGGATCCGGTTCACCGTCGACGACTGCGCCCACCGACGCTGCGACGTCCGTCGTCGCGGAGGAGTCCACGTCCGCGTCCAGTTCGACGGAATCGTCGAGGTTGTCGATCAGAAACTGGACTGCATCCTGTTCCCGGACGTAGCCGTACTTGCCCACTACCGACTCGGAGATGTTCTCGCGGAGACGCTGGATGAAGACGTACTGTTCGTCAGTTACCTCGAGCGTTTGCATAATTCACCGATGACGCGCGAGGTACAAATATGTGGGCCGTGCCGAGGGTCCACGCCGTTCGGACGATCGGATGGGGGTTCCTCGACCGCCCGACTCCGAGCTGGCACGCGATCGCACCCAGTATACGAATTTCCGAGGAACGTGGATTTTTAGGATGGACGCACGAACCGTCCCTATGGTCCTGAAAGAGTCCGAATCGAACCTGGACGCCGGCGACGAAGCACCCGAGTTCGAACTCGAGGGGGTCGACGGGGCGACGTACACGCTCGAGGAGTTCGCAGACAACGACGCGCTTTTGCTCGTCTTCACGTGTAATCACTGTCCGTACGCGAAAGCGAAGTTCGACCTCATGAACGAACTCGCCGCCGAGTACGACGACGTCTCCGTCGTCGGCGTCAATCCCAACGACGCCGAGGAGTATCCGGAGGACTCCCTCGAGAAGATGCGGGAGCTCGTCGAGGAGGGGACGATCGACTTCGATGCCTACCTTCGCGACGAGAGCCAGACGGTCGCCCGCGAGTACGGTGCGGTCTGTACGCCGGATCCGTTTCTCTTCGCGGCCGACGACGGCGCGTTCAGGCTCGTCTACCAGGGTCGTCTCGACGACGCGCTGAATCCGGAGGACGAACCGACCCGATATCACGTCCGCGAAGCGATCGACGCCGTGCTGGCGGGCGAAGACGTCGACCTCGAGTGGAAGCCCTCGCAGGGCTGTTCGATCAAGTGGATCGACGGGTAGTCCCTCCGTGCTGACGGATTGCGCCAGACGAAAGGACGGACGAACCCGTCCGCCGGAACGGTGGACGGTTACGAAAACGAAGCGGGTCAGTCGTTCGACGCCCGTTACTCGACCTGAATGTCGCCGACCATCGTGTTCTCGTGGGGGGCACAGACGTAGGACGCCATCTCGCCGCTGGCGGTGAACTCGAGGATCTGGTCGTCGCCGGGATCGTCGACCTGGTCGGTCGAGAGGTCGTCGACGACGTCGCCGCCGTCGTCGCGGATCTCGATGTTGTGGGGCGTGCCGTCGCCTTCGGTCCAGCCGATCGTGTACTCCTCGCCGTCTTCGAGGATCAGCGTCGGATTCGTCTCGCCCGCGATCTCCGAGGGCTCGAGGCCCTCCCAGCCGCCGGTCTGACCGTCGAAGCGGATGTCCTCGCCGGCCGCGATGGTGACGCCGTCACCGTTGCCGTCGCCGTTTCCGTTTCCGTTGCCGTTTCCGTTGCCGTCGTCGCTACACCCTGCGACGAGCGCGGTCGCGGCCGCTGCACCTGCTGCTTTCAGGAACGTTCGTCGGTTGCCGTCGTGTACTGTCATCGTTAGCCGCTAGTTAGCGATCTGTCCCATTGAAACGACCGTCGATTCCCACTCCGTGAGGACGGAATTGAACATGTTCGGCTATTTTAAATGGGGCCCTCGATCTGCTCTCGAAACGCCAGCGACGGAGATCGAAACAGTCCGGAGCGGAAGTCCGGCGACCGAAACGAATCGTTCTCGCTCGAGCCGGCCGCGGTCACAGACCGAGCATCAAGGGACCGATCAGCACGCCCATCAGGTGAACCCGACGCGCTCGCAAGCGGACGGGAACGAGACCAACGCCGGCGGCGACGACGAAGACGACGATGCCGGGCACGCCGGTGAACAGGTACGAAAGGAGAAGCAACAGCGCGAGAACGGCGGCCGAAATCTTCCAGTACGTCGTTCGACCGACCAGTTCGAGGTACGTTTCGCCGACGACGATCACGAGGACGAATCCGATCAGTCCGGCGACGAGGACGCCGACGAGTAACACCGGCAGCTCGAGCGGCGCGTCGGCGCTCTCGAAGGCGACCATCACGCCAGTCCGCGGCTGGCCGATCGCAACCAGCGCGAACAGCGCGAAGATGGTATTGGCCGTGTCTACGCCGCTGGTGGCGACGATGTAGCCGCGGTCGCCGGAGTCGCCCGGAACGAGGACGAGCACCGCGACGGCGGCGATCGCGGCGGATATTCCCGGCACGTAGCCGACGACTGCGCCGGCGAGCGCGCCGGCGAGCGCGGTCGCAGCGACGAGTCGCTTCGAGACGGCGATCGACGCCCGTTCCTGGTCCGGTATCCCGCTTCCGAAGACGGCGTCGATCAACACCGGCGCGCCGAACAACCCGGCGAAAAGCGGAGCCAGCATGCCGCCGGCCTCGAGCGGCGCGTCGGGCGACAGATCGAGCGTCAACGCGCCGAGGATGGTCGCGAGCGCGAACGAGAGTAATCCACCGAAGCGGCCGCGCCAGGTGCGTTCGGAGGAGACCAGCGCGACGACCACCATCGCCAGCACGAGCGACAGGTGCGTTCGAATCGTCGGATACGCGGCGGTCACCGCCCAGGTGATCGGGAGCGCGAGCGGGACGGCCGCGAGCACGGCGAGGATGCTTCCGAGCGCCGAGAGTCGGATCGCTTCGTACCCTCGTCCGTCGAGAACCATGCGGTGACCCGGCAGCGCCGTGACGGCCATCTCGGCGTCGGGGACGCCGAGCGCCATCGCGGGGACGGCGTTGAGAAACGTGTGGACGACGCCGGCGGCGAGCATGGCACAGCCGACGAACAACGGCTCGCCGGGGATCGACGCGGCGAACCCGGCCAGCAGAAGGGCGAAGTTGTTCGCGTGGAGTCCGGGAACGAGTCCGCTGAGGCTGCCGAGCGTCGAACCGGCCAGTATCCACGCGAGCAACCGGATCGAAAACGACGGATCGACGACGAACTCGAGCGACGCGGCGGCCATCGATCACTCTGGCCGCCTCCTGGTATATATACTGCGGGACGATTCGTGCGCGTCGGTGGCCATCAACCGGAGATAAAACGAATTGCGTGTGGGTTGGGGGACGACGCCGACTCGAGCAGCGTACCGATGCTGGAGTGTTTCAGATGTGACTATCCTGTGGGGCGTCGAAAGAAATCGAACCTGTGCGGATCGTCGCGTCGCGACTTAGCCGAAGAGTTCGCCGAGGCCCTCGCCACCGGCGTCGTCGTCTTCGTCGTCTTCGTCGTCGTCGTCCGTCGTGTCCGGGACGTCGCTCGTCTCTTCGGCATCCTCGTCGTCGCCACCGTCGTCGCCCGCTGCGGCAGCGCCGCCTGCGGCGGCTCCAGCGGCGGGGACGGCCGCGGCCTCCGAGACCGCTTCGTCGATGTCGACGTCCTCGAGCGCGGCGACGAGCGCCTTGACGCGGGACTCTTCGACGTCGACGCCGGCGGCGTCGAGTACGTCGGTCAGGTTGTCTTCGTTGATCTCTTCGCCCGTTTCGTTCAGGATGAGTGCAGCGTAAACGTATTCCATTGTAGTGTCCTCCGTTGATTAACCGAACATCGCACCGAGACCTTCCGCACCGTCGCCGTCGTCGTCATCGTCATCGTCGGCGTCGGCGTCGGTCTCAGTGTCGTCTTGATCGTCGGCCGATTCGTCCTCGTCCTCGCCGCCGTCGTCGACGTCGTCCGCCGCCGGGGCGGGTGCCTCGAGATCCTGGAGCTCTTCGGGAAGTGCCTCCTCGTCGTCGATCTGGGCCGCGAGCGCACGCAGCTGTGCGTCGGCCTTGCTGACGAGGTCGGGCATGAGCTCTTCGTCCTCGATCGCGGCGTGCAGGCCGAGACTCTTGGCTTCGCCCGTCGCCTTGGCGATGAGCGTCGACGCGGTTGCCGCGGTCGGGAAGCTCGCGTTGACCGAGAGGTTCCGTGCGCGGGCGGCCGCGGCCGAGACGTCGCTCCGGTAGGCGTCGACGTCGATGTCGAGGTCCTCGGGATCGAAGAGTACGCCGTCTGCGATGACGGCTCGAAGGTCGAGTCCGACCTCCTTGGGTTCGATCTCGAGTTCGTTGAGGACGTTCGCCAGATCCGCAGAGACTTCTTCGCCGGTCTCGAGGACCGTCGAATCTTCCATGACCTGGATCGAGCCGTCCTCGATGCGCGCGTTCGCGCCGACGCTCTGGAGTTCGCCGACGAACGGTCCCGGATCGACGCCCGTGTCACCCTCGGGGATGACGATGTCGTTGGGCGCGACTTCGCCCTCGTTGATCGGAGCAGGCGTCTTCGACGCCTCGAGTTCCTTGTAGAGGGTGAAGGGATTGTCGTTCGTCGCGACCAGACCGACCTGCCCGTCTACGTGGGCAACGAGGTCGTCGAGTCCGGCGTCCTCCAGAGCGCGAGTCTGCAGCGTGTTGCGGCTGACTCGCACCACGGCGGTGCCGTGGAGTCCGCGACGCATGTCCTGTAGCTGCTTCGAGGGAATGCCCGCGATGCCGACGATACCGACGCTCTCGTAGTCGTCGATGAGCTGCTGGAGCTCGCCGACCTCTTCGCGCTTCCACTCTGGAAGGTTTTCGGTCTTGCGTTCGGCCTCAGCACTCATGTTAGACCACCTCCACCGACGGGCCCATCGTCGTCTTGACGTAGACGCCGTCGATGTTCTGTGGGCCTTTCTCGAGGTCCGCGTGGAGACGACGCAGGATGACGTCGATGTTGTCTGCGATCTCCTCGGCGTCCATATCCTCGGCGCCGACGAGCGTGTGGAACGTGCGCCGGTCGCCCGAGCGAAGTTGGACGGTGTTTTTAAGTCGATTGACGGTCTCGACGACGTCGTCGTCGGGCGAGAGCGGGTCCGGCATCTTCCCCCGAGGACCGAGGATGGTCCCCAGGTGCCGGGCGATGTCTTGCATCATCGCCTCTTCGGCGATGAAGAAGTCCGTCTCGTCCGCCATATCCTTGGCGTCGTCGTCGTCCAGATCGGCCACGTCGTCCTCCGAGAGAACGTCGTCCGCTACCTCCTCGGCACGGACTGCGGTTTCGCCCTCGGCGATGACGACGATCCGCGTTTCCTGGCCGGTTCCGGACGGCAGGACGATAGACTCATCGACACGGTTCGACGGTTCGTTCAAATCAAGGTCACGCAAGTTGATCGCGAGGTCGACCGTCTCGGTAAAGTTCCGGTCCGGCGAATCCTCGAGTGCGCGAGCCACTGCGGTTTCGATATCCGAATCTGCCATCGTTCACCTCCGTAGTACGCAGGAATGCTCCTACGGGTCAGTGAAACAGGCATTGCCTGTCTCTGTTGAGAGAAGTAGGATGGCGAACTTAAACCCGTCGAACCGCGATCCGCCGCCTCGTATCCGCGATTTGCGACCCGGTAGCCCACCGGGGTGGCGAGTACCACTGCCCAAGAGTCACGCGCGGTCGACGACCAGCGTGTATTCGCGTCCAGGACCGCGATCACGGCCCGTTCCGAGCGAGTTGAGCCGGCGGTCCGAACCGAACTTCGCTCTCGTCGTCATTTTTCAGGCGACTATTTCGATCGAAAGTAATATCATCGATGACAGTGTATCGTTCGTGTATGTGGCCAACAGATTTATATCTCATCAGTGGTCCAACGGGTCTGGAAGCGACCGGGTACGTCGCTCACGGGTGGGTAATCGAGGCGTACCGAACGCTCTCGCCGGTCGAGCGAGCGGGGGTCCAGTTCGCCGGCGTGTTGGTCGTCGCGAGCGTACTGCTGGGGATGCTCCAGGGATACGGTAGCCGCGCGGTCGAAAAGTCCCGTCGCAGCCCGGTAATTTCGGTCTGCGTGGGGCTGCCGTCGCTGCTCGTCGTGGGTATGCTCTCGAGTACCGGCTACTTCATCCTGGGTTCGAGCCTCGGCACGTTTTTCGGCGTCATCCTGGTCGTGTTCGGACTGACGGTCCTGCCAGCCGCGGCGGTGATCGGCGTCGCATCGATCGGCACGACGATCAGTGCGCGTCTCGGACGGGACGCACTGTGGCTCGGGGTCTTCGTCGGAAGTCTCGTCGCCGGCCTCGCCGGACTCTCGCTCGCGACGACGGTCGCGCTGGCGAGCGTGGCGATCCCGCTCGGGCTCGGGACCGGCGTCCGCATTCTCGTCGGTTCCGGCGGCGCAACCAAACCCGAGGAACGAAGCGTCCCGCCAGCGAACAAGATCTGATACGGATTACTGTACCGATTTGCCGGTGTACCCGCCGCCCGGGTCGCGGGTGCGCCGGAACTGACGGACAGTAAACCGTATGAGACCGGTGGAGTTCGCGGACGGACGCCGGCTCTTACTCGTCTGAACGACCGATCGTCACAGCCAGAGACGTCGCGGTCCGCGTCGCTTTTGTACTCGAGTCGAGCCGCCGAGAATCGAAGAAAACGCGATTCGACTTACGCGAGGACGTCGTCGTACTCGCCCGCGTCGACTTTTTCCTTGAACTCGCGAGCGTCGTCGCCCTCGATGGTGACGCCCATCGAGGCGCAGGTGCCCACGACTTCCTTCGCGGCGTTTTTCGTGTCGTACGCGAGCAGGTCGGGCGCTTTCTGCTCGGCGATCGTTTTGACCTGATCGATCGAGAGGTCGGCGACGAAGTCCTCCTGGGGTTCGCCGCTGCCGGTTTCGAATCCGGCTTCGTCCTTGACGAGCGCCGCCGTCGGCGGGACGCCGACGTCGATCTCGAACGAGCCGTCGTCCTCGTACTCGACGGTCACCGGTACCTCGGTGCCGTCGAAGGCCGCTGTCTGATCGTTGATCTCCTGGACGACCGCCTGTACGTCGACGGGCGTCGGTCCGAGCTCGGGACCGAGCGGCGGGCCTGGGTTGGCCTGGCCACCCGGAACGAGCACTTCGATGGTTCCAGCCATATCCGTCACAACCCGTGCGCGAGTTTTAAGGGTTGCTTTTTCGGGCAGTCTCCGTCTGTGACCGACTGACGCACCGGACGGTTCGGACGACGGTGATCGCGTCGTCGCTCGGAACGAAACCGACTCCCGACACGGACGGAGCGGCTTCCGTCATCGATCGGGATCGATCGCGTCCTCGCGCCAGCGTGCGAACGACTCGAGGACGTGGCTCTCGTCGAACCGTTCGATACACGGAACGTCGTGAGGATGAATCTCGCGAACGCAGCGCTCGAGTTCCTCGTAGGCCGATTCGGTCGTCTTCGCGAGCAGCATAACCTCGTCGTCGTGGTGGATCTCGCCGTTCCACCGGTACGTCGAACTCGTCGGTACGCGGTTGACGCAGGCGGCGAGTCGCTTTTCGACCAGGGTTTCGGCGATCGATTCCGCGTCGTCGGGCGGCGCCGTGATGTATACCGTCGTCATTCTCGTCGAACTACGACCGTCGCCACAAAAAGAGATGCGAGCGATCCCGGACGCGGACGACCGCTTCGGCGTCGACCCGCTCGTCGCCCGCGGACCGCTACTCCTCGACGATGGGGTTGAACGCGCCGTTGATGTCCCACTCGTGGAGGCAATGGGGACTGCCGACGCGTTTCTCGCCGTCCTCGCGGTCGATCTGCCACGCCTCGAGATCTTCGTCCCAGTACTCCGCTCGGTTGCACCGCTCACAGACGCGAGCGGTCGGCGTTCGTAGTTTCGCACTCATTGGCGATTGTGAGAACTGAACCCATATAACGTATTCGTCCTCCGGCGGACCGCCAACCGAACGAGCCGAACGTACACTCGCTTATAAAATAAAATCTATCATTAGTTAACTATATATGGAACAGCTGATAACACCGAAGTAGTTTACCAAAGACCGTGAAAATTCTATGTCGAAATCGATCGGAAAGCAAAATTCATTGGTAATTGGCAACATTTATTATCATGTCTAACAGCATGACAAGCATCCAATCTAGTCAGGAAAGACGGTTACTGAACAGCGACCGACCGGCGACGAACCAATCCACTGCAGCGACCGGCAGACACGACATCGAACGGACGAACGAATGAGTGACGAACCAACACGCGAAGAATCGGAACGAAGTGGCGAATCGAGCGGAAACCGATCGATCGGGTCGTATCTGGTGCCCGGGGTGATCAGGCGGCGACTCATCGCGAAGACGCTCGTGGCGATCGTCGCAATTCTCCTGTTGACCGCCGCGATCAGCGTTTTCTTCTACGTCGGTATCAGCGACCAGCTCGAGGGTCAGGTGGACGACCAGGTTGAACAGACGACCGAACTTCACGCGAACGTCCTCGACACCTGGTTGAACGACCGCGAACTCGAACTCGAGGACATTTCCCGAGACGACGTGCTAACGACGGGTGATTCGGACGAGATATCGCGGTATCTGGAGGGGCAGGCGTATACGGGAGAGTTCTCGGAACTGTATCTGGTGGATCGGGAAACCGGTGAAGTGATCGGGAGCTCGAGCGATGACGCCGTCGGCGAGGACATGCTCGATCGGATGGGACAGGATCTCGGCTCGCCGCCGTCGTTCATGACGACCGAACAGTACACGAACTTCGAGGGAGACGAGGCGATCGCGATCGGCCAGCAACGGATTATCCTCGACGAGCACCTTCTCATCGGTGAGGTCGACGCCCACGATCCCGGTCCGAACCTGCCCCAGGGGATCGACGGCGCGAACACCGTCGTGGTCACCCAGGACGGCGAACCGATATTCGGGGACGAAAGCGTCGATTCGTCGGTGATCGAACCCGGGGTCGAAGGCATCGCGAAAGTCAGCCACGACGGATCGCTCTACTCGTACATTCCGAGCTATCGCTACTCGTCGTACGCCGGCGAAGACGTCTACGTGGTGACGAGGACGCCCGAGGACGTCGCGTTCGCCGTCCGAGACGAGGTTCAGCTGAGCTTCATCGTGACGATCGTTCTCACCGGCTTCGTCTTCGTCGCCGTCGGACTGGTCGGCGGTCGGAGCGTCTCGAGCGAACTGACTCGACTTCGAAACCGTGCACAGACGATGGAGGAGGGCGATCTTTCCGTCGACCTTGAGACGGGACGAGTCGACGAGATCGGCTCCCTCTACGACAGTTTCGCGGCGATGCGCGACTCGCTTCGCGAGCAGATCCGGGAGGCACAGGCGGCTCGCGAGGAGTCCGAAGCCGAGCGCGAACGCGTCCAGCGCATCAACGATCAGCTCGAACGCGCGGCTCACGAGTACGGCGCGGCGATGGGCGCGGCCGCAGACGGCGATCTCGCCGTCCGCGCGGACACGGAAGTCGAAAACGAGACGATGCGGGAGATCGGCGAGGACTTCAACGAGATGCTCGACGAGATCGAAGCCACCGTCGCGGACCTCCAGGCGTTCGCGACGCAGGTCGCGATCGCCAGCGAACAGGTGACGGCCTCGAGCGAGGAGGTCCACTCCGCGAGCGAGCAGATCAGCGACTCCGTCCAGGAGATCTCGGCCGGGGCCGAGCGACAGAACGCGTCGCTCCAGCAGGCGACGAGCGAGATGTCCACCCTCTCGACGACGACCGAGGAGATCGCGGCCTCCTCGAACGAGGTCGCGGATCTCGCGGCGCGAACGGCGAACACCGGCGAGGCGGGACGGGAAGCCGCACAGGACGCGATCGAGAGCATGACCGAAACCGAGACCGAAGCAGAACGCGCGGTCGAGGAGATCCGTGCCCTCGAGTCCGAGGTCGGCCAGATCGACGACCTCATCGAGCGCATCCAGCAGATCGCCGAACAGACGAACATGCTCGCGCTCAACGCCAACATCGAGGCCTCGCGCTCGGCGAGCGGACAGGACGGCGACGGATTCGGCGCCGTCGCCCAGGAGATCAAGGAGCTGTCCAACGACGCCAAAGTGGCCGCAAACCAGGTCGAAAGCCGCCTCGAGAGCATTCGAGAGCAGACGGTTCGCTCGGCCGAGGAGGTCGAGGAGACGAGCGCCCGACTCGAGACGGCGAGCGAACAGGTCGAGGAGGCCGTCGAGGCGCTCGAAGAGATCGCGTCGTTCGCGACCGAAACGAATACCGGCGTCCAGGAAATCTCGGCGGCGAGCGAAGAACAGGCCGCCACGACGCAGGAGGTCGTCGCCATCGTCGACGAAGCGGCGACGATCAGCGAGGAGACGACGGCCGAAGCCGAGAGCGTCGCGGCCGCCACCGAGGAGCAGACGACGGCGCTGACCGAGGTCTCCGGGTCCGCCTCGCAGCTGTCACAGCAGGCGACGCAGCTCTCGCAGGCGCTCGATCACTTCGAAACCGACGTCGACAACGACGGCGGCATCGTCGGTGACGACGAGTTCGAACTCGAAGCCGACGAGCGCGACGAAAGCGCGGTCGACGGGGACGGCGAAGCCGACGCCGCTGCGAAACAGGACGGCGAAACCGACTCGAGTCAGTCGGACGATCCGCTCGAGGAGCCGGTCGCCATGCCGGCGGACGAATCGACGGCGACCGACGACGAACGGACGGACTCGACCGACGCCGATTCGAGTGAACCGGCGTCTGTCGACGAGGACGACGCGAACGTCTTCGAGTTCCACGACGACGAGGCCGACGACTCGTAATCCGGTCGGTCCGTTCCGGATCGGCGAGACTAATTTTCACGTCTGGTATTCGGGGGCAAAGAACCAAGACGGTGGTCCGATTTTCCGTTGGCATGAGTTACGGGCTCGATCTGGGACGGCGGACGATTCGCGTTGCGAGGGGCGATCCGGCGGAGCCGATCGTCACGTCGACGGCCCCCGTTGTCTTCGCAATCGACGACTCGCACCGCGAGTCCGACGCCGCTTCGCCGGCCGACGCACGATCCGTTTCGCGCGACGACACGACGTACGCGATCGGATCGGACGCGATCGACGCAGCTGACGCCGTCGACGCGACCCCCCGGACGCCGTTTTCGGACGAACCGCTTCTCTCCGACGACGACGGAGCGACTCTTTCGCTGGTACTGGACGTCGTTCTCGAGAGCCCCGACGGCGAACAGCTCTGCTATACGGTTCCCGGCGCGCCGGACGACGACGAGCCCTGGTCGATCGACGACCACTGTCGACTCGTCGAGTCGTGTCTCGTCGAACTGGGAGTCTCGCCGACGCCGATCGATCGCGGATTCGCCGTCGTTTACGACCAGCTCGAAGCCGACAACTACACCGGCCTCGGCGTCTGTCTCGACGGAGAGCGGACGAACGTCACGCTCGCGTACTACGGCGTGCCGGCGCTTTCGTTTTCGATCCCGATCGGAGACGAATGGGTCCGTGATCGGGCGACCGCGGAACTCGATCGCGATCGGGCGGACGTTCGACGTGCGCTGACCGACTTCGAACTCGACCCGGACGCGACGACGGGCGAAATTCAGCGCGCGCTCGCGGAAGCGTACGACGACCTGGTCGAACGGCTGGTCGACGCGCTCGGCCGTCGGGCCGTCGAGCACGAACTCGAGCGCGGGCTGTCCGTCCCCGTCGCGGTCGCCGGCGAGGGCGCAGTCGACGGCCTCGAGTACCTCGTCGGCGGCCGATTCGACGCGGCGGCTCTCCCGTTTTCGATTCGCGGCGTTCGCCGGGCCGACGAACCCGCCGAGAGCGTCGCACGGGGTGCCCTCGCCGCTGCAGCGGCCGGCGTCGACGGAGACGAGGGTATCGTCCGGACTCGAGACGAGTGGGCCTCGAGCGATTCGAGTTCGAGCCCGTCGATGTCGGAAAGTCCCGACGAATCCGAGTCGGCAACCGCCGCGTCCGACCGGGCGACGCTTTCGTTCGACGACGAGCGTCCCGAACTCGACGAGACGGCCACCGACGCCGTCGATCAGTTGTTCGAGCGGCTCGGAAACCGGGACCAGGAGATCGAGTCGGTGCGGACCGACGTCGACGCGGTCGCCGCCGCCGTCGAGACGCTCGAGCGACGGACCGCGTCGGCAGAATCGGTCGAGTCACTCGAGACGCGACTGGAGGCGCTCTCCGATCGCGTCGACGACGGTGCGGACGATCTCGACGAGGTCGCGGATGCGCTCGACGACGCCGTAGCCGACCTCGAGGAGGCCGCGAAAGCCGACGAAGTGGTCGCGCTCGAAGGGAGAGTTTCCGGACACGGCGAGGAACTGGCCGCCGTCGGGGACGAGGTCTCGGATCTCGCCGACGAACTCGAAGAACTCGCCGAACGCGTCGACGCGCTCGAGTCGCGGCTGGCCGACGACGCCGACGCCCGCGACGAACGAGTGGCCGAGACGGTTCGAGAGCGCCTCGAGGGAACGATCGAGGACGAGGTCGCACGAACGACGGCGGAACACGTTTCGGACGCGGTGGACGATCGACTCGAGGAGACGGTGAACGATCGACTCGAGCCGATCTCCGAACGGATCGGAGCGCAAGCGGACCGACTCGATACTCTCGAGGATCGAACCGCCGCTCACGACCACCGTTTCGATCGCGTCGACGCGTCCCTCGCGGAACGGAGCACGTCTGACGGCGTCTCCGCGGAGTGGCTCGAGGACGAACTCGAGGCGCTCCGTGTCGACCTCGAGGACCGACGCGTCGAAGACGATCCCGGGACCGTGCGACCAGCGCTGGTGACGTCCGCTCTCGCCGGCGCGGGCGCTGCGGGGGTCGTCTCCGGCGGAGTCACTGCGGCTGCGATCGATGCCGGGCTCGGAGCTGCGGTGGCCGTCGCCGGCGTCGCCGTCGTCGGAACCGCCGTCGTCCTCGCCCGGTAACCCTCGAGACCTGTTCGGGGGATCGAAATCAGTACCGTAATCCCGCGACCGCCGACTCTTCTGCGTGGCTCGCTCGACTCGGGCGGACTGCTATCCCTCGGCTCCGGTGGGACCGCGACCGTCCGTCGGCCCCACCGGTACAGTCGACCGCTTCACTCCTCGAGCATTCCGTCGTCCGGAACGTTTGGCGCGCCGACGGCGAGGACTCGACTCTCCTCGACCGCTCTCAGCTGTCGCCACGACTCGGGCGGGACGACGAGGACGTCGTGTTTCGAGAGCGTGATCACGTCGCGCTCGTCGTCGCGTTCGATCGTCACGTCGACGGTTCCCTCGAGGACGACGTACAGCTCCTCCTGTTCGCCCTGTCGGTGGTATGCGTTTTCCTCGCCTCGCTCGTAGTGCCAGACGTTCGGGCGCATCTTCTCCGGTTTGAGTTCCCGCCCGACGGAGAGCAGCGTCGGGGCCTCTTCCTCGAGTTCTCTCGGTTCGACGTTCTCGAGTTCGATCGACGAGTACATCGGATTCGCTTTCACGACCGACGGCAAAAAATCCGGGTCCGGTGCGTGCCGTCGTTTCTCGCTTCGATTTCGTGCGTCCGCTCCCGAGGGAGCGCTCGAGTCGGCTCGATCGGTCCGAAGCGGTCGCGGTTCGCGTCCACCACCGTAGATAATAGGGACATTATAACACATAATATCAATATTAGATGTTATGCGGTTGGATTTATACACTTCGATACCGAGCGTTCTGGTATGTCAGTGAACACGACCACGACCTGGTGCGATCCGGTAACCTGTCCCTTCTGCGGGGACAAACTCGCCTCCCCGGGTGCAGGTTTCATCGATCACATCCACGACAACACCGACTGCGAACGCGGGTTCGACCACTGGCGTGAGAACATCGCCGGCGACCTGGCGGGCGAGTGGTCAGGGTAGCCGGTTTCGAGAACGAACTTCACTCCGCCTTCGATCGGATCGACTCGAACCCGAAAGCGGTCGAGCGCTGACCCGCCCGTCGTCGCCCCGATCGAGCGAACGAACGACACACGGCGTTCTCGACGACGTCAAAACGCAGGGTCTCGCTGTCGACCGTTCCGAGTGTTCTCAACCCCCCGCGAGCCGTCCGCGTTCGAACGGGCGTTGCATTCCCCGAGAGCGAGGCCGTTCAATCGAAGTCCGGAAGGTCCTCCGGCGGTTCGTACTCGGCCTCCCAGTCGATGTACTCCGATTTGAGGACGACGGAGACGATCTGTCCGAACTCCGTCAGCTCGGCGTTGATCGACGACACCGTTCCCCAGGTGTCGAGGTCGGGGTGGTACTCCTGCGTCTGCCAGTCCTCCGGAATGCCCGGCGCGTGATAGCCGACCCGGTCGGCGAAGTCGTCCCAGAAGAAATCGAACTCCGAAAACAGCGAGAGGTCTCGAGTGATGCCGTACTCGCGCTCGGTGAGGTCGGTGTCCGCGAGCCACTCCTCGAATGCCTCCTCCCACGCGCCCGCCTCGAGAAACGCCTGGAGTTCCTCGCGACGGTAATCGATCTCCTGCGTGCCGTCGGCGCTGATCGTGGCGTCGTCGTACTCGTTCGGATCGACGAACTCCAGTTCCGGCGGTTCGGGCGGGTCGACCTCGAGTGTCATACGACGGAGTACGGACGGTCGGCGGATAAGAATTCCCACCCGCGACCGGTCGCGGTTCGGGTGACAGGGCGGATCCCTACAGTTATTCCTGCCGGGATCGTTTGCGAACGTATGGGGAGTGAGACCGACGGCGGGAGCGAACTGAGTCTCACGGAGCTGTTCGTTCTCAAGTTCGTGCTGGCCGACGTCGTCATCATCTTCGCCCTGCTGTTTGCGGGCCCGCTGTACGCGGTGGCGATCACCGCGCTCTTCGTGGTGAGCTTTCTGCTCGTCTGGTATCTCACCAGAGAGCGCGAGGAGTCGCCGTCCCGGTCGGAGCGAGCCGCCGACGGTTCGGCGCAGCGAACGGATCGGGACCCCGTGACGAAACTCCAGGATCGGTACGCCGCGGGCGAGCTGTCCGAAGCGGAGTTCGAGGAGAAACTGGAGCGGTTGATCGACGCCAACGAGCGCGCCGAGCGGGCGGGGATCGAGACGGAGGAACTCGAACTCGAGCGCTCGAGCTGATCGCATCGCCCGTCTTTCGGCGGCTCCTGATCGGCGGCTGAACGGCCCCCGATCAAAACACTCAACCGCGGGACGCTCCTAGCGGCGACGATGAGCGAGTACGAGGCGGCGGTCCTGGACGTCGACGGGACGATCGTCCGGGGCGAGGAGTTGCTCCCCGGCGCGGCCGACGGACTGCGAGCGCTCGAGGACGCGGGCTGTTCGCGACTGCTGTTTTCGAACAACCCGACCCGAGGGAGCGATCACTACGGACGGAAACTCGAGCCCCACGGCGTCGACGTCGATCCGGAGCGGGTGCTCACCTCCGCCACCGTCGCGGCGGCGTACCTCTCGCGCACCTATCCGGGGAAACGAGTGTATCTCGTCGGCGGAACGCGCCTCGAGTCGATTCTCGAGGCGGCCGACGTGGAGCTGACGAACGATCCGGACGAGGCGGACGTCGTACTGGGATCGTTCGACAGGGACTTCTCCTACGACGCGCTCGCAACGTCGCTGCGGGCGCTCGAGCGGGGCGTTCCGTTCTACGGGACGGATCCGGACGCGACGATACCGGTCGGCGACGGGCGGGCGATTCCGGGCTCGGGGGCGATCCTCGCCGCGATGGCGGAAACCGCCGGCCGGGAGCCGGATGCGATCCTCGGCAAACCCTCGTCGATCGCCGCGACCGCCGCGATGGATCGGCTCGGAACCGAACCCGAACGGACGCTCGTCGTCGGCGACCGGCTAGACACCGATATCGCACTCGGCGAGCGAGCGGGCGCGACGACCGCACTCGTTCTGACGGGCATCGCGGACCGATCCGACCTCTCGTCCGCCGCCGTCGAACCCGATTACGTCCTCGAGTCGCTCGCCGCGGTGGAGACGATTCTCGGCTCGGGCGCGGAGTGAACCGAGACGATTCTCGGCACGAAGAATGGCTGGATCGGGACGGTTCTCGGAAACGCCGCTAACTGTGGTGAACGACTACTCGTACAGCGGATTCTCGGCGCACAGCGTCTCGACGTCCTCGCGGACCGCGGCGACGACGTCCTCGTCGTCGGGAGCGTCCACGACGCGAGCGATCAGGTCACCCACGCGCCGGCAGTCGTCCTCGTCGAAGCCGCGAGTGGTGAGCGCGGGCGTGCCCGCGCGGATGCCGGAGGGGTCGAACGCAGAGCGCGTCTCGCCGGGCACCGTGTTGCCGTTGAGGACGATGCCGGCGTCCTCGAGTGCGTCCTCGGCGTCGCCGCCGCTCGTGTCAGGATGACTCTCGCGCAGGTCGACGAGCACGAGGTGGTTGTCGGTACCGCCGGAGACGAGCGAGAGGCCGTTCTCGGACAGCGACTCACCGAGCGCTCTCGCGTTGGCGACGGTCTGGGAGGCGTAGTCTTCGAACTCGGGCTGAAGCGCCTCCTCGAAGCCGACCGCCTTGCCGGCGACGTTGTGCATCAGCGGACCGCCCTGGCCGCCGGGGAAGACCGCGGAGTCGACGTCGTCGGCGTACTCCTCGCTCGTCATGACGATGCCGCCGCGGCCGGCGCGGATCGTCTTGTGGGTCGAACCGGTGACGAAGTCCGCCACGCCGACCGGCGAGTCGTGGACGCCAGCGGCGACCAGTCCCGTGATGTGGGCGATGTCCGCGAGGTGCAACGCCTCGGCTTCGTCGGCGGCCGCTTGAATGCGTTCCCACTCGATTTCGCGGGGGTACGCGGAGTAGCCCGAGACGACGATGTCGGGATCGAACTCGGCGGCCTGCTCGGCGAGTCCCTCGTAGTCGAGGTAGCCCGTCTCGGGGTCGACTTCGTACTGCTCGACGTCGTAGAGCTGGCCGACGAAGTTCGCCGGGTGACCGTGACTGAGGTGGCCGCCGTGGGTGAGATCCAGCGAGAGAATCTTATCGCCCGGCTCGAGCATCGCGAAGTAGACGGCCTGGTTGGCCTGCGTGCCGGAGTGGGGCTGGACGTTGACGTGTTCCGCGCCGAACAGCTCTTTCGCGCGGTCGATCGCGAGTTGCTCGACCTCGTCGGCGAACTCGCAGCCGCCGTAGTAACGCGAGCCGGGGTAGCCCTCGGCGTACTTGTTGGTCAGGGCGCTGCCCTGGGCGTCGATGACCGCCCGGCTGGCGTGGTTCTCGCTCGCGATCATCTGCAGCGACGATCGCTGTCGGTCGACTTCACCCTCGAGTGCATCGGCGACGGCGGGATCGACGTCCCGGACGTGCTCGTGTTCCATATCCGATGTGCCGTCCGTCGGCTGCATAAGTGTACCCTTCCTCGGCAAGTGGAGCCACTTTTTCCACGCCGGTTTATCCACGTACGTGTATATTTGTCGGAAAAATAGGTGAGATCTGAACACGAATCCGAGGGTTGATTAGGCTCGCGGCCGGTCACTCGGACGATGACCGAGATCATCGACGGCAACGCCGTCGCGAGCGAGATCCGTGACGGGCTGAGCGAAGCCATCGAGACGCTCGCCGACGAGGGCGCGCGGCCGGGACTGGCGACGGTGTTGATGGGCGACGACCCGGCGAGCCAGACCTACGTGAACATGAAACAGCGCGACTGCGAGGAGGTCGGCATCGAGGGGACTCACGTCGACGTCGACGGCGACGCCCCGGCCGAGGAACTGTACGACGCCATCGACGACCTCAACGCCGATCCCGCCGTCCACGGCTACCTCGTGCAGGCCCCAGTCCCGGATCACATCGATTACCGGGAGGTGATCCGCCGCATCGATCCGGCCAAGGACGTCGACGGCTTCCACCCGGAGAACGTCGGCCGGCTCGTCGCCGGCGACGCCCGCTTTCGACCCTGTACGCCCCACGGCGTCCAGAAACTCCTCGAGGCGACGGCGGTCGACACCGAGGGCGCGGACGTGACGATCGTCGGTCGCTCGCGAATCGTCGGCAAACCGCTGGCGAATCTGCTGATCCAGAAAGCCGACGACGGCAACGCCACGGTGACGATCTGCCACTCGAGAACCGACGATCTCGCGGCGAAGACTCGTCGGGCCGATATCGTCGTCGCGGCGGTCGGCGTCCCGGAACTGATCGACGGCTCCATGATCGACGACGGCGCGGTCGTGATCGACGTGGGCGTCAACCGCGTCGAGGCCGACACAGAGAAGGGGTACGAACTCGTCGGCGACGTCGAGTTCGAGAGCGCGGCGGAGAAAGCCAGCGCGATCACGCCGGTTCCCGGCGGCGTCGGTCCGATGACCCGCGCGATGTTGCTCTACAATACGGTGAAAGCCGCGAGCCTCCAGGAGCAAGTCGACGTCGAGTTACCCTGACGTCGAGATCCGCGGACGACTCCGATCGTTTTTCTACCCGTCCGAGACCGCGAGAGACTCGAGGCGATCCTCCGCGCGATTGAGCGCCAGTTCGTCGCCGCGAAGGCCGTTCGCCAGGTCGCGAGTCGCCTCGATCAGCCGATCCGCCGTCCGCGCCTCGACGTCGCCGTCGAGCATTCGAATCCGGGTGACGTGTCCTCCGAGCGTCTCGAGGGCGCTTCGCTCGCTCGCCGCGAGGTCTCGCTCGCGTTCGCCGAGCCAGGTCCGAACGTCGCGTCGGTACTCGCGGACGGCGTTTGCGTACGCGAGCCCGCGAGCCGCCCGGAGCGTCGTGGGAACGTCGTCGGCCGACGGCCGGTCACCCTCGTCGGCGTCGCCCACCAGCGCGAGAAAGTACAGTTCCTCGCGCTCTTCGAGACGAATTTCGCGGCCGACGACGTCGGCGACGTGAAGTAACTCGGCGGCGGCGAGGTACGTGTCGTCGAGGTCGCGAAGCTCGCCGCCGGTGATGAACCCGCGCCGGCGAACGTACTCGCGACAGCGCTCGCGAGCACGGTCGGCGAGTTCCTCGAGTGGCTCGTCGTCGACGTCGGCTCGGACCGGCGTGAGATCGAAGGCGACCGGTCTGTCGGTGTGTTCGCTCCGTTCGTCGGTGCCGACGCTGTGCAGGCTTCCACAGGCCGGACAGCCGATGCTTCCCGTCTCGTAGTACGACCAGCGGGTCCCACACTCCTTGCACTCGCGCTCCCCGCGGATTTTCATGGGCGACGCTACGGTCCGCGTTTCAAAAGTCTCACCGGTGACGACCGGTCGGTCGACGGGGAATCCGGCGTCTCCGCCGAACCTCTGCGGTAGACTGTGCGACAAACCAGTCGATGGAGGGGCTGAAACGCCCGAACAGGGGCGTTCGGTCCCACCGTATCAGCAACTTCGAGAGTCACGCAGTCCGAAACGACGTTCAATAGGTCATTAACGTACGGCAGTTGCAGGCCACACTGAAACCAACGGGAACGTCCTACCCAGGAATATGTCCCACCCAAGACTCAACCGACGCAAGTTCGTTGCTGCGGCAGGTACTGCAAGTGCGCTCGTTCTGGCCGGCTGCGCTGACGAAGGTCCGGGTGACGAGGAAGAAGATCCGGCCGCCGACGAAGAGGATCCGATGGACGACGAGGAAGAGGATCCGATGGACGACGACGAGGAAGAGGACCCGATGGACGACGACGAGGAGGAAGACGAGGACGAGACCTACTCGCTGACGGTCACCGTCGAAGACGACGAAGCCGAACCCGTCGAGGGTGCGACCGTCACGCTCGAGGAAGACGGCGCGATGGACGAAGACGAGGACGAGGAAGACGAGAACGGATTGGACGACGAGGACGAAGAAGATGAGGACGAAGAAGACGAGAACGGACTCGACGACGAGGACGAAGAAGACGAGGACGAAGAAGACGAGAACGGACTCGACGACGAGGACGACGAAGAGTGGGAAGACGAAACCGACGAGGACGGGCAGGTCGAGTTCGAGGACCTCGAGGACGGCGACTACTTGGTTCACGCCGAGTACGAAGGCGACGAGGCCGAGGACGAAGTCACGATCGACGGCGACGACGAGGAAGTCACCCTCACGCTCGGCGAAGAGGCCGAAACCGACGACGAGGACGACGTGATGGACGACGAGGAGGACAACGGCGAAGACGACGACCTCTGAGCCGCGCCGGAACAGCCCGTCCGATCGATCCGCGTGTCCCATCGATTTTTTCGCGACGCTTCGAGCCGAGGAGCCGCTGCATCGCCGCCGCTCGAGAGACGGTCACCGTGAGTCGTACGGTCCGTTGACCCGACGTCCCGGCGGGTCCGCCGGGCGGTCGCGTTCTCACCGGAACTGACGGATCGAACGTCCGTCCGCCGAGGGTTCACCGACCGACCTCTCGAGCGTCGAAAGGGCTACGTGCCGGACGCGATTTATCGGAAATTCATCACTGTGTCAACCGAAATATAGTACGCCGGTTGACGGACCTCGTCGATCGACACGGCGAGATTTTTTATCTCTCGGTCGACAACTACTGATATGCGCGACGAAGCGGAGATCCGAGAGCAGTACGAGTTTCTCAAAGAACAACTCGAGAGCGACGAGATGCGCCACGACGGCGTCGAGGAGATGTTCACGTACTACAAACGAGCGATCGGTTGGGTTCTCGAAGAGGAGCACATCTAACTAGTCTATCACGAAAACGTATCACGAATTCGGCTCGTGTCGTTACCTTTAAGTCGCATCAGCGAATTCTTTCAGTTGACGCTTCGCTTGGAGGGCCGAAGCGTCAGCGGGGACCAATTCAGGGCGGCAAGCGATCGCGTGGCGTTTTTCGCTACGCGATCTGCTTTCCTGTTTACTGCGGATCGTTCGAGTATCCAGCTGTTGCTTTCGATCACGTCGACGACCCCAATAATCCGGGAGATAGAATACACGGACTGTAAACATGAATTGGATATTATGCATAGTTGTCCCGTAGACCTCTCGTAGCAATTATCATTTGTGTTAGCCCGCGAAACTGCCTATCCGATGCCATCCGATAGGTTTTGATCGGAATGACCCGATAGCCTTATTAAAATTCGACAGTAAGTACGGATGGTACTTACCCAATGTACGATTTGACAGGATTTCAGCGGGATCTGCTCTTCGTGATCGCTGGCGAGGCGGAACCCCACGGACTGGCGATCAAAGACGAACTCGAGCAGTACTACGAAAAGGAGATCCACCACGGACGGCTCTATCCCAATCTCGACACCCTGGTCGACAAGGGACTCGTCGAGAAAGGCCATCGGGATCGGCGGACGAACTTCTACACGCTCACCCGCCGCGGCCGACGAGAACTCGAGGCTCGCCGGGAGTGGGAATCACAGTACGTCGACCTCTGATGCGGACTGCGGTCCGTCAGTTCCGGTGGGACTTTCGGCCGGTCGCGGTCCAATCGCCACGTCGGTACGGCTGACCGTCCGCTACCGGTTCGTCACCGCTCTCGGTTCATCGACCGGCTGGCGAGCGCGAGGAACGCGAGAGCGACCGATACTTACGGCAGTCGCTCGTTCGCCCAGCCATGTACGAAGTCGAAGTGAAGGTTCCCGCGGAACGCGAACCGGTCCGATCCCGCCTCGAGGAACTCGGATCCGAGCGGCGGGGAACCGTCGTCCAGCGGGACACGTACTACGATGCGCCCCACCGGTCGTTCGCCGAGACCGACGAGGCGCTTCGAGTTCGTTCGGAACGACCGACCGACGGCGACGAAACGGTTCGGCTCACGTACAAGGGTCCGCTCGTCGACGACGAGTCGAAAACGAGAGCGGAAGTGGAGACGGGCGTCGCAGACGGCCGGAAGATGGCCACCATCCTGTCGAACCTCGGCTTCGAAGCCGTCGCGACGGTTCGAAAAGAGCGCGACCGCTTTCGCCTCGCGAACGCCGCGTCCGGACCGGGCGAGTACACCGTCACGCTCGACGCTGTCGACGACGTCGGGGAGTTCGTGGAAGTCGAGGCCGAGATCGAGTCCGAACGAGAGCTCGATTCCGCACGCGACGGCGCCTACGACGTCCTCGAACGTATCGGTCTCGATCCCGACGACCAGATTCGAACCTCCTACCTTGAGCTCCTACTCGAGTCCTGACACGACGCCGAGTCGACGAGTTCGACGGCGTATTACTGCGATGAATTTTCGAGGCGGAATCTGTTTCCGCAAGTTATAGAACTTCGCTCTACGAACGTCCGGTAATGAGTGAGCGGAACATTCGTGTCGAGCCGATCGATCGTCAGGCAGTCGAGGATCAAGAGGTCGAAATCGTCGAGCGCAAGGGGATCGGTCATCCCGACTCGATCTGTGACGGCGTCGCCGAAAGCGTCGCTGGTGCGCTCGCCCGCGAGTACCTCGAGCGCGTCGGCGAAGTGCTCCATTTCAACACGGACGAGACGCAGCTGGTTGCCGGAGAGGCCGCACCCGCGTTCGGCGGCGGCGAGGTCGTCGATCCGATCTACCTCCTGATCGTCGGCCGAGCGACCAAACGCTACGAGGGTCAGACGATCCCGACCGAGACGATCGCGCTACGGGCCGCCCGCGAGTACATAGCGGAGACGATTCCGCAACTCGAGTTCGGCGAAGAGATCGTCGTCGACGTGAAGTTGGGGGAGGGAAGCGGCGATCTCCAGGACGTGTTCGGAGAGGACGAAGTTCGAGTTCCGATGGCCAACGACACGAGCTTCGGCGTCGGCCACGCGCCGCTGACCGAGACCGAACGGATCGTCCACGAGACAGAACGACGACTCAACGGCGAGTTCGCCGACGAGAATCCGTACCTCGGTCCCGACGTCAAGCTCATGGGGAAACGCGAGGGTGATTCGATCGACGTCACCGTCGCGGCGGCGATGATCGACGAGCACGTCCCCGACCTCGACGCGTACGTCGACGCCGTCGAATCCGTCCGCGAGTTCGTCGTCGACGTCGCGAGCGAACACACCGACCGAGAGGTTTCCGTTCACGTCAACACGGCCGACGACTACGAGGAGGGTTCGATCTACCTCACCGTCACCGGAACCTCCGCGGAACAGGGCGACGACGGCTCCGTCGGTCGCGGAAACCGCGCGAACGGGCTCATCACGCCCAACCGCTCGATGTCGATGGAGGCGACGAGCGGAAAGAATCCCGTCAACCACATCGGGAAGATCTACAACCTCCTCTCGACGGAGATCGCCGAGGCCGTCGTCGCCGAAGTCGACGGCATCCGCGACCTCCGCGTTCGACTGCTGAGCCAGATCGGTCGGCCGATCGACCAGCCACACGTCGCCGACGTCCACGTCGTCACCGCCGATGGCGTCGAACTGGCGGACGTCGAAGCCGAGATCGAAGCCATCGTCGACCGAGAACTCGCCGACGTCACCGGGATCACTCGCCGGGTCATCGACGGCGAACTCTCGACGTTCTGACGGCCGACTTCTCGAATCGACGCCTCCGATTCACGCTCGAGCGATGGCTCGGTCGCTTCCTACTCGAGCAGCCAGTCGTAGCCCTCGAGAAGCGCTCGTTTCCCGCCGGAGTCGACGACCGTTCCGTGACCGGGAACGACGCGGTCGAACTCCCAGGCGAGGACGTCCCGTATCGACCGCCTGAACGTCGCTTCGTTCGCGATCGTGTGACGCACCTCGATCGGCGGGCTGAGCCGCCGGTACATTCGAAAGCCCCGTGCGACGAGGCGGGTTTTCAACGGACTCCGCTCGTCGATGTGAAAGCCGAGGTCGCCGAGAACGACCGTCCGACTCGGTCGGTGGAAGAACGCGATTTCGGTGAGCCACCGGTGACCGTCGATCGCGACCTGGTCGACGTCGGTACTCCAGCGCGGGTCCGGCGTCTCGCCCAGCAGGTGATCGAACCGAAGGTCGGTCCGACGCGCGGCGAGCCCCGGCGCAGCGAGCAGTTCGACGTTCGGATACGCGTCCCTGTATTGCTCCATGTAGAGGTGACCGTGGAGCTTGCTCGTCGCCGCGACGAACCGAACGTCGCCGATCTCGTCCAGCGCGGCTTTCAGGTCGGGGGTCAACTCGGCTGGCGACTGGACGAAGAGTTCGCCGCTCGAGAGCTTCATCACCGACGTGATCCGACCGAGTTCGACGCCGAAAAATCGGAGCGGCTCCTCGTACGTCCAGAACCGTTCACCTCGTCGTGTGAGCATTCTAACAGTCCCGTCACCGACCGACGATATATGTCCTGTCAATCCGTCTCAATCAGTGGGAGCCATTGACGGCGTTCTCGTCCGGACGCTCGAGCCGTTGGCCGCGACCGTGTTCCGGACCGTTGCCCGTCCGGATGCGACCGGACACCATCAGCGCGCCCCTCGCAATTCCCTTATAGCTCGGATAGTCTATCCCAGACCATGCATCCGCCGGGAGCCGACACCGTCCTCGTCCGCCACGGGGACGTCAACACGAAGAGCAACAGGGTCAAGCGGTACATGGAGGACGTTCTCGCGGAGAACCTGGAGGCGCTGCTGGCCGATCGGTCGGTTCCCGGCGACGTCGAGCGGCGGTGGAACCGGCCGCTCGTTCACACGGACGAAGCGCACGTCGAGGCCGCCACGGACGCCGTCACGGACGCGTTCGGAGTCGTCTCCGCCAGCCCGGTACTGACGACGAGCACCGAAAAAGACGAGATCCTCGAGACGCTCGCGACGACGGCCCGCAAGCGATACGACGGCGGTTCGTTCGCCGTCGACGCGAGACGCGCCGACAAGCGCCTCCCCTACGGCAGCGACGACCTCGCCCGGGAGGGCGGGACGGCGATCTGGGAGGCCGTCGAGGACGAGTTCGAGCCCGAAGTCGACCTCGACGATCCGGATCTCACGTTCGGCGTCGAGGTCCGCGAGGATTTCGCATTCGTCTACCTGGAGTCGGTTCCGGGGCCGGGCGGGCTCCCGCTTGGCGCACAGGAGCGCGTGATCGCGATGGTCAGCGGCGGCATCGACTCGCCGGTCGCGGCCTACGAGATGATGAAACGCGGCTGTCCGATCGTCCCGGTGTACGTCGACCTCGGCGACTACGGGGGAGTCGACCACGAAGCCCGCGCGATGGAGACCGTCCGCACGCTCTCTCGGTACGCGCCGAACTTCGACACGCAGGTCTACAGAGTCCCCGGCGGCGAGGCCGTCGAGCTGCTCGTCGAGTCGATGGAGCAGGGGCGGATGCTCTCGTTGCGCCGCTTTTTTTACCGGGCCGCCGAAACGCTCGCGGAGCGGATCGACGCCCACGGCATCGTCACGGGCGAGGCCGTCGGCCAGAAGTCGAGTCAGACCGTCCAGAATCTCGGTGTGACGAGCCGAGTCACCTCCCTGCCGATCCACCGACCGCTGCTCACCCGCGACAAGCAGGACATCGTCGCCCAGGCCCGCGAGATCGACACCTTCACCGACTCCACGATCGACGCCGGTTGCAACCGCGTCGCGCCCGACCGAGCCGAGACCAACGCCCGCCTCGAGCCCCTGCTCGAGGCGGAGCCGGACGGCCTCCTCGAACTCGCCGAGGAGGCGGCCCGCGACGCGGAACTCGTCGAGCCCTGAGACGGATTACTGTTCCGGTGTACCGGTACACCCGCCGCCCGTGTCGCGGGTGCGCCGGAACTGACGGACAGTAAACCGTATGAGGCCGGGCTGGGGGGATCGCGTCCTCGTCGCTTCCCGCTCGCGAGGCGAAACCCACATTACGAAACCGTTCGGATCACAGGGTAGTGACCCGCGTCTGTCTCATCGGGAATCCCGATTGCACCCTCCAGTACGAACTCCTCTCGCGAGAGACCTCGCGCGAAGCGCTCGCGACGTACGACCTCGCGCGTCCGTTCGAAAACTCGCTTTCGGTTCGCACCGTCAGCGTCGGCGCGGCCGTCTCGCTGCTGAACGACCTCGACTGGTATCTCACCCGGTTCGTCGACGAGGCGCTCGTCCTGGAACCGAGCGTCAGCGACGACGAGTGGCTCTCGCGCCCGCTGGCTCGAGCGCTGCGAAACGGCGAGATCGAACCCGGAGAGACCGACCAGTTCTGCAAGGTGTACGGCATCGAGCGACTCGAGACGCAAGCTACATCGTCGAGTGACGAAACGGAACGGTCCGGAAACGAGGCGAGAGCGTCAGACGAACGAGGAACGACTCCGGCCGACGACGCCACCGCATCGGCCTCGCGCGCGTCGTCCGGGCCGTCCCGACGCCTCGTCGAACCGCTGTACGTCCGCCGGGTGGACGGCGACCTTCCCGAGTACGACCTCCGCGACGTCGAGGAGACGCTCGTCGTCAGGCTCACCGAAGCGGAGTACTCGCCGTAGCGCTCGAATCGGGACGTTCAGTCGAACAGGCCCGTCGAGAGGTATCGCTCGCCGCTGTCCCAGAAGACGGTGACGACCAGGGGGCAGTCGTCGACGTCGCCGCCGTCGGTCTCCGGGGAGGCCGGCCGGGCGTCGTCGAAGCCGTCCGGAACCTCGGGGCACTCGCGGTCG
This sequence comes from Natrarchaeobius oligotrophus, assembly GCF_003841465.1. Classification (GTDB taxonomy): domain Archaea; phylum Halobacteriota; class Halobacteria; order Halobacteriales; family Natrialbaceae; genus Natrarchaeobius; species Natrarchaeobius oligotrophus. Next base: position 94,098 of record NZ_REFZ01000007.1, read on the forward strand.
GGTTCGGCGATTTCGCGCGCCACCCGCTGGGCGACCAGACTGGTCGCGCCGCTTGACTGGCCGACGAGGACGCCTTCCTCGCGGGCCAGCCGACGACACTCGTCCTCCGCGTCCTCGAGACGGACCGTCTCGACGCGGTCGATCAGGTCGCGATCGAGGTTCTCGCTGACGAAGCCCGGACCCATTCCCTGGAAGTCGTCGTTTCCCGCGTTCCCCGTCGAGAGGATCGCGTTTCGCGCGGGCTCGACGGCGACGATCTCGACGTCCGGAAACGCCTCGCGCAGCCGCCGACCCGTCCCCGAGATCGTTCCGCCGGTGCCGACCCCGGCGACGAAGGCGTCTACCTCGCGGTCGCCGACCTGCTCGAGGACCTCCTCGCCGGTCGTCCGGTAGTGGGCCTCCGGATTCGCCGGGTTGTCGAACTGGCCGAGTTGGATCGCGCCTTCGTCTTCGAGTTCGTCGGCCCGCTCGCGGGCGTCGGTCATGTCGCCGTCGATCAGCTCGAGGTCCGCCCCGTAGGCGGCCATGATCCGGCGGCGCTCTGCGGACTTGTCGGCGGGCATGACGATCGTCAGATCGTAGCCGCGGGCCGCACACACCAGCGCGAGTCCGATTCCGGTGTTTCCGCTGGTGGGTTCGACGAGCCGATCGCCGGGTTCGATGAGTCCGTCTCGCTCGGCGGCTCGAATCATCTCGGCGGCCGGTCGGTCCTTGGCCGAGCCACCGGGGTTGAACGATTCGATTTTGGCGGCGACGGTCACCCCCTCCGGCGAGTCGACCTGGACGAGCGGCGAGCCGATGGTGTCCAGGATACTTCCTTTCATCGACGGAGCCTAGGCAGCCGAGACGTAAACCGGTGCTGGACACTGGCAGGACGTGCCGGGAGTGGGTCGACGGACGACCGTCCGCCGACCGCCCGAACGCTCGCGAAAACGGACCGAACGCTCAGGACGGAAGCGACGGCGTGACCGTCCCGGAGGGCTCGATCCGTTCTTCCGCGGACGCCTTCGCCGCGTCGTGGACGGGACGGTCGCGTTCCCGTGTGCGTTCTATCTGCCGGCGCAACCGATCCCCGATCGCGCTCGCCACCTCGGAGGCCTCCTCGCGGCTGCCGCCGAGGTACTCGCCGGCGACCGTGAACAATCCGCCGGCGTCGATCACGTAGTCCGGCGCGTACAGCACGTCCTCGAGCGCCTCGACGTCGGAGTCGTACTCGAGAATGTGCGTCCCGCCGAGAGCCGGCCCCAGGCTCGTGTCGTGTATCGCGACGATCGCCCGCAGTCCCGTCTCGGGGTCCGCAAAGTACGATACCTGTTCGTGATCCGCATCGGCGAACGCGTCGAACACCATTCCGATACCCCAGTCGCTCGGCGTGAAAAATTCCGCCCACGAGACGGCGCGTTCTCGAACGTCGTCGAAACACGGTGGTTAAGCCGACGGGGCCGCAATCGCACGGTATGAGTCTCGAAACCATGCAGCCGAATCCCGCGTGGGATAGCGCGTCCTACGAAGACGCGGTCGATACGCTGGGAGCGCACAACGACGAACTGATATATACGGTGTGGGGCGGCGACTGGTGCAAGGACTGCCGGAAGCTCCTGCCGGACTTCGGCGCTGCCCTCGAGGCGGCGGACGTCCCCGCCGATCGGATCGAGGAGATCGCCGTCGATCAGGACAAGGAGGGACCGGGCATCGAGGAGTACGGTATCGAGTACATTCCGACGATCGTCGTCGAACGGGACGACGGCGAGGAAGTGACCCGATTCGTCGAGGACGAAGACGTGCCGCCGGCGGTCTGGCTCGCACGCGAGATCGAAGACGCACTCGAGGACTGAGACGGAGTACTGTACCGATGTACCGGTGCACCCGCCGCCCGGGTCGAGGAGTGTACCGGAACACGGTGACGGCAGTTCGTCCGATCACTCGCTCGACGGATCGATCCGTTCTCGGTACGCCGTCCGATTTGCCGAACTACTCGATCCGAACTCACGACGATCGATCGACGCCGGTCACGTCGAACCGCGCCCCGCCGCGGTCGCTCTCGCCGACCGTCAGCTCCCAGCCGTGGGCGTCGATGACGGTTCGGACGATATCTAGGCCGAATCCGGTACCGCTCGGTTTCGACGAGTATCCCCGCTCGAGAATCTCGTCCCGTCGCTCCGGCGGGATACCGGGACCGTCGTCCGCCACGTAAAATCCCGTCGACGACGTTCCCACCTCGACGGTGACGTCGTTCCCGCCGTGTTCGATCGCGTTTCGAAACAGGTTCTCGAACACCGACGAGAGCCGATCACGATCGGCCGCGATCGTCGCCGGTTCGTCGGGGAGTGCAATCTTCGCGTCGGGCGTTTCGACGAGTCGCCAGGCGTCCTCGGCGATCGGAACCAGCGGGACGGCCGACGGGTCGTCGATTCGTTCTCCCTCCCTCGCGAGCGCCAGGACGTCGTCAACGAGCGCCTCCATCCGCTCGAGCGACGCTCGAGCGACGTCGGCGTGTTCGCGTTCGTCCTCCGGGACGACCGATTCGAGTAACTCGAGGCGTCCCTGTGCGACCTGGAGTGGATTTCGGAGATCGTGGCTCACGACGCTCGCGAACCTGTCGAGCCGTTCGTTCTGGGCTTTCAGTCGCTGGAACTGCCGGCGTCGAACGAGGAGATTCGACAGCCGACGAACGAGCACGGGTTTCCGAACCGGCGCCGTGATCACCTCGTCGACGAGCGACGGACCGTCGGCGTTCGCCCCCTCGAGTTCGTTCCACTTCAACCGCGTTTCCTCGCGACGAACGAGTACGACCGGAACGAAAGACGGGGACGATTCCGCCTTGAGCGTCTCGAGACGATCGCGGTAGTTCGGAAACGAGTGGCAGTCGACGAGATAGAGTGCCGCGTCCAGTTCGGTTCGGTCGGTGCGGACTGCGTACCGGTCGGCAAGGAGATCGGACAGCGCCTCGCGGTTCGCGTCGTCGTCGACGAGCAACTGAACCGAGTTCGGCTTCGAGCTCACGGTCGATCACCGACTCGGGTCCGATCGTCGACGGCCGCGCGTCGGTTACGTACGGTCGTATTCGACGGTCGCGGATCGGGCCACGAACCCGCACGCGCGGTCGAGCCCGCTTCGTCTGCTGTCACGGTTGCAGTCAGTCCGTCCGATACTTCGTCCTGTCGGCCGTCGCGGCCCGTCGCGTCGGCGTCCCCTCGAGGATGCCGACGACGCCGCTCAGCGGCTCGCCGACGGTTATTCCGTCCGACGTGATCGCGAACTCCCGGACCGTTCGTTCGAAGTCGCCGGCGCGTTTTTTCAACACGCCGATCCCCTTGCGAAGCTCCCCCTCCATCTCGACGTAGGTGAGAAAGACGATGTTGTCCGCGATGTAACTGATGTTGGCGCTCGTCGCGCTCGGCACTCCCGTCACCTGGTTCGTCTCGTCGATGAGCAGGACGGCGACGTCCATGTTCTTGAGGTATCGGATCAGCGCGTGGAGCGTCCGTCCGAGCTCGGTCTCGTCGCCCCGTATCGCGATCTTGTACCCCTGTACGCCGTCGATCATTACCACCTCGGTTTCGGTGGTCTCGACCCGCGTTTTCACCGTCTGTGCGAACTCCTCGGCCGACAGCGAAAGCGGCTCGACGAGTTCGATCGAGAGCGAGCCCTCGTCTCGCAGGTCCCCGACCGGAATGCCGACCGCCTCCGACCGGTGAACGAAGGTCCGCGGCGATTCTTCGAAGAGGTAGGCGACCGGAGCGCCGTCCCGCGCGGCCGCGGCGGAGAGAAACTGCGTTCCCGTCGTCGTCTTGCCGACGCCGGTCGGCCCGCTGATGAACGTCGACGTCCCGCGCTCGAGGCCGCCGTCGAGCAGGGCGTCCAGTCCGTCGACGTCCGACGAGATGTTGGTGAGATCGGCCTCGAGTTCGCGTCGCTCGGGGAGCAAACTCGGGTACACCTCGAGACCGTCGGACCGGATCTCGAGTCCATGCGTCCCGTCTCGCTGGCCGATACCGCGGTGTTTCGAAACGCCGATCCGGCGACCGCCCTCGCCGCGTTCGAGTTCGACGATCCCGTCGCTCAACGACCGAACTTCGTTGTCGTTGCGGGACTCGTCCGGAGTCTTCGTCGCGATGACCGTCGTCCCCTGTCCCTTCAAAAATCGCATAAACGAGATCAGACGCTTTCGAAACTGGTACTCCGAGGGTTCGATGTACTGGAGCTGTGAGATCGGATCGAGGAGCACGCGGTCGGGGTTGATCTCCTCGATCGCGTTCCTGATCTGTTCGATGAACCGTTCGGATTCGACGTCTCGAGCGTCGACCAGGTCGTAGGAGTGATCGCCGTCGAAAAAGTCGGAGTCGGGTCCGAGGTCGAGAAACGCCGCGTCCGCGAGGTCGATGCCGAAACTCGAGGCGTTGGCGAGGATCTCCGGCTTCGATTCCTCGCCGTGGACGAACAGGACCGTTTCGTCGGCGTCGAGACCGGTTCGCAGAAACTCCATCCCGAGCAGCGTCTTTCCGGTTCCCGGCCGACCGACGACGAGATACAGTCGACCGGTGACGAGCCCCCCCTGGAGAAGCTCGTCGAGACCCGCCACCCCCGCCTCGATCGTGGTGAGATCGCGATTCATTGTACCGACCGAGTCAATCCGCGCTATCGAGATAAAACCGCAGGCTCGTGGACGAAAATCGTTCGTGCCGCCGTCATCGATCGTTTTCGACTGCGGTTCGACGGGCTCGCCACGACCGTGGAAGCCGTTAGAACGGCGACTCCGACCGATCCTCGCCCTCGAGCCACTCGAGGGCCTCCTCGACGTCGTGGGTCGGCGGCGAACAGGTTCGGTTTCGACAGACGTACAGCGTCGGCTCGCCGTCGCGCGCCTCGCGGCCGGCCCAGATCGCGGGCGCGTCGTCGAGTTCGAGCCGGTCGAGCCACGGCGCGAGTCCGTCCGCGGTCGGCGGACGACGCGCGATCAGTCGGTCTGGATAGTGGGTCTCGACGAACCGCCGTCGCCACTCCCCGGGTAGCTCGTCGGCCGCGACCGTCACCTCGAGGAGCCCCGACTCGAGTCGGTCTGCGCCGAGACACAGCGTCCCGTGTTCCATCGCGCTGGCCCGGAGGCGGTTCGCGTGGGTCTCGAGGACCGTCGCCGCGATCTCCTCGAACGACTCCTCGGCGAAGCCTTCGAGCGCGAGCAAGGTCTCGACGGCGACGCCGGTCGCCGACGGCGTCGACTGGTCGGTCAGCTCCTGGGGGCGGGTCACCAGCGACTCGCCGCTCTCGGGGGTGAAATACAGCGTCCCGCGGTCGTCGTCCCAGAACTCGTCCTCGACGGTGCGAGCGAGTTCGAGCGCGAACGCGAGGTGGTCGACGTCGCCCGTCGCCTCGTAGCACCCGAGCGCCCCGCGGGCGAGGAAGGCGTAGTCCTCGAGGTAGCCGTCGACGGCGACGTCCTCGTCTTTGTACCGCCGCGACAGGCGCTTCTCGTCGGCGTCCCAGAGCCGATCCCGCACGAACGTCAGGGCGTCGACGGCCAGGTCGGCGTACTCGTCCTCACCGAGCACCAGCGCGGCCTCGGCACACGTCGCGATCATCAACCCGTTCCAGCCCGCGAGTACCTTCTCGTCGCGGTTCGGTCGCGGGCGCGCCTCGCGCGCGTCGAACAGTCGCCGTCGTGCGGACTCGAGGCGCTCGCGAACCTCGTCGGGTTCGAGATCGAACCGATCCGCGAGGTTGGGGACGTCGACGACGCGGTTGGGCTGGTTCGATCCCTCGAAATTTCCGGAGTCGGTGACGTCGTACCGCGTGCAAAACAGCTCGGCGTCGCGGTCGTCCTCGAGCACCTCGCGGACCTCCGCCGGCGTCCAGACGTAGAACGCCCCCTCCTCGCGTTCGCCGGTCGCTGGATCTTCACTCTGGGCGTCGAGCGTGCTGAAAAAGCCCCCGTCCTCGTGAGTCAGCTCCCGGTCGACGAACGAGAGCGTCTCGTCGACCACCTCGGCGTACCGGTCGTCGCCGGTGAGCTGATAGCCGGCGAGAAACGCCCGCGGAATCTCTGCGTTGTCGTACAGCATCTTCTCGAAGTGCGGCACCGTCCAGTCGCGATCGACGCAGTAGCGGTGGAAGCCGCCGCCGACGTGGTCGTAGAGCCCGCCCGCCGCCATCGCGTCGAGGGTCTCCTCGAGCACCGCGCGGTACTCGCTCCGACCGGTCCGGTCGTACGCTCGAGCCAGCAGCCGGAGCCGCGACGGCTGGGGAAACTTGGGACCGCCGGCTCCGAACCCGCCGTACTCCCGGTCGGCGCTTCGAAGCGCGCCTTCCGCCGCCGTCTCGAGTACGTCGCTGGTCGGCGGTTCCGTCCCGCCAGCAGGTTGGGGCGTCTCCTCGAGTCGGTCCCTGGCGGCGTCGGCCCACTGGTCGGCCCGGTTTTCGACCTCGTCTCGATCGCTCTCCCAGGAGGTGGCGACGTTCTCGAGCACCTCGAGAAATCCGGGCTGGCCGCGCGCTGGCTCCTTCGGGAAGTACGTCCCCACGTAGAACGGCCGTCCGTCGGGGGTGAGCCACGCCGAGAGCGGCCAGCCGCCGCGTCCGGTGACGAGCTGACAGACCGTCATGTAGATGCTGTCGACGTCCGGCCGCTCCTCGCGATCGACTTTGATCGGAACGAACCGCTCGTTGAGCAGCGCCGCGACCTCCTCGTCGGCGAAGCTCTCGTCTTCCATGACGTGACACCAGTGACACGCCGAGTAGCCGATCGAAAGGAAGATCGGAACGTCGTGTTCGCGCGCCGTCTCGAGCGCCCGCTCGTCCCAGGGTTGCCAGTTCACCGGGTTGTCCGCGTGCTGGCGAAGGTACGGACTCTCCTCGTCCTCGAGGCGGTTTCGCCGGGTCGGAGTCGTCATGCAATCTCCTACGGCCGGCCGCTGTAAAAGCCCGGTGTCGCGCCCTCGCACGCGCTGCGAAATCGCACCCCTCTCGAGGGTCGGCGCTACTCGACCGGGGAGGCTTCGGGCGCGAAGTCGTCGACGAGCTGCTCGAGCGTGCGGTCAACCGTCTCGATGTGTTCGGTCTGGGACTGGACCTCCTCGGCGATGACGCCCGTGTCGTCGGCGATGCTCTCGGCGCTGGCGACGGTCTGGTCGACCATGCTCGCGACCTCCTCGGTGCTCGAGGCCTGCTGGTCGGTCGCCTGTGCGACCTCGTCGATTCCGTCGGAGACCTCGTCGACGGTGTCGTAGATCTCCTCTAAGATGTCGACGGCGCGATCGATCGACTCGATCCCGCGATCGATTCGCTCGTTGTTCTCGTCCAGGCTGTCGACCGCGTTGGCCGTGTTCTTCTCGACCTCGCGGATCATGCTCTCGATTTCGGTGGCGCGCTCCTGTGAGTCCTCCGCGAGCGACTTCACCTCCGAAGCGACGACGGCGAAGCCGTCGCCGGCCTTGTCGGCGTGTGCCGCCTCGATGGAGGCGTTGAGCGCGAGCAGGTTCGTCTGTTTGGCGATGTCGTTGATCACCTCGATGATCTCGTCGATCTCCTCGACGCTTCGCTGGATCGTGGTGACGTCTTCGGTGACTTCGTTCGCCGTCCGCTGGATCGCGCCCATCGCGGCTCCGAGTTCGTTCGCGGATTCCTGGCCGTCTTCTGCGAGTTCGCGCGCCGTCTCGCCCGCGGCCGCGACCTCCTCGGAGGACGACGCGATCTCCTCGACGGACGCCGAGAGGTTCGACATCTCGTCTGCGACCTGCATGATGGCGTCGTACTGCTCGTTGGCTTCGGCGTGAATCTCCTCGAGTCGGTCGCTGATCTCGACGGTGCTCGTCCCGAGTTCGGAGATCGACTCCTGCATCTCGCTTGCCCGTTCGTGGTCGTACCCGCCGCTCGAGTCGAGATCTTCCATCTCCGAGGTGTCGACGTCTGTGTCGGCGTCCTCGTCGAGACTCGAGCCGTCCGCGAGATCCGACGAATTATCGAACGACATCGCTCCTCGCTCCGCGGTCGAAGCCGGTAGCGCGTACTCGATCGTTCGACACTCCTGTGTGTGTCTCGACAATAGGGACTTCGTTTTTCATCTAGATATCGTCCCTCCGAAGGAACGGGAGTAAAAGATGTTGGCCAACCAGTTTGGTATCCCGAAATAAATGCCAGGGAACGGACCGGGAGTTTTCTCGAGGGTATGGGACTCGCGTGGAGCGTCGCCGCACCCCGCTACGAGCCCGCCCTCGCCGCGTCGACGACGCGGCCGAGGAACAACACCGCGTCGGTCGTCCGGTCGCGGACGACGAACAGGAACGGTCTGTCGACGGTGACCGTCATCGGTCCCGACGCCAGCCCGCCCGAGAGCCCGGTCGCGGCGACCGCTTCGGTTCCCTCCTCGTCGACCGAGACGTACGCCTCGTGGTGGACGTCGTAGAGGTACAGCGCGTCTGATCCGTGGTCCGTTGGCGCGACTCCCTCGAAGTTCGCGTCGTCAGGATCGAACGCGTCGGGCATACCGAGGTCGCCGAGCGCGTCGGCGAGTCCGAACTCGACGTCGAACTCGAAGCGCGGGAGGTCGATCCCCACTTCCCGCTCCTCGAGCGCATCGAAGAACGTCCCGAGCAGATCGGGACCGAGGTCGGCCTCGAGCGCTTCGAACTCGCCTTCGGCGGGGAGGACGACCACCATGCTCACGTCGCCGCCGACGTACGGGAGTTCGATCGCCTGGTGACCGTCGATCCGGGCGTACGGAAAGTCGTCGGTCTGGCTCATCATCGGAACCTCCTCGCTCGAGCCGTCGAGCGCGGTGAACGGTCGATCCCGGGTGTCGTCCGGGTCGAACGCCTCGTCCCAGTCGGCCAGCAGCGCCACCGCGTTGGTCGCGACCAGCCGGGTGTCGTCGGTCACCGACTGCGCCGGGAGGAGTTCGTCGATCCGCCCGCCGGTCGCGTCCGCTATCCACTCGTTCACCGACGAGCGGGCCCCGTCGGCGTCGCCCGCGAAGTCGACTTCCCGGAGCCCGGCCCCGTAGTTCGACTCGAGCGTCTCGAGGAACGCCTCGCGGTAGGGGTAGCCGGCCTGTCCCCAGAGGGCGGTGGCGACGGTGAGGTCGAACTCGCGGCCCCCTCGAATTCGGTCGACGAGACTCGGCGCGGCGGCGTCCTCGGCGCGGGCGTTCAGGTCGTACAACAGCGCGCCGACTGCGGGGTGGAGGTCGTCCTCGGGCGGAAACGCGAGCGTCTCGGAGAGCTGGGTCGCGGTCTCGCCGCGGGCACCGGCCCGCGCCATCGCCAGCGCGGTGGCGAGGCTCACCGGCGAGAACAGGTGGTTGGCGTTCGGCTCCTCGTCCGCGAACCGCCGGAGCAGCTCCGCGGCGAAGGCGGCGTTTCCACGAACCAGTTCCTCGAGGTGGTCGTCGGTGACGTCCGGCCTCGTCTCCGGACCGAGGTCGCCCGCCGGGACGGAGCGGGTGTGCCAGAGGTAGCCGCCGCCACCGACGCCCGCGCCGAGGAGGGCGAGCGCGCGCCGGCGCGTGATTGTCATGTTGAGTGACACGACCGGCTCGAGAATAAGCCTTGTGTACGGCCGTCCGAACCACCGCGACGGCCGTCCACACCGCCGCGACGACCGTCCACACCGCCGCGACGACCGTCCGAACCGCCGTGACGGCCGTCGTCCGTCCGGAGCTGTCTCGGTTGTCCGGAGCTGTCTCGATTGTCCGGCGTTGCATCGGTTCACCGCGCGTCGACGATGCGTTTCCCGTCCGCGTCGCTCCTCGGCTCGACACGGGGCTCACACGAGTCGCGTCGAGACGCGTTTCCGGGACCGAACTGCGGGTTCGGGTCGGTGCTACCGCCGCTCTCGGGGATCGATCGACTCCGTTCCTTCACTGAACACCAGTACTTATATTATCGTTCAGAACATCCGTCAGGATGGAAGCTGCCCGCCCCAGAATTGCGGACGCGGGGGCATGTGTACCGAAATGCCCCGGGTGTTACAGGCACCCGAGGCGGGTGGCCTCCAAACTTCGACCGTTTGGTTGCCATGCTTTCGTTACTGCCACCGAGACAAAAAGGTCTCGCACGACAGTCGAGTATCGCCACCGATCGCCCCACCACGCCGGACGGCGACCGTCTGGACGACTCGAGTCGACGGAGCGGCCTCGGGAGGCGACGCCGATGAGTTCCGGGCGCGAGGTCGCCGACCCGAAGAGTGCCGACGGTCTCGAGTCCGTCTGCGACCGCTGCGGCGATCCCGTACCCAGCGAGCGGATGATCCGCCTCTCGAGCGAGCCCTGTCCCGAACTCGAGGGACGGTACGCGGCCGTCACGAAATCCTACTGTCCCGACTGCGTCGCCGGGATCGGGATGCTCGCGTTCGTGACGGAGGCTCGAGCCCGCGTCGAGTCGGAGTAACGGCCTCGATCGGGCCGCGGTCGCGTTTTTTCGCCGCGCGAAACTCGAACTCTGGAGAGCGAGTGGACTCCTCCGGTCGCACCGAAATACCCCCGAACGCAACGCCGGGCGCGGGTCATCCCCGCCGTTCTACGCAGAAAAATCGTCGATCTCGATCGACCAGGGGCGTCTCGAGACCTCGGTCGACCGCTCAGTTCAGTTCCGACGTGAGCAGCCGACGGAGCACGAGGTGGAGGACGCCGCCGTTTTCGACGTACTCGACCGCCGCGGGCGTGTCGACCTGTGCGGTCACGTCGAACTCGGTGGTCTCGCCGTCTTCGTGTTCGGCCGTGACGGTCAGCTCGGCGTTCGGCTCGAGGCCGTCCTCGAGACCCTCGATGGTGTAGTGTTCGGAGCCGTCGAGGCCGAGTTCCTCCCAGCCCTCGCCCGCTTCGAACTGCAGCGGGAGGACGCCCATGCCGATGAGGTTGTCGCGGTAGATGCGCTCGTAGCTCTTGCCGATGGTCGCGCGGATGCCCAGCAGGTCGGTCCCTTTGGCCGCCCAGTCGCGACTCGAGCCCGTGCCGAGTTCGTCGCCGGCCATGACGACCAGCGGGGTCCCCTCCTCGCGGTATCGCTCGGAGGCGTCGAAGACCGTGGTCTCCTCGTCCGTGGGGTGGTGGATGGTGTAGCCGCCCTGTTTACCGTCGAGCATCTGGTTCTCGATGCGGACGTTCGCGAAGGTACCCCGCATCATCACTTCGTGGTTGCCCCGTCGCGAGCCGTAGGTGTTGAACTCGTAGGGTTCGACGCCGCGTTCTTTCAGCCACTGTCCGGCGGGCAGGTCCTCGCCGAACGGCCCGGCCGGGCTGATGTGGTCGGTCGTGACGGTGTCGCCCAGGGTCAACAGGGCGCGCGCGTCGTCGACGTTCTCGACGCCGGGTTTCTCGAGCGGGAACTCCTTGAAAAACGGCGGCTCGCGGATGTACGTCGATTCGGGGTCCCAGTCGTAGACGTCGCCCGTCGGCGCGTCGAGGGACTCCCAGCGCTCGTCGCCCTCGAAGACGCTCGCGTACTTCTCCTCGAACATCTCGGGCGAGACGCTCTCGTGGATCGTCTCGCGGACCTCCTCGGTGTCCGGCCAGACGTCCTCGAGGTAGACCGGCTCGCCGTCGTCGTCCGTGCCGAGGGGCTCGTTCTCGAGGTCGACGTCCATCTTTCCGGCGAGGCCGTAGGCGACGACCAGCGGCGGACTGGCGAGGTAGTTGGCCGCGATCTTCGGATGGATGCGCGCTTCGAAGTTGCGGTTGCCCGAGAGCACGCTCGTCGTCCAGAGGTCGTGTTCGTCGATGGCCGCCTCGATCGGCTCCGCGAGCGGGCCCGTGTTGCCGATGCAGGTCGTACAGCCGTAGCCGACGACGTGGTAGCCAAGTTCCTCCAGGTCCTCGAGCAGTCCCGAGGCCTCGAGGTACTCCGTGACGACGCGGCTGCCGGGTGCAAGACTCGTCTTGACGTAGTCGGGCACCTCGAGTCCCTTCTCGGCGGCGTTGCGCGCGAGCAATCCTGCGGCGACCATCACCGACGGATTCGACGTGTTCGTACAGCTCGTGATCGCGCTGACGAGGACGCTGCCGTGGCCGATCTCGACTTCGGTGCCGTCCTCGAGTTCGACGGGAACCCTCTCGTCCAGATCGAGTCCCCGATCCGCGACGAGCGCGCCGTCGCCCGCATCGACGTCCGATCCGACCGCGGTACCGTCGCCGTCGACGACGCCCTGCTCTTCGAGCAGCGCCGGGAAGTGCTCGTCCAGGTCGCCCATCGGGATGCGCGAGTGCGGCTTCTTGTGACCGGCGAGACTCGCCTCGACGTCGCCGAGGTCGAACTCGACGACCTCGGTGTACTCGGGTTCCTGCTCGCCGAACAGGCCCTGGGCCTCGAGGTACTCGCGGACCAGTTCGATGTGGTCCGGATCGCGGCCGGTCAGCTCGAGGTACTCGAGGGTCTTCTCGTCGACGGGGAACATGCTGATCGTCGACCCCTGTTCGGGTGCCATGTTGGAGATGGTCGCTCGGTCGGCGACCGACAGCTTCGAGACGCCGGGACCGAAGAACTCGACGAACTTGTCGACGACGCCGACCTCGCGGAGGCGTTCGGTGATGTGGAGCACGAGGTCGGTCGCGGTCACGCCCTCGGGGAGGTCGCCGGTCAGTCTGACGCCGACGACTTCGGGCAGCGACATGGTGATCGGCTGGCCGAGCAGCGCGGCTTCGGCCTCGATGCCGCCGACGCCCCAGCCGACGACGCCGATGCCGCCGATCATCGGGGTGTGGCTGTCCGTGCCGACGAGCGTATCCGGCAGCAGCCACCGCTCGCCGTCGACCTCGCGGTCGTGGACGACCCGGCCCAGGTGTTCGAGGTTGACCTGGTGGACGATCCCCGTCCCCGGCGGGACGACGTTGAACTCGTCGAACGCCTGTTGGGCCCACTTGATCGCGCGGTAGCGCTCCTCGTTTCGCTCGTACTCGAGTTCGACGTTCTGTTCGTAGGCGTCGTCGCTGCCGAAGTGGTCGACCTGCACGCTGTGGTCGATCACGAGGTCACAGGGTACCTCGGGTTCGACGGCCGACGGGTCGACGCCCTTTCGCTCGGCTGCCGACCGGAGCGCCGCCAGGTCGACGACCGCGGGGACGCCGGTCAGGTCCTGCAGGACGACCCGCGAGACCGTAAACGGAACCTCGACGTCAGGAACGTCCGGCTCCCAGGACGCGGCGTTTCGGACGTCCTCGGCGTCGATCATCTCGCCGTCCGCGTTCCGCAACACCGACTCGAGCAGAATTCGAATGCTCACCGGAAGCGTATCCAGGTCACAGAGACCCTGTTCTTCCAGAACCGTGAGATCCGCCATCCGATACGATTCGCCGTCGTGTTCGAACTCCCGGATCGCCTCCGAGAACTCATCGCTTACCATACGACGGAGTAGACAGCCACCCCATTTGAATGCCTCGAGATTCCGCCGTAGCGTTCCGTATACGCCCCACGTTTGTCGGGTGGGGAGACCGATGGTAGCGATCCCACCGCCGTTCTCCGCGGATCGGCGGCCGGGACCACGCTAACGTTCGTTCGCGGAGTTCATCGACGCGTCGGCCCCGCCCGATCGACGACGGTACCGATCGTGATCGGCGGCGCTCTCGAAGAGCGTCACTCCCGGCGAGTCCACTTCTTCACATCGCTTCGCTCGTTCAGTCGTGGACTCGCCGAACATCGCAAACGCTTCGCGTTTGCTCAATCCCGGCGAATCCCGTCGGTCATCACTCCCGTCGCACGTATTCGACGAACGCGAAGCCCTCGCGGTCGTCTCGGTCGCGTTCGCGCCACGCGTCCCGATCCCACTCCGGGAAGCGGGTGTCGCCGTCGGGATCGTCGCGCACCTCCGTCAGGATCAGCCGATCGACCGCGGGAAGAAACCCCTCGTAGACGGTCGCGCCGCCCGCGACGAACGCACGATCGACGTCGTGGCGCTCGCGCGCCGCCCGCTCGGCCACCTCGAGCGCTTCGTCCAATCCGTTCGCGACGACGACGCCCTCTGGCGTCTCGAGGTCGCGAGAGGTGAGGACGATCGTCGTGCGTCCGGGGAGCGGTTCGCCGAGATCCGCGAGGATGCTCTCGTAGGTCACTCGCCCCATGATAACCGGGTGGTCCGTCGTGGTCCGCTTGAAGTGTGCGAGGTCCGCGGGGATGTGCCAGGGCATCCCGCCGTCCCGTCCGATGACACCGTTTTCCGCGACGGCGGCGATCGCGACGAGTTCGAGGTCCGACTCGAGATCGGCGCTCTCCGCGTTCCGATCGCTCGTTCGCTCGTCGGGTTCGTCCGCGCTCATTCCGCCACCGAGAACGTGAGCCCGTCGTGGGACTCGTAGTCGCGAAGCTCGACGTCGTCGTACGAGAGGTCGTCGATCGGGACGTCCGCCACGGCGAGCGTGGGTCGCTCGAGCGGTTCGCGCGACAGCTGCTCGAGCAGTCCCGGAACGTGATCGAGGCGCTCGTCGCCGTCGGCTTCCGCGGGCGCTTCGGACTCGAGCCACTCGCGGACCGCCAGATACTCCGCACGCTCGTCGACGTCAGAGAGTCGGGACTGCAGCTTCCTGAGGTTCTCCGCGTACCACTCGCCGCGTTCGCCCCGGCCGCAGTAGACGTGGGCGTCGACGACCGTGTGAGCGAACGTGCCGGGAACCAGATCGGTCTGCTGGGCGATCACCGTCGTCAGAAGGGCGTAGGCGGCGATGTTGAACGGGATTCCGAGCGCGACGTCGCCCGAGCGCTGGGTGAGGTGGCAGTTCAGCCGGTCGCCCTGGACGTTGAAGACGAACGAGTAGTGACACGGCGGCAGCGTCGAGACGGTCGCGTTCGCCGGGTGCCAGGCGTTGACGACCAGCCGCCGCGAGTTCGGGCTATCCGAGAGCGTGTCGATCACGTACTGAAGCTGATCGAACGTCCGTCGGCCGTCCGCTTCGGTCGTGACCCACCGATGAGCCTCTTCCGGCCAGGACTCGCCCTCGAGGCGGGCGTCGCCGTCGGGGATCGGGTACCGTCGCCAGAACCGGCCGTAGGCGGTGTCGAGTCGCCCCTCGTCGTCGGCCCAGGCGTTCCAGATCTTCGTCTCCTCGCGCAGGTTCCGGATGTGCGCTTCGCCCGAGAGGTACCAGCACACCTCGTGGATCATCGAGTTCCAGCGGTAGCCGTCCATCCGCTTCGTCGTCAGCAGGGGGTACCCCTCCTCGAGGTCGACTTCGTAGTGCTCGCTGAACGAGGAAATCGTGTCGACGCCGGTCCGGTTCGGCTTGTACGCGCCGTCCGAAAGCGTCGCGTCGACGAGCTCGAGGTACTGTTGCATCGGTCTTCCGTACCGACCGGAGATACATAATCCCGCCTGATTCGCGGTCCCAGCGGCAACGACTCGCGACGGACCGTCTCATACGGTTTCCTGACCGTCAGTTCCGGCGCACCCGCAACCCGGACGGCGGGTGCACCGGGACGTCGGTACGGTAATCCGTCTCAGGCGATGTCGCGGCTCGTGTCGATCGCGACCTCTTCGGTCAGTTCGAGTTTGATCGTCTCGGTGGGCTGGCTGCCGTGGCGGAACTTCGGAATCGAGAGGCGATTCTCGAGTTCGGTTCCGGCGACCGTCGTCCGAAGGTCGAACACCGCGTCCGCGGCGTGGTGGGTCCGCGATCGGTTCTCCGGCTGGGCGTCCCCGGTCAGACAGTGCAAGACCGCGATGCTTTTGGTCTCGATCATTCTGGCTTTCAGGTCGTTGAGAAAGTCGACGTACTCGCCGGTCGGCGCACGCTCTAAGACGTCCATCGTGTCGACGATGAGGTTCGCGCCGTCGGGGAGCGCGCTGACGAACTGCGTCGCCTCCTCGAGCGGGTCGTCGCTCGTGATCCGTCTGATCGTCGGACTACCGACCGACGACGGCGAATTTTCGATCGCGTGCCGGACGGCCTCGTCGGATCGTTCGGTCGAGAGGTACAGCGTTCCGCGTGCGGCGGTGAGTTCGTACAGCAGTAGCTCGGACTGACTGGCTGGCCTGGCAGCGTAGGCGACGATGCATCCCGGGGGAAGCCCGCCGCCGAGCTTTCGATCCAGTACGTCGATCCCGGTCTCTAACCGCTCCACCATTCCGTTGGAATCGATTTCGCCAGTGCCAGCATAATTCTTTGCCTTTCGGATCGTCCCAAAACGAAACGCGATCGCCGCTTCGATCGGCGTCGACCGCCCGATCCGAGGGCGTTACCCCGACGAGCGTCCGTTGAACGACGAGTGCACGACGACGACGCCGAATGGAGGGATTCAAGGGGAACGCAGGAGCGTACACGAACGAATGCGCCACGATCACCTCATCACGAGCAAACAACTCTCGCGGGCGGACATCGAGACCGTCCTCGATCGAGCCGCGGCGATCGACGCCGATCCGGCCGCGGTCGCCGACCGCCACGCGGGAACGCTGCTCGGCCTCCTGTTTTTCGAGCCGAGCACGCGGACGAAGATGAGCTTCGAAACCGCGATCAAGCGACTCGGCGGCGACGTCGTGGACATGGGATCGGTCGAATCCTCGAGCGTCAAGAAAGGTGAGACGCTCGCCGACACCGTCCGCGTCATCGAGGGATACGCCGACGCGCTCGTCTTGCGCCATCCCAAACAGGGTTCGGCGACGATGGCCAGCGAGTTCGTCGACGTGCCGCTTTTGAACGCCGGCGACGGCGCGGGCCACCATCCGACCCAGACCCTGCTCGACCTCTATACCATCCGGGAGAACGCGGGCCTGGACGACCTGACCATCGGCATCATGGGCGATCTGAAGTACGGTCGGACGGTCCACTCGCTGGCCTACGCGCTGACGAACTTCGACGCGCGCCAGCACTTCGTCAGCCCCGAGAGTCTGCAACTCCCCCGCGAGGTCGTCTACGACCTCCACCAGTCGGGAAGCGACGCGCAGGTGCGCGAACACGAGTCGCTCGAGGAGGTATTGCCGTCGCTCGACGTACTCTACGTGACCCGCATCCAGCGAGAGCGGTTCCCCGACGAGAACGAGTACCAGCAGGTCGCGGGCGAGTACCGGATCGACTCGGAGACGCTCGCGGCCGCAAACGACGACCTGACGGTGATGCACCCGCTTCCGCGCGTCGACGAGATCGCGCCCGAGGTCGACGACACCGAGTACGCCGCCTACTTCGAGCAGGCCCACAACGGCGTTTCGGTTCGGATGGCGCTGCTGGATCTCCTCTTGAGTGACGGAGGTGACGACGATGAGTGACGAACGCGACGATACCGGTGAGGGCTCTTTCGGCGACACGGACGACCACGCGCTCCGGGTCAGCAAGATCCGCGATGGAACCGTCATCGACCACGTCCGCGGCGGCCAGTCGCTCAACGTCCTCGCGATCCTCGGCATCGACGGCGACGACGGCGAGGAGGTTTCGATCGGGATGAACGTCCCCTCGGATCGGCTGGCGCGCAAGGACATCGTCAAAGTCGAGGGACGAGAGCTCAGCCAGGACGAGGTCGACGTCCTCTCGCTGATCGCGCCGGACGCGACGATCAACATCGTCCGCGAGTACGAGGTGATCGAAAAACACCGCGTCGAACGACCCGACGCCGTCGACGGCGTCCTCTCCTGTCCCAACCCCGGCTGCATCACGACCGGAGACGAACCGGTGACGTCGAGCTTCGACGTGCTCGAGGACGGCGTGCGCTGTGCGTACTGCGGGACGATCGTCCGGGACGGCATCGCGTCGCTGATCGAAACCTGAGACGGCCCGTCGTGCGGCGGTACCGGTACGGCCGCGACTATCCGCGATTGCACCCGTAATCGGTGCGACGAACCGTATAAGCCGGGCCTCGTTCCGCTCCGGAAAACCGTCCAGAATATCTAAGTGGGAACCGAACAATCGTTCGAACGTACATGTCCCGTACACTCAAAGTCATCGTCGCCCTGGTCGTCATCGCAGTCCTCTGGAAAGTCCTCGTCGCCTCCGCTGGCACGGAGGAGATCGAGTACGATCCGGTCGACTGATTCGACGGCAGTAACCGAACCGCTTACCACGACGGCGTCGTACCATCCAGTATGTACGGCGTCGTCACCCGAAACGCTGAGGAAGTCCGCTGGCCGGAGTTCGATCGCGGATTCTACGAGGTGAAAGACGTTACCGGCCGGTCCGCCGAGCCGATCGAGGACGGGGTGAACATGGTGTCGTGTTTCGGCGACAACGCGGCCGCCGACGCCGATCCGTCGCTGGTTCCCGTCGACGACTTCGGTCGCCCCGCGACGCGCGACCGGTCGTACTTCGACTGGAGCTACGTCTGTCCCAGCAGGCGCGACTACCGCGACGGACTGCTCGAGGTCGTCGACGACTGCGTCGCCGCCAACGAGGACGTGCGACTCGACGACGTCGGCTTCCCTCGCGCCGAGTACTGTCGTTGCGGCGTCTGCGAACGGGCGTTCGACGAGAGCGAGTACGACGACAGATTCACCTGGCGCGCGAGCGTCGTCACCGAGTTCGTCGAGGAAGCAGTCGAGCGAGTTCCCGGTCGGGTGTACCTGACGCTCTATCCGGACCCCTACCCGGGCCACCTCTACGAGCGTGCCGGCCTCGACCTCGAGGCGCTCGAAGACCACGTCGACGAGTTCGTCGTTCCGCTGTACGATACGGCCTACGAGACGACCTACTGGCTCGAGACGATCGCCAGGGGATTCGAGAGCGCGCTCGAGACGCCGTTCTCGATCGAACTGTACGCGGTGAACGTCGACGTCGACAACCTCATCCACGCGCTCGAGGTGGCGTCCGAGTACGGGTCGGCCGTCTTCTTCGGCTACGACGCGGCCAACGCGCGGGCGGCGCTTCGACGCATGCGAGCCGACGAACGGGACGGCGTCTCCCACGGCGAGCCGAGTTCGGATTCGTGACGACGGTCCGGGTTTCGACCGCGCCCCGCGGTTTCGGATTCGAACCGAAACCGACTCGAGTTCCGCCGGGACGGACCGCTGTGGGTCAGTACCGGTGCAACCGTCGGGCGGTCGCGGTTGCATGGGTATGGGATAGCGTACGAGCAAACCGAACGGCTCGCAGCGCGCGACGATCGACCGACTGACGCCTCGAGACGGCGGATGGGGCGGAAAAACGAACGATTCTGAGAGTCGGTAGCGCCGACGGATTGCGTCGCCTCAGCGAGCCGCGGAGTTACGTATCGTCGCCGATGAGGTCGTCGTCGTCATCGTCGTCCATTAGGCCTCCGTCGTCATCGTCGTCCATTAGGCCTCCGTCGTCATCGTCGTCCATTAGGCCTCCGTCGTCATCGTCGTCCATTAGGCCTCCGTCGTCATCGTCGCCGATGAGGTCGTCGTCATCGTCGCCCATCAGGCCTTCGTCGTCATCGTCGCCGATGAGATCGTCGTCGTCGTCCATCACGCCGCTCTCGTCGCGCGTCCGCCGGTCGTCATCGTCGCCGATGATACTATCGTCGTCGTCCATCAGTCCCTCGTCGTCGTCGCCGATGATGTCGCCGTCGTCGTCTCCGATCAACTCGTCGTCGTCGTCCATCATCCCCTGGTCGTCGTCCATCACTCGGTCGTCGGAGCGTCGGTTCCCGTCGCCGGTCCCGGAACCGGCGTCGGTGTCCATTCCGGCCGTTCCGCCTGCTCCGGCGTCGGTTCCCGAGAGTTCTCGCTCGAGGCGGACCTCGTCGTCGGTCACGCGGGCGACCGACTCCTCTTGAAGGGGGTAGGCGTCCCCGTCGGTTCCGCCCCAGCCGAGTTTCGCCTTGATCGTGTCCGTGACGCCGGGATCGGGTTCGACGTGTGCTGTGCCGTGTTCGACCGCCGCGACGATTCCGACGTCGTCACCGTCCGCGTTGACGACCGTCTTTCCGACGTCGTCGTCTGTAAACTGGTGAACCATTGCGCTCCAACTAACGGCAACGCCGACCATGATGGTGGTGCTTGCTGTGGCTTGCGATTCGAAGGCCGGACGTCGTCGGGGATGTCCCGTGGCTGGAGAAGGTCGAACTCGAGTCGTGAAAACGACTACCGTCTCGGCGCGAACCGGGGCCGGACCGTCTGTGGGTGTGAGCGGTCGGTTCCGTTGTGATCGCCTCCGGCGATCGAGTGTGCGGTCAGTCGGACGGAAGCGGAGGCGCGGTCGCTTCCTCTTCGGTGACGTTGAGTTCGGACGTCACGAGCGCGCGGTAGGCCCGGCGAAGACGCTCGGAGAGCGCCTGATGCGAGATGTCGAGTTCGTCCGAGAGCTCCTGCATCGATACCTCGCGCGGAATTTCGAAGTAACCGTGATCGACGGCCGCGACCAGCGTCTCGTACTGGCGTGCGGTGAGACCGCACTGGGTGCGGCTCTCTTCGGATAAGTCGAACAGGCGGACGATCGTCGGCGAGACGTCCTGCTCGACGAGCCGGTCGTACAGCGTACTGACGTTCTCCCGTTCGACCACGCGAACGCTCAACAGCCACGAGCCGTTCGACGCCGACGCGCTCAGTACCGTTCCGTTCTGCTCGAGGACGACCTCGAACGGGTCGACCGTGTCCGGATCGAACTCGATGTCGTAGAGGAACCGCTCCTCCTCGTTGGTGATACACGAGTACGTGCCGATCGCTGACGCGTCCGTCAGTGCGTCCTCGATCTCCGGCTGCGTGTCCCCCGACAGCCAGAGCCCGTGTCCGCTCGAGGCGATCACACGCTCCATCTCACACGTTAGCGACGGAACTGCCTCGAAGAGCTCGCCCAACCCGGTTCCATCGGCCGGAATTTCGATGTCTGCGATCGATGTCATAGGTCTCACTCACGGATACACCAGCGACCGCATTAACCCCGTTTCCAAAGAGATTAGCGACGCCAATAGCGACTTTCTCCGAATCTGGACGTTTTACTCTCCGTCCAGGATCAAAAAGAAAATCACGTTCAGTGATGGGTCGGCGTCCGACCGAGAACCTGGACGAGTCCGACCACGACGAGCGTGATCGCGAGCAGCGCGAGCGCGATCGGAACCACCGGCTCGAGGCCCCGGGAGACGAACGAGACCCAGATTCGGGTCGGCATCGTCCGCGGATTGTACGCGACCATCATCGTCGCGCCGAACTCGCCGATCGCGCGGACGAACGTCAGCACGATCCCCGCGGCGATGGCGTTGCGCGCGAGCGGCAGCGACACGAGCCGAACCGTCTCGACGGGACCGTACCCCATCGTTCGAGCGGCTTCCTCGAGGCGACGGTCGACGCCGTCGAACCCAGCTTTCGCGGCAACGACGAGAAACGGGGCGGCGACGAACGTCTGTGCGAGAATCACGCCGATGTGGCTGTCGGTCAGGGGAACGCCCACTCTCGCCGCGGCGGACCCGAGTGGCGTGAACTGCCCGAGGACGCTCAACAGCACCGCTCCGCCGACGACGGGCGGCAACACGAGCGGGATCAGAACCGCCGCCTCGACGAGCCGTTTACCCCGGAACTGACCCCGCGAGAGGACGTACGCGAGCGGAACGCCGAAGACGGTCGCGACGAGCGTCGCGATCGGCGCCGTCACGAGCGAGGTTACGATCGCAGCCCGCGTCGCGGGTGCGCCGAGTTCGCCGACGACGTCGACCGCCCCCGCCTGCAGGAGGAAGACGACGAACGGGACGACGAAGTACGCGAGCAACACGCCGCCGAGGAGCGCGGGAATCACGACGGTGCGGTCGATGCGTGCAAGTCCGGTTCCGAACGCGCCGCTCGAGCCGCTCACTGGTGGACCTCCCCAGGGACCCGACCTCGCGTTCGTGGGAGCTCGTCGGGCACCCGGAGTCCGCAGTGCTCGAAGGGTGCTGTCCGCTCGAGCAGAAACGAGACGAACCGTTCGGCCTCCGCCGGACGATCGGCGTGAGAGAGGACCGTTCCGTTGTACACGACGGGCGAGCCGTGGACGACGTGGCCGTCCGCGGTCGTGTACGAGGCCCGTTCGTACTCGGACGCGCGCTCGGGGTTTCCGAAGTTGTAGCCGTCGGACAGCCGGTAGAACGGCAGGTCGCGATCGACGGCCATGCTTCGGTAACAGATCGCACACGCCCTGTTGCCGGCTTCGACGCCTCCTAGCAGCTGTCCGTCGCCGCCGTCGACGGACGCACGGTCGACCATCGTTTCGCGAAATCCCTCGATCTCGTGTCCTCGCTCGGCCAGCTCGAAGAGGTGGACGGCCCGGTAGCCGACCGGACTCCGATCGGGATCGCCGATGCCGACCGCTCCCTTCTCGGCGTCCGAGAGGACGTCGTACCACGGCTCTCCGGCCTCGAGACGGGTCCCGAGTTCCGTGGACGGTTCGTAAACGACGCCGACCTCGTTGCTCGCGAACTCGACGTCCCAGTTCGCGTGATCGGGATAGAGCCGCTCGCGAAGCAGCGCCACGTCGACGCCGAGGACGACGTCCGGTCGCTTGCGCTCCGTTTCGACCATCTGCAGGATCGCGTTCGTCCCGTGATACTCGCCGTCGAACCGGACGCCGTGTTCGGCCTCGAAATCCGGCCCGAGGTGTTCCTCGAGGGCGACGGCGAGACTGGCCGCAGCGAGCACCTGGATCCTGTCGGCGCTTGCGAGACAGCCCGACGCACCGACGGCTCCGGCGACCGCTCCGCTCGCGGCGACGAGGAGCGACCGTCGGCTCGCGCGGGGCGTCCGGACGCCGTCGCCGTCACGTTCCATACGTCGTCTTGGCGTTCGTCCCTAATATAACTACTTTCGGTTCCTTTTGAAGGGGATGGTCACCGAATGTGGTTTCATCTCGTCGTCACGGACCGGTCGTCCCCGTTCGTGACGACGAGCGAAACCGTTCGTCGTTGCGAACGGGTCTCACGGGGACGATTTCGAGTCGAGCCCCGTTCCACGGCCGGCGGTTCCTGGATTGGGCCGATCGCCACGCTCCGACTCGCGCGGTTCGGAGCGGAGCACCGACCGGGATTCGAGATCCTCGATCGTCTCGACGAGATCGTCGACGTCGTCGTCGCCGCGGGCGACGACCGTTCCCCCGACGGCCGAGCGATCGCGGTCGCCGACGAGAATCGTCGGCAGTGACGCGGCCGCGAACCCCTCGACGAGCACGACGTCGTATCCCCGTCGCTCGAGTCGAGCGAGCGTGCTCGCGAGCGCCCGCCGCTCCCGGCGGTCGGCGTCACCGTCGAAGCCGGGATCGCGAAGGGAGTCGGGGTCGACGCCGGACTCGCCGTCCGGCGGATCTCGCTTCCCGCGGCCGGTGATTTCGAACGTGACGTCCGGGGTGACGCCGACGACTGCCTCGGCGCCGGCGGTCCGGTGGCGGTGAGTGTCGGTTCCCGGCGTGTCGATCTCGACGGCGTGGTGGATCGACTTGACGGTCGCGACGCGGCGGCCGCGATCGGTCAGCCGCGGGACGAGCGCCTCCACGAGCGTCGTCTTCCCCGCGTCGCTCGGACCGGCGAGACTGACGACCTTCATCGCCGTTCGCCACCGTTCCCGAACTCGTCCGTCCGCGAGGGGCTCCCCGGAGCGTTCGTCGTCGCGGTCGGGTCCTGACCCGGCATCGATGAGATGCCACAGCCGTTACAGCGGAAGTCGCCGTCCTCGTCGTCGCCGAGGAACTGCTCGGTCGGCGACGGCGGCGTCTCCGGAAAGACCGTCGGCTCGACGCCGAACCGGTCTGCGTCCGCCGCGACCAGTTCGTCCGTGACGCCGGCGAGCGCCCGGTAGAACGAGTCGTTGGCCTCGGCCTCGACGGCTTCGCGAAACCGCGGAACCCATCGACCGAGGTGATCCTCGAGGAAGTCCGCCTGGGCGTTCTCGAGGACCGACACGCCCGTCTCGTCGCCGTCCAGGTGCAGGGCGGCGGTCTGTAGCGCGAGGTGAGAGCAGAACTCGAGTTCGAAACAGAGGTGGTCCGACCGGTCGCGGTAGCCGTCGACCTTCTCGAGGCCGAACGCCCGGTAAAATCCCGACAGGTCCGCGATCGTATCGGTGCTGGTCAGGACGGTTCCTGGGCCGTACTCGATCTCGTACTGCGAGATTTCGCCGCCGTGTTCGAACCCGAATCGCGTCGCGTATCGCTCGGTGAGCGCCTCGAGTTCGTCCTCGCTCGACGGACAGCGATCGGCGGCCGATTCGGCGCGGTCGATCAACGGCTCGCACTCGAGCGCTCGCGCCGATTCGACGAGCTGTCGTTCGAACGTTCCGGACGTGAACGCGCCGCGAAGTTCCTCGTCGGGGCGGTCGAACCCGAGCGAGGCGAGTTTGTACAGGCGAGCGCGGTGGACGTGAGCTTCTGGATACATCGTTCGTTCTCTCCTTACGTGACGTCGAGTCGGTAGACGTCGTTTCTCTCGTCGTACGAGTCCCGTTCGTACTGGGGTTCTTCCATCGGGACGCGGGCGACGGTCGAGCCGGAGCCGTCGTAGCCGACCGCCTCCTCGTCGGTCACCTCGAACGCTTCGATGCGCCACTCGGTCGATCCCATCAGGTGCAACAGTCCGCGGAGTTTCCGGTACTCCTCGTCGCCGCGCATGGCTGCCCGATAGGTCTCGACGGCGTCCTCGACGCCCGGTCCGAACATCTGGAACAGGTAGTCGGTCGGGACGTTGATCGGCGGGACGTAGTAGACGTTGGGCTCGAGTCCGAGTTGCGGGTACAGCGGGAGCGCGACCTCGACGTCGTGGACGAGGTAGTCGACGGGATTCGACGAGTCGTACTCGTCCGGCGGGTTGATCCAGCCGTGCTGGCGGAGCTTTCCGAGGCAGTTCTCGAAACACTGCGGGACGAGCCCTTCTTCGATCTTCGGGTAACAGCCCACGCACTTCTGGGAGACGCTTTCGGCCGGGTTGTACACCGACTTGCCGTACGGACAGGCCCGAACGCACTCCTGGAGGGCCTGACAGCTCTCCTGATCGATGAGGACGATCCCGTCCTGGGATCGCTTGTAGGCCGCCTGGACCGGACAGCCGCCGGCGCAGGCCGCGAACGTACAGTGGTTGCAGATCCGCGGAAGGTAGAAGAACCACATCGGGTGGGGATTCTCCCGGATGTGGGTGTCCGCTTCGATCGCTTCCCCGGCGGGTTCGTCCTCCCCCAGGTTCGGGTAGGCCCAGTCCTCGGCGTCCGGGCGGTACCCGTCGATCTCTTCGCCGTGGAAGTTCTGCGGATCGTCGTCGACCAGCATGTCCTCCCAGTCGACGTCGTTGGCCTCGAAGATCGTGTCGCCCTCGTAGACGCCATCGGAGCCCCACTCCTGATAGTCGAGCATCTCGAGGATCTCGACGTCCCAGCCCACGGGGTGGGAGCCGTAGGGCTTCGTCTCCACGTTGTTCCAGAACATGTGCTCTTGACCCTCGCCGTGGGTCCACGTGGTCTTACACGAGAGCGTACACGTCTGGCACGCGATGCACTTGTTGATGTCGAACACTGCGCCCCACTGCCGGTCCGGTCGGGACTCGGCGTAGGGGAACTCCATCTCCCGTCCGATCTGCCAGTTGTATACTTCTGCCATTAGCTGTCACCTCCCTCCGATCCGCTCACGAAGCCGCCGCTCAGATAGTCTCGCATTCGATCGTCCTCGTTCGCCGGACGCAGCCCCTTCCTGTCGGGCATCCAGCGCTCTTCGTCGTCCTCGTGGGCGGCGTCCTCCGCCTTCTCGACCTTGACGAACGCCTCCTTCGGCGCGCCGTTCGCGACGTGGACGTCCATCTCGAAGCCGACGTCGACGTTCTGGCCGCCGTAGTTCTTGCGGGCCATGTCGTCCGTCAGCAGGGTCGGCCGGAACCAGGTTCGGGTCGCGCTCTGGTGGCTCCCCTGTCGGTACAGGGAGACGTAGTCCGTCTCCTCGTTTTTCGCCAGTCCTTCGCCCTCGCCGTCTTCGGGCCGGTGTGCCTCGACGGTGCCGTGTGAGGCACCGTTCAGGTTCATCCAGCTCCGGGTGACGCCGCGAGGCATCGCCGGCTGACTGCGCACGCGCATCTTCGCGCGGGCGTAGTCGTCCTCGTCCCCGGCGTCCGCGCCGCGGTACGGCCGATCTTCGGGGTCGGCGTCGACCCACACGTAGTCGCCGTCGTTGAATCCCTCCGCTTCCATGTCCTCGGGGTTCATCTCGATGTACCCCTCGCCGTAGTAGGGACTGCGCTCGTCGTGGCGCTCCATGTCGCCGAAGGGTCCCCACCAGACCGCGATGTTGGGAAGCGAGTTCGCGAAGGTGTGGGTGCCGTGTCGGTACTTCGGCGTCATGTAGCTGTAGTCGTAGCCCTCGTCGAGCTCCTTCAGCGGGTGCTCGGTATCGACGAGTTCGGAGGGCGTGTAGATCCGGTTTCGAACCTGCCGGGCGTCGCCGTCGCGGCGGTCCTCGCTCCAGCCGAGGTCCTCGGGCGTGTCGGGATCGATGACCGGACTGTCCGCGCCCGCGACGATCGCGTTCGGCTCGTAGAACGTCCCGTCCATCGGCTCTCGGTGCAGCGGGATGTTCTCGCCGGCCTCCGCGAACATGTCCTCCTCTCGGAAGAACTCCATCCGACCCGTCTTCGTGTACCACGGCCGGTCGTCGAGCGCCTGCTCGGAACCGACCTTCTTCGGGTACGTACGGGTCTGGATGATCTTCGGGATTCCCTCCCTGGCGTCCTCGAGCATCTCGTCGACGTCGTAGCCTTTGACCGTGTTCGAGTGATCGACGATCCGCTGGAGATACGGGCGAGCGGTGTGCTCGTCGTCGATGAACGCCCAGTAATCATCGAATCGGTCGTCGTCGAGCAGGTCGCCGAGCGCTCGCGCGACGCCCGCGTAGATCTCGGCGTCGTTGCGGGTGTCGTAGATGCGCTCCATCTCCGTCGTGGGCATCGCCATCACGAACGGGTTCGTCACGGCGGCGGTGAGGTCGTTCTGGTGGTGTTCGGCCCACGAGTCCGCCGGGAAGACGATGTCGGAGTACTCGCAGGTCCCCGTCCACCACCACTCGTTGGTGAAAAAGGCCTCGATCCGGCCGGTGCGAAGCATGTTCTCGATGATGTCGTAGGACCCCTTCGCGTTGCCCAGGATCGAGTTCGAGCCGGACACCCACAGCAGCTTCGTGGGCGTCGGCATGTGCGAGTCGCCCATGTGGTACTCGCCTTCGATCTTCAGCGGGCGGTCGCCGTGGGAGTACCAGTGGGCGGACTGGCCCGTCGTCGTGTTCCGGATGTCGACGTCCGTCACGTCCGGATCGGTCTCGGGATCGAACGGGTCCTCGTAGATCCACTGGTCACGGCCGTTGAAGTACGCGCCGCGGTAGTTGCCGGCGTAGCTGCCGACGTTTCCCGCGTGCTGGCCGACGTTGCTCGTCAGCGACGCAAGCAGGAAGACGGCGCGATCCTTCTGGTCCTGGTTGGTGTAGTGGTTCGGCCCCATCCCGGTGAGGATGAGGGTCTCCTCCTGATTGTTCGCGCAGTCGGACGCGAGGTTCTCGACCGCCTCGGGCGAACAGCCCGTAACCTCGGCGACGTCTTCTGCGTCCCAGGTGTCCTCCAGGTGCTGTTTGATCAGATCGAAGACCGGGCGGACCTCGACGGTCTCGCCGTCGACCGTCTCGACGGTGAACGTGCCCTCGAGGCTGGCCGGGACGTCGAAGTCGTCGCCGATCTCGTCGCGCGTGACCGGCTCGAACTCGTCGGTGTCGGCGTTGTGGACGACGAAGTCGCCCCAGTCCTCGCGGAGGTCCTCGGTGAGGATCTGTTCCCAGACGTCCGTCGTTCCCTCTCTCGGGCGCTGGTCGTCGTCGCGGACGACGTTCGTCTTCTCGAGGCTCTCTGGCTCGTAGCCCTCGATCACGTCGCTCGCCCGGAGGAGTTTCTTCTCGTCGAGGCGGACGAGCATCGGGAGGTCCGTGTTCCGACGGACGTAGCCCTCGTCGTAGAGATCCTCCTCCATGATGATCTTGGCCGCACCGAGGAACAA
Source organism: Natrarchaeobius oligotrophus (assembly GCF_003841465.1). Classification (GTDB taxonomy): domain Archaea; phylum Halobacteriota; class Halobacteria; order Halobacteriales; family Natrialbaceae; genus Natrarchaeobius; species Natrarchaeobius oligotrophus. The sequence goes on from NZ_REFZ01000007.1 coordinate 121,920, forward strand.
CGCCGAGTCGGTCGCCGGCCGGATGATCATCAGCTCGTCGCACTTCGAGGACGTGGCGTTGTAGTCGGTGAAGACGCCCGTGACTTTCGTGCCCTTCAGCCTGGCCTCGGTCAGCCAGTGGCAGTCGGCCATCTTCGTCGTCAGGAAGTTGATCCCCGCGAGCACGACGTGGTCGGCGTACTCGACGTTCACGAGGTCGAAGTCGACCGTCTGCTGGCCGGTGACCATCGTGTGCCCCGGCGGCAGGTCGGTGTGCCAGGAGTAGTTGTCCAGTCCGACGCCGCCGACGGCTTCGTCCTCGCTGACGCCCCGAACGTGCTGGTCGACCAGCGCCATCTGGTTCGCGACGCGGTACATACCCATCAGCCGGATCATTCCCAGCAGGGGCATCCCGCCGCGGAACTTCAGCGTCTGGGTCCCGACGCCGCCGGTCTCCTCGACGACCCGCTCGTCGTAGTCCTGTGCGAGCAAGTCCTGTACACCCGAGTCGCCGCCGTAGTGGTCGGCGATCTCTACGATCGCGCGGGCGGCGAGTTCGTACGCCTCGTCGAAGTCGACCTCGAGCCAGTCGTCTTCCCCGCGGTTCGCGTACTCCGCGGGCATCGAGCCGTCGGCCTCGCGGGGGAAGCCGTCTTCGACCCACTCCCGGAAGCCTTCGCGGACCATCGGTGCTTGAACCCGCTGGTCGCTGTAGAAGCGTTCGATCATCGCGAGCCCCTTGTTACAGACCCGCGGATCCCAGCGCTGGCTCGCCCGCTCGCCCTCGAGACCCTCGGCCTCGCCGTAGTTCATCGACGGACCCAGCCGGGTGATCTCGCCGTTCTTGACGGAGGCCTCGAGGTAGCAGTTGTGCGTATCGTTGGGGGTGCACGTCAGGACGTACGAATCGTCGCGCGCCCACACGTCGCGGTACTGATCCTCCCAGCCCTCGTTCGGATACTCCTCGAACGGGTTCAACGGTCCGTCGTCGTCGGCGGCCGTCGTGCCCCCGAGTCGACGGTAGCCGAGCAGTCCCAGTCCGGTCGCGCCGGCGACGCCGGCGGCCGCCGCACCGAGTTCGCGACGGGTCAGCTCGAGTCCGTCATCGCCACCGTCGTCGCTCATTCGGCCCACCTCGTTCGTGACGCCAGCGCCCGAGGCGGCGGCGTGGCGCAACCGTCGGTCGAGCGATCGGCCGTTCGCAGTGAGTCGTCCCTGTGCATACACTGAGGACTCCACGTTCCGGACGTAAACTGCCACGGACCGTTCCCAGCCGCTGGGGAGCGAGCGCCGGTTTCCCTCCCGATAGTGGGTCATTATAACTGGGTCCGATCGAAGACGTGCGGATCGGGACGACGAAAAAGCGCAGACGGTCGACTTCCGACGGGCGATCAGGCCGCGGACCGCGGATTCGATCGCTCCGCGACGTCCGTCTCGAGGTCGATCACCCACCCCTTTCGGCCGAGGTCGTCGACGGTCGCCGTCACCGAGCGACCGTCGCGCTCGAGCGCGTCCCCGACCGCCTCGACGAGGTCGTCGGGATCGCCCCGAAACAGGATCGAGGCGGAGCCGCTCCCGTCGGGTCCGAACTCGGTCAGCGCCTGCTGGTAGCCGGTCGCGGGCGGCAGCCCGCGGAGGTCGACCGCGTCGGCGGGAACGTCGGGCCCGCCACGCTCGGCGAGGAACGCTTCGACGCGCTCGGCGAGCGATGCCACGGCGGCCGCGCCGTCCGTGTCGGGGTCGTCGAACGATCGGACGAGCGGCTCCCGGAGCGCGGGATCGAACGGAATCGGATCGATCGACGTCAGGGCCTCCTCGTTTACCGACGTCTCGAGCGTCTCCGGGTCGATCTCGTGTCCACCTTCGGTTCCGTCGCCGTAGGGGCCGTCCGAACCGACCGCGTTCGAAACGACGCCGATCGTCGGGACGTCGTTCGCGGAACAGAGCGCGGCCGTCCGCTCGGCCGCGCGAACCGCCGCCGCGGTCGGCGTGCTCACGAGCAACGCGCCGTCGAGCGGCGCCTGCTGGACGACCGTGTAGACGGCGTCGCCGATTCCGGGCGGCAGGTCGACGAGCACCACGTCGCGGTCGTCCCAGGCCGCGTTCCCGAGCAGGTCGGTGACGACGTCGTGGACCATCGCGCCCCGCCAGGCGACCGGTCCGTCGTCCGCGATCAACTCGAGGCTCACGATCTGGACGCCGTCGGCGTCGATCGGCTCCGGCCTGCCCGACGGCGTCTGACGAACGGGTCCCTCCGCCTCGAGCAGCTCCGGCGCGTCCGGGGAGTGAACGTTCGCGTCGAAGACGCCGACGTCGAGTCCCGCCTCGTCGAGCGCGCGAGCCAGCGAGACGGTGATCGTCGTCTTCCCGACGCCGCCTTTCGAACTGGCGACGGCGATCAGCGAGTCGACGCCCGTGATCGGCAGTCCCGTCTCGGGTGCGCCGGCGTTCGTCGCTTCGATTCGGACGTGGTCGACGCCGTCACAGGCCAGCGCGGCCCCTCGCAACTGTTCGGAGAGTCGTTCGGCCATCGGACGATCCAGCCGATCGAAGACGACCGTGAACGTGACGACGCCGTCCTCGAGCGAGACGTCCTCGAGCAGTTCCTCGCCGATCGGGTCGCCGCCGGCTATCCGGACCTCGCGAATCCGGTCGACGACGCGCCGCCTGACGTCGTCCGCTCGTTCTGTCGTGGTCATACGCGGCGCTACGTCTCGAGGGCGTATTTCAGCCGTTGACTCTTCTCACGCCGCGGGAACTGTTCGAACGGGACGCACCGTTCGCCGGATACCCGGAGTCGCGATCAGAACAGTTCAACGCGAATGCCGTCGCCCTCGAGGTCGCCGACGAACGCGTCCGCGTCGGTTTCGATCGCCTCGAACGTGTCGTAGTGTTCGGGGAGGACGAGATCGGGATCGACGCTGCGGGCGAACGCCGCCGCCTCGTGGCGATCCATCGTGTAGTGTCCGCCGATCGGCGGGACGAACACGTCCGCCTCGATCGACTCGTGGTGGTCGAGGAAGTCGGTGTCCGACGGGAAGTAGACGGTCGTCCCCTCGAGCGAGAGGACGAGGCCGATCACCTCGCCCTCGGCGTGGAACGGAGCGCCCTCGTCGTCGACGTGTTCCCCGTCCGGATCGTTGTACGCGGGGACGGTTCTGACGGCGATCCCGTCGACGGTCGCCTCGCCGTCGTGTGGCAGGTCGACGACGTCGAACGCGAGGTCGGACGTGTCGACGGCCTCGTAGACCGCCACCGTGGCGTCTCCGCCCGCGACCGCTTCGATCGCGTCGGGGTCGTAGTGGTCGAAGTCGTCGTGCGTGACGAAGACGACGTCGCCGTCGCCCGGTTCGTCCGCGAGCACTTCGCTCCACGGATCGACGTAGACGACCGTTCCGTCGCCGGTTTCGAGGCGAACGCTCGCGTGTCCCAGCCGCTCGAACGTGAGGTCATCGTATTCGACGGACATGATCGCTCGAGACGTACTACGCGGATCGCCTTAACTTGGCGGGCACGGCTTCGGTCCGACTTCGTCAACGGTGCTCACGTCGACGGGTGATCGCTCCCGAGCGACCGGAACCTTATGGACGCGGTGGCCGAACCCTCGAGCATGGTCCGCCAAGGACGGGACGGAGACGACGTTCGGGCCGGCGTCGTCCTCGCCGGCGGCCACTCGACCCGGTTCGGCGACGAGGACAAGTCCGTCGCTCCGCTCGCCGGCACGCCGATGATCCGACGCGTCGTCGACCGGCTCGAGCCGATCGTGGACGACATCGTGGTCAACTGCCGGTCGGAACAGGTCCCGCGGATCGAGGCGGCGCTCGAGGGCGGTCCCGACGCGTCGTTCGCGATCGATCCGGTCGACGATCGCGGACCGATGGCCGGTATCTCGACCGGACTCCGAGAAACGACGGCGAGCTACGCCGCCGTCGTCGCCTGCGACATGCCTTTCGTCGACCCCGCGCTCGTCGACCACCTCTTCGAACGCGCCGACGGCCGCGACGCCGCCGTTCCACGACTCGAGGACCGGTGGTACCAGACGACCCAGGCCGTCTACCGGGTCGACGCGATGATCGACGCCTGCGAGCGCGCCTTGGCGCGCGACGAGCGCCGGATCGTCGCGCCGCTCGACGACCTCGAGTTCGTCGTCGTCGACGAGGAGGAAGTCCGAGCGCACGCGCCGCTCGAGGCGTTCGAGAACGTCAACACCCGCGAGGAACTCGCCGAGGCGAGAGAGCGACTCGAGACGGCTCGAGACGACGAGTAACGCCCAATCGTTCGGGAACTCGACGGGCGTCGACCGGAAACCAACCGGACGTGTCGCCGTTCGTTTCGCGTTAGGCCTCGACGACCTCGACCACCGGGTCGTCGTCGATCATCCGGGCGAGTACGACCCGCGGGACGCGCGGCGCTCGCTCGAGCACTTCCGTCGCGATCTCCCGTCCAATCGTCCGATCGTCCGGCTCGTCGACTTTGTTGAGCAACGGCACGACCGTCGCCCCGTCGGGGACGTCGGCCAGCCCGCCCCGATCGCTCGCGAGCACGCGGGCGACGTCCGTCGGTCGAACCGTCTCCCCGATTTCGCGGCCGGTGATCGCCGTCACCTGATCGGGTCGGTGAACCCGTCCCGACTCGAGGGGCGTCCCGACGACGCGCACGCTCGCGAGCGGGATCACGGTGTCGACGCGACCCGGAAGCTGGGGCTCGTGGTCGTCGGGCGCTTTGAGCTCCCGGGTCCGCGCGCCGTCGGCTTTGACGAGGATCGGATCCGCGACGCCGTTGGCCGCCGCCAGATCGTCGACGACGTCCGGATCGTAGCCGACGTACCGATCCTCGCTTTCCCGCTCGGGAACGACGCCAGCGGGCCACGTGTTCGTCTCCTCGAGCGCGGCGGCGGGATCGTCGGTGACGGTCACCTTCCCGACGTGGGGATCGAAGATCGGAATCCGAACCGTCGCGGTGACGACCGGTCGCCGCCCCTCGCTCGCCGCTCGCTCGGCCAGCGCGTAGAGCGTCGTCTTCTTTCCACCCGCGCCGACGACGGCGACGAGCCCCGACTCGGCCGCAAGTGCCTCGAGAACGTCCATACTCGAGCTACCGGCGCAACCGGCTAATCGTTTGCGTCCCGCCCTGTGTGGTCTCCCGTCCGGTCGCGCCGTTCGAGGAGTGGCTCGAGCGGCGGATGATGACCGCCGCCTTCCCGAACGGATGACCGCAATTCGCGGCTTTAACACCGATCCGCGCGTACGGCCACCATGACCGAGCGGACACCGACGACCGCGAGCCGCGACCGAGACCGAGCCGTGCGCTTCGAGTACGATCCCGCGACGATCAGGCTCGGGATCGGCTGCGTCGACGACCTCGCGGACGAACTCGAACACCTCAACCTCGAACGCGCGATGGTCGTCTGCGGAAGGACCGTCGGCTCGACGCCCGAGGTGATCGATCCGGTACGAGCGGGTCTGGGCGATCGGCTGGGTGGCGTGTTCGACGAGACGACGCCGGAAAAGCGACTGCACACCGCCTTCGACGGACTCGAGCGTCTCGAGGGGAACGACTGTGACGCGCTGGTCAGCCTGGGCGGCGGGAGCAGCCTCGACGTCGCGAAGGTGATCAGCACGCTCGCCGCGAGCGATCGCTCGCGGGAGGACGTGGCCGCCGAGTTCGTCGAACGCGGAACGATCACGGTCCCGGAGGAGGGGTTGATCCCGATCGTCGCGATCCCGACGACGCTCGCGGGCGCGGACCTCACGCAGGTCGCGGGCGTCACCGCCTCGCCCGAGTCGGGGCTGGTCGACGGGAAACTCGGCGGCGGGATCTCCGGCCGCGAACTGATGCCCGAAGCGGTCTTCTACGACCCGGAACTCGTCTCGACCACCCCGGAATCGGTGCTCGCGGCGTCCGCGATGAACGGCTTCGACAAGGGGATCGAGACGATCTACGCGAACAACGCCACGCCCGTGACGGACGCGACGGCCGCGCGCGGACTCGGCCTGCTCGAGAACGGCCTCCGTTCGTACGGCCGCGGCGACCGCGAGATGGAGACGTTCGAGACGCTGCTCGAGGGAATTCTGCTGGTTCAGTACGGCATCTCGCGTCCGGGCGAGACGACGCTCTCGGTCGTCCACGCCTTCGGCCACGGACTCACGCGCACGTACGACGTCCAGCAAGGTGCCGCCCACGCCGTGGTCGTCCCCCACGTCCTCGAGTACCTGCTCGCGGACGAGAGCGCGGACGCCCGTACGGACGTACTCGCCGACGCGCTCGGCGTCGACGCGGAGGGCGATCCGACGAACGCGATCGTCGAGCGGGTCACGGCCGTCCGCGACGCGCTCGGACTACCAGCTCGGCTGCGCGACGTCGACGGCCCCGAGCGCGACGAGTTTCCGGCGGTCGCGGAGGCGATCCTCGCGGACAAGTTCATGGCGAACGCACCGCCCGGACTCGATCCCGATTCCGAGGAGATCGAAGCGATCCTCGAGCGGGCGTGGTAACGGGAGCGCGGACGCCGCGGACGATTATCGCCGTCGACGCTCGCTGTTTCGCGCTCGCCAACTCGCGGGAAACGTTCACACCCTCGATTGCTCCCGGTCGCCGATCGGAATCGCGGCTCGGGCGAGCTTCGGTCGGACGACCTGTCGTCGGTCACCGACGGTGCGCCACGGATCGTTCGCGACCGCGCCGGTGTGCGGAGACGGCGGTCCGCATCAGTCCTCGAGGTACGACGGCCGCTCGGCGTACGGAATCGGGTCGCGAACGCCGATACGCTGGAACGCCTGGAGCCGGTAGGCGCAGGCGTCGCAGGTGCCACAGGCCGGTTCGCTCTCGCGGTAACAGCTCCAGGTGTGCTCGTACGGGACCTCGAGTTCGACGCCGCGTTCGGCGATCTCGGTTTTGGACCGTTCGACGAACGGCGCTTCGATCGAGATATCGGTGTCGGGTTTCGTTCCGTCCGCGACGAGCCGTTCGAACGCCTCGAAGAACTCGGGGCGGCAGTCGGGGTAGCCGGAGAAATCCTCGCTGTGAGCGCCGACGAACACCGCCTCGCAGCCGGTGGCCTCGGCGTATGAGACGGCCATCGACAGCAGGTTCGCGTTCCGAAACGGAACGTACGACGACGGGATCTCGTCGCTCCCGAGGTCCGCGTCGGCGACTCCTACGTTCTCGTCCGTCAGACTCGAGGCCCCGATCCGCGCGAGGTGGTCGGTCTCGACCCGAAGGAAGTCGCTCGCCTCGAGCAAGCCGGCGATCCGCCGGGCGCACTCGCACTCGCGGTCTTCGGTGCGCTGTCCGTAGGAGGCGTGCAGAGCGTGTATCTCGTAGCCGTGGTCGAGAGCCTCGTAGGCGGCGGTCGCGCTGTCCATGCCGCCCGAAAGGAGGACGACGGCCCCGCTGCGCTCGGATGCGGTTCGGGTGTCGGAGCCGTCGGTCATCGCGTCGCCGGCCCCGATGGGCGTGCCGTCGCCGCGTCCAGCGGGTGCGTGGGTCGGATCGCTCGGCGTTCGGTCGCCGGTCGGTACCTCGCGGTCGGTCGTCGCAGACGGTGGGTCGGTGGGTACGTCGGTCATCGGTGTTCGCTCGCGGTCGGTCTCGTTCGTCTCACGTCTCGGGGGCGTCGTTCCAGAGGTCGACGTGCAGTCGCGGCGTATACCGGAAGCCGTGTTCCATCGCGAGTTCGGCGGTGCGCTCGCGCGTTTCGGCCAGACGCTGTCGGTTGGCCCCCTCGGGCATCAGGAGGATGTCGTCGCTCCGAATCCCGGCGTCGGCGGCGTCCTCGAGCGCGTCGAGCAGCGCCAGAATCTCCGCCAGATCGTCGTCGCCGGTCACGACGAACTTCAGCTGGAACTCGTAGCGCTCGATGAGCGCCGAGAGCGCCGCGAGGTCGATCCGGTCGTCCTCGTGGCGATCGGCCCACTCGTTCGTTCCGGCGTCCGGCGTTCGTTCGCCGCGGCCGTCCGTCGCACGGGCCGGCGCTCGCTCGGCCGTCGGCGTGCTGGTTCGAAGCTTCGGGCTGATCGACGCGAGATCGATCGGCGCGTCCCGGTAGATCGTGCCGTTGGTTTCGACGGTCGTGTGGTAGCCGCGTTCGTCGAGCGCCTCGAGCAGATCGACGCAGGCTTCCTGGAGCAGGGGCTCGCCGCCGGTGAGTACGACGTGGTCGGCGTCGTAGGATTCGACCTCGGCGAGAACCTCCTCGAGTCCCAGCCAGGCGTGGGTCGGTTCCCAGGAGGTGTGATAGGAGTCACAGAACCAACACCGGAGGTTGCAGCCGCTCGTGCGGACGAAGACGGACGGGACGCCGGCCAGGACTCCCTCCCCTTGCAGCGAGTAAAAGAGCTCGTTGATCGGGAGGCGATCGCTCGTCGCGTTCGACCGATCGGCGACGAGTTCGTCCGATCGATCGACGGAATCGGAGACCGGCATCTCAGCGCCCGCGCCCCCCGCAGAGTTCGCTCGTCTCGCTGACCCGGACGGCGACGTCGCTGACGTTGTCGGGGAGCGCCGACTCGAGTTTCGACTCGAGGACGAGGCTCATCACCTCCGCAGTCGGCGGCTGATCGAGGACGACGAGCGCGTCCTCGTCTCCCGTCTCACGGAAGGCCCCACACAGCGGATCGCCCTCCTCGAGGAGGAACATGTGATCCCACTGCTGGATTACGTCGGTAATATCTCCTTTGTCGACGACCCATCCCTCGTCGGTCACGGTTCCGGCGACCGTGACGGAGATCTCGTAGTTGTGCCCGTGGGGCCGCGAGCACTTCCCGTCGTGGTGGAGAATCCGGTGTCCGGCGCTGATTCGTATCGGTCGATCGCGACCGACGCACAGGACGCGACTGGCACCGATCACGTCGGAGTCGTCGGCCGTCTGCTCCGACGTTCGACTCGAGCCATCTTCGGGTACCTCCAGGGACATACCACAGTATTATCGAGAGAATACTTAAATTCACAGGTCGACGGAGCCGAGGCGCGGACGGGTGAGCCGAGAGACCGTCACCGGGAACGCGAGGTGACGCGCACCGGGAACCGTGAGCGACGGGAACACCGGCGCATCACGCGACCGCCGAGGGTGACCTTTCCGCGAAACGGAGCCGCCCGATTTCAGTCCTCGAGCTGGTCCTGCAGGCGATTTTTCGCCTCGGTGCGCCGTTTCTGGGAAAACTGCGGTCGTTCGTCCGAGAAGTCGACCTCGAGTTCGTCGACCGTCCGACGGTAGATGTTCGTTCGACGACCTTCCTCGGAGAGCTGTCGTCCTTCGCACGTCAGCAATCCAGCGTCGACGAGTTCCTCGATTCGGCGATAACAGGTCGCGATCGGAATCTCGATATCCTCGCTCAGTGCCTGTGCCGACTTCGGCGTTCCTGCGGCACAGAGTATTTCTGCGCTGTACTTGCTCCCGAGTGCGGAGAGAACGCCGGTCGACTTCGATTCGATTCGTTCCGGACGAGACATCGATGCACTATTTCCAATTATCAAAAGTGAATCTTGCGGTTGGTGAGAGTCTCACGACCACTGACAACCGGCGGATAGTTTTGTCGCGGCCGGTTGGACCGCGACGAGGCGGCGGCTCCGAACGAGATGCATTTGACGCCCCGGACCGAACGAGTGGCATGAACGTCGCGGTCGTAACGGTCGGCGACGAACTGCTCGCCGGCCGGACGACGGATACGAACGCAACGTGGCTCTGTGCGCGACTCGACGAACGGGGTGTGAGCGTCGAGCGCGTAACCACGGTGCCGGACCGGGTGAGCGACATCGCCCGCGTGGTCAACGAGTACCGCGCCGAGTACGACGCCGTGATCGTGACCGGAGGGCTCGGGCCCACCCACGACGACGTCACGATGGAGGGGATCGCGGCCGCCTTCGGGCGATCCCTCGAGACGCACGAGGAGGCTCTCGTCTGGCTCGAGGAGGCGGGCTACTCGCGGTCGGACCTGACGGAGGGGACCGCGGCGCTTCCACGCGGCGCGCGCGCCCTCCACAACGAAGCCGGCGTCGCACCCGGTGCGGTGATCGACGGCGTGTACGTCCTCCCCGGCGTCCCGGACGAGATGAAGACGATGTTCGAGACGGTCGAAGCCGAGTTCTCGGGGACGCTCACCTACCGGGAGGTCGTCTCGATCGACGAACCCGAGAGCGCGCTGCTCGATCGAATCGAGCACCTGCGCGAGGAGTTCGACGTCTCCGTCGGGAGCTACCCGGGGGAGTCGGTCCGTCTCGTCGTCGAGAGCACCGACGAGGCGACCGCGTCGCGAGCGGCCGAGTGGCTCCGGGAGAACGCGGAAATCGTCTAACGTTGGTCGATCACCGATAGAGGTAGACGAGCCAGACGATGGTCACGATCAGGGCGAGCACCAGCGTTCCCCAGCCGACGACGTCCATCGGAAGCGCCGGTTCGGCCGCGAGAACGCCGTCCGTGAGTTCGTTCATGGTCGCCGGTGAGTACCGGTCCCTCTTAGTTTTATAGAAACGTACCGACGCGACACCAGACGCCTTTTGCACCGACCGTTCGTACGTCGACCATGGACGCAGTCGGCTTCGTCGTCAACCCCATCGCCGGAATGGGCGGTCGCGTCGGGCTGAAAGGAACCGACGACAAACTCGAGGAGGCGCGTCGACGCGGCGGGAAACCGCGATCGCCCGACCGTGCGCGCGAGGCGCTTCGGTCCCTTCGCCGTCGCGATCCCGACCTCACTCTCTATGCGGCTCCGTCGGTGATGGGCGAGTTCGCGGCCCGCGAAGCGGGGTACGAACCGGAAGTGGTCTCCGTCCCGTCGGTGCTCGAGGACGATCCGGACGCGGTCGATCCCGCGGCGCCCGGAACGTCCGCGGCCGACACGAAGGCGGCGGTTCGCGCGTTTCTCGAGCGCGGCGTCGATCTGGTGTTGTTCGTCGGCGGCGACGGGACGGCGGTCGACGTCGCATCCGTTCTCTCGGAGTCGTCCAACGGCCGCGGCGAGACGCCGATGCTCGGCGTCCCGGCGGGAGTCAAGATCTACTCGTCGGTTTTCGCCGTCACGCCAGCCGACGCCGGCCGGATCGCCGCCACGTTCGATCGCGTCGAATCCCGCGAGGTGACCGACATCGACGAGACGGCCTACCGCGAGGGGGAGGTCCGGACGCAACTCGAGGCCGTCGTATCGGTCCCCGTCGCGCCGGACGTCCAGTCGAGCAAGCAGGTCTCCGGCGGCAGCGTCGACGCGCTGGCGTCCGGGTTCGCCCGCGAGATCGACGCAGACCGCACCTACGTCTTCGGCCCGGGCGGGACCGTCGGCGCGATCGAGACGGAGCTCGGAATCGATCCCTCGCCGCTCGGCGTCGACGTCTGGCGAGACGGCGAACTGCTGGCTCGAGACGCCTCGGAGCGTGAAATCCTCGACGCCGCCGTCGAACCCATCACGATCGTCGTCTCCCCGATCGGCGGTCAGGGGTTCGTCTTCGGCCGCGGAAACCACCAGCTTTCGCCGGCGGTTATTCGGCGAGCGGACGAGATCGAGATCGTCGCCTCCGGGAAAAAGCTCGACGGCATCGACGCGCTGCGGGTCGATACGGACGACGACGAAGTCGACGAGCAACTGCGCGGCTGGGTCCGGGTCAGAACGGGCCGGTTCACGACGCGGCTGGTCAAGGTTGTTTAAGGTCCGAGTGGCCGGTTCGGCCGAGGTCAAGCATATTACGATTTTCGAGCGTCGTAATGTGAGTATAGACAATATTAAGGTCGTCAGCCGTCTACGGACTTCCATGGAAACGCGGAAAGTCCAGCGGCTCGGGCCGTCGACCCTGGCGATGACTCTCCCCGCGGAGTGGGCGTCCGAACACGACGTCGAGAAGGGCGACGAGGTGTCGCTTCGAACCAGCGGCAAGGGAACGCTGACGGTGATGCCGGAGTCGGCGAGTTCGGAGGAGACCGAGGCCATCATCCACACCGACGACCTCGACGCGAGCGCCGTCGAACGCGCGATCGTCGCCCAGTACGTGCTTGGCCGTCGCGTTATCAGAATCGAACGCGAGGAAGGCGCACTCGAGTCCGCCCACATCAACGCGGTCTACCAGGCCGAAACGCAGCTGATGGGACTCGGCGTCATCGAGGAGACGCCCGAGAGCATTGCGATCCGCTGTTCGGTCGATCCGGAAGACTTTACGCTCGACAACCTGCTCGAGCGACTCGAGCGAACCGGTCAGACGATGCGTGGCGAGGGGATCAAAGCGCTGGCCCACGGCAACCCCGACCTCGCACAGCGTGCGCTCAATCGGGAACGTCAGGCCAACAAGATCTTCGTTCTGCTGCTTCGGTTGATCTTCACCGCCTACCAGAACCCGAACCTCGCTCGCGCGGTCGGCTTGAACAGCGGCTTTCCGCTGATCGGCTACCGATCGATCGCGAAGAACCTGGAGCTGACCGCGGACAACGGCGAGGACATCGCCGAAATTGTGATGGAAACGGAGGGTCACACGCTGGACGTGGACAACTCGGTGATGCGAGACGTCCGCGAACTCAACGACCTGGTCGACGAAATCACGTCGCTCGCGGTCGAAGCGGCCGTCGAACGAGATTACGACAAGTCGAACGAGGTTCGGAGACTCTTTCACGAGATCGCAGACAGGGAAAAGGAGATTCTCGCCGAGCTGCCGGAGATGTCGAACGAGGAACTGCTCCGGGTCCGGGAGGTACTCGTCAGCCTCCAGCAGACAGCACAGTACGCGATGCGTAACGCCGAAATCGCGGCCAACCTCGCGCTCAACGAGGAGTCCGAACACACGACGATAATGTGACTCGGACTCCCATCGGCTGAACCGTCGCCGCCGGTCCAAACAAGTGCAATTAAGAGACCCCCGTTCGAATCGACGCGCATGGCCACGCAATCGGAATCGACGGACAAAGGCGTCGGACTGGCACTCGCACTCGGTGCGCTCGCGACCATCGGCGCGCTCCTGATGGTGACGGGCGCGCCCGACATCACGGCGGCGTGGGGCTTTGCCGCTGCAATTCTCTTTAGCTCGCTCGCTGTCGTCGGAATTCACCTCTACTGGGACTGATCGACCGCCTCGACCTCATCCTCTCGCGAACGATCCGGTCGATCCACACTCCTCGAGCCGACGGTTTCCGTGCGGTCGGCTTTCGCCGCAGTACAAGAGTTAAGACCGTCTACGTCCTATATGGGGGTACGGACGATGACCGACTACTCCGACGAAGAGCAACGGATCCTCTCGTATCTCCGCGAGAACGCCGCCCGCGGCGAACGGTACTTCCGGGCGAAGAACATCGCGGACGCGATCGGACTCTCGTCGAAACAGGTTGGCGTTCGCCTCCCACACCTCGCCGAAAAGTCGGACGAGGTCGACATCGAAAAGTGGGGGCGGGCCCGTTCGACGACGTGGAAAGTCACCCTCAGCTGAATCCACGCGGCGCTAGTGACCCGCTCGACTGCGGTCCACGGTCTTTTTACCCGACAATCGCCCAGGTAGAGGCATGACTGTACGGGTCGACCGGTCGTTCGAGTTTCAGGCGCCGCCCGAACGCGTCTGGGAGTTCATCGCCGATCCCGAAAACCGCGCCCGATCGATCAGCGTGGTGGAGCGATTCGAGACCACGGAGCGGAACGGCCAAAAGACGACGTGGTACGTCGAACTTCCGATTCCGCTGGTTCGACGGACGATCGCCGTCGAGACGGAAGACGTCGCTCACAGACCCCCGGAGTACGTCGAGTTCGTCGGCACCTCGAAAGTGATGACCGTCACGGGCGAACACGAGATTATCGAAACCGATCGCGGCTCGCGTCTCGAGAACCGGTTCGTCGTCGACGGGAAACTCCCCGGCGTCGAGACGTTTTTCAAGCGAAATCTCGACGACGAACTCGAGAATCTCCGGCGCGAACTCGAACGCTATCTGCGGCGGACGGGTGAGAACTGAGATGGTCGACCCGTTCGACTCGAACGGCCGTTCCGGGGACGAACCGCTCTCGGTCGGACTCGCCCAGATTCGAGTCGAACCCGGTGCAGTCGCGGAGAACGTCGATCGGGCGGTCGCCGCGGTCGAGACGGCCGCGTCGCGGGGCGTCGACCTCGTTGCGCTTCCCGAACTGTTCACCGTCGGTTACTTCGAGTTCGACCTGTACGAACGCCACGCGGAACCGCTCGAGGGGCCGACGCTGTCCCGACTCGGCGAGGCGGCCGTCGAACACGGGGTCGCCGTCCTCTCGGGAAGCGTCGTCGAGGACCTCACGGCGACGTCCACCGCTCCGAAGCCCGCCGACGAGGGGCTTTCGAACACAGCAGTGCTGTTCGATTCGAGCGGCGAGCGCGTACTCGTCTACCGGAAACACCACCTGTTCGGCTACGAATCCGCGGAGTCGGAGCTACTCGTCGCCGGTGAACGCCTCGAAACCGCCGATATCGGCGGCGTGACGGTCGGCGTGACGACCTGTTACGACCTCCGGTTTCCGGAACTGTACCGGCGGCTCGTCGACGCGGGCGTCGAACTCGTGCTCGTCCCGAGCGCGTGGCCGTACCCCCGAGTCGAACACTGGGAGACGCTCTCACGGGCGCGAGCGATCGAGAACCAGTGCTACGTCGCGACGATCAACGGCTCCGGAACGTTCGACGACGCGACGTTGCTCGGCCGGTCGACCGTCTACGATCCGTGGGGCGTCGTCCGCGCCTCGAGCGGAGACGATCCCGAACTGGTCACGGCGGAGGTCGACCCCGACGCGGTCGAGACCGTCCGGACGGAGTTTCCGGCGCTACGGGATCGACGCCTCTGATCGAGAAACGGCGTTTCGGATCGGGGGCGTGACGCGGACGACCGACCACCGATCGTCGCGGTCGCTGCTACGGTCGGTTGTCCGTCATCGCCGCTGCTACGGTCTGTTTGTCCGTCGTTGCCGCTCATAGATCTGCTGTCCGCGATTGTCCGTGCAACCGCGAACCGTCCGCGGTTGCACCGCCACGTCGGAACGGCACTCCGTACGAAACGACTTCGATCACTGACAGCCGACCGCTGACTTTTTATTTAACCAGATACTTTTAGTCGATGCCGGTACACGGCGCTTTTCACGTCTACACCGGCATGCGCGTCGCTCCGGCCGTCGCGGCTCGTTTCCCGGGAACGAGCCACCACTCCCGTCCTCTCGCCTCCGTTCATCCTTTCCGTCACGAAAGTTCGTCACGACCGACCGGTCTGGCCCGCGCGACTCGCTGGCGTCCACTCGAATTCGCACACCGTCACCGGCGTTCGGCCGATCCCCGTCAGTCGTCTCGAGTGACGATGTCGGCAGACAGCCCCTGTGCCATCTCGATCTCGCTTGAGTTGTTCATCGTCCAGGCCGTTCGCTCGGTGACGGCTTCGATGGCCTCCCGGGCGGACGGATAGCCGTTGCCCGACTTTTTGACCCCGCCGAACGGAAGCTGGACCTCGGCACCGATACACGGCAGATTCGCGTAGGCCAGCCCGAGGTCGGCGTGATCGCGGAAGTAGTTGAGCTGGCGATAGTCTTCGGAGACGATCGCCCCCGCGAGACCGTACGGCGTGTCGTCGTGGATTTCGACCGCCCGTTCGACGTCGCCGTCGTACTCGAGGAGCGCGACGTGTGGCCCGAAACACTCCTCTTTCAGACAGCGCAGGTCGGGATCGTACTCGATCTCGTAGACGAACGGACCGACCCAGTACCCGTCTTCGTGGCCGTCAGGAACCTCGCGTTCCTCGAGTTCGAACCGGTCGACCAGCACGTCCGCCCCCTCTTTTCGGGCGAGTTCGTTGTGTTTGCGGATCTTCTCGACGTGACCGGCCTCGATCGCCGGCCCCATGAACGTCTCCTCCTCGAGGGGATCGCCGACGGCGACGCGTTCGGCGAGGTCGACGAATCGCGTTTTGAACTCGTCGTAGACGTCGGTGTGGACGATCAGGCGTTCGGAGGAGACACAGCGCTGGCCGGTGGTCTTGAAACTGGACATGACGGCCGAGTGGACGGCGACGTCGAGGTCTGCCTCCTCGGTGACGACGACCGCGTTCTTGCCCCCCATCTCGCAGGCGGCGAGCGTGCCGGGTTCACCGCCGACTTTGCCCGCGATCTCGTGGCCGACCTCGGCCGAGCCGGTAAAGAGGACGGTGTCGACGCGGTCGTCGTCGACGATCGCCGCGCCGGCGTCGCCGAAGCCCTGGACCATGTTGAAGACCCCGTCGGGAATCCCGGCGTCGTCCATCATCTCGGCGATGATCTGGCCGCACCAGGGCGTCTGTTCGGCGGGCTTCCAGACGACGACGTTCCCCTCGACGAGCGCGATCGCCATGTGCCAGAAGGGGATGGCGACGGGGAAGTTCCAGGGAGTGATACAGCCGACGACGCCGCGGGGTTTGCGGCGCATGTACGCGTCCTTGCCGGCGACTTCGGAGGGGACCACGTCGCCGTGTGGATGCCGGGCGTTGCCGGCGGCCCACTCGACCATGTGCCAGGCCTCGGTGACGTCGGCTTTCCCCTCGGAGATCTCCTTGCCGCACTCTCTGGTGACGATCTCGCCGAGTTCGTCGTGGCGGTCGCGCAACTCGTGGTGGATATCCCAGAGGTACTCGGCGCGGTCGATGTAGGAGAGGCGACGCCACTCCTCGAACGCGTCTGCGGCCGCCGAGAGGGCGGCGTCGACGTCGTCGACCGTCGCACGCCGGAACGACGCGAGCGCCTCGCCGGTCGCCGGATTCTCGCTGTCGAAGGCGTCCGAGCCGCTACCGTCGATCCACTCGCCGCCGACGTAGTGGCCGTGTACCTGCTCCGTGGCTTGCTGGGACATGCCCGAGGGTACCACGAAGTGGGTGAAAAGTACCGGTGGTGGTCGATGCGAATCCGTCCGCTCGAGACGATTTCGTCACCACCAGCCTCGCTCGAGCGACCGCGCTAGCGCCGTCCGAGATCGGCCGCCTTCTCGAGTTCGCTCCGGAGCCGCGTCGAGTCGAACTCGTGATCGGGACGGAGTCTGACGAAATCGAGAAACCGACGCGCCGACAACAGTTCCGACGGATCGTACACCGTCGAGGCCGCCTGCACGGCCTGTCGTGGTCCGATTCGAGGTTCGAGAACGGCGAGCGCGCAGGCGAGGTCGTAGGCGGTCGTTTCCGGAACACGGTCCTCGTGGACGCTCGTAGCGTCGATGAAAAAGAGGTCGCCGTTACATAGCAGGATGTTCTCAGCGCGCAGGTCGCCGTGAGCCAGTTCGTGCTGGTGCAACGTCGCGAGCATCTCGAACAGTTCGGGTGCGACTCGCTCGACGTCGGCGTCGGAGACCGACTCGAGGGTCTCGAACTCCGGGAGGTACTCGAGGACGAGCACACCCAGCCCGTTCACCTCGAAGGCCTCGATCGGCTGGGGGGCGTTCACCCCGATCTCGCGCATCCGCAGGGTCGCTTCGTACTCGTGTTCGACCATCTCCCGCGGGGTGTCGAAACGATCGAAGAAACCGCCGGTGCCAGCCGAGACCGCGCCCACGTTTCGGCCGGTCGTCAGGAGGGCGTGGACCAGCGCGTTCTGTCTGGAGACGATCTTGACGAACCACTCGTCGTCGATGACACAGGGCGTCGACAGCCAGTTGTCGGCTTCGAGAAATTCGACGCGCACCTCCTCGCGATCGTTCCGGTCCGCCAGCGACCGGATCACGCGCTCGATGCGATCCCACTCGACCGTTCCTCGAGCGAGCTGGCGGATGTCCATACGTCGAGAAAACGGCCCTGGGGGTTAAATGCGTCTCGAAGTGTCGGAGGGTGAACGTCTCCGTCGAACGCGAATTGAGGCCCACTTCGAACGTCAGAACAGAATTATTTTCATCTATGCGATGAAACCGGGTGGATATGGACGCCGTTGACGACCTCAGTGACGCGATCGACGTAACGCGGAATCTCCTGTTACCGATTCGAGCGAAGCTGTGGCTGAAACTCGCCGTCGTCGTCTTCTTCGTCGGCGGAATGGGGATGAGCGGTGGAACGCCCCCGACCGGGGACGTCACCATGTTCGCCGAGAACGTTCCCGGCGACGTCGCCGACGAGGGTCTCGACGCGATACCGGAGGACGTGTTGCTCATCGCCGGTGCGATCATCGTCGTCGTGTTGGTCCTCTGGCTTCTGTTTGCCTTACTCGGGGCGCTCATGGAGTTCGTCTTCATCGAATCGCTCCGATCGAACGAGGTCCACATTCGACGCTACGCCAAAGAGAACCTCGGGCGGGGGCTCCGACTGTTCGGCTTTCGCCTCGTTCTCGGACTGGCCGCGTTCTCGGTCGTCGTCGTTCCGCTCGTCTTTCTGTTCCTTTCGGCTCCGGACGTGGAAACGGTCGTCGGGAGCCTCCTCCTGCTCGCTCTGTTCTGGATCGCGGTCTTTCTCGTGTACGCCGTCGTGATGCGGTTTACCTCCGAGTTCGTCGCGCCGATCATGCTCCTCGAGTCGCGAGGCGTCCTCGACGGCTGGCGACGCTTCCTGTCGACGTTCAAGGCGAACTGGTCGGAGTACGTCGTCTACCTGCTTTTGGTGTGGATTCTTCAGCTCGTGATCAACTTCGCCGCCGGCATTCTCATCCTCTTTGCGGCGATCATCGTTGCGATCCCGTTCGTCATCATCGGGATCGGCCTGCTCGCGCTCGGCGACGTCGGGCTGTGGCTGGCGATCCCGGTCGCAATCGTGGCGTTCCTGCTGATTTTGCTCGTCGTCGCTCTCATTGAGACCCCGATCCGCTCGTACTTCCAGTACTACGCGCTGTTGTTGCTCGGCGACACCGACGCGGAGCTCGATCTCATCCCCGAACAGCGCGCCGAAGTTCGAAGCGACGGCGGCGAATCGGTCGACCGCGACGACGAACCGCCGACCGGCGACCGGTGGGACGACGAGGCTCGCCGCGACGACGGTGAGGACCGGTGGGACGACGACACCGACTCGAGTTACTGGGACGAGCCGGACGAGGGAAGCGACTGGGACGACGACCGAGACGACCGCGACAGGGGCTGGTAGCGCCTGGCGCGATTCCGCGATCGAAACGGTTTCGATCGCCGACGGGTTCGTCGGTGCGTTTATTCCACGCGCCGGCAAGTATTGCGTATGGACTTCGAGCTACCTGACGAACACCGAATGATCCAGGAAACCGTCAGGGACTTCTGCGAGACGGAGATCGAGCCGATCGCCCAGGAGATCGAAGACGAACACCGGTTTCCGGCGGCGGTCTTCGATCAGCTCGCCGAACTCGACGTGATGGGCGTTCCGATCGCCGAGGAGTACGGCGGCCTCGGCGGCGACACGCTCATGTACTCGCTGGTGGCCGAGGAGATCGGTCGCGTCTCCGGCTCGGTCGGCCTCTCGTACGTCGCGCACGTCTCGCTGGCCTCCAAGCCGCTCGAGCTGTTCGGAACCGACGAGCAAAAGCGCCGGTGGCTCCGGCCGCTCGCGGAGGGGGAGTACTTGGGCGGCTGGGCGCTGACCGAACCCAAAAGCGGTTCGGACGCCTCCGATATGGACACGACCGCCGAACGGGACGGCGACGAGTGGATCCTCGACGGGACCAAACAGTTCATCACGAACGCCTCCGAGGCGGGTTCGATCCTCGTCAAGGCGGTCACCGATCCCGACGCCGGCTACGACGGCATCTCGACGTTCATCGTCGATCCCCGCGAGGACGACGGCTTCGAAGTGACGACGGTGTGGGACAAGCTCGGACTCAACGCGTCGCCGACCTGTGAGATCCGACTCGAGGACGTTCGCCTCCCCGAAGACCGTCTCCTCGGCGAGGAGGGCGACGGCTGGGAACAGACCAAAACGACGCTCGACGGCGGGCGGATCTCGATCGCAGCGCTCTCGACGGGGCTGGCACAGGGCGCGTACGATCACGCGAGAGCGTACAGCAACGAGCGCGAACAGTTCGGCCGGCCGATCTCGAAGTTCGACGCGATCCGGGACACGATCGTCGACATGCACCGCAAGACCGAGCGAGCGCGATTGCTCACCTACCGGGCGGCACGCACGTACGACGCCGGCGAGCCGGTGACACGGGAGTCGGCTCTGGCGAAACTCGACGCCAGCGAGGCCGCCCGCGAGGTGGCGGAGGACGCCGTTCAGGTGCTCGGTGGCTACGGCTACACCACCGACTTCGCACCCCAACGATTCTACCGGGACGCGAAGCTGATGGAGATCGGCGAAGGAACGAGCGAAATTCAGCACCTCGTCATCGGCCGGGAGCTCGGCCTGTAACCCGTGATCGTTCCCACCGCCGGTCTGATGCTCGTCGCACTCGGCGTCGCCGGCGTCCGGTACGCGCCCGCGATCGTCGAATCCCAGCACCGCCAGGGGATGGCCCCCCTCGAGGACGAGACGATCGACGACGCCGATCGCGTCCGCGCGACGAAGGGAACGGGACTGGTCGTCGCGCTCGTCGGCGTCGGCCTGCTCGCGTACTGGTTCGTCGGATGATCCGCGTCTTCGTTCGACCCACGCCCCGTCCCTGAGGGGTAACGACGGTATCGTCGCTCGGAGGGAGTATCGGAGCTGTCCATAGATTTCGGGTGACGAACCGAGACGCGATGTCGAAGGATCGACTTCGAAACCGCCGGGTGGCTACGACAATCCATATCAGTCGTCGAGGTGGTCGTCCGCGACCGCTTCCTCGAGGACGCTTTCGTCGTCCGCGTCGAACTCCGCGTTCGCGTCCGCATCGACGGCGGGGACGACGCCCTCCGCGAGCGTCCGGACGGTCTCGAGTTCGCCGTCCCGGAGCCGCCGCGGGTAGACGCCGACCGTCGCCACGAAGTCGTCGTCCGTTTCGACCGCCTCGCTGACGTGGAGGTCGGCGTCGACGCTTCTCCCGAAGCGGTCGATCTCGCCGACGTATCGCGAGTGCACCGTCGACTGATCCAGGACGGTTACGGTGCGTTCGGTTTCGAACTGCACGTCGTCGAGGGGATCGACGGCTCGTTCGATCTCGGCGACGAGTTCGTCCGCCGACATCCCTCCGACGGGGTTGTACTCCCTGCCGACGAACTCGACTCGCGGCGTCGACAGGACCACGAACGCGGCGGTGCGTTGTTCGCCCAGCGGCCCCGCGTCGATCGATTTGCCGTACTCCGTCAGGTAGTTGATCGCGGTGACGTCCTCGGTGACGGGACCGACGCCGACTTCGCGCTCGGACGCGACGGACTCGACCACCACTGGTTCGTAACCGGTCTCCTCCCAGACGCTCGAGTCGACGCCCGCCGGCGACGATTCGTACTCGGTCAGACTGGCGCGTTCGAGACAGCCGGCGACGCACCCGAGCGTCGCCGCCGCGAGCGCGCCGATGGTTTCCCTGCGTCCGATCGTCTTCCAATCCGGGTGGTCGGTCATACGTGTGCGATCGATCGGACCCAACGGACCACGCCTCGACAGGTAAAGTCGGTCCCTGCGCTCGCGCCGATATCGGAGTCGCTCGGAGGGTTGAGACCGCCCTTTCGAACCGTCGCGTCGGCCGTCTCCGGTGACGACACCGATCCGCCGTCACTTGCGGCGTCGGTTCGTCCGGGTCAGGTACAAGACCACGACGTAGCCGATCCCCGAGAGCGCGAGCGCGATCAGAACGTTCCCGATGAGCAACTGCTGGACGACCGTCCAGGCCGATTCGGTGACGGTCTCTCCGTCCGGGATCGGATCAGTCCCGAGCACCGTCGCGCCGACCTGGAAACTCGCCAGATACACTGCCGGCTTGACCGCCGGGTTGAGCACCGCGACGGAGGCGAAGATGGCGGGCTTGCTGATCCACGACCACACCGAGACGAGGACGAAAAACAGTCCGATTCCGAGTCCGCCCGTCGGCATCGCCGTAACGAAGATCCCGATCGCGAAACTCGAGGCGACCTGATGCGGCGTGTGTTCCGCACGAAATGCTGCCGTCAGTTCGCGTCGAATCCGATCGCGGTACACGGCGAGCCGTTCCCCCAACATCCTCCTGAACAGTACAGAAACCCTGACGGCAAAAAGATGTCGAGACGAACCGAGAGATTCCCGAACGGGTCGGTTACGGGAAGCTTCCGGCTTCGTCGAACGCGTCGGCTACCCGCTGCATCGCGACGACGTAGGCCGCGGTGCGCGGGTTGTCGAGGTCGTTCTCCTCGATCGTCTCGACGAGTGCGTCGAAGGCGTCGACGATGACTTCCTCGAGTTCGGCGTTGACTTTCTGTTCGGTCCAGTAGAACCGCTGGCGGTTCTGGACCCACTCGAAGTACGAGACGGTGACGCCGCCCGCGTTGGCGAGAATGTCGGGGATGACGAAGACGTCCTCGCTCTCGAGTACGCGATCGGCCTCGGGCGTCAGCGGCCCGTTCGCGGCCTCGGAGATGACGTCGGCGGTGACGTCCTCCGCGAGGTCGCCGTCGATCGCGTTCTCGAGGGCCGCGGGGATCAACAGATCGACGTCGAGGGTCAGCACCTCATCGTTGGTGAGTTCCTCCTCGCTTTCCGGGTAGCCGACGACGCTTCCGGTTTCGTTCTTGTGATTCTTGGCCGCCACGGGGTCGAAGCCGTCGGGGTTGTAGATGCCGCCGCTCGAGTCGCTCGCGGCGACGACGGTCGCACCCATCTCGTCGATCAGCTTCGCGGCGATCCAGCCGGCGTTCCCGTAGCCCTGGACGGCGACGGTCGCGCCCTCGAGGTCCTTGCCGAGGTAGTCGAACGCCTCGCGTGCCGCGATGACCGTCGAGCGACCGGTCGCCTCGACGCGGCCCTCGCTGCCGCCGCTGGCGAGATTCTTGCCGGTGATGACGCCGGGTTCCGTGGTGTTTTCGAGCGTCTCGTACGTGTCTTTGATCCAGTTCATCTCGCGCTGGCCCGTGTTCACGTCGGGTGCGGGGATGTCTCGGTCCTCGCCGATCATCGGCCGCAGCTCTTTCGCGAACGCGCGGGTGAGCCGTTCGAGTTCGCTCTCGGAGTACTCGTCGGGATCGACGACGATGCCGCCCTTGCCGCCGCCGAGCGGAATGTCGACGATCGCGGTCTTGTAGGTCATCCAGCCTGACAGCGCCTTGACCTCGTCGCGCGAGACCTGCGGGTGGTAGCGAATTCCGCCCTTGTACGGGCCGCGGTCGCCGTTGAACTGCGAGCGAAACGCCTTGAATCGCTCGAGCGAGCCGTCGTCGAGTTCGACGGTCAGGTTCGTCTCGAGCACCCGCTCGGGGTGTTTGAGACGCTCGATTACGTCGTCGTCGATCTCGAGGTACGACGCAGCCTCGTCGATCTGCGACTGCAGACTTTCGAACGGATTTGCACTCTCGGACATTACGCGTGGATTTCGCGGAAACTAAAATAAGCGTGACGAATGCCCATGATAGTCTCTATCCAATAATTTAAGGAATATTAAGACGGTCGTATTTCGCAAAAGCCGCTATTTTTCGACTCACGACGGATGTGATACCGAGGCTGCGTCGGCGGCTGGTTCGATGGCAACCGCGAGCGGGTCGAGATCGGCGAACGGCTCCGGTCGAACCGCACCTGGTTCGGGAATCAGTTCGTCTCCGTCCCGTCGGCCGCTCGAGCACGGCGGCGAATTCGTTCGGCCCGCTCGATCAGGGGTCGGTCGATCATCTCGCCGTCGACCGCGAACGCGCCGGCTCCCTCGACGTCGGCCTCGCGTTTCGCCTCGAGGACTGACTCCGCCCACTCGCGTTGGGACTCGTCCGGAGTGAACGCGTCGTTGATCGGACCCACCTGCCCCGGATGGATCGCCAGCTTCCCGTCGTAGCCCAGTTGGACCGAGAACGCCGCGTCTTCACACAGCAGTCGGTCGTCCTCGAAGTCGGTGACGAGCGTGTCGATGGCGTCACAGCCGTGAGCGGCCGCAGCCACGACGACGCGTTCGCGCGCGTAGAGAACCTCGGTCCCCTCGTCAGTCCGCGTCGCGCCGACGTCGGCCGAGAGATCCTCGGCCCCGAAGACCAGCGCGTCGGTCGCCGGCACTGCCGCGATCTCCGGCGCCGCGAGGACGCCCCGGGCCGTCTCGATCAACGCGAGGACCGGATACTGGGCGTCGTAGCAGTCGACGTTCGCAACGAGACGCTCGACATCCGCCGACGAGTCGACTTTCGGAAGCATCAGGCTGTCCGGACCGTTCTCGTCGTCCGCGTCGAGGAGTTCCGCGAGATCCGCTTCGATCTCCGACGGCGTCGCGTTCACCCGAACGCAGACCTCCGCCGACGGATCGAACGCCGGATCAGCGAGGATGGACCGGACCGCCCCTCGAGCGTCGTCTTTTCGCTCCGGGGAGACGGCGTCCTCGAGGTCGAAGACGATCACGTCGGCACCGGACCGCGGCGCTTTTCGGAGCATCTCCGGGCGGTCGCCCGGTGTAAAGAGAACGCTTCGTCGAACCATACGCGACGTAAGCGGGCGACCACCGTGAAAGTACGCGGCTTCGATCGAACCATCGGACGTTCGAGCCGCCGGGCCCCACACGTTTTTATCGACGCTGGCCCACTCGAATCTCATGAGCGGACTGTACTACGAGGAGTTCGACGTCGACGAGACGATCGAGCACGATCGCCGCCGAACGATCTCCGAGAGCGACAACCAGCGATTCTGTGATATGACGATGAACCAGCAACCGCTGCACCTCGATCGGGAGTTCGCCGCCGAGACCGAGTTCGGCGAGCGGCTGGTCAACGGTCTCTACACCATGTCGCTTGCCGTTGGCCTCTCGATTCCCGAGACGACCGACGGCACGATCGTCGCGAACCTCTCGTACGACGACGTCAGCCACCCGAACCCGGTCTTCTGTGGCGACACGATCCGCGCACGATCGACGATAGCGGACAAACGCGAGACGAGCGACGGCGAGCGCGGCGTCGTCACCATGCGCGTCGAGGTCTTCAACCAGCGCGACGACCTCGTCTGCGAGTTCGATCGTACCGTCCTCTCGCTGAAACGCGAGCACGCGGAGGGCGACGAATGACCGACTCGAGTTCCGCCCCCGACGGCCGCGCCGACTCGATCGACGACGACCTCGAGTGGCTTCCCCTGGACGACGGCGAGACGATCGTCTGGGCGGACGGCCCCGACAGGCGAACGCTCGTGCCGGCGTTCGTCGTCGGTGTTCCGCTCGCCATCGTCCTGATCGGGATTCTCATCATCGTCGGGGAGTACCTTCGGGTCACGAACACCCACTACGTCGTCACGGATCGCGCGCTCTACCGGAAAACCGGCGTCTTCTCGCGCGACGTCAAGCGCATCGAACACGAGAAGGTCCAGGACATCTCCTACTCACAGTCCGCACTGGGCAACGTCTTCGGCTACGGGACGGTCGAGGTCAGCACGGCCGGCGGAGCCGGCGTCGAGCTCTCGTTCAAATCCGTTCCCGACCCCCGGGCCGTCCAGCGGTTGATCAGCGACCGGATCGAACGCGATCACCGCGACGAGTCCGGACAGCGAGCGAAAGGAGACGTTCTCGAGGAGATACTCGCGGAACTCAGGGCGATCCGGACGTCGCTCGAGGAGGACGGTCGAGACGACCGACGGGACGACTTCGAGTGGGCCAGCGGCGACGACGCTCGTAGCGGGAACGACGAACCGATCGACGACGGGGCGTCTCCCCGCCATGACTGAGGACTGTCGCGACCGCGACGGATGCGTCGATGACGAGCGACTCGAGTGGCTTGCCCTGGACGCGAGAAACGACGGGACTGGCGAGACGGTCCACTGGCGTGGCGGACCGCGCATCCAGACGGCGTATCCGTGGCTCGCGATCGCGGTCATCGTCGCCGCGGGCGTGCTCGGGGCGGCGGCGCTCTCGATCGTCTCCCCGCTCGCGCTGGTCTGGCTCCCGATCGTTGCCCTCCCGGCGGCGTGGGCGTTCCTCCGCGTGAGCAGAACGGAGTACGTGATCACGTCTCGACGGATCGCGATCAGACGGGGCGTCCTGGGCGTCTCGGTCGACGTCGTCGGGCTCGAGCGCGTCCAGAACACGACCGTCACGCAACACCCGATCGGACGAGCCATCGGCTACGGGACCGTCGCAATCGAGGCCGCCAGCGGCGCGACGTTCGCGTTCAGAACCGTCGAGAAGCCGACGGCCGTCCGCGAGCGACTCGAGAGCCGACGGGCTCGCACCCGCCCGGACGAAGCTCCGGGAACGGTCGCCGAGTGGGAGGCGATCCTCGACGAGGTCCGCCGGTGGCGACGAGCGGTCGAACGACCGGCGTGAGCGGCGGGTTCCGACGAACGCCGCGTTCCGCCGTCGCACACCACCGGAATCGTCTTTCGCG
Source organism: Natrarchaeobius oligotrophus (assembly GCF_003841465.1). Classification (GTDB taxonomy): domain Archaea; phylum Halobacteriota; class Halobacteria; order Halobacteriales; family Natrialbaceae; genus Natrarchaeobius; species Natrarchaeobius oligotrophus. The sequence goes on from NZ_REFZ01000007.1 coordinate 148,137, forward strand.
AGCGCTTCGACGGAGACGTATGGGCGACCTGTTTCCCCAGTCGATCGAAACGGATCGTCTGCGACTCGAGTCGATCCGATCGGATAGGCTCGACGTGCTCGAACTCTACGAGATCTGTTCGTCCGATCCGGGTATCGACGAGGTGACCGCCCACCTGACGTGGAGCCCGCACGAGACGCCGAAGGAAACCCTCGAGTTCGTCACCGAGGCCCGGACGAACCACGAATCAGGCGAGACCGGAACGTACGTGATTCGTCCTCGAGACGGGGAAGCCGGTGCTGGCGAGATCGCCGGCCTCTGTGGGTTCGAAACCGACTGGAAGCGCCGGACGATGTCTCTCGGCATCTGGCTTCGCAGGCGGTTCTGGGGCCGTGGCTACTCGAGCGAGCGGGCGGCGGCGTTCGTCGCACTCGCGTTCGAGCGGCTCGGTCTCGACCTCGTCTCGGTCTCCGCGGACGTCGAGAACGAACGATCGAATCGCGCGATCCGAACGTACGTCGACGCCCACGGCGGCCGACGCGACGGCCTCGTTCGAAACTGGATCGTCGTAAACGGCGAGCCGACCGACTGCTACCGGTACAGCATCTCCCGGACGGAGTGGCGAGAGAGCGGCGCAGACGTCGCGGTGACGTTCCTCGAGTGACGGACTCACACTGACGTGAGGACGACGAAATTGGCCCGCGAACGTTCCTCGCAGTCGGTCGCTCGGGACCGGGGGACGTCCCGTGGGATTCGTCGATTCGAAACCGTCGAGCTCGGTCTGCTGCGGCCGCCTTTCGTCCCGACGTACGTTTCGCGACGGAGCGCCACTCAGACGACCAGCGAGATCATGTAGAGGTTGATGCAGACGGCGAGCACCCACGGAACGGCGAGGCCGGCCGGGACGATCGGACGGTACGCCGCCGGAAGTAACGGTCGACAGAGGAGTCCGACGGCGACCGCGAACGCCTTCAGAGCGAGCATTCCGGCGAGGCCGTATCCCTCGATTGCGCTGCGGGCGATCGGGTTCGACTCGGCCAGCCCGAGGTGAAGCCCGACGAACGTCGTCACGATATCTCCGATCAACGAGACCGCGACGAGCACCCAGAGCAGTCGCTCGAGGTCGTGGGGCTCGAGGGAGACGGGTAGTCGGTGATGGGAGTACGCACCGTCTGAACTCATAAACTCCCCGCCGGAGTCGAACCGGACGTGGGGCCACCGGGAGCGCCGCGAGGCTGTACGCGGCGGTTCCACCACTCCCGGTATTGTTATGCAAAGCGTAGCGACTGCAAGCCGGTCGGTAGGCAGCGACAACTTCGTCGGTAGGCACCGATGACCGGCGTCGATCGAACGGTTGTAGCGGCGACCAACGGCGGAACGTCGCTGTCGGGAACGACCGTCTCGCGAACGCTGTTATTGGTGAGGGCGGATCCACCGGTCGACGGCTCGAACGCGCCGTCGTGGAAGCCGCCCTGAGTGACCGTCCGCTCGGTTCGAGACGGCTACAGTATCGTTCCGTGTTTCTTGTCGGGGAGTGACTTCTCGACGTCCTCGTAGAAGGCAAAGCGGGCGGCCAGCTCCTCGCGAAGCGTACTCGGCGGGACGATCTCGTCGATGACGACCTCGCTGGCCATCCGGTGGACGTCGATGTCCTCGCGGTACTCCTCCCGGAGTTCTCGCTCGCGGCGCTCTCGTTCGTCGGGATCGTCGATCTCCGAGAGCTTTCGCGCGTAGACGGCGTTGATCGCGGCCTCCGGGCCCATGATCGCGATCTCGCCGGAGGGGAGTCCGATGACGCTTTCCGGATCGTAGGCCGGTCCCCCCATCGCGTAGATACCGGCACCGTACGCTTTGCGGACGACGACCGTCTGCTTGGGGACCGTCGCCGACGAGGTCGCGTAGATCATCTTCTTTCCCTTCTCGAGGATGCCGTTTTTCTCGACCTGCGAGCCGGCCATGAATCCCGGCGTGTCACAGAGGTACAACAGCGGAATATTGAACGCGTCGGACTTCCAGATGAACTCGGCTGCTTTCTCGGCAGCGTCGGGGAAGATCGCCCCCGCGCGCTGGGAGGGCTGGTTGGCGACGATTCCGATCGGCCGGCCGTCGATGCGCGCGTAGGCGGTGACGATCTCACCGCCGTAGTCGGGGCGCAACTCGAAGTACGAGCCGGCGTCGACCATCCGATCGATCACCTCGCGAACGTCGTACCCCTTGTTCGGATGCTGGGGGATCACGGCGTCGATTCCGTCCGGAGAGCGCTCGGGCGGGCTCGGCTCCCATCGCGGCGGGTTTTCGTCCGCGTTGTTCGGCAGGTAGGTGATCAGTTTGGCGACCAGTTCGCGGGCGTGTTCTTCGCTCTCGGCGACGAGGTCCGCCGATCCCGACTCGCGAGCGTGCACCTGCGGGCCGCCAAGTTCGGCCAGATCGATATCCTCGCCGGTGACCATCCGAACCATCCGGGGTGAGGCGATCGCCATCGCGGACATCCCCTCGACCATGATCGTGAAGTCCGCGAAGACGGGCGTGTAAGCCGCGCCCGCGATACACGGGCCGTAGAGGACGCAGATCTGGGGGACGCGTCCCGAGAGCATCGAGTGATTGTAGTAGTACTTTCCGATCCCCTCGCGGTTGGCGAAGAACCCGGACTGCTGATCGATGCGACCGCCGGAGGAGTCCATCAGGTAGAGCACCGGCCGGCCGGTCTTCAGCGCACGCTGTTGCATCCGGAGGAACTTCTCGACGCCCTTGGCGGCCATGCTGCCGCGTTTGACGGTGTAGTCGTTGGCCATGACGTGAACGTCGCGCCCCTCGAACGTCGCCGCACCCGTGATGAGTCCGTCGGCCGGCAACCGGTCGTCCGTCTCCTCGCCCGTCCCGTCGGGGTGCCAGTCGTCGAACGCCGCGAACTTCCCGTCCTCGAAGAGGAACGCGTCGTCCTCGCCGCCGAACCAGAGGTCGAGTCGATCGCGAACGAACAGCTTGTCCTCCTCGGGGAGTTGCTCTCTGTACCGCTCGGGACCGCCCTCGAGAATGTCCTCGATCTCCGCCCGGAGTCGTCGTTCGCGGTCTGTCGGCTCGAGCGCTCGACCGTCCTCTTTCGCCGAAACCCCGTCGCTTCCCGCCGTCGATTTCGTCGTTTCCCGTTCGAACTCGTGGACGACGGTCGGTTCCGTTTCGTCGCCGACGTACACCTCGACGTCGTCGCGGAGATGTTCCGCCAGGGCTGCGGCGATCGCGGACGCTTCGTCTTCGGTCGCGGCCGCGGCGATACGGACGTTCATACCCGTTCGTGCGTGGAGCGCTGTAAAAAAGCCAGCGCGAACGCGAGCGGTTTCGTTCGGCCGCGACGGGGTTTCGTGACGTCTGAAGACCGCGAGCGCGAGGGCGGGACGTCCACCGGTGAGTCGGTATCTCTCGAGCCGCCGCCGCGCAATCCCAAGGAGAGTTGTCCCCGCTAGCCTCGATACCGCGGTCGGGCTCACCACGACGGGTGAGGAGAGGAGGGGGGCATCGCGGGGCCAGCGCGGACGGGATAGAGAGTGGGTCGCTGTCCCCGTGGTCACCAGCACGGAGACACCCGAACGTGAACGACCGGGATACACGAACGCTCGCGTTCAGTCGTTCACTCCTTTTATCGGGGTGATACGTTCGAGCGGTCCGGACGGAGTGGCCGATCGACGCGATCGTCCGGTCGCAGCTACGGACAGTTATATGAGAAGTATAATATGATTGTATCGTCCGGGTAGATCGGCGGCACGTTAAGCAACGGCACCTGCAGGCAGAACCGGTATCGATCGTATCGCGTTATCTACGGTTAGCTATCGGCGATCCCGTGTTCGTGAACAGTCGCTTCACCCGGCGGACGTGTCACAGCCAGTCGTACTCGAGCAGTGACACGTCCGCGAGTGGTGTCGATCGGCTCGTCCACCGGCTTTCGAACATCCGCCGCCGACTCGAGCCCGAGATGGACCGCCGGGAGTTCGTCCGAACCGTCGCCGCCGGGGGGTACGCCGTCGGGATGGCGCACCTCCTCGGCGTCGACGACTTCCTCGCGGCCGACGACGGCGAAGTGCCGATCGTGACCGCGCTGGTCAGGGAGGACCCGAACGATCCCTTCTCGCTCGAGGAACGAACGCGGTACGTTCCCGCGGGGTGGTACGCCGCAGTCGAGAAGGCCTTCGAACTCAACGAACGGCTCGCTCGCCTCTCGTTTACGGGCTATCTGGGCAGTGCCGTCGTTCCGGGCGACTACGAGAGTGAAACCGCGACCGTCTCCATCGGCGTCTCGAGCGAGGAGGATTCGTTTCTCGAGATCGTCAGGGATTTCACCGACGGAATTTCGATAAGCGCCGAGACGATCGTCGAGATCGACGACCTCGAGGACGGCTTCGAGTTCGCGGAGCCGAGATACCTCGATGCGGTCGAGGACGACCACGTTCCAAGCGGCGTCGCGTGCGAGACGCCCTCGAGTCTCGCGACGCTCGCTCCGGCGTTGCACCACCCCGACGGCGAACGGTCGTTCTTTGCGACCGCCGAACACGCGTTCAAAGACGTCTCGACCCCGAACGGCGAGGTGCTCGCGGTTCCCGTTTCCAGCGGAGAACGAATTCCGCTGGGTACCGTCGTTCACTCTTACCCCGTCGAGGACGTCGTCGCCGTCGAGCCGACGGGTGACGTTTCGCCGTCGAACCTGATCGACGTTCCGTCGACGGTTCGCGTCCGCGGACAGTACACCAGGTTCGGCCTCGCCGATCTCATCGCCCGCGGCGAGCCCCTGGAGAAAGTGGGTGCGCTCACCGGCCACACGACGGGACGAATCCAGGGAATCGACGCCGTCACGTGTTTCACCGACGACTTCTGTCGGCGCGGCCAGATCCGCTGGGGCGGCGAGATGGACCTCACCGACGGCGACAGCGGCTCGGTGAGCTATCATCACGATCCCGAGGGCGACGACGGCGACGTGCTCGTTGCGGGCTTCAACAACGCCCGGACGTGGTGGCCGGGCCAGAGCTACGTCTGGGGTGTCTCGGCGTACAGAATCACCGAGGAGCACGGCTACCACTTCTGATCGACCGACGACCACTACGACCGCACCGACGACGAACGCGAACCCACAATCGATGTCCAACCCACCGTCCGACGCCGCGACCCGCGACCGATCCGACGACGAATCCGACGGACGTCGTTCCATCGCGAACACCGGCGTCCGCCTCGTTCTCGACCTCGCGGTCGTAACCCTGTGGGTTCTGTTTCTCGCGTTGCTTTTCCTCCAGACCGCCTGGCCGCGATGGGCGTTTTACGCGGCGCTCTTGCTCGGCGTCGCCGCCTACGTTACCGTCACCGCACCCTGGACCGACGAACGATAATCGCGACCGTCGAAATTCGACCGTCGTGGTTCTTCAGTCGAGGGTTTCCTCGAGCCGATCGATCAACTCGGTGTTACCGACGTGCAGGGGGACCCTGTCGTGTAAGTCGGTCGGTTCCACCTCGAGAATCGACCGGCTCCCGTCGGAGGAGCGACCGCCGGCCGCCTCGACGAGGTACGCGATCGGGTTCCCCTCGAACTGCAGTCTGAGCTTTCCACGGGGACTGTCCTCGAGGGCCGGGTAGGCGAAGATCCCGCCGTAGGTCAGCACCTGGTTGACGTCGCCGATCATCGCGCCGCCGTACCGGAGTTTGTGTTCCGGATTCGACTCGATCTCGCGGACGTACTCGCGGAACTCGTCGTGCCAGTGTGGAACCCGGCCACCGAAGCCGTAGACGAGCGGATCCTCGGGTAGGGTAACGTTTCGTTCGACGACGGTTCGCTCGCCGCCGGTGAGTTCGTACTTCGTGACCGTCCCGTCGCGGGCACACGTCATCGTCGTGATCGGTCCGTACAGGATCCAGCCCGAAGCGACCAGCGCCGATCCGGGAGCCGGGAGCGGTTCCTCGTAGATGCCGAACACCGTCCCCATCGTGTTGTTCGACCGCAGGTTCGACGAGCCGTCGAGGGGATCGACGGCGACGTACACCGTCTCGTCCCCGCCGTCGATGATCTCGGATCGCTCCTCGCTCGCGTACTCGCCGACGCCGTCGATCGACGACAGCCGGTCGGCGAGCAACTGGTCGGCCCACACGTCCGCCTCGATCTGGGTCTCGCCGCTCGGGTTTTGCTCGTCGGCTTTCCCTCTGCGACCGACCAGTCCCTGGCGGATCTCGGTCGCCGAGCGAGCGATCGTGGCGACGACGTTCTCGACGGGATCGGGATCGGTGGCTGACATCCTATTCCGTGGCCTCGAGCGCAGCGTCGGCCGTCTCTTCCTCGTAGATCACTTTCTCGAGGGCGTCGAGGATCCGGGTCGGGTTCTCGCGTTGCCAGACGTTGCGACCGACGGCGAGGCCGTTCGCACCGGCGTCGATGACGGCTTCGACGGTCGAGAGGAACTCGTAGTCCGACGTCTTCGAGCCGCCGCTCATCACGACTTTCATGTCGCCGGCGCAGTCGACGGCGTGGGCCATCGCCTCCTTACTGCCGGGATATTTGACCTTCGCGATGTCCGCGCCGAGCTCGAGGGCGAGCCGAGAGGCGTAGGAGATCGTGCTCGGCTTCGTGTCGTTTTTCAGCCCCTGCCCGCGCGGGTACGACCACATGACGACGGGGAGGTCGTACTCGCGGGCGTCCTCGTGGACGTCGCGGAACTCCTCGACCATCTCGATTTCGTGGTTGGAACCGCCGTAGACGGTGAAGCCGACGGCAGATGCGCCGAGTTCCGCGGCGTAATCGACCGAACAGTTGACCGCCGAGTCCGGCTCGCCCATCCAGAGATTCGAGGTGCCGTTGATCTTCAACAGCAACTCGACGTCGTCCTCGAAGCTGGGATAGTAGCCCTCGGCAATTCCCTTCTGGACGGCCATGGCCGTGACGGCGTCGTGTGTTGCCGTCTCGAAGACCGTTGCGGGATCGAGTTTTTCGGGGACCTCCTCGAAGTCGACCGGCCCGTGCTCGAGGCCGTGGTCCATCGCGAGGATCAGTGACTTCCCATCACGGACGATCGGGGAATCGTCGATCGGAATCATCTGATAGATGGTCCAACAGTCGTCTATAAATCTCTGGTGATCCTAATTATCGAAATTACTAATTATCGTAGTTAAGATGTCTGCACACCGGTTCCGTTCGGGAGTATCGGACCGCTTTCCCGCCCCGAGTCGCGGGCTCTCGAGGGGGGCGTGTGCGACTCGAGCGAACGACCAGTCGCAGCCAACCGGGCGCGGCCGTCGGTCCCCGGAGCGATCGATCGCCGGGGTTCGCCGCGGCGACGCGGGTTCTCGTCGACGCGATCCCCTCGAGGAGCGATCGCGCTCAATCGACCAGTTCCCGCGCGTTGTACCGCCACGTTCGGACGTGGCGCACGTCGAGATCGAGCAACGCGGCGACCTGCGCGGCGTCGATCGTCGCCAGTCGCTCGGCGGAGATGATGCCGGCTTCGGCCAGCGCGTCGGCGTCGTCGGGACCGACGCCGGCGACCGCCCGAACCGGCGTGGGACGCGGCCAGGGGCGTTCGGTCCGCTCGTCGTCTTCGCTTTCCGACGCCCGCGATCGGGCGTGTTCGAACGCCTGCCATTCCTCGTCTTCGCTGGCGGCGATCCACGCCCGTTCGGCCTCGCCGAGGCCGCGAACCTCGTTCGATCGCCGATCGAGATCGCCGTCCGTCTCGAACGACCACGGGAGCGAAAATCGCCTGCGGAGCGTGTCGGCGACGGATTCGTCGACGCCCGCGTCGAGCAACGCCCGGTAGGAGTACTCCTTGCTCGCGACGCGGTCGGGATCGAGGTCGGCGACCTCGAGGGACTCGCGTTCGTCGAGGGCGAGTTCGTCGTTCGCCGTTGTCGAGTCGTCGACGACGTATTCTTTGCTCACGCGACTCACCGATCGTCCGTACCTCACACCCGTCGGTCTTGAAGCTTTTCCTCGCGCGGTCGGCCGCTGAAACGGACCGGGAATCGCGTTCGACGAAACGGACTGAACGTGGGCGAACGGCGTCCAGAAGACGCACGCGAGGCGGCTTCGATCCGACCCCGAGATACTTCACTTCCGGCCGTCGTACCCCGTCGCATGGTTCGCGATCGCATCGACCGGATCGGCGTCGTCGGCGCGGGAACGATGGGAAGCGGCATCGCACAGGTCGCCGCCACGCACGGGTACGACGTCGTGATGCGCGACGTCGAACCCGAGTTCGTCGAGGACGGCTTCGACGCCATCGAGGGGAGCCTCGAGCGCCTGGCATCGCGGGACGACCTCGACGGGCAGCCGGAGGCGGTACGGGAACGGATCGAGGGCACGACGGTCCTCGACGATCTCGACGACTGCGATCTCGTCGTCGAGGCCGTCCTCGAGGACCTCGACGTCAAACGGGACGTCTTCGCCGATCTCGAGGCGGTCTGTGCCGACGACGTGCTCCTCGCGACGAACACGAGCACGCTGTCGATCACGTCGATCGCCTCGGACCTCGAGCGGCCCGAACGCGTCGTCGGTCTCCACTTCATGAATCCCGTGGCGATCATGGAGGGCGTCGAGGTCGTCGTCGGCGAGAAGACGACCGACGAGGCGACGGCGCTGGCCCACCGGATCGCCGACGATCTCGGGAAGACGACGTGGGAGGCCGACGACAAGCCGGGCTTCGTCACGAACCGCATTCTCATGCCCTGGATCAACGAGGGAATCCGCGCCTACGACGAGGGCGTCGCCACCAGGGAGGACATCGACGCGGGGATGGAACTCGGGACGAACGTTCCGATGGGACCGCTGAGGCTCGCGGATCACATCGGACTCGACGTCTGTCTCCACGCCTCCGAGACGCTCCACGAGGAACTCGGCGATCGGTACAAGCCCGCCTACCTGCTCAAACGCAAGGTCGCAGCCGGCGACCTCGGGAAGAAGACGGGACGGGGATTCTACGACTACGAGTGACCCCACTCGCCGAGAATCACTTCGAGCGTCGTCGAAACGCCACTGGTTGAAGCTCGTCCACTCGCGGCGCCGGATCGACGACTATCCCGGGAAAACCGATCCCGTCGCCGCGATCCGGCTCGCGCGTCGCGTTGTGCCGGCCAAACGGGTCGAACGTCGTGGGTGCCGTCCCAGAGCCAGCCCTCACGATGTCGTGAGTGGCCGGCCTCTACTCACTCGACCTCGAGTCGGCGCTGCGAGAAACGAGCGACGGTCACTTGTGAAGCGGCTGTTCGGCCATCTGGCGGCGGAGTTCGTCGAGGTGCGACCGCGAGACGCCCTCTTCGAACGCCTGCAACAGCGCGTACACCTCCGCTCGAGGAACTTTCACGTCGCCGTCTCGAACGACGTCTTCGGGACGCTCGCGGAGTTCGCGCATCGTGCCGACGGCGAGGAGGTACGGAATCGCCCACGCCGAGAGTCGGTTGCCGTGGTGTTCGGGGATGACCTCGAGATAGCGCTGGGCGTCGTCGAGGTACGTCTCTGCCCGCCCGGTGACGCGCCGGATGACGTTCGTGACGCCGCTTCGGTTCTCCTCGTCGGTGACGGCGTCGACGCAGACGTCTTCCTCCGCGAGCCACTCCGCGGGCAGGTAGACGTTGTTCTCCTCGCGGTAGTCGGCGTCGACGTCCTTGGCGATGTTGACCAGTTGCAACAGCAGCGCGAACGACCGCGCGTTCGCCCGCATCTCCTCGGCGCGCTCCTGGGAGGCACCGCGGGCGACCAGTCCCGTGATGAGCGTGCCGACGGTGCCGGCTGCGTACCAGCAGTACTCTTCGAGTTCCTCGAGCGTCTGGAGCCGCAGGCCGCCTTCGTCGGCGTACCTGGCGGTGAACATCGCCATTCCGTCGACCAGCTCCCGAACCGGCTCGCGCATGATCTCGCGGGGCTCGTCCTCGAGTGATTCGAACGTCCGCAGGACGCGCGGCGTCTCCGCGACGACGGTCCAGTCTTCGTTCGGATCGTCGGGAATCCACGGCTCGACGTCGTCCATGAACGCCGAGACCGGCGCGTCCACCTCGGGATCGAGGAGGCGGTCGTACGCCGTGAGCAGCTCAGCCTGCGTCTCCGGCGGAATGTGTCCTGCGTCTTCGACCGTATCAGCGATGCGACAGAGGAGATATCCGAGACAGATGTGTCTCGCCATCGGCTCCTCGAGTCGGTCGATCGTGATCGAGAAGGTCCGCGAGACGCCGTGAACCGCGTCGTAACACCACTCGATATCGGCGTCGGTTGTGAGTTCTGACCGTCCGGAAGTCATCTACTGCGTTTCCGTTTGTGCGCATCCGGGAAAAACACCCCGGTCCCGGCGAGAGCGTTTCGAATTGAGACGAAACGCTTCGTCCCACCCCGTCCAGTTGAACGGGACGGCCGTGGCCCAACAGTCAAGAGCGAACCCATCGAACGATTCGGCATGGACTTCGCGCTCTCGGCCGAACAGACCCAGATTCGAGAGATGGTCTCGGAGTTCGTCGACGAAGAGATCGTCCCCGTCGCCGGCGAAATCGACCACGAGGACGAGTTTCCCCGCGACCTCGTCGACGAGATGGCCGAACTCGGCTTGCTCGGGATGCCCTTCCCCGAGGAGTACGGCGGTGCCGGTCTCGATTACCACTCCTACGCGATCGGCCTCGAGGAGATCTCTCGGGGGTCGGGCGGACTCGGAACCGTCGTCGCCGCACACACCTCGCTCGCGGGCAACATGCTCTACGAGTTCGGGGACGAGCGTCAGAAGGAGGAGTACCTCACGCCGCTCGCTGCCGGCGACGACATCGGCGCGTTCGCCCTCTCGGAAGCAGGAGCGGGAAGCGACGTGCCGGCGATGGAGACGACCGCCGAGCGAAACGGAGACGAGTACGTCGTCGACGGCGGAAAACTCTGGATCTCGAACGGCTCGGTCGCGGACACCGTCACGTTGTTCGCCAAGACCGATCCCGACGCCGGCAACAGCGGGATCTCCTCGTTCGTCGTCCGCCCCGAGGAGGACGACGGCTTCTTCGTCGAGGGCACGGAGGATAAACTCGGGGACAAGGGCTGTCCGACGGCAGAACTCCGGTTCGACGACCTCCGTCTCCCGGAAAATCGTCTGATCGGCGAGGAGGGGGAGGGATTCATCCAGGCGCTGAAGACGCTCAACGGCGGCCGGATCACGATCGCCGCCCGCGGCGTCGGCATCGCTCGAGCCGCCTTCGACGAGGCCGTCTCCTACGCGAACGAGCGCGAACAGTTCGGCCAGCCGATCGGCGAGTTCCAGGCGATCAAACACAAACTCGCGGACATGGACACGAAGATCCAGGCCGCGCGCATGCTGATGCACAGAGCCGCCGACAGGAAGATGCGCGGCGAGGACTACGTCACGGAGGCGGCCCAGGCTAAACTGTACGCCAGCGAAATCTCTCGAGAGGTCGCCAACGAGGGGATCCAGATCCACGGCGGCTACGGCTACACGACGGACTTCCCCGTCGAACGGTTCTACCGCGACGCGAAACTCAACGAGATCTACGAGGGGACGAGCGAGGTGTTGCGGAACACGATCGGCGATCGGCTGCTCGACGGCTGACGTGGCTATCGGACGAACGCGAGTCGTTGATCTGCACACCGGCGCGAGCCGATCTCACTCCGGGTTCTCCACCATCTCGAGGCACTCACGAACCCACTCGTAATGATCGTGCAGGCGCTTCTCGCCGGCATCGGTGAGCGCGTAGACGTCGTGCAGTCCCTCGGTTCGCTTCTCCACGAACCCCGAATCGACGAGCGCGGACAGCGAGCCGTAGAACGACTTCGGCTCGAGCCGGTCGTCGTAGTGGGACTCGAGGTGCGATTTCAGTTCCTGGCCGCGTAACTCGCCGCCGGCCGCGAGCAGGAAACAGATATCTCGGCGACGCCCGCTCTGGAGCCACTTGGACATACTCGGTGTCGACGATTGTTCCGGCGTCCGCTCGAGCGTTTCGGTTCCCGTCGTCGCCGGTCGTCGCGCTCAGCCGAGAATCTCGACCGATTACGGCGAGCGTCCGAAGAGTCCGCACAGGATCGCCCAGGCCGTCCCGCCGGCGACCGCGGTCAGCGCGACGAACGATGCGCCGACCTCGAGGTGGGCGACGCCGTCGCGCAGCTCGTGGCGAACGAGAAACGGGCGGCCGGTCGGATCGCCGATCACGACGGTTCCGGAGCCGAACGCGAGCGAGACGAGAACGGCGACGAGCGCCACCGCGACGAGCAGCGTCAGCGTCCCGATCGAGCCGGCCGCCACCCTCGAGAACGGTTTCGCCAGGGAACGCCGATCGATCGACCCGCCGTCCGGGGCGACGAGCGCGAATCCCCGCTGGCCGCCGGGCAGGTCGATTACCCGCGCGTCGGCGGGATACTGCCACAGGATCGCGGCCGTCCAGAGGTCGCCGACGGAGCCGGCCGCGTTCGCCGCGAGTGCGACTACCAGCAGCGGCGTCGGGTAGACGATCATCACGGCGAGTCCGGCGGCGGTGATCGCCACGAACGGGGCGACGAGCACGACGATCAGCTGGGTGCGGGCGTAGTCGACGCCCTCCGACGCGGCGTAGGCGGCGGGAAAGACGAACTGCGAGACGCCGACGCCGAAGCTCGCCGCGCCGCCGTAGCGTTTCATCGCCGCGCCGTGGAGCAACTCGTGGACCACCACGACGACGCCGACGAGGACGATCGAGGTGACGGCCATAAACAGCGCGCTCGAGGCGGTCGGCGGGGCGATCACGATCGGCTCGAGCGGTCGGCCGTGGACGAACGCGAGGGCGCGAGCGAAGCAGTAGGCGGACGCGAAGAAGCCGACGACGGAGACGATGAGCCACCGCAGAGCGACCGCGCGGGTGAGTCGCACCGCCCCGATCGGGGGCCGTTCCGCTGGCGCGTCCGTTCCGTTCACGCACCGCACTGCAGACGCGGACGAAAAAGCGGTATCGATCTCGGGTCGTCGAGGCGGGCTCGCGGTCGACGCCGACCGCCGTCCATTCGCGGGCCGGAACCGACAGTTTCCCGGTCCCCCGTCGACGAGTGAGACACATGCCGACCACCGACGGCGGATCGAACGCCGACGCGGACGACGGCGAGGGATCGGGAATCGAACGGACCGCGACGGCCAACGGAATCGTTGCGACCTACGACGAGACGGACGCCGAACGCGTCCTCGAGTTCGCCGTCGCCGACGATGCACCCGCCGAGCGCAGGTCTGGAACCCGAACCACCGCCGCGATCGCCCAGAACGTCGATGGATACGCGATGTTGAAGGTTCGCCCGACCGCGGACGGCGACGAACTCGAGCGCTACTACGGATTCGACGTGGCGCTCGACCACGCCGCCGAACTGCTCGGCGTCGCGCCCCACGAGTTGCCGGTCCCCGCTGCGGCCGAGGACATGGGGATGTGACCGGCGAGTTAGAGGACTCGAGCGGCGAAAGCGCCGTCTTTCGGGAGCTCGAGCGACGAGACGTCGCGTTCCGGCCGGACGTCGTCCGTCCACGACGTCGATGGCGAACCGGTCGTTCGGGGGGACGCCGAACCCGTTCGGCAGCAGATCCTCGCGACCGGGGCGTCGGGGACTCGAGCCCGGAAAAAGCGGGAACCCTAAATACGCGGAGTGGAAGGATCCAGACGAGAATAGCGTGACAGCCGAGTCGTTTCCCCGTCCGATCGACACGCAACGGCGCTTTTCGGGACTGCTCGCAGCGACCGCCCTCGGCGTCTACCTCCTGTTGATCGTCGGAGCGACGACCTCGCTCGCGGACGCGGGATCGGCGTGTTCGACGTGGCCGGCCTGTCATCCGCCGGCCGATCCGCTGAACCAGACCGAACTCGCCATCGCCTGGGGACACCGCCTCGCCGCCGCCGTCGTCGGCGGGCTGTTCGCCGCGACCGCCGTCGCCGCGACCCTCGGTGACGCCTCGAGTCGCGTTCGCGCGGCGGTGCTGGCCGGGGCGGGCCTCTACGTCGTCCAGGTCGGGATCGGCGCGGCCACGGCGACGCTCGGACCGGCGGCGATCGCACCGGGACTGCACCTCGGACTCGGCGTCGTCGTCTTCACGACGATCGTCCTCGCGCTGGCCTGGGACCTCGAGTTCGCCACCGGCGAGGACGACGACGCGATCGACGCGCCCGAGCCCGAACCGCTCGGGAGCGAGGCGACGCCAGCGCCGAGGTCGCTCCCCTCCGGCGGGCTCGAACGCGCCCGACTCACCGCCTTCGCGTACTTCAAGATGATGAAGCCGCGGCTGATGTGGCTGCTCTGTCTCGTCGCCGCGGCGGGGATGGCCCTCGCGGCCGGTCCGGACCTGACCCCCGGCGTGATCGTCGCCACGCTCGGCGGCGGCGTCCTCGCCATCGGCGCGTCCGGAACGTTCAATCACGTCCTCGAGCGCGACGTCGACCAGCGGATGTCTCGCACGGCCGATCGGCCGCTCGCGACCGAACTGATACCGGTTCGAAACGCGATGGCGTTCGGCGTGCTGTTGACCGTGGCCTCCGTTGGCGTCTTTCTCACGATCAACGCGCTGGCGGCCGCACTCGGCCTCGCTGCGATCCTCTTTTACAGCGTCGTCTACACGCTGTTGCTCAAGCCCAACACGGTCCAGAACACCGTCATCGGCGGACTCGCCGGTGCGCTCCCGGCGTTGATCGGCTGGGCCGCCGTCACGAACGAGATCGGATTGCCGGCGCTCGCGCTGGCCGGCGTGATCTTCCTCTGGACGCCCGCACACTTCTACAACCTCGCGCTGGCCTACCGCGACGACTACGCACGGGGTGGATTCCCGATGATGCCGGTCGTCCGCGGGGAGACCGAGACGCGAAAGCACATCGTCTACTACCTCGCGGCGACGCTCGTCGCGACGGTCGGGCTGGCCTGGATCACCGACCTCGGCGCGCTCTACGCGGCGACGGTCGCGATCTTCGGCGGGATCTTCCTCTGGACGGCCGTCGTCCTTCACTTCGAACAGACCGAGTCAGCGGCGTTCCGGTCGTTCCACGCTTCGAACGCCTTCCTCGGTGCCGTCCTCGTCGTGATCGTCGTCGACGCGCTGGTCCTGTAACTCCGGCCTCGAGCGCGACGTTCGGTCCGAAGGCAGGACTCTCGGGAGGGGGTTCGCCGAAAATAGCGATCGGTCGTCGAGCGAGACGTACGGCTCCGCTACTCCGCGTCGTCGGTTCCGCGAGCGGCGTCGATGCGCTCGAACTGGTCGTCGGTGAGGTCGACGTCGACCGCGCCGACGTTCTCCTCGAGTTGCTCGGGCGTCCGAGCGCCGACGATCGGAACGCAGGTGAACTCGTCGTGGCCCATCAGCCAGCGAACCGACACCTGTGCGGGCGTCGCGTCGACCTCGTCGGCGACGGACTCGACGACCTCGAGGACGTCCCAGGCCTGCTCGGTCGCGTACCAGTCGTCGAACATCTCGTCGAGGCTTCCGCGGGAGCCGTCGGGAGCGATCACCGATCCGTCGTCCGCGCGGTCGTACTTGCCGGTCAGGAAGCCGCCCGCGAGCGGGGAGTACGGACAGACCGCGAGATCCTGATCGGCGCAGACGTCGAGGTAGTCCGACACGTCGTCGTACTGTGCGGCGTTGACCCGCGGCTGGGTGACGTCGAAGCGCTCGAGTCCCTCCGCGTCGCTGGTCCAGAGCGCCTTGGTCAGCTGCCAGGCCGCCATCGAACTCGCGCCGAGATAGCGGACTTTCCCCTCGTCGACGAGGCGAGAGAGCGTCCGAAGCGTCTCGCGGATGGGCGTGTCCTCGTCCCAGCGGTGGATGTAGTAGACGTCGAGGTAGTCCGTGCCGAGTCGCTCGAGGGTGCCCTCGATCTGCGCCCGAATGTGCTTGCGGCCGAGCCCGGAGTCGTTCGGACCGGGTTCGCCCCAGCCGTCGAACGGGAAGTAGACTTTCGAGGCGACGACGAAATCCTCCCGATCGTAGTCCTCGAGCCACTCTCCGATCCACGTCTCGCTCGTGCCGTCGGGGTCGCCGTAGACGTTCGCGGTGTCGATGAAGTTGATCCCGCTGTCCCAGCACGCGTCGAGCAGTTCGTGGGCCTCCTCGCGGTCGGTCTCGACGACGCCGCCCGTGTTCCGTCCGAACCGCCAGGTGCCGTAACAGAGTCTCGAGACCGTCGTGCCGGTGTTACCGAGAGTGGTGTACTCCATACCGAGTAAACCCGCCCGCGAGGAGAAAAATGAATTGATAGAGACCGCTAGCGCATACCTGCGTCTTTAGGCGCAGATCGAGCGATAAGCAGTGTTCGGCCAGTGTCTGAGAGTGGCGACGACTGGATTTCCCACGTTTACTTTCACTCCGCATGGCTGACGTATATCCCATCACGGAGCGTAGTGAGCACACAGAACGGATGTCTGCAGTCACGAAAACGCTGGAGTTGCGTCTCGTCGACCCCAACTCACACAAAGAACGCAAGTTGTGTGAGACCCGCAAGGCGTACCAGCAGGCACTGCAGGCAGCCTTCGACGCCGAATGCACTACTCAGTCAGCTACCAACGACGTCGTCGTCGAGTACGATCTCTCCGGCTATGCGAAAAACGCGCTCAAACAGTATGTCCCGCAACTCTGTGGTGACAGTTATCACGCCGATGAACTCCACGACGACCACCCGGTGAAGTTCACTAACGACGGTATCCAACTCGACCACCAGCCACAGAACGCTCTCGAGTGGTACGTCAAAATCCCGCACCACGAGGATTACCACCTCTGGATCCCGACACACGTCAATCCCGACCAACGAGAGTGGCTGGAAGCGGTATACGCTGACGACGCCGAAATGGGTGAAAGTCGGCTCTTCGAGCGAGATGGAACGTGGTATCTCCACGTCACCGTCACTCGCGACGTGGAGGTCCAATCCGGGACGTCCGCCGACGAGCGGACGCCTATTGGCGTGGACATCGGAGAAGCGAGTCTCGTCACGGTGTGTCACCGCGATGAGAGCGAATCTCCGGTTCGCCCCAAACTGTGGGCCGACGAGGGCAAGACCGTTCGTCGGCTCCGTAAAACCTATTTCACCGCTACAAGACGGCTTCAGCGCCATGGTAGTGAGCGAATCGTCGAATCCTACGGTGACGCGCTGTGGAACCAGATTGACGACGTGTTCCACCGTGTGACCCGCGAGGTCGTAGAGTACGCTGAGTCTGTCGAGAATCCAGTACTGATACTGGAAGACCTGACCTACATCCGCGAAAACATGGACTACAGCGCGTACATGAATCGGCGGTTGCACGGATGGGGCTTTGCGAAGCTCCACGCACAGATTCGCTACAAAGCCGCCGAGAGGGGGATTCCTGTTGAGACGGTGAATCCCCAGAACACGTCGAAAGTATGCCACGCCTGCGGTGAACACGGCTCCCGGCCACGACAGGCGACGTTCCGTTGCTCGAACGACAATTGTTGGGTCGGTGAGTACCAAGCCGACGTAAACGGGGCGATAAACATCGCAGACCGCTACCGTAGTGGAGAGAGTCACCGCCGAAGCGCCCGAACCTCCCGGCAGAAGGCAGGTGACGATGACTCGGCTACGGATGGGGCCCCTTTGACCGGGCCACAAGACAGCCACGCAGACGCTGCAACTCAGCAGGAGACACGTGGAACGTATGCGTCTTGAAACCAACAGGCCGCGTCGCTCGGCTTGAAATCCCGTGGTGGGATTCCTCCGCGTGAACGCGGAGGAGGAGGTCAAACGTGACACCTTCGCCGCGTCCGTCCCGGTCGACGCGACCAGGGAGCAGCCGAATCGATCGGATCGTCTCCAGAGACGCTCGAGGCCGTCAGTACGTGAGGATCTCGAGGCCGTCGATTCGCCCGAAGTGATCGACGTTTTTCGTCACGACGGGGACGTCGTGAACGAGCGCCGTCGCGGCGATCATCACGTCAGCAGCCTCGATTGGCGTCCCGTTACGGTGAAGTCTCGCGTTGATTTCGCCAGCGGTCGTTGCACAGTCCCGGTCGAACGGGACTTCTCGGACGTCCTCGAGGACGTTTTTGACGATCGCTCGCTGATTCTCGGCCGAGTCCGCGAGGTGAACTCCCTCCCAGAGTTCCATCACCGTCACCGAACTCACCCGTGCCGTTCCACGTTCGTCGACCGTCCGAATCGCTTTTTTAACGGTCTCTTCCCCCCGCAGGACGTCGACGAGAAACGAAGTGTCGAGGATCATTCGAACGCGTCCGCAATCTCTTCGACCCGTTTGCGGTGTTGGTTCGTTCGCTCTTCGCGCCGCTGCGTGATCGCATCCTCGAGCTCGTCAGCCACCTCTTCGCTCAACGCGCCGTGATATTTTTCCAGGGAGGTGCCTTCGGTCAACCGTCGTACGACGTCGCTGAAACTCTCGTTTTCGCGCTTTTCGGCCCGAAGGCGCTCGTACGCATCGTCCGCCAGTGAGATCGTCTTCGTCCCCATGTCTGTGTACGTGTACGTACGTGCACCATAAAAATATGCGGTGCAGAAGCGTTCCCGACGGCGGTTCGGACTCGCTACCTGCGAGAGGGACGAGACGGCCGGCGTGGACTCACCGGAACGACGGCAGCACCTCCTCCTCGTAGAACTCGAGTGCGAGCTCCTGGTTCGGGCCGATCTGGTGGAAGTAGACGTGATCGTAGCCGGCGTCGACGGCCTGCGCTATGCTATCGACGTGGGCCTGGGGGTCCGGATCGGTGGTCGTTCCGGACTCGGCGACGTCTTCCCGATCGACCATCTGGGCGGCCTGCTCGAAGTGTGCGGGCGTGGGCAGCTCCTGTCCGAGCTCGCCGGGGAGCGAGCCGTTGGGCCAGTACTCGTAGACGGTGTCGACCGCCTCCGCTTCGGTTTCGGCGTAACAGCCGTGGAGCTGGGTGTATCGTGGTCCGTCGCCGCCGGCGTCCTCGTAGGCGTCGACCGGCTCCGCTTTCGGGCCCGAACACCAGAGGCCGTCGGCGCGATCGGCCGCCCACCGGGCGGTTTGCGGGCCGAACGCGCTGGCGATCGTCGTCGGCTGCTCGTCCGGAACCGTGTAGAGGCGTGCGTTTTCGACCGTGTAGTGCTCGCCGCGGTGGCTGGTCGTCTCGCCGGTCCAGAGCTTTCGCATCACGTCCATCGCCTCCTCGAGCATCTCGAGACGGACGTCGTGTTCGGGCCAGCGATCGCCCGTGACGTGTTCGTTCAGGTTCTCGCCGGTGCCGACGCCGAACGTGAAGCGATCGCCCAACATCTCGTCGACGGTGGCGACGGCCTGGGCGACGTTGACGGGGTGGATGCGGATCGTCGGGCAGGTGACGCCGACGCCGACTTCGATCTCGTCGGTCGCGGTCGCGATCGCGCCGAGCGTCGACCAGACGAACGGCGACTCCCCCTGTTTCGAAACCCACGGGTGGAAGTGATCGGAGATCGAGACGAAGTCGAAGCCGGCCTCCTCGGCCCGACGGGCGTACTCGACGAGTTCGTTCGGGCCGTGTTCCTCGCTCGAGAGGGTGTAGCCGAGCTGTGTCATGCCGGTCGGGCTACCACGGACGTGTCGGTAACGGTTGAGCCTGCGACGGCAACACCGGGGAGCGATCGAGCCCGCGACGGCGACGCCGGACGGTCGAATCGAACTTCTTACCAGCGACCGGTGGCTACCGGCGCGCATGGAAACCGTCGTCGTGGCGGAGGGACTCGAGAAGACCTACGGCGAGACGGTCGCCCTCTCGGGGGCCTCGCTGTCGGTCGAACGCGGCGAGGTGTTCGCGCTGATCGGTCCGAACGGGGCCGGAAAGACGACGCTCGTCCGGGCGATGACGGGCACGACCGAACCCGACGCGGGCAGCGTTCGACTGCTCGGCGACTCCCCGAGGACCGTCGATCGAAACCGACTCGGCGTCCTTCCGCAAGCGTTCTCGCCGCCCGATCGGCTCACCGCGCGCGAACTCGTCTCCTACTACGCGGGACTCTACGACGGCGCTCGCGATCCGGACGACGTCCTCGCGGACGTGGGACTCCTCGACGCGGGCCGAACGTGGTACGAGGACCTCTCGGGCGGTCAACAGCGGCGGGTCTGCGTGGGATCGACGCTGGTCAACGATCCCGACGTGCTCTTTCTCGACGAGCCGACGACGGGGATCGATCCGGCCGGCCGACGCACCGTCTGGCGGCTGATCGAAGAGCTCGCGACCGCGGGGACGACCGTCGTCCTCACCACCCACGACATGGTCGAAGCCGAACGGCTCGCAGACCGCGTCGGACTGCTCGCGGACGGCGCGCTCGTCGCCTGCGGCGATCCCGACGATCTCGTTCGGACACACGGCGGCGAGAGCCGCCTGCGAATCGAAACGGACGCCGAGCCGAGCGCGCTCGACTTCCTCGAGCAGCCGGTGGCGCGCGCGATGGAGGCGGGGGGCGGACGCCGGACGCTGCGTGAGGACGGTGCGCTCGTCGTCTCCGGTGTCGAACCCGCGGAGATCGGGCGGCTGGTCGACACCCTCGAGGAGCGCGGAATCGAGTACACGGGCCTCTCGTGGAGCGAGCCTGATCTGGAGGACGTCTACCTCGCGCTGGCCGACGAGACGGAGCGAGAGCGGACCGGCGACCTCGAAGCGGACGAGCGAGAGGGTGCGGACGCGACCGGGGACGAAGCCGCCGGACGAGCGGGTGAGACGGCGTGAGTCGCGTCGGACGCGTCCGGTCCGAAACGGGTGCCGGATGGCGATCGTTCGTACGCCGCCGAACGGCGGTCTTTTTCACGTTCTTCTTTCCGGTGATCCTGATCGTCATCTTCGGCGCGCTGGTGCGGACCGATCCGACCGGGGGCGGACTGTTCGCCGAGCCGGCGGCCTACTACGTCCCCGGCTACCTCGCCGTCGTCGTCCTCTTTACGCCGCTGTCGCGGATGGGAAGCGAGGTGGCGAGACACCGGGAGGGGAACCGCTTCGAGAAGCTGGCGACGACGCCGCTGTCGCGGGGGGAGTGGTTGCTCGCCCAGACCGTCGTCAACGCGGTTATCATCGGGATCGCGAGCCTGCTCATCCTCGCTCTGGTGATCGCGCTGACCGGCGCGCGGATCGCCTTCTCGGCGCTACTCGTCCCGTACGTCCTCGTCGGCGTCGTCTGCTTTTGCGGGGTCGGGGCGATGCTCGGCAGCTACACCGACTCCCGCGACGGGGCGGTCGCCGCCAGCAACGCGATCGGGCTCCCGCTGTTGTTCCTCTCGGAGACGTTCGTTCCGCTCGAGCAACTGCCCGGCTGGTTCGAGCCGCTGGTCGGCCTCTCGCCGCTTACGTACTTCGCCCGCGGCGTGCGAGCGGCGACGTACCCGGAGTACGGAACGCGAGCGATCGCGGGCGTCGATCCCGCGCTCGCGAACCTGGGCGTGCTGGCGGTGCTCGCCGTCGTCGCGTTCGCGCTCGGCGCGCGGTCGATTCCGCGAACCGACTGAGCCGCAAACCGACCGATCCACCGGCTGGCTGAACCGAGAGCCGACCGATCCGACCGCCGAGCGGGCCGAACACCCACCGATCCGACCGCCGAGCGGTCCAAGAACCGACGGGGCGGTCGCTCGAGTCGTCGAGTATCGACCAACGAACGATCGGCGACTTCGACTACCGATTCTGTGCGATCGGATCGAAGTCGTCGACGGGAATAACGGAGTAATCGACCGTCAGCGCGTCTTTCGTCGCCCTGATCTTGCCGACGAACGTCGAGATGTCCTCGAGGTCTCCCTCGAGAACGAACAGCTCCATGCAGTGGTGATCGCCGACGTGACTGTGAAAGTTCGAAGCGACGAGTTCCTCGTGCTCGTGGCGGAGGTGCATCATCCGCTCTTCGACGCTCGTCGTCTCGTAATCGAACAGCACCGTGACGATCCCCATCAGGTCCCGATCCTCGAGACGGGTGTCTTCGAACTCCCCGAGTAGTTTTCGCGACGCCTCCCTGACGACTTCGCTCCGGCCGGTGTAGCCGTGCTCGTCGGCGAACTCGTCGAGCCGATCGAGGAGTTCGTCCGGCATGGAGATGCTTACGACTGCCATGTAATAACTCGGCGGCGAAAATCTATTAAGGCTTATCATCGGTCCGAACGCCGGCGTCGTCGCGCGCCGCGCAGTCGCGAACCGCGGCCCCAGACGCCGTCCGTGCGACGTGCGTCGCGTTAGCGTTCGTATTCGTCGCCGCGCTCGAGCGGTTCGTCCTCGTCGTTCTCGAGGATCGCGTCGTCGCTCAGCCTGACGAAATCCGTGCCGCCGCACTCACATCCCTGCGGTTTCCCGATCGGCCGCGGATCGCCGTCCTCTCGTTCTCGCGCGGCGTACACCGATCCGCACGCCGCACACTCGACCATCAATCGATCCGTCCCCCCGTCGACCATTTAAAATACATGATTAGTCGTGTATATAACTGTTGTCCTCCGGAGCGTCCCGGACCGGGAACGGACGCGAACTGCGGCCGAGAAGAATCGGAACGCCCGTCAGGCGGTTTCTCGATCGATTCCGGTGAACACGCTCCACGCGCCGAGCAAGACGAGGAAGAACGTGGCCCCGATGCCGGCCCGGAGTGCGAGTTCTTCCCAGCCGGTCGCTTCGGCGTGGACGAGCGCTGCGGCCCACCCGCCGACGAGGATCGCGAACCCGGTCGCGACGACGAGCATGAGCAGGAGTCGGTCGGTCGGAACGTTCATCGGCGGACGTCGGCGTCGCGGCGCGTTAAGGGACGTGCCTGAGTGCGCCACGGCCGCGAGGATTCGAGCGGCCGATTCGCGGGACGACACCGCGGGGGTTTTGGTCGGGGCGCGAATATCCCTCCCCAATGAACGACGAGTTGCGCGAGCGCGTCGAGCGCGAGGCCGAAAAGCACGCGCTGTTGAACGCCGTCAAACACGAAAGCGACGCCGACGTCGGCGCCATCATGGGGCCGCTGATGGGCGACAACCCTGACTTCCGCCAGCACGGCGACCGGATTCCGGGCGTCGCCGGCGGCGTCGTCGGCCGCGTCAACGACCTCTCCTACGAGGAGAAACGCGAGCGACTCGAGGAGCTCGCCCCCGAGGAACTCGCCGAGATCGAGGCCGGGGACGAGGAAGACGAACACGACCTGCCCTCGCTACCCAACGCAGCGGAGCACGAAGAGATTCGAATGCGGTGTGCGCCGAACCCCAACGGCCCGTGGCACGTGGGCCACGCTCGGATGCCGGCAGTCATCGGCACCTACCGCGACCGCTACGACGGCTGGTTCTGCGTCCGGTTCGACGACACCGATCCCGAGACGAAACGGCCCGACCTCGACGCCTACGACGCGATCCTCGAGGACCTCGAGTACCTCGGCTTCGAACCCGACGAGATCTACCGGGCGAGCGACCGCCTCGAGACGTACTACGATCACGCCCGGGAGCTGATCGAACTCGGCGGGGCGTACACCTGCTCGTGTCCCGGCGAGGAGTTCTCGGAGCTGAAAAACGCCGGCGAGCCGTGTCCCCACCGCGACAAGGATTCCGAAACGGTGCTCGCGGAGTTCGAGGAGATGATCGACGGCGAGTACGAAAGCGGCGAGCTGGTCCTTCGCGTGAAAACGGACATCGAGCACAAGAATCCGGCGCTACGCGACTGGGTCGCCTTCCGCATGATCGATACGCCTCACCCGCGCGAGGAGGCAAGCGAGTACCGCTGCTGGCCGATGCTCGACTTCCAGTCGGGCGTCGACGATCACCTCCTCGGCATCACCCACATCGTCCGCGGAATCGACCTGCAGGACTCCGCGAAACGACAGCGGTTCGTCTACGACTACTTCGACTGGGAGTATCCCGAGGTCGTCCACTGGGGACACGTCCAGATCGACGCCTACGACGTGAAAGTGAGCACGTCGACGATCGCCGCGCTGATCGAGGAGGGGGAACTCGACGGCTGGGACGATCCGAGCGCACCGACGCTCTCGAGCCTCCGACGGCGGGGAATCCGCGGAGAAGCGATCGTCGACGCGATGGTCGAACTCGGCACCTCGACCAGCGACGTCGACCTCGCGATGAGCGCCGTCTACGCCAACAACCGCGAGCTGATCGACGACGACACCGACCGGCGGTTCCTCGTTCGCGAGGGCAACCAGCTCCCGCTCGGCGGGAGCCCGCCCGACGAAGCGAACCCACCGTTGCACCCCGACCACGAGAGCCGCGGCGTCCGCGAGATCCCGGTCGGCGACGCCGTGCTCCTCGAGCCCGACGACGTTCCGGCCCGCGAGGAGCGCGTCTGGCTCAAGGGGCTGGGCTGTTTCCAGTACACCCGCGATACGCTCCAGTACACGGGCGAGGACATCGACGTGGTCCGCGATGGCGACGTCGACGTCGTCCACTGGGTGCCCGCTCGCGAGAGCGTCCCCGTCAGAATGCGGACGATGGACGGCGACGTCTCCGGTCGCGCGGAACCGGCCGTCGCCGAGCTCGAGGCCGACGAGGTCGTCCAGTTCGAGCGCGTCGGCTTCGCCCGCGTGGATCGTCACGAGGACGACGAGACGGTAGCCTACTACGCCCACCCCTGACGTTCGGTCCCCACTAATTCGCGGCTTTTCGGCTTCGACGGGCCGTTACGTCGACTCGAGCGAGACGGCAAGCTCCGTCGTGCGGCCGAATCGAACGGTGACGGTCCCGCGACGCACGTCGTAGCCGTCCGCGACGGCCACGACGGAGTGTCGGCCGTGCTCGAGGTCGGTCTCGAACTCGCCGTTGCCGTCCGTCGTGAACGATTTGCCGCCGACGCGAAGCCCGGCGTTCTCGATCGGATCGCCGTCCTCGTCGGTGACGATTCCGCGCAGGCGTCCCGTCTCGGGGATCTCGCGGTCGCCCTCCTCGAGTTCGACCCACGCGAGCTCCGACGTTCCGGCCGCGACGTACACCTCCGCGTAACCGTCGTCGTATCCGGGAGCGTCGCTGACGCGAACCTCCCACCAGCCCTCGCTCACCCGGAACCCTCGGCTCCACGTGCTCGAGTCGGGAATCGCACCCTCCGGCGCGTCCGCGTAGTACTCGTCGTCGCCGTAGACCCTGACGCGACACGGGATCGTCTCGCCGCCGCCGACCTCGGTGGCGTACACCTGGAGTTCGCCCACGTCGTCGCCCCACTCGCGCTCGAGCGACACGTCCGCGGTGATCGATCCGCCGGGCGCGACCGCCACCGCTCTCCGCTCGTCGGCGTAGCCGTCGGCGCTCACCTCGAGAACGGTCGAACCGATTTTGCCGACCTCGTCTCCCTCGAGTTCGGCGGCGTCGATGACGATTTCGTAGGTGCCGTCTTCGTCCGTCGTATCGGAGTTCGGCCCGACGGACGCCACCGCGTCCTCGACCGGTTCGCCGAAGTACGAGATCGTTCCGGAAACCCGTGCATCGTCTTCCGACGCCGTCGCCGTCGTCGTCCAGCTGACCGTCGTCGGCCCGACCACCAACGCCCCGCCCGCGAGACCGACGCGATTCAGAAACGTTCGCCGATCGTTCGTCATGGAGTGATCACCCGGACTTCTTCGAACATCCGAGCATAGGCTTTCCGAAACGAGTAACGATCGGTAATCGTGACAATACAATCGAGGAGAGAGTCAGTCCGAGCGGGAATCGGTCGGTGCCCAGGGGCTCGACCGAACGACGATCGAAACGGCACCATCGTTCGAAACTGCGGCGCTCGAACCATCACCGGTCTCGGCCCACGATGGTCGAGCCGACGACGCTCGAGGACGGAACCTCGGCTCGTCACTCGAGCAGGTCGTCTGCGCTGTCCGGGAGCGGATCGGCGACGACGCCGTCCTGGCGGCCGAGCACGCGGGCGTGAGCGGCACAGACGAGCCGGTTGTCGTCCCAGGGGATGTGCAGTTCGACGACCGCGGACCGACCGCAGTCGTCCTCCGAGCAGTCCATACGGAATCGACCGCGGGCCGGAAGTTCAGTATTTCCCTCGACGCGCGTTTACAAGCAGTATAGGAGAATGCCCCGGGGCTTGACCCCGGGGTTGAATCCGATAGGCTATGATACAAACCAATAAGTAGACACGTCTCGAATCGACAGGCGGCGATGGAATACAGTCACCGCTACCCTGCCTACCCGACACAACAGGTAGCGGTACGACTGGACTACCACATCGACGTTCATCGCCAAGCGTACAACTACACTCTGTACGAGTACGAACACGTTGACGCCGCCAACATCGGCTCAGCGTACAAGCATCACGACCGCCTCACCGACTGGAAAGATGAGTACCCTGTGTTCACAGAGATTCATTCGAAAGCACTCCAGAAAACCGTCACACGGTTCTACGACAACCTCTCGAACCTCTCTGACCAGAAGGCGAACGGAAACAAGGTAGGTGAGCTGAAATGGAAGTCGCCGAAGGAGTTCCAGAGTATGACGTACTCGCAGTCTGGCTTCGAACTCAAAAACACGAGTGGCCGACGTGCGACACTCTGGCTCTCCAAAATCGGCGACATCCCCATCCGATACCACCGCAACATCCCCAACGAAGCAGACATCAAGGAAGTCACAGTCAAGAAAGAAACGACCGGCGACTGGTTCGTCTCCTTCGGACTGGAAACCGATGAGGCTGACCTGCCCGAGAAGCCCGACGTGGATTCGCTCGACGCGAGCAACAGCGTTGGGGTTGACCTCGGCATCCTCAACTACGTCCACACGTCGGACGGGAAGACCGTGGACTGGCTCGACCTCGAAGACGAGTACGAGCGACTCCGCCGCGAACAGCGCACACTCTCGCGGAAGCAGAAAGGGTCGAACAACTACGAGAAACAGCGTCAGGAAGTGGCGAAGGTCAAGCGTCACATCCGCCGGAAGGTGCTGGACTATCAGCACAAGATTACGACGTGGCTCGTCCGTGAGTACGACGCGGTATTTGTTGAGGACTTGAACGTGAAGGGGATGTTGGAGCAGTCGCACAACGCCCGGAACAAGCAGGACGCGGCGTGGCGACAGTTCATCACCCTCCTCGAATACAAAGCACGATTGTACGGCACTCACGTCGTGCAGGTCGAAGCCTCTGGAACGACGAAAGAGTGCGCGTCGTGTGGTGTGGAGACGGCGAAGCCCATCTGGGTACGCGAACACTCCTGTCCGTCGTGTGGGTTTGCGTGTGACCGTGACGCGAACGCAGCGATGAACGTCCTTCAACGCGGCTTTTCTGAGTTAGGGCTGGGATGGCCCGAATCCACGTCTGTGGAGACTGCGCTCCCTACGGACACCACTCAGGTGTCTGCAAAGCGCGTCGTCGAAGCAGGAAGTCTCGGGGCTTGACCCCGAGGCGATTCACAGGAGGAAGACGGCGACGAGGAATCCGAATAGGATCGACAGCGTCAACAGCACCTGCACCGCCGTCGACGCGAGGATGCCGACCGTCGCGTAGAGAGCCGAGCGAGCGCTGTGTCCGGCGTCGCCGTCGCGGACGTACTCGAGGACGAAGACGGTCCCGAAGAGCCCGACGAGCAGTCCCACCGGTCCGGTAACGATCATCAGCGCGATCCCGACGACGGCGGCGCTCCCGGTCGTCACCCAGGACGCGCCGCCGGCGCGTGCGGCGATCGAGCCCCCGAAGAACTCCGCGAGCAGGGTGACGACGCCGAGCACCGTCAGGACGACGAGCGCGACCGTGCCGGGCTCGGCGAACCCGGAGTGCCACCAGTAGAGGTAGACGCCGGAGAGCGAAAGCAGCCCGCCGGGGACGAGGGGAACCACCGTTCCGACGACGCCGACGACTAACAGCGCGATCGCGAGGATCGCAACCACCTCGACCATACGTGAGCCGACGGCGCATCGAGCCAAAGACCTGTTGTTCTCATCGATCCGGCCGCTCGCTCGAGTGCGTGCAACGAGTAACTCGTTCACCGACCGCGATCGGTCGTCCCGGTCACGTCCCTCGGCGTCTGCGGAGCCAGAGGGTCCCGCCGACGGTGGCGACGCCGACGACGCCGACGACGAGAATCGCGACAGCGACGATCACCGACCACACTCCGACCGATCCGCCGGAGCCGTGTCCGAGCGTCAGCACGTAGTAGGTGCCGTCGTCCACGACGATCGACGATTCCGGATTTCCATCCGGGGCCTCGACCGGCTCGCCGGTTTCGATCGCTTCCCGCGCGGGAGCCGACGCGTTCTCGAGGCTGACCGCGAGTTCGTCCGCGACGGATTCGGAACTGCGTTCGTCGGCTTCGACGACGATCGACTCCCCGTCGACGTTGGCTTCGAACTCGTAGAACGTCCCCTCGAAGCGGACGAACTCGTAACGGTCGTTCCAGAGGAACGAGTACGTCGTGGAGGCGTTCGGAATCGTCCCCTCGTAGTGGCCGTCGTCTGTCGCGGCCTCGAACGCTTCCCGGACGTCGTCTCTCGGCGGGCTCCCGCGATCCGCGTCGTGGATGTTCGGAGCGCTCGCGAGTTCTGCGTGGTCGGTTTCGGGATCGAACTCGGTCGCCGAAAGCGACGGCGGGCCGGCGAGGCCGACGACGCTGAACGCGAGGGCTGTTGCCAGCAGGATGGCGCTCACGGAGAACGCGAATCGATGAATGGAGGGCGGGGACATGCACGGCGGTTTCTCGAGCAGTCCCGTATAGATGTCGGATCGGCAATCTGTTTTCGCCGACGAACGAGCGTCGGTTCCGGCAACGATCAGCGTCAGAATTCCGGCGACGAGCGGTTGCGTAGACGACGTCGCCCCAACCCTATCAGCACCGTTATGACGTCCGTTGGAAAACGGACCCGTATGCAGCGAGCCATCATCGTCGGCGCGTCCTCCGGGATCGGCGAGGCGCTGGCCCGAGCGCTCGCCGACGACGGCTACGAGGTCGGACTGGCCGCCCGACGACGGGAGCGGATGAAACGGATCGGCGCGGAGTTGCCGACCCGCGCCGCGGTCGCGACGATGGACCTCACGGACGCCGAAGACGCCCGCGAGGGATTTTTCGAACTCGCGAGCGCGATGGAGTCGGTCGATCTGGTCGTCATCAGCGCCGGCGTCGGCCACCTGAACCGGGACCTCGAGTGGGGGCCGGAACGGGAGACGATCGACGTCAACGTTCGCGGATTCGTCGCGATCGCGACCGCGGCGATGGAGCACTTCGAGTCGACCGGCGGCGGACACCTGGTCGGCATCTCCTCGGTCGGCGCGGTCTTCGGTAATCCCGGCGCGCCGGCGTACAACGCTTCGAAGGCGTTCGTCTCGACGTACCTCGAGGGATTGCGCCACCGCCAGGCCGGCCGCGCGACCGACGTGACGGTCACGACCGTCGAGCCCGGCTTCGTCGACACCGAGATGGCGATGGGCGAGGACCTGTTCTGGGTGGCCTCGCCCGAGACCGCCGCGCGCCAGATCGCTCGAGCGATCGACCGAGAGCGCGATCACGCCTACGTGACGCGGCGCTGGCGACTCGTGGCCTGGCTGCTGAAAGCGATGCCGGAACCCCTGTTACGGCGAGTGATCGGTTGAGGTCGATTCGGCTACTTCGCCGGTGGGCGTTCAATTTGTCCCGTCGAACCGATCGCGAACCTCGAGCGCCGCTTCGGTGCCGTACCGATCGACCAGCGGGCGGACCGCCGCTCCCAGCGCTCGCATGCACTGTCTCGCCGACGGGTACTCGAGGCGGTCCGCGACCGACGACCAGTCGCGGCCCTGCAGAACCCGCAGGACCAGCAACCGCTCCTCGCGGTCGCTCAACTCGACGCGCTCGGGGTTCGTCAGGAAGTACCGCACGACGAGGGCGCGAAACGGGCCGGGATCGACGTCGTACAGTCCGGGGCCGTACGCCGCACCGGCGACGACGCGCCACTCGTGATCGGTCACCTCGAGCGGCGGGGCGGCGTCTTCGTCCACGCTCCGGAGGACTTCGCGGACGACGTCGGGCTCGAGGTCCGCGAGCGAGTCGGTACACAGCGCGGGGAACCGGCGGACGAACCACTCGGCGTGTCGGTCGTGGATCGCCTCGCCGGCCGCACTCGTCGGCTCGAGCATGAGCGCCGAGTGCTCGCCGCTGGCGTCGTTTCGCGTGGTCGAGACGTGGATCGTCCGGTAGCCGCTCTCGCGCCAGAATTCGAGTAGCTCCGGCGTCGCGCCGAAGCCGGTGCCGAGCCAGTCGACGGCCTCGGCTCCGTCGGGTGCGGCGTCGATACCGTCGGATTCAGCGCCGGACCCGCCCCCGTTCGAACGCGCGCCGGCGAACTCCTCGCGGACGCGCTCGAGGAGGTGCGAGCCGAGCCCACGCGAGCGAACCGCGGGGTGAATCGCGATCCGGACGACGCGCAGGCCGGCCGGCTCGCCCGCCGACTCGTCCCGAAGCTGGCTCGTGAGCACGTCCGGGAGCATGTTCCCCCGGACGCGTCCCCCCTCGTACATCTCGGCGCGCGTCGCGCGCGGGAGGTTTCCTTCTCGGGCCAGCAGCGCGACGCCCACGACGTGGCCGTCGTGGATCAGCGCGCGCACCTCGAGGTTGGGCGCGTCGAGCAGCCGCGCGAGGTCGTTCGGCTCGGTCCGGTAGTGCGCCAGCACGAGCAGCCCGAACGTCTCGCGCAGGAGCGGTTCGTCCGCAAGCAGTGCGTCGGGCTCGAGGCGGCGGTAGTCGACGGTTTCGGGATCCGCGTCGTCCACGAGCGGGGCGACCGGCGGCCGCGCGTCGAGCAAGAGCGCGCGAAACGCCCACACCTCGACGGGATCGCCGGCGGCGTACCGGATCGGATCGACGAGCGTGCGCTCCTCGACCGCGTGGTCGCTCTCGGCGAGCCGGTCGCGAAACCGAACCGAGAATCCTCGACCCGCGCCCTCGTAGCCGTGGATCGTCGTCGCGAACGCGATCCGGTCGGCCGCGAGAAACGACTCGAGCCGGGCGACGGGAAGCGCCGCCGCCTCGTCGACGATCGCGACGTCCGCAGCCTCGAGTTCGGCCGCCGCGGCGGCGGGCTCGGCAAATCGCACCCGCCCCCCGGTCGCCGTCTCGATTCGCCGCTCGTCGACGGTCGTCGTCGCCTCGAGCGTCTCGCACAGCGCTCGCGCCCGCTCGAACACCTCTCGAGCGTTTCGCCATCCCGGCGCGGTGACGAGCACGTCCGCGCCGTCGGCGGCGAGCGCTCCCGCGGCCAGCCCCGCCGCGCTCGACTTTCCGCGGCCGCGGTCGGCCTCGAGGACGACGGCCCGCTTGGAGTGCTCGCCGCCCGCTCCGCCTGCGTCCCCGCCGCCGTCGCTCGCCGGCAGCAACGACTCGAGCGCCGAGACGGCGTCCGCCTGATCGGCCGTGCGACACGCCTCGTACGCGTCGGGGGGGAACCGCGCGTCGGGCGGAATCCCGATTTCCTCGCGGACGTCGCTCCGCGTCGGGGCCGGTCGCGTCAACCCGTCGGCCTCGATCCGCCCGCCATCGAGGTCGACGATCGCGACGCCGCGGTGGGCTCGGAGCGTCTCCACGAGTCGCCGCCGAAAGCGACCGGTGACGTCGGCGAGTTCGAACGGCGGAACGGCCAGCGACTCGTCGAACGCGCCCCGCCGGGCGGGCCAGTCCGCGAGCGACGGGACGAGCAGAACGAGGAGACCGCCCCCGTCGACCGCTCCGACGGCTTTCCCCAGCGCGTTGGGGCGAAGCCCGGCGTGGGCGTCGAGCGCGACGACCTCCCGGGTCGTCCCGAGGAGTGTCCCCGCGCGGGCCTGCTCGAGGTGCTCACAGCGCAGCCGATCGTCGGGTCCGACGAGCGTCGTGTCGGTTATAGCGACGGGGAGGTGGTCGAGAATCCTCTCGAGTGCGTCGTATCCGAGTTCGCGATCGCCGGCGAGCACCAGGAGTCGACGCTCGTTGTTACGGCTCGCCTCCTCGGTGAGCGCGGTAGCGACGGTAGTACCTACGTGCAATTTCGTTGAGTTACAGTACGGAAAGGCGGGTTATATATCGTACTCGTCGAAGATCACTGCACTTCCGCCCTCCACTCGACAGCCAGCACCGAGCGTCCTGGTTGCTCGAACAGGAGCGGTGAGTGAGTATTGCAATAGTCGCTCGCTTCAACTATTGGTTGTGAGAGGCCAACGTACGGTCGCCTACGCGATTGAGTAAGGGGCTGTCGTTGACGAGCGCGAGAATAGAAACCAATGCAAATAACTACGTTATGCTGAGTTGGAATAAGAACTGAGAATGAGAACATATCGGTGGCTGGAACGCTTTCGTGAGGTGTGGTTGCGAAGTCGTCCTCATAGCGAAATCGATCATCAATGTATCGCTTCTTGAGGACGAAAAGCCGGAATATCGGACTTGCGCTGTGGCTATTCGGCATCGGTGCCGTAACGACCTGGACGGCTGTCGGTCACTACGAGAAGTATCTTACCGATGGCGTGGTCGCAGTCGTCGCAGATCCTGGGTTCGCGGTGTATCTCTTCACAATCATATTGGCACTGATACTTATGAGCGATGTGCTAACTTATCCACGCTACGCGGTTGTGGTATATACAGGCAGCGCTGGCATCATTAGTGCGGGCTACGTCCTGAAACCCCACTCAAGTCAGCTCCTCCTGAGTACGTTCTTCGCTACCGTGGCGTTGTACTATTTCGCCGTGACAATACTCGACCGGTGAATGTCGATACGGTGAGGTTTGCTCGCACTCCTTGCGGTACTGTTGGTGCGATCTCATCGTTTTCGTTCACCTCATTTGGACGTCAGTCCGGTATTGACTCACTATGCCTCTCATTGACACCCACCCGACCGTTTGAACACGCTTTTAAGGGGGGCAACGCTACTCGGAACTACACCCTACGCGGGGTTGATGATGCTCCTAGCCTCACAGGACTTCCGCCGAACTCCGTTCGGCCCGGAACCCAGTTTCCGGACGGCAGGGGAGCGCGAGCCCACGCGTAGGAGAGGTGAACAACCAATGTCAGTCTACGTAACCACCGACATCCCAGCCGACCTCGCCGACGACGCCCTCGAGGCGCTCGAGGTCGCCCGAGACACGGGCCGAGTAAAGAAAGGAACAAACGAAACGACGAAAGCGATCGAGCGCGGCAACGCCGACCTCGTCTACGTCGCCGAGGACGTCTCGCCCGAGGAGATCGTGATGCACCTCCCCGAGCTCGCGGACGAAAAAGGCATTCCCGTGGTCTTCATCGAGACCCAGGACGACGTCGGTCACGCGGCCGGCCTCGAGGTCGGCTCGGCCGCCGCGGCGATCGTCGACTCCGGAGAGGCCTCCGGCGACGTCGAAGACATCGCCGACAAGGTCGAGGATCTCGACTGAGGTGATCAGAGATGAGCGCTGAAGAGGAAGAAAGCGGCTCTACGCCCGCCGAGGTCATCGAGATCGTCGGCAAGACCGGCATGCACGGCGAAGCCATGCAGGTCAAATGCCGAATCAAGGAGGGCGAGAACCAGGGACGCATCATCACCCGCAACTGCCTCGGGCCGGTTCGCGAGGGCGACGTACTCCAGCTCCGCGAGACCGCACGCGAGGCCGACTCCATCGGAGGACAATAGCACAATGGTCGAGAAACGAACCTGCGACTACACCGGGGAAGAGATCGAACCCGGCACGGGCATCATGTACGTCCGCAACGACGGCACCGTGCTCCACTTCGTCGACTCGAAGGCGGAGAAAAACTACAAGCTCGGTCGCGAACCGCGCGACCTCGAGTGGACGGCGGAGGGACGGGCCGGCAAGGGTCCCGTCGAGGTCGACGCGACCGCCGACGAGGAAGCCGACCAGGACGAGGTCGTCGAAGCTGACGCGGACGAGGACCTCGAACCCGAAACGGCGATCGACGACGACGCCGACGACGAAACCGAACCCGCAGGCGACGAAGACGTCGCCGAGAGCGAACCCCTCGAGGGCGAAGCCGAGGAAGCCGACGACGGTGACCTCGAGGACGTCGAGGACGAATCCGTCGAGGACGAAGCTGAGGAAGCCGACGACGGCGACCTTGAGGACACCGAAGGTGGCGAAGAAGATGCCGAGGACGGATCCGACGCCGACGAAGTCGCTGAATCCGAGGCTTCCGACGAGGAAGACGAGGAGGACGAGGACCGATGAGCGATCACGAGCGAACCTTCGTGATGGTCAAGCCGGACGCGTTCGCGCGCGGACTCGTCGGCGAGGTCATCTCCCGGCTCGAGGATCGCGGTCTCAAACTCGTCGGCATCAAAGTCGAGACGATGCCCCGCGAGCGAGCCGAAGAGCACTACAGCGAACACGAGGACAAACCGTTCTACGACGATCTCGTCGAGTTCATCACCTCCGGGCCCGTCGTGCCGATGGTCTGGGAGGGACAGGACGCGACGCGCCAGGTCCGCCAGATGATCGGCGAGACCGATCCGCTCGAGGCCGCTCCAGGAACGATCCGCGGCGACTACGCACTCGATCTGGGACGCAACGTCGTTCACGCTGCCGACCACGAAGACGAGGGTGCGAACGAACGCGAGATCGCGATCCACTTCGACGAGGACGAACTCGCCGACTACGATCAGCACGACGCTGGCTGGCTCTACGAGTAACCCGTCTCGGCTCGCGACCGGCCATTTTGACCACTCCCGTTCGTGAAGTATATAATACAGGTATCGTTCTAGGTAGACGTAACATCTAATGTGTCGGCTGCAGTAGTGGGCGCTGGTGGTTTCGAATGGTAACTTACGGTAGGTGGTCCGTGGATGCGTGAAACGGAGCGGGAATCGGCTACGCTCTCCGCCGAGACGACTCCGTCGTTGGACCTCGTTTTCAATCTCCTCGCGAACGAACGCCGCCGGTACGCTCTCTACTTCCTGTACGAACAGCAGGACGGCGTCGCCACGGTCGAGGAGGTTACGGACAACGTCGCCGCCTTCGAGAATCGAAGTACTGGTCCCGAACCGCAGTCGGACCTGGAGGAACAAAAGCGTCAGATCCAGACGGAGCTTCGCCACGTTCACCTCCCGAAACTCGAGGACGCCGGCATCCTCGAGCACGATCAGCGAAGCGAAACCGTCCGGTACTGGACGCAGCCGACCCTCGAGGAGTGGCTCGAACACGCCTACCACAAGGAACTGACCTGACAGCCGACGACGGACGCGAACGCAGTCACGGTACCGATCGAAGCCGTTGAAAGATTTAACACGACGTTCGTGGTGGATCCACGTGGCATTCACGGGCCACTTCCGTGGCTGCAACGTCATACCGTTCGCTGACACGAGTGCACGAATTCACCGTCCGTCCGGGGATTCGGGCATTCGTCCGGCGATCGGTTATGGGGTGTGATATCATTTCACTCCTCAACACTTAACAGTCGAGACAGCAATACAAACTGTAGGTGCATTCCCATGACTGACCACGAACTTCCACCACTTCCGTACGATTACGACGCATTGGAACCGGCGATCTCGGAGCAGGTCGTCACCTGGCATCACGACACTCACCATCAGGGGTACGTAAACGGCCTCAACTCCGCCGAAGAGGAACTCGCGGAAAACCGCGAGTCGGGCGACTTCGGCTCGACGCCCGCCGCCCTCGAGAACGTAACTCACAACGGCTGTGGACACTACCTCCACACACTGTTCTGGGAGAACATGTCGCCGGACGGCGGTGGCGAACCCGAGGGCGACCTCGCCGACCGAATCGAGGAGGACTTCGGTTCCTACGAGGCCTGGAAGGGCGAGTTCGAGGCCGCCGCGGGCGCCGCGGGTGGCTGGGCGCTTCTGGTGTACGATCCCGTCGCCAAGCAGCTTCGGAACCTGAAAGTCGATCGCCACGACCTCCACGCGCTGTGGGGTGCGCATCCGATCCTCGCATGCGACGTCTGGGAACACTCGTACTACTACGACTACGGCCCGGACCGCGGCAGCTTCATCGAGGGCTTCTTCGACGTCGTCGACTGGGATACCGTCGACGAAGAGTACCAGAAGTGCCTCGACCACTTCGAGTAAGCGACGAGTTAGTCCATTCCACTTTTCTTCGCGGACGGCAGCCGAGCAGCGTCCCGTGTCCACCCCGAGTCGAGTTCGTCGTCCGCGTCGTCGCGAGCGGCGGTTTCGGTACTCATCGTTCACGTCGATTGTGAACACACACCACTCTTTATCCGTGGGCACGTCGATAGGTCGTCATCATGGCCGTCGAGGACGATCCAGCCACGGGGACCACACTCGACCACGCTTGGCGGACGAGCGACGCGGAAACCGCCCCGACGGATCGCGCGTCGCTGAAAGACGCACTCGAGGAGGCGTGTCGCGGCGAGGTCCGGTTCGACGAGTACGCGCGAGTCCTCTATGCGACCGACGGGAGCATCTACGGTGCACAGCCGGCGGGCGTCGTCGTTCCGCGCGACGAAGACGACGTGCGGGCGGCGGTCGCCGTCGCGGCCGACCACGACGCGCCGGTGCTTCCCCGCGGAGCCGGCTCGTCGCTCGCCGGACAGGCGGTCGGCCCGGGTTGCGTCGTCCTCGACCTCTCGAGACACGTGGACGAGATTCTCGAGGTCGACCCCGACGCGAAGACCGCGGTCGTCCAGCCGGGAGTCGTCCAGGACGACCTCGACGCCGCCCTCGAACCTCACGGGCTGAAGTTCGCACCCGATCCGGCCTCGTCCAACCGGGCGACGATCGGCGGCGGAATCGGTAACAACTCGACGGGGGCCCACTCGGTCCGGTACGGCATCACGGACGCCTACGTCGACGAGTGTCGGGTCGTGCTCGCCGACGGCTCGGTGATCCGCACCCGCGACGTCGTGATCGACGGCGACGAGTGGAATCGGATCGTCGCCAAGGACGACCTCGAGGCCGAGATCTACCGGACCGTCCGGGCGGTCGTCGAGGAGAACCGAGTCGAGATCGAGACGCGGTATCCCGATCTCGAGCGCTGCGTCAGCGGCTACAACCTCCAGAAGGTGATCCGAACCGCCGACGGCGAGACGACCGACGATCTCACCGACGACCAAACCGACCTCGCCGACGGGTCGGACGCCGAGGGCGAGCGCATCATCAACCTCTCGAAGCTCCTCGTCGGGGCCGAGGGAACTCTCGGCGTCGTCACCGAGGCGACGCTCTCGCTCGTCACCCGGCCCGAGGAGACCGCGTTATTGCTCTGTTGGTACGACGACCTCGTCGAAGCGCTCGCGGCCGTCCCCGAGGCGCTCGCGCTCGAGCCGAGCGCCGTCGAGTTGATGGACGACGAGGTGTTCAGGTTGGCCGCCGATTCCCCCGAGTACGCCGAGTACGTCGCGCCGATTCCCGACGATGCCGCGGCGACCCTGATGCTCGAGTTCGACTCCGAGGTGTTCGACGACCTCCCCGCTGCGGTGTCGGAGGCCAGCGGGAAACTCGTGGAGAGGGGATCGGCGTTCGGCGCGCTCGAGGCGTTCTCCGTCGAGGATCAGGCGCGACTGTGGAAGCTGCGCAAGGCCGCGATACCGCTGTTGATGAGTATGGAGGGCGATCCGAAGCCGTATCCGTTCGTCGAGGACGCCTCCGTGCCGCCGGACGAGCTGGCCGAGTACGTCGTCGGTTTCGAGGAGATTCTCCGGGACCACGAGACGACGGCCGCCTACTTCGCTCACGCGGGCGCCGGCACCCTCCACATCCGGCCGGTGTTGAACCTCAAAGAGGACGACGGCGTCGAAACGATGCGTTCGATCGCCGAGGACGTCACCTCGCTGGCACTCGAACACGGCGGCGCGTTCTCCGGAGAGCACGGCGACGGCCTCGCGCGCACGGAGTTCAACCCCAGGCTGTACGGCCCGGACCTCTGGGCGGCGTTCAAGGAGGTGAAGTCGGCGTTCGATCCGGACTGGCTGTTGAACCCGGGGAAGGTCGTCTACCGAGACGACGATCCCACTGAGATGACCGATCACCTCCGGTACGGAGCGGACTACGCCTCGCTCGAGCCGCGAACGGCGCTCGACTTCGACGACGACGGCGGTTTCTCCCACCTCGTCGAACTCTGTAACGG
Organism: Natrarchaeobius oligotrophus; assembly: GCF_003841465.1. Lineage (GTDB taxonomy): Archaea > Halobacteriota > Halobacteria > Halobacteriales > Natrialbaceae > Natrarchaeobius > Natrarchaeobius oligotrophus. The sequence continues at coordinate 185,960 of NZ_REFZ01000007.1, forward strand.
CTGTGGGACCTGCCGGCGGACGGACGGTGACGTGATGTGTCCGACCTACCGGGCGACCGGCGAGGAGATCGCCACGACTCGCGGTCGGGCGAACCTCCTTCGGGCGGCGATCAGCGGCGAGATCGACTCCGAGGAGCTGTACAGCGATCGGTTCCACGAGGAGGTGCTCGATCTCTGTATCGGCTGCAAGGGGTGCCAGAGCGACTGTCCGACCGGGGTCGACCTCGCGAAGCTGAAAGCCGAACTGAAACGCCAACGTCTCGAGCGGGAGGGGGCGTCGCTGCGCGAGCGACTGTTCGCGAACGTCGACCGGCTCGCGTCGCTCGCCAGCGCGGCCGCGCCGCTTTCGAACCTCGCTCCGGCGCTGCCCGGCTCGAGGACCGTTCTCGATCGAATCGTCGGAATCGCGCCGGAGCGGACGCTGCCGGCGTTCCAGCGCGAGAGCCTCGTCTCGTGGTTCGACGACCGCGGGCCCGCGGTGGCCCGCGAACGGGCGACGGATCGCGTCGTCCTCTATCCCGACACGTACGCGAACTACTCCGATTCGAGCCCCGGGCGGGCCGCCGTCGCCGTCCTCGAGGCCGCGGGCGTTCACGTCGCGGTGGCGGATCTCGGACCGACCGGGCGTGCGGCGTACTCCCAGGGGATGCTCGGGACGGCCACCGAGCGCGGACTGGCGCTGCTCGAAGACCTCGAGCGGTACGTCGATCGCGGCTGGTCGGTCGTCTTCGTCGAACCCTCGGACTCGTCGATGGTCGTCGACGAGTACCGCTCGCTGCTCTCGGGCGAGGTGGCCGACGCGCGACTCGAGGCGCTCGCGGCGAACACGTACGACGTCTGTGAGTTCCTCGACCGGCGTCGGCTCGACGAGCGGATCGAATTCGACGTCGGCGACGCCGGTCCGCTCGTCTACCACGGTCACTGCCACCAGAAAGCCCGCGGAACCGACCACCACCCGGTCGCAGTTCTCAGGCGCGCGGGCTACGCGGTCGAGCCGGTCGACTCCGGCTGCTGTGGCATGGCCGGCAGCTTCGGTTACGAGCGCGAACACTACGACCTCTCGCGGTCGATCGGCGAGCTGCTTCGGGGCCAACTCGAGGACGCGTTCGGCCACGCTTCGTCTTCGCCGAGGGACGCCGCGCCGTCCGGTTTCGAGACGAGCGACCGCAACCGATCGGCGGTCGTCGCCCCGGGCGTCTCCTGTCGGACGCAGGTCGGTGACTTCGACGGCTACGACCGACCCGACCACCCGATCGAGGCGCTCGCTCGCGCCCTCGAGACCGACTCCGGAGGCGACGAGAACGTCGGTGACGGACGGGCGACGGGCCGCCGGACCCGGGGTGGCGACGCCGGAACGCCGCAGAAACGAACGATTTAGGCGCTCGAAGGCGATAGCCACGGCGTATGCCCGTTCCGAAATCCGAGTTCGACAGCTTGCCACCGTGTGACTTCTACACGCCGGCGGAACTCCTCGAGGCCGACCAGATGTACACGGTCTACGAGATCGCGCGGCTCCTGCAGGGACTCGAGCCCGACGCCGAGATCGATCGCGAGACCGAAGACGTCCTGCTGGACTGGGCGATCCCGTGGATCATGACCAACGCCGACGAACTCGTGGTCGCCGAGCCGCGAAACGACGACGAACCCGGCTACTACGGTCTGGCGGAATGATCTTGCTGGTCGTCGGTGCCGACCGCGTCGACGCCGGCAAGACGACGTTCTCGGTCGGCCTGCTCGAGCGGACCGGCGCGGTCGGCTCCAAACCCCGCGCGGGGAACGACTACTGGTTCGACCACGACGACTGCCGGCGCGCGCTCTCGGACGGACGCCTGTACGGCAAGGACGCCCGCCGACTCGCTCGAGCCGAGGGCCGGTCGCGAGATCCCGAGGCGCTCAACCCTGTCCACCGCCTGTGGCGGCCCGCTCCCGGCGGCGGCAACGGACTGCTCGGCAGGGCCGACCGCGAGTTTCTCGTCGACAGGGTCGGCCGCCCCGAATCCGCCGGCGGCGACGGAACGACGCTCGTCCGGAACGCCACGGCCGACGTGCCCGCGGCGGTCGCCGACGCGCTGGCACTCGAGGAGGCGATCGCCGTCGAAACCGTCGACGAACTCGACGACGTCGCCAGGGAGCTGTACGTACCCCAGTTCGAGCGCCTTGCCGCAACGCTCGAGTCGGCTCCCATCGCCGTCGTCGAATCGTACGCCGACATCGCGAGGCCGCTGCAGTCGCTCGATCCGGCGTCGGTCGCCGCGGTCGCCGCCGTCGAACCGGGTCGGGCGCGGATCTACCCCGGCGATCGCTACTGTCGAGCCTGCGAGATCGCCAGCTCGAGCCCGAAAGACGGTCGGCTCGAAAAGCGCGTGCCGGACGTCCTCGAGTACCTCGATCCGCCCGAGCGGGTGAAACTCCCCGCCCTCGGCGGAGACGAACGGACCGATCCCGAACGCGTCGCTCGCGCGTACGGGTCCGCGTACGACGCGCTGCTGGATGCTGCCGGACGGTCGGCGAACGACGGGATCGGTGCGTGACCCTCCCAACGGACGAATCGGGCGCACCTGACCGAGCGCGGAATCGCTCGAGCGCGTTCCGGGCCGAGCAGTCGTCGACGTCGCGTGGTCTGACTCGAGGCCGTTGCGACAGTGCACCTCGAGGCGGTCGCGACGACGGGGGCCGAATCGACGACGGCGTCGGATCACAGCGGTTAAGACCACCCGGTGGAACAACCGTGTAATGAGACGACGAACGTTCGTCGGTGCTGTCGGTGGAACAGCGACGCTCGGTGTTGCGGGCTGTCTGACGCGGGACGGAAACGGGAACGGAAACGGAGGATCGGGATCGGACGACGGATCCGACGATCCGTCGACGGACGATTCGGCCGCCGACGGATCGGACGGAGAGTCGCTTTCGGGAACGCTCGAGGTCGTCACCTACGAGTCGATGATCGACGGCGAGAATCCCGCCGGTCCCTGGCTCAAAGACGCGTTCGAGGACGCCCACCCTGACGTCGAACTCGAGTGGACGCTGCTGCCCGACGGCGGTATCAACCACTACATCCAGCGCGCCGAGCAGGGCGCCGAGATCGATCCCGACGTTTACCTCGGGTTGAATATCGACGACCTGGTCGCGGTCGACGACAACCTGGAGGACGGCGGCCTGTTCGCCGAACTCGAAACTGACCGGGTCGATCGAGCCGACCGCATCCGCGATGGACTCGACATGGGCGACCCTCACGGCCGCGTGCTCGCGTACGACACGGGCTATATCAGCCTCGTCTACGACGAAAGCGAAGTCGACGAGCCGGAGACGTTCGACGACCTGACCGAACCCGAGTACGAGGACGCGCTGCTCGCACAGAACGCACAGACGTCGGCTCCCGGGCAGGCGTTCCTGTTGTGGACGATCGACGCCTACGGCGAGGACGGCTACCTCGACTACTGGCGCGATCTGCAGGACAACGGCGTTCGCATCCTGGACGACTGGTCGGATTCGTACTACGGCGCGTACATGGAAGAGGAACGACCGATGGTCGTCTCTTACTCGACCGATCAGGTGTTCGCCGTCGCGGAGGGCAACGACCTGACGCGACACCAGGTCGGCTTCCTCAACGAACAGGGCTACGCGAACCCAGAGGGAATGGCCGTCTTCGAGGCCACGGAAAACGCGGAGGTCGCGTACGCCTTCTTCGATTTCGTCCTCTCGAACGAGGCCCAGGCCGAGATCGCCGAGCGCAACGTCCAGTTCCCGGCCGTCGAATCGGAGTACGTCGACCTCGACGACGAGTTCGACGAGTACGCCCACGTCCCGCCGGAGGCGGTGACGGTCGGCTACGACGAGCTTCGCGGTACCCTGGACGGCTGGGTCGACGACTGGGCCCGCGAAATCGCGAGCCAGTAACCACCCGTTCCAGCCGTGTCCCCAGCCGGTCGCACCGTCTTCGTCGATCGCGCCAGGGACTGCCTCGAGCGGCGCGCGCTCTGGCTGACCGCGCTGGCGACCGCCGCGGTGCTCGTCGCGATGCTGTATCTCCCCGTCAGCATCGTCTTCGCGAACGCGATCCTCGCCGACGGCGCGGTGACGCTCGAGCACTTCGCGGACGTCCTGACTGACCCGTTCTACGTCGGCGTCCTCGCAGACGTCTTCGCCGATCCGCTCGCGATCGGAACCCACCTCGCCTCGCTCGCGGGGTGGCTCGGCGCGATTTCGCTCTCGATCTCGCTCGAGTATCCGATTCCCGGCACCGACGTTCCGATCCCCTGGCTCGCAGTCGAGACGCCGGGCGTTCGGACGGGACTGTTCGGATTTACCGCCTATCAGGCCGCGCTCTCGACCGTCGCGAGCGTCGCACTCGGCCTGCCGGCGGCCTACGTCCTCGCGAACTACGAGTTCGCCGGCCGCCGGACGCTCCGGTCGCTGACCATCGTCCCGTTCGTCCTCCCCGGCATCATGGTCGCGGTCGGCTTCTACGCGATGTTCGGACGCGCGGGAACGCTCAACTCGATCCTCGGCGTCGTCGGCCTCGGCCCGTTCCCGTTCGTCGAGACGAACCCGCTCGCGATCGTCGTGCTGGCTCACGCGTTCTACAACGCGCCGCTGGTCGCACGGATCACCGTCGCCGCCTGGGAGTCGGTCGACCGCCGCGCGGTCGAGACCGCCCGGAGCCTCGGAGCCGGCGAACGTCGAGCGTTTCGCGACGTCGTCGTGCCGCAGCTGGCTCCCGCGATCCTCACCGGCGCGCTGTTGACGTTCATCTTCACGTTTATGACGTTCCCGATCGTGCTCGCGCTGGGCGGGCTGGGGCTCGCAACGGTCGAAGTCTGGATCTACGATCGCATCCAGCGTCTCGACTACGCCGAAGCGGCGACGCTCGCGGTCCTCGAGACGATACTCTCGCTCGGGCTGACCTACGCCTACCTCCGGTACGAATCCGCCCAGGCCGGCTTCTCCCGGGCCGCGACCGATCGTCCGAGGGAGGCACTCTTTCCGGATCTCGAGACGATGCTCTCGCCGAAACGACTCGCGATCGGCGCCTACGGAGTCGTCGCGCTCGTCGTCTTCGTCGGCCCGATGGCGAGTCTCGTCGTCGGGAGTTTCACCGACGGTTCCGGGTTCACGCTGCGAAATTACGCCTTCCTGCTCGAGCGCCAGCTCGACGGTGCGAGCTTCCAGACGCGACCCCTGCCCGCGATCCGAAACTCGCTTCTGTTCGGCCTCGCGACCCTTCTCGTCGCGGTTCCGATGGGCGTGGTGATCTCGGTGCTGACGGTGCGCGCCGGCCGTAGCGGCACCGTCGTCGACACGCTCGCGATGCTCCCGCTCGCGGTCAGCGGCATCGTCTTCGGGATCGGTCTCCTGCAGGGGCTCGTCTTCGGTATCGCGCTTCCCGGCGGCTGGCGACTCCAGATCACCGGCGCGGTCGCCATCGTCGCCGCCCACGCGGTCGCCGCCTACCCGTTCGTCACCAGAAACGTCTCGCCGCTGCTGTCGAGTCTCGACCCGGCGATGGTCGAGTCCGCCCGCGCGCTCGGCGCGTCGCGCTACCGCGCGCTGATCGACGTCGAGCTGCCGCTGGTCGCAAGCGGCATCGTCGCCGGGGCGGCGTTCGCCTTCGCCATCTCGATCGGCGAGTTCTCTTCGACGGTGATTTTGGCCAGCGGGAGCGAGAGCTACACGATGCCGGTCGCGGTCGAGCGGTACCTGGGTCGGCGTTCCGGACCAGCGATCGCCATGGGAACGCTGTTGCTCGTCGTCACCGCGGTCAGCTTCGTCGTCATCGAACGCGTCGGCGGGAGGTACGAACTGTGACCGAACTCCGACTCGAGGGCGTCTCCAAGCGCTACGGGGATCGCGACGACGGGACGACCGCGTTGTGCTCCGTCGACCTGACCGTCCGCGACGGCGAGTTCTTCACCCTCGTCGGTCCGTCAGGCTGCGGGAAAACGACCACGCTGCGGACCGTCGCCGGCTTCGAAACGCCGACCGAAGGAACCGTCTCGTTCGACGGCGAGTCGATGACCGACGTCCCGCCGGAACGTCGCGACGTCGGCGTCGTCTTCCAGAGCTACGCGCTCTTTCCGCACATGACCGTCGCCGAAAACGTCGGCTACGGCCTCCAGTTTCGGGAATCAACGGAGAGAAAGCCGACGGACGAGCGCGTCGACGAACTGCTCGAGTTGGTCGACCTCTCGGGGATGGGCGAGCGCTCGCCCGATCAGCTCTCGGGCGGCCAACAACAGCGCGTCGCGCTCGCTCGAGCGCTCGCGCCCGAGCCCGACCTCCTGTTGCTCGACGAGCCGATGAGCGCACTCGACGCCCGCCTCAGGGAGTCGCTTCGCTTACAGCTCAAGCGAATCCAGTCCGCCCTCGAGATCACGACCGTCTACGTCACCCACGACCAGGCGGAGGCACTCGCCGTCTCAGACCGGCTCGCGGTGATGAACCGGGGCCGGCTCGAACAGGTCGGGACGCCACAGGAGATCTATCACGAGCCGGAGACGCGGTTCGTCGCGGAGTTCGTCGGCGACAACAACGTCTTCGACGGGACCGTTCGCGCGACGAACGACGGGCGGACGACGGTGGCCGTCGGCGACGCCACGTTCGAACTCGCCTCGCCCGCGGTCGACGGCGGCGCGCTCGAGTCGGCGGCGTCGGCCGACGATCGGGATCGATTCGGCTTCTGCGTGCGTCCGGACGCCCTCTCGCGGGATGCCGACCGAAACCGGTTCGACGTCACCGTCGAGACCTGCGAGTTTCTCGGCGAGAGCGTCCGCGTCCACGGGCGGTGGAACGAGCTGCCGATCGTGTTGCGTCTCTCGGACGTACCGGACGACGTGGTGACCGTCGGATTCGATCCGGACGACGCCCACGTCCTCTGAGCAGCGGTGTGGCGCGTTCGAACGACGTGATCCGGTGTGGTCGCGCTCGGACGAGATACTCACCGATTGGGATACCGGAACGGAGGCGACGGCGTGAGCGCTCGGGAACCGACCGCGAAAGCGAGCTCAGACCTGTCGGGCCATCCGCGCCGAGAGTTCGACGTGATCGTACGGATCGGTCGTCACGCTCGGCCCGTGGCCGGTGTGCATCTCGGCGAGCTCCTCGTCGATTCGTTCCAGGACGCGCTCGATGCTCTCGATCAGCGTTCGCCGGTCGCCTTCCTCGAGGTCGGTCCGACCGAAGCTCCCGTTCTGAAAGACCAGATCGCCCGCAAACAGTACGCCCGCCGATTCCGAGTACAGACAGACGTGATCGTCCTTGTGGCCGGGCGTGTGGAGAGCGACGTACTCGTGGTCACCGAGTCGGATCGTCTCTTCGTCGTCGATTTCGCGGTCGACGCCGTCGAACGACGGGTCGTACCCCCAGACGTCGACGTCGAAGGCGGTCGTCACCGCCTCGAGGTTGCCGACGTGATCGGGGTGAGTGTGCGTGAGGACGACGGCGTCGAGATCGTCGACGCGCGACCGAATCCGATCGACGACGTCGAAGTTCGCTCCCGGATCGATCAGCACCGTCCGCTCGCCCTCGACCAGGTAGACGTTGCTCGTAAACGCCCCTATCCCCGACGCCAGGTTGGTGATCATGGCCGCCGGTACGCGGTCGATCCGTTAGTGCGTATCGACATCGGTTTCCCCGGTCGAAACGTCCGCTGGTCGATCGATCCCTCGTCGGATCTCGCTCACGATTTCGAGGCGGGGATCGACGACCGCTCGAAAACGGCACTTTCCCGTCGAGCGCAGCGCGATCGGATCGCACCCGTATTCACAAGGATTTTTAGCTCCGGCACGTAGTGGTAGACGAATGAATCGGTCGGTTTCCGTTGGATTCGTCGTCCTCGTCGTCGCCATCTCGGTCGCCGGCATCAGCTCTCCCGCGGTGGTGTCGCCGGCCGAACCCGTCGCCGTCTCCGACACACACCAGACCACGGAGTCCGTCGCCGCGTCGACCTCGTCGATCAGCCAGAACGACGTCGACTCGAGCGACTTCGATACGACGACGTTCGAGATCGTCGTCCACGAGAACGGTAGCGCGACGTGGACGTTCCGCCACGAACGGCGTCTCGGCGACGGCGACGAAGACGAAGACGAAGCTCGCGCGAACTTCCTCGAATTCGCCGAGGAGTTCGAATCCGAGGAGTCGGAGGCCGGTCTCTACCAGCGATTTACCGATCAGGCCGAGGCGCTGACCGACCGAGGCAGCGAGACGACCGGTCGCGAGATGGAGGCCACCCACTTCAACCGTTCGGCGAGCGTCGACGAGCAGCTCAACGCCATGGGAGTCGTAGAGATGTCGTTCGTCTGGAAGAACTTCGCCGCTACCGAGGAGAACGGACCCGTCGTCGTCGGCGACGTCTTCCAGGACCTTTACATCACGAACGATCAGTCGATACTCATCGTCGCAGGCGACGGCCTCACGTTCCAGTCCGCCGATCCCGAGCCACAGTACGTCGGCACCTCCCTCGAACACGCCGACTCGGTTCAGTGGAGCGGCGAACGCGAGTTCCTCGACGGCCACCCGCGCGTCGTCCTCGAGCAGTCCGAGGCGGATGGCGACGGTGGCGACTCCACGTCGCTCTCGGAGATGGCCAACGACGACGGATCGCTCTCGTCGACGCTCCTCGCGGTCGCGTTCGGCGCGTTGATCCTGACGGTCGTCGGCGTCGGTGCGCTCTGGTACCGTACCCGCGAGTCGCCTCCCGAAAGCCGGTCTCACGACGCACCGAAACGGACCGCCGCCGAAGGCACGACCTCACCCGACGCCGAATCGTCCGCCGAACCGGCTGCGGGAACCGACGACGACGGGGCGTTCCCCGACGAAGAACTACTCACGGACGAAGACCGAGTCGTCAACCTCATCCGGGAGAACGGCGGCCGGATGAAGCAGGTCAACATCGTCGAGGAAACCGGCTGGTCGAAATCCAAGGTCAGCATGCTGCTTTCCGACATGGAAGACGACGGAACGATCAGCAAACTCCGCGTCGGCCGCGAGAACATCATCAGCCTCGAGGGATTCGAACCCGAAGCGACCAAATCTCCCTTCGAGGAGTGACCGTCCTCGAGCGTGTCACGCGGAACCACCCCCGGTTCGAAACGGAATCCTTAAACATCGCTCCGCGTTACTGAGCATACACAGCCGGCGCGTATCCCTGTCTCTCAGGACGTCGCGCCCGCGCTCCGATAGTGTAGTCCGGCCAATCATATTGCCCTCTCGAGGCAATGACCGGGGTTCAAATCCCCGTCGGAGCACTGGATTTACGGACAAATCACTCGGAAGGGTGATTTTCCCGTTCATTTTACGTCTATATTACAGTAGTCCACCGTGGGCTGAGACGAGATCTGCTACGTGACGCGTGTTTGACTCGCTGCCCCAGAGTTGGTTCACGATCAGTCACGGCTACGAACCGTCGGTCACTTGCATGCCGGCGAAAGATAATCGGTTCAGAGTTGTTCGAAAAGCGAGCGAGCACGGTGGACGTAGCTATTTTCGGTCCAACTGCGAGTCGTGCTGATGGCGTCGAGAAGCGCCAGCGCATCAGTCGAAGATAACTGGTCGGTTCGGACGAAAATCGAGAGGAGCGTTGGAACCGTGACGAGGCGCGTATTTGCGAGGGAGGCGTGGATGAGTCCGAGTTGGTTGAACTCATCGCAGAGGAACAACGATGCATCGGACTCATTAGCGAGCGTGACAGCGGCATTTTCACCGTCGTCAAGCGGGAATGTCGAATCGAGATCAACTTTTCGTGTGGTGAGCGAATTCTGTCGGCCGAGAACTACTGTTGCGGCCTGGCCGTGTTCATCGTCGTACGAAGCGATATCTTGGAGCTCGCTTTCGACTTCCGGTGGAACGATAACGTCGTACTCGGTGAGAAACAAAGAGAGCGGATCGGGGTCGGACTCGGCGACTACTCCGAGACTAACGAGTGCTGAAGAGTCTGCAACTGCTAGTGACATCTATAGCTCGGCGACTTCGTCGACGAAGTCTTCGTTTAGTTGCTGTTTGAGCACCCGGAAGTTGGCTGCCTTTTCGGCCCCGACGAGAGATTTGAGTTGGTCGAAGGTGATTTGGCCGTCGTAGTACGCGGCTGCGATCTCTTGAACGAGTGTATCGTCGTGTGTGGCGTCCTGAAGGTACTCACGAAGTGCAGTGACGAGAATGTCTGTCCGGTCCTCGCCAAGGACAGCTGCGAGCGCATCGGTCCGATCGATAAGCCGGTGAGGCGCGCGAAACTGTACTCGTTTTTTCTCACTACTCATCGTGTGTACATTGTGAGCGAGGCTACTTAGTCGTTGCCGTGTGTACACTGTGAGCCAAGTAACAACTGAAACGATTTACGAACATTCGTAGCGAGACGGCACAGAACCGACAGTTCGACGGTTCTGAACTGATAAATCGCGAGGTGTGTACAATGACTTCTATTTTCGCTCAACTGAGAGTCGTACTATGGCGTCGAGTTTGTACGAGACAATAGTTATCGAACCGGTCATGAATCGTTGGATGCCACGTTTCAAATCGTCCGGGTTGGTACTCTCTCGAGGCGGCGATGACGAATGGTTACCCCACTGAGCCCCCTGTGATAACGGTACTGGCCGAGCCGATTCTTTCAGTGTGGACGCAGTTCGGTTCGTTATAACCGAGAGGCGAAACAGCGGGCAGAAGCCCACGGTAGACACCTCGCGACCTCCAGATCACGAGGCGCATATGGCCAAGGTCTTCTAGGACGGTGGGTGGGCGCTGCCGGCTTGCCCTCAGCTATTCGGTCTCATCGGGCCACACAAAACTAGTAGGTAGCTATCTCGAGTTCCCGGTCGTGCTTAACGGTTACTCTCGAATGAGATGTCGGTACGTGGTTTGCGTATGCGAAGGGTTTTGTGCACGGTCGCGTAGACCTAGGTAGCCGTTCGTCATGCTCTCCACGCGGGAGGCCAGCTGACCGATTCGTCCCGAGATATTCTGGCAAATCGGTCCTGAGTAGGAGGGACGCCGATCGCCGGGATCGAGCTTGCGGACAGCGACAGCATCTATGAGCGAGGATACGACCAACTCCGAGTTACTCGAGCGCGTTCGAACCGAAGTACCGTCTCACCTCGACGTCAGCGAGGTGCAGTACGAGGGACCCGACCTCGTGATCTATACCGAAACGCCCGAGCAGTTCGCCGAGGACGGCCAGATCCTGGGTAAACTCGCTCGAGCGCTTCGCAAACGCGTCACGATCCGTCCCGTTGCGGGACAGCAGGCGAGTCCAGCCGAAGCAGAAGGAGCGATCCGCGCGATCGTTCCCGACGAGGCGAACATTCAGGACCTCGAGTTTCACTCGACGGTCGGCGAGGTCCTCATCGAGGCCGAGAAGCCCGGACTGGTCATCGGCCAGCACGGCAAGACGCTCCGGGAGATCACCCAGGAGGTCGGATGGAATCCGGAGGTCGTCCGCACGCCACCGATGGAGTCGTCGACGGTGGACAACGTCCGGAACTTCCTGACCCAGGAACGAGGCGAACGCCGGGACTTCCTCCGGGACGTCGGCGAGAAGATCCACCGGGAGCCCCGGAAGGACGTCGACTACGTTCGCGTCACCACGTTGGGCTGCTGTCGTGAGGTTGGACGGGCGAGTTTCGTCTTCCACACGCCGAACACGCGTATCCTCGTCGACTGCGGCGACAAACCCGGCGCGGAAGGCGAAGTGCCGTACCTCCACGAACCGGAGGCGATGCCGCTCACGGACCTCGACGCCGTCGTCCTCACCCACGCCCACCTCGACCACAGCGCGTTGCTTCCGCTGCTGTTCAAGTACGGCTACGACGGCCCGATCTACACGACCGAGCCGACGCGAGACCTGATGGGGCTGTTGCAATTGGACTACCTGAGCGTCGCCTCGAAGGAAGGCCGGACGCCACCGTACTCGAGCGAGCAGGTTCGCGAAGCGATCAAGCACACGATCCCTGTCTCCTACGGCGACGTCACCGACATCGCGCCCGATATCAAGCTCACGATGCACAACGCGGGCCACATCCTGGGGAGTGCGTCGGCTCACTTCCACGTCGGTAACGGGTTCTACAACGTCGTCTTCTCCGGCGACGTCCACTACGAACCGACGCGGTTGTTCAACGGCGCGGTCAACGACTTCCCGCGAGCCGAGGCGATGGTGATGGAATCGACATACGGTCGGCGGAACGACTACCAGACGGACACCGAAAAAAGTGAAGCGCGCGTCCGAGAGATCATCAACGAGACGTACGAGCAGGACGGAATCGTCGTCATCCCCGCGTTCGCGGTCGGTCGCTCCCAGGAACTCATGCTCGTTCTAGAGGAGGCGATGCGAGAAGACGAGATCCCGACGATGCCCATCTACCTCGACGGGATGATCAGGGAGGCGACGGCGATCCACACGGCCTACCCGGAGTATCTCCGCGATGGCCTTCGTCGGCGGATCCTCCACGACGACGACAACCCGTTCGTCGCCGAGCAGTTCAGACAGGTCGACGGCGGCCAGGAGATGCGCGAAGACATCGCCAGCGGCGACCCCTGTATCATCCTCTCAACCTCGGGGATGGTCACCGGTGGTCCGATCATGTCCTGGCTCGAGTTGCTCGGCCCGAACCCGGAGAACACGCTGCTGTTCGTCGGCTACCAGGCCGAAGGCACACTCGGTCGGCGGATCCAGAGCGGCCGGACGGAGGTCGCCCTCGAGGGAGATCGACTCACGCTCGCCTGCCGAGTCGAGTCCGTGAGCGGGTTCTCCGGTCACGCCGATCGTGCCGGGCTCGAGCAGTACGTCGAGGAGATGAACCCGCGACCCGAGCACATCCTCTGCGTCCACGGCGACGAGCAGGCCACGGATCAACTCTCATCGGCGCTGTATCAGAAGTACAACGTTCGGACGTATCAGCCGAAGAATCTCGAGACGTTTCGCCTCTCGTAGCAACGTTTGTCACGATTAACGGGTGTGTAGCGGAATTCCGCAAAAGGAACGCTCAAGGTGGTTCGGCGGCGGGAATCACTCTTGGACTCGAGTCCGTCGGTCCTCCATCTTGAACAGTTCTTCCTCGGGCATCCACCGCACCGATTCCGACTGCCAGGAAATAGGTTACAGGTAGTTCCCACGAGGAAACACGTTCCGACCTTCGGTCGTGTCACCGACGAAGCGACCAGCTCGGGCGTGACCATCGTCACACTCTAGACGACGATTTCGCACCCACGAGACGTTTCACGTGCCAACGCAGGCCGGATCAGCAGGTGTCATTTTGACACGAGATACCCAATTTAACCGCATGACGAGATGTTTCCGGTGTGGATCCACCGATGGCGCTCCTCGACGTCGTAGCGACCACCGATCCGGACACTACCGTCGCGTCGATCTGTCGCGATTGCGAGGACGACCTCGTCTGGAACAGCGTCGAAGTCGGACCTGCCGGTACGTATGGCTACGCAGACGACTACAATCGGACCGCCGTCTATGCCACGAGAACGTCGGATCGTGCGTCGAACGAGACAGCGGACGCTGCGACGAAAAAACTGAATAACATCCTCTGTCGAGCTCACTTCGAGAAACTGAATTCCTGACGGCCTATCGGTGGTGTGTCCGCCGATACTCGAGTTCGAGGTCGCCCTGTCCCGTTCGTTCGACCCAGACGATCCCGTCGACGAGTGTCTCGAGTGCCGCCATCGTCCGTTCGTCGTGGGCGGTGTACTCGATCCCGAAGACGGTCAGGCTCCCGGCGGCGCGCTGGTGCTCGATCACGCTCTCGAGAACGTTCGTGAGCCGCTCGAGGCCAGCCTGCTCGAGGGTTGGTGTAAGCGACCGAACGATCACGTGCGGGGTCGAACACGACGTCGACAGCGCCTCCTCGAGGTCCCAGAGCGCGAGCGTGATCTGCGTGAGTTCACCCGTCCGAGCGAGCGAAATCGTCGGGTGCTCCTGGTAGAGGGATTCGACGTGATCGTCAGCAGTCGTATCGATCACTCCCACCCGATGTTCCCCCGTCGGTGTGATCGCGTTCTGCTGTGCGATCGTTTCGTCAGCGTCGGTCGCCGTCGTAACGATGATGCGACAGTCGTCGGGCGCTGCGTACCGTTCCGTTATCCGGAGCGGAAGCGCGTTGTCAGTCAGTGGTGAGGATCTTGCGACACAGATGACCGATCCGTCAGGAATCGATCGTGGGAGGGTATCGAGATCGACGGACTCGTCCACTGTGTCGTGTGCCCGTCTCGTAGTTTCGTTCATAGATATATCGTGATGAGTGCTCGTAGCGGTAGTTAGCAGGAGTTTCGAGGCGCGTGCTGTCCGACGTACTCGAGGGTCTGTTCCGGATAGTGTCGCTCGCCACAGAGCCGACACTCCGCGACGACGGGAGATGGCTCGGCCGCCCCCTGAATACCAAGAGCAGCTGGTTCGAGGGTGACTTCACGAAGCGTTCCTCCACACGTCGAACACGGGAGATCGAATTCTGATGTCATGGGTATTGGATAGACGATCTCATCTCCGGTGGCCTCGTCCACCGACGTGCGTGCATGGGGAAAACGCGGCGCAGTCGGCCGACCACTGCCAGCACGTGTGTCCAACGAGGCGACCCGGAGGAAATGAGACCGCAGTTGCAGTTGCTACAACCGAATACCGAGTCACGTAAATAATTTTTGCAACGCAGTGCGTACGTTCCGTAAAAACAGTGTGTGTTAGCGGGCGTTTTCTGAAAGTCTCGAGCGAATAGTGTCGAGTGCGTTGTCATGATCAAATTCGCCCGAGTAAGCGAGAGGAGGGCGATGTCGTCGTCGACCTGTGGTCGCCAGACCTGGACGAATCCCTGGGAGCCAGAGAGCTCGTCGACGCAAGAGACCGGTTTCTGCCAGAGTTCTGCCTCAATCCCCGTGTATCCGGGATGAATCTCCTCGGGAAGTTCGCGGACCGTCTCCAGCCTGTGTGTGAATCGTCTTCGAGTAGCGAGCTGATGTCTCCTTCGAGGACGTGCCGGTCGGCTTGCTCGCGTAATTCTGTCCGGTAGGTCCGGGCCACGTTCAGGACGAACGTTTCGAGATCCCTCGCCGGGACGAGCTTCGCGACGTCCTCGAGGATCTCGTCCCGACGCTCGAGCGGTTCTGTAAGTATCCCAGATGTGACGTCGTCCGTGATCGGGTTGTGGTAGAACCCGACGTACGCCTTGGGTGTCGACCCGGGAAGATACGTGTCGGGGATTTCGATGATCGTCCCGTGGTCTGTTTCGCCGTACTCGTCGTACGACCGCTTTAGAACCCGTTTGAGTGCGGGCATATCTGACCGCTGTGGAGAGATCGAGAGTAACCATCGGAGCGTCTCTCGGTCAGGGTTCTCGTCGTGATAGAAGAAGCAATGATCCCGGTAGTCTTCGAAGGCGATCCAGCCAAGGTATTCGACCGGACCGCCGTCTGCGACGAGCACTTCTTCGACGGTACGGACGTTCGCCGACGGGTATCGCTCGTGGGTGATTTCGGCCAGGCGGTCGATCTGTTGTCCGGGGTCGACGTCGTAATCGAGTTGCAGTTCGCTCGTCATGGATGTTCGATCCGGTGGCTAACGGCGTCGAACAGCTAGAAGCCGGGAATCCGACGGGTAAGCGGGATCTGTCGATCACAAAAAAACCTATCGATGTCTCTCCAGATCGGTAGTGCAGTCGAGGCTGGGCCGAACCCGTTACACCCGCGATAGAAATGAATACGCTTCCGATTTCGTGTGGGTGAATACCACTGCTCCGGGGAATTTGCAACACGGTGGGGAGTGAATCGGTGGGAATATAGGCCTCGCTCGCAGGGTGTGTATCATGGGTTTTGGAAGCTACGACGAGTCCGAACAACAGCATCAAACGCAGGACACAGAAGACGACGAGGATGCTGCCGTCAACGTTCACGAACACGAGTACGAGGGCTCGATCTCCGTCGAAACCGGTGGCTCGACCGACGATCTCCTCGGTCAGCTCCAGGACATTAAAGAAAACAACGCAGACGACGAGTAACGTCGGTTCGCAACCGAACGTGGAGGTAACCGTCTGTGGGCGGAACACCAACAATTTCCACTTTCGAGGACAGAATATCGATGAGCGACTCCACCGCTCGGGAGCTACGAGTCAGACGAGCTGGATGATGTTCCCGTTCGAGGTCGTGTGCAGGTCACGGCCGAGCGTATAGCCCTGATTCGACGCCAGATCGACGTACCCCGAGAACCCCGCGAGATCCTGATGGGCCGGAATAACGTGCTGTGGCTGGAGTGCATCGAGCATCGTGTAGTGGCCTTCCTGACAGAGGTGGCCGGAGACGTGGATGTCCGAGTAGACGCGGGCACCCTGCATCCCGAGCAGTTTCTCGGCCTGGTAGCGTTGCCCCTCATTGGTCGGTTCGGGGATCACGCGGGCAGAGAAGACGACTTTGTCACCCTCCTCGAGATCGTACGGCGTCTCGCCGCGGGCCATCCGCGTGAGTAACGCTCGCGGCTCGCCCTGGTGACCAGTCACGACGGGGAGGAAGTTCCCCTTCCCGTCGTTCATGATCCGTTCGAGCGTCTGGTCGATCGATCGGCGATAGCCGACCATCTGCACGTCGGACGGGAAGTCGACGTCCAGTCGTTTCGCAGTCCCCGAGTACGTCTCCATCGACCGACCGAGGAGGATCGGCTGGCGACCGATCTCTCGAGCGAACTCGACGAGCGACTTCACCCGCGCGATGTGACTCGAGAACGTCGTCGCGACGATCCCGCCGTCGTACTCTTCCATACTGTACAGCGTATCTCGAAGGTGCTCACGGGCAACGGACTCGGAGGGCGTTCGCCCCTTCTTGTTCGCGTTGGTACAGTCCTCGATGTAACAGAGGACCCCGTCGCCCTCGCGACCGATCTCACGGAAGCGCTTCATGTCGATCGGGTCGCCGATAACCGGTGAGTGGTCCATGCGCTTGTCCAGCCCGTAGACGATTGCGCCCTCGGGCGTGTGGAGGACCGGGTTGATCGCCTGGATGATCGAGTGGGTGACGTTGACGAACTCGAGTTCGATCCCGTGATCACCGATCTGCATCGAGTCGCCGGCGTCCATCTGGATCAGCTCGTTGTCGGAGCCGAACTTGTTCTCGTCCTCGAGTTCGCCCTTGACCAGCTCGAGCGTAAACGGCGTCGCGACGATCGGAGCGTCGTATCGGTGCGCGAGTTTCGAAATCGCACCGATGTGGTCCAGGTGGCCGTGCGTCGGGACGATCGCCCGCACGTCACCCTCGAGGTCGGACATGACCCGGTCGTCGGGGATCGCACCCATGTCGATCAGGTCCAGACTGTGCATTCCTTCCGTCTGGATGTTGTCGTGAATGAGGACCTTCGAGAGGTTCAGTCCCATGTCGAAGATGACGATGTCGTTCCCGGCACGAACGGCAGTCATCTGCCGTCCGACCTCTTCGTAGCCGCCGATAGTTGCAATTTCAATTTCCATTAGTGGTGCCGATCATAGCAGTCTGTCCACACAGTGTGGCCCAACAGAAAGTGGAGAGCCAGTGATCGCAGTCGACCGACGATGACCGAACCTCGGCCACGTCGTCGACGACGACTTCCTACCGTGCGAAAGACGGCGCGTCTTTCGGTTAGCTGCCTAGATGGCGCTCGAACGTATATATTCCCGGATTCGCGTCGGTACGTAGTCGATCGGCGAAAATAGATATCCGAATATTCTGGCGAATAAGTGCCGGTGTGCACACGCTGGCCTCCGATACGTTTCTCTCGAAACGATGTTTGCGTCGCATCCGGACGTGCCAGTTCAACTCACGGTCGCCATCGTAACGGCTGTGAGTCATCAATCGGTCGGTCCCTCCGTCGCGAGGACGAGACTGACTCGTTCGTCCACACTCGCGTGGGCGTTCGCGACCACGACGGACCCGAACAGCATCCGGTACGGTGCGGCGAATAGCCACGAGAAACTGCCCTCTCGAGGGTTACCGCCGAACTGCGCGTGAGAATCGGTGGTGGACACGTCGAGCCCCTCGATAGTTCGGAGCGCGCCGACGAGGGCATCGGCCCCGTAGCGGTCGGCTGCGTAGCGGTCGGCCTCGCGTTCAACCTTCGGATAATCGTATGCAGCAACGAGCAGGTTCCGCCCGCCGACCGCGACACCGACCACCGAGGCGAGCAGGTTCCACAGCGGATCCCGATTGCGGACGTGATACTCCTCGTGAGCGACAACGGCGGCGAGTTCTTCCGGTTCGAGCTCATCCCGGAGGCCACTCGAGAGCACGATTACCGGACTCCATGGTGACACTTGCGCGACGTAAGCCAGCGGGCGATCGGTCTCGAGGATTCGGACCGGGACGATCGACTCGACCGTCCTATCCAACGTGGTTGCGACCCTGATGCGTCTGAGCTGTCGAACCTGTCGAACGAGGTGCAGTCCCCACAGCAAGACGAGTCCCACCAGCGGCAACGCGAGGACGACCACGAGGATCGTCGTGATAGCGCGGGGGAAGGGAACACCGAGTGCACCGTGAGCGGAGACGATCTCTGCGGTGGGAACGGTGAACCGTTCGAACCACCGGCCGTCGGTGAGCAGTCCGATCAGCGTCGCTAGTGTCGCCACGTTGAACGCGAGTACGTATCCGAACCAGCCGGCACGCGACGACAACGAGGAAACTGGCTCGATCGAGAAGGAATCGACATTCGCCAGAAACACGCGACAGAGATGCGCGTAGACGCCAAGAAACACCACCGTGTGGATGGACAGAGCCCAGAGTAAAAACAGGAGGTGGCTCGTCGGTACCTGGTCCTGAACGTGACTGACGAGCCCGACGTTTCCCGTCGTGACCAACAACGGGAGGCTCGAAAACGCCGCGAACACGGCCACGGTCTGCTGTCGTCTGAGGGGGGCAGGAACTGCACCCACGACGTAGGCCGTGGTGCTGAGTAAGAGCCCGGCAAGCAACAGTGTGAGCCCACGGAACAGGGGTGACTCGGCGAGAGACCACATGATCACTAGTACGCCCCCCACTGGCAACGCCAGACTCGGCGTGATTCGTATCCTCTCGACGTCTATTATCTCCGGAACGTGGTAATATAGCCTCTGAAAGTGGTACAGACCTGGAAGGAGTGCGGCGACGGCGACCGCGAGACAGACGGTGAACGCAACTGCGGTCGCGTGCGCGGACGTACCGACAACCGCAGCGATCGTCGCGAACAGCAGCGAGGCGACTGCGAGCGTCGTGTACGGTAGCGATGTCGAGACGGCAACGTCGACGTCACCGGTAGACCGATCGGCCGTGACCGCGAGCGAATACAGTCGACCGTCCACCGTCCACCGTTGGCTCTCACCGTCATCGTTTCCGGTGCCTAAAACGTCGTCGAGTTCGATCTGCACGAGTCTCCAGGGCTTCGTCAGCGATCCGGAGACTCGCGCGAGTGTCATGGAGAGGGAAGAAACGCCGGCAGGTTCGTCAGCGACTCCTCGAGATCGACGCCCTCCGTCTCACCGGCCTCGGTGACCGACGGTTGTACGCCGGAGGGAAGCAGTTGCTGGAACTGCGTGTTCGACAGAAGGAACACGGTGGGGTTGTCTTGTTCGAGCATTTGGTCGTACGCCATGTAGTTCACCCTGGTTCCCTCCCGATACCGGCTTTTGACCGTCTCTGATAGACTATCGGGCACGCGGATGTAGCCCGTCGTGTCGCTTCCGTGTTCGGCTCTGAACACCTTCGTGCGTTTCACGTCCTGGTAGTTCGACTCACGGAGCGGGTACTGTGAAAGTACGAGATAAGTAGCGATCCGTTCGTAGTTCCAGTACATACAGTGATCGTGAATCTCGTGGTCGAGTCCGACCACGTTGTGGACCGCTGCTGGAACTGGAATCTTCCGGCCCGTTTTCACCTCCTCCTGATGGAATATCGTCCACTCGTGTCCCATTTCTCTGCTACTGTGAAGCGATTCTATTACTGTAAATGCTTCTGC
The DNA here is from genome assembly GCF_003841465.1 of Natrarchaeobius oligotrophus. Classification (GTDB taxonomy): domain Archaea; phylum Halobacteriota; class Halobacteria; order Halobacteriales; family Natrialbaceae; genus Natrarchaeobius; species Natrarchaeobius oligotrophus. The sequence goes on from NZ_REFZ01000007.1 coordinate 205,884, forward strand.
CACGAGAGGAGATTCGGCTTCCATAACCATTTTTATATATGAAATTTGATTATTATTAACTCCCGTTGGTTCCATGGACGAGTTGCTATGTCCGATAAGACACCGAGGCTCGGCACGTCCGTGCTCGGAGACGCAGAACTCCTCGAGAAGGCGAGACACTCGGAGAACGGCCGCCGGTTTACGCTTCTGTACGACCATGGGTGGAACTCGTCGGTCGTCCGCGGCGTGTACGAAAAGCCCCGCCACGCACGGGTCGCTCTGGTCTGTCATCTCGTCTGGTGGACGCGTCACGATACGAGACAGGCGCGCCGGCTTTTCACCCGGTCTGCGCTGTGTCCTGACGACCGCACACGATACCAGGAGTACTTCACGACTCTGGTTCAGTCCGCGCTTCGCCTTCTCGGTACCGAGTGTTACGAGCCGAATTACACGTCGACCAGCCCCAACGGTATCTGAATACGATGACTCACGCACCCACACCGGACGAGACCCGAGACGACCGGCTGACCACTCGCCGCCGCTGTCTGACCAGTATCGCCGCCGGTGCGACGCTGTTGGCCGGCTGTCTCTCCGCCGACGGCGACGACTCGGCGTCGCCTGACGGCGTGTCGGATGGCGACCTGCCGGAGTTCAGCGTCGACGAGGACGCCCAACCCACGCCGATGGTGCTCGATGCCGCGACGCTCGTCGATCCGGGATCGATCGAGTTCCTCGACGAGTTCGCCGTCGAACTCGCGATCGCGAACGTCGGCGGTGCAGCGATTACGGACCTCTCGATGACGGTCGGCCTCGAGTACGTCGACGGTTCCGACAACCCGCTGATGGAGACGCTCAACGAACCGGACCCGGTCGAGGTGACGCTTCCGGAGATCGACTCCGGCGACTGGGAGACGGTCGAGGCAGCGGTTCGCGTCAACGCGGAAGGTGACTGGGAACTGGCCACGGACGCCAGAGAGCATCCGGAGTTCCATCACGAGGTCGAGGTCGGTCCAGCGCGTCTGGCACCTGGCGAGTCGGTCGCTTCGGACGTCGGCGGCTTCGAATTCACGTCCCTCGAGCCGCGCTACGACCGGAGTCTACACTACGATACGGAGGAAGGCGGCGTCGGACTGTTCAATCAGGAGGCCACCGGCGTGCTTGCGGGTGACTCGACGGAGGTGCTTCTAATCCACCGGTTCGCCGTCGAAAACACGAACGACGACCGGTCCGTCGGATTCGGCTCCGTGGTCGCGGACAACCAGTTCGCGAACGCCGTCGTCGAGGCGACTCCGGGCGACGTCGTTACGTCGGACGACATGCGCGACGATCTCGACACGCTCGCCGTGACAGACGCAGACGAGCCGTTCGGCAACAACGTCGTCGATCCCGGTGAAACGGCCGAGATCGCCGTCGTGCAACTCGTCGATGAGTCGTCTCTCGCCGAGGCGTCGCTCACATTCTCGTTCACGGGTGACGGCGACGACATCGTGTTCGAAACCGGCGATGACGTCCCCTCGATCCCGTCGTTCGAACTGGTCGATGCGTCGATCGAGAACGCCAGCGACGAGGAGCCAACCATCGAACTGACCGTCGAGAACGACGGCGACGCCGCGGGGACGTTCCGTGGCGGCGCTCAGTTCCACGCGTCCCGCCCGACCGCGTCCGACTGGGTGTACCTCTCGGAAGGCGTGGAAGCGACGCTCGACGTCGGCGAGCGCGAAACGCTCGAGGTCGAAGCCACGAGAGGCGACGACCGGTTCCGCGTGCTTCCGTTCGAGACCGAACTCGAGCGCTAACAACAGCCCACTTTCCACCATTTCACCAATGTCCAACACCACCCGCGATCTCACGGAGACGATGTACAGCACCGCACCCGAGCAGGCTAACACTCGGGCGACGACACGTCCCAATTCGGCGACGGACGCGGTCTCGGCTACCACCCGCCGGCGAAGTTTACAGCTCGCCACCGCGACAATCCTCGGCGGACTCGCGACAGGGGCGGTGTCCGGTACTGCGGCGGCGGCGTCGATCACGTTCGTCGACCCGCCGGCGTCAGGAACCGACCGTGTCGCCGTCGAGGTGCGACCCGGCGACAGCCTAGCCGACGAAGACCTTCGCATTCGCGTCTTCGGCCCTGACGGATCCGAAATAACCGAGTCGCCGGGTATGCTCGCTGCAAACGAGTCCACGACGCTGTCGCTCTCGCTCGAGCGGTCTCTCGAGTCGGACGAGAACGTTCTCGTCGCGTTGTTGCCGACGGGTGGCTACGACCGTTCCGCGGCAACTTCGGAAGCATACGCAACGGCAGAACGCGGGGTGAAAGATCTCGAGACGTTCAACGGTGTCGAGACGACGCTCGTCGAAGCAGATCCCGACGCCGGATTCGACTACCCGTATTTGTTGTACGCACCGAGCATCGTCGACCCCGAAGCCGACCGGCCGATCCTCGTGGAGCCGGCGAACTCCGGGACTGCTGATGACGATATGGCGGTCCACGAAGAGGCCGGCAGAGATCTCGTCTCGTTCCAGAACGAACTCGCGGACAGGATCGAGGTTCCGTTCGTCGTTCCGGTGTTCCCTCGCCCGGCGACCGAACCGGTGGACTGGAGCCACTACACGCACGCCCTCGACGACACGACCCTGGCGCTTTCCGACACACCACTCGAACGAATCGACGAACAGGTGCTTCGGATGGTAGAAGACGCACAGGAGCGCCTCGTCGAGGGGGACTACCCGGTCAGAACTGGTGAGAACGACCTGCTCCTCAACGGCTTCTCGGCGTCTGGCAACTTCGTCGATCGGTTCACGTTCCTGCATCCGAAGCGAGTCAACTCGGTCACGGCCGGCGGCCTGAACGGTATGGCGCTACTCCCGGTGGAGGAAGTCGACGGCGAGACGCTCCCCTACCACGTCGGGATCGCGGACGTGGCGGGGCTCACCGGTGACCCCGTCGACCTCGAGGCAGTCGACGACGTCGACCAGTTCCTCTACATGGGGGCAGACGACCAGAACGATACGATTCCCTACGACGACGCGTGGACGGACGACGACCTCCGGCAGACGGCGCTCTCGATATACGGTGACGACATGATCGACGAGCGGTTCGTCCGGTCACAGGAACTGTACCGTAAAGCGGGTATCGACGCTGCGTTCCGCGTCTACGAAGACGTGGGACACGAGGTCCCTCCTCACGTTCGTGACGATATCGTCGCGTTCCATCACCGGAGCATCGACGGTGAGAAACCGGGAGAACTCGGCGAGAATCTCGTTCCGGATCCGTCCATCTCAGTCTCTCCGTCCGATCCGGCACCCAGCGAGACGGTCGAGTTCGACTCCGGTAATACGGATCCTGGCCGGGGTACGGTGATCGCTCACGAGTGGACGTTCGAGGATGGGGAATCGGCGGCCGGAGAGACGGCGACTCGCACGTTCGACGAGGCCGGCGAGCACGTCGTCGAACTTACGATCACCACCGATGCCGGCAAGCAACACACCGCCGACCGAACCCTCACCGTGAGCCAAAGCGACTCCGGATCGTCCAGCGAAGAGGTCGATGTGCCAGACGAGACCGACGACGCCCCTCCAGAGGCGTCAACAGAGACGTCGCCGATGAAATCGGAGACTCCGACGGAGGGATCACAGACCACCGACACGACAACGGAGGAACCCACCGAAACGTACCCGTCGACGCCGGGCGGCATCGGTGTAAACGTCCCGCCGTTCGGCGTTCCGGTTGCCGTAGCGACCGTCCTCGGAGGCGCACTGGCGATAAAGCGCAAAATCGGAACCGGACGGGACCGAGACGCTGAGTAGCAACCGACGTCCCGGGACCTGACTTTCGACGGAGCGTACCGCCGTTGACAGGGTCTCTATTCGTCGCCAAAAGAACGTTCGACCGAGAATTATACGTTCAACGAAAGAAGAGGTGAGAACGCGTGAGCAACCAGTCGAAACAGGTGTACCGAAAACACGGGATCGATCCGAACTACGACTCCCAGCACACCTACGGAAAGCGCGAGTCGTACTACGACGACGGACGCTACCCGCCGGATTGGGCTCAACGCCGGGAGGCCGTCTGGGAACGACAGCGCTACCGGTGCGGCCGCTGTGGTGTGTACAAGGGAGACGTCTCGGTCAGCGAGGTTCACCACATCGTCCACCTCTCCAACGGTGGATCGAACGCTCTGGAAAATCTCGTGGGGCTCTGCGGTGATTGTCACGCGCTCATGCATCCGGATAATGACAGTCTCAGAGGGAACCCGTGGAGAGCCGAACTCTTTCCCGGGGAGTCCGCCGACGAACGCGTCGCCGTCATCCGAACGCCGCAGGGCAACGAGGAACTGGAACTGGATATCACTCGGTTGAGCCAACTGAGTTCCCCTGACGAGAACGACGACGCAGTGACGTCGGCGACGGTGCCGACCAGTGCTGCTCTCGCGAAACGCGCCAAGACCGAGCTCCCGCGTATCCTGCTCGATAACGGCTTCGTGCCGCGGACGACGCCGTACCACCGGGTGAGCGTTCGGACACGACCGACCGGCCTCCTCGCAGCGATCACGCCCCGAGATATCGAACTTACCGCTCGCGGCGACGGGGAGACACTGGAGGTCGAAGAGTGCGACGACGGCGCGGACGTCTACCACGCAGCGGACACGACCGTGTCCGAGATCGAGTTGGAAGATCCTTCCGGTGAGACGCGGTCACACCGGCTGGAGCTGAACCACGGCGAGGGGGCACGACTCCGTGTCGAGAGCCCCGTTTCGGCGCCACCGCTCTCGACAACGACGGCACCGGAGTACACGCTCGGCGCGCTCCACTATTTCGGCTGGAACTCCCTGAAAATCGGTCTCATCCCGGGGCTCCTTCTGGCGTTCGTATTCCCGTCAGTCGTTCCTGCCGGCGGGTCGCTCGCGGGACTGGTCGCGTTCATCCTGCTCGTTGGCCTCCTCGTTCGCTCGCCGGGGATCTACCGGGAGGTTTCCGGATCCCCGTCCGAGCGGATCGTCGACGATCGGAGGGAGTGAGCGCGCTCGCCGATTGTCAGCTCCTCGTCTCAGAAGCTGTCGTGGATCTCCGCGTCCTCGCGGTCGATGTCCTGTAGGTGCAACTCCCCGTCGCCGTTGCCGCTTGCGTTCGTCTCATCGATCCGGACCGTCTCGCCAGCCAAGTCGAACCCGTAGTCGCCGTTGTCGTCAGCACGGCAGCGTTCGACGACGATCGAGTCCTCGCTCCGGCCGCCATCGAATCGCACGCCGCTACGACGTGTCGAACCGAACAGGTCGAGGTCGCGAAGTTCGACTGACTGGCCGTCGACGCGCTCACCCTCGATCCGCAGGTTAGCCAGCCTGCTCTCAGTGACCGTCGTCTCCTCGAGGACGACTTGTGTGCCGCCGCGGACGCTGACGCCGTATCCCTCCCTGACGGTAGTACCGGCGCCGCCGTTGCGGTCGAACACGCTCCCGCTCACGGTGATCACGCCGTCGTCCGTCACCCGCGCGTCGAGTCCCGTGTCGTCGTTGTCGGCCACCGTGACCCCGTCGAGAACGGCCGTTGCGATCCGGTGTTCCGTGCCGATCCGTATCCCTTCGCGGTCGTTGTCGACCGCTTCGACGTCGGCCAGTTCTACCGTTTGCGAGTCACGGCTCCCGTCGATGCAAATTCCGCTTCTGCTCGCGGAGTCGGCAACGAACGTGTCGGTTATCTCGACGTTTTGGCTGCCGGTCTCGGACGCAACCACGTGGATTCCCTCGTTACCACTCGCGACCACTTCGGCGTCGCTGATCGCGACGTGTTCGCCTCCCTCGACGACGATTCCCCGACCGTCGGTCGCCGCACCGACTCCCGAATCCTCGTTGTCTTGCGCCACGACACCGTCGATGGTGACGGTTCCGTCGGCGGGAACGGACAACGACACGCCGGTTCCCACCGTGTTCCGTACGGTGAGATTCCGGATCTCGATTCGCTCGCCGATAAGGTCGACGCCGACGTCGCCGACGTCCTCGACGGTGACGTCCGACAGCGTCAGCGCGCCTCCCGCGACACCGCTGTGGATTCCACCGTCGTCGAATTCGACGATCGTGAGCCCCTCGAGTTCGACGTCGGCATCGCCGAGCGTGACCGCTGCGGTGTCCGCACCGCCCCCCGCGAGGGTGGCACCCTCTGGTGCGGTCACCGTTACGTCCTCGGTGAAGATCACCCGCTGGGCGTACGTCCCCGGTTCCAGCTCCAGTGTTCCCCCGGAGACGACTCTGTCTGCCGCCTCCTGGAGCACGTCGTCCGGGGTCACGACGACGTGTTCCTCCGTGCGGTCGTCTCCTGACCCGACGTCCGTCGTACTGTCGAACAGACCGAGACCGTGTGCGAGGATGACGCCTCCGGAAATAACCCCGCCCAGCGTGAGTAGCTCCCGTCTGGACACGCCGCTTTCGACGGTGACGGTCTCCTCAGCACCGCCGCCGAACTCCTCTTCGGATCCCTCTCCAATGTTGACACCGACCGTATCGTCGATCCCTGATCCACGTTCCGTATCGTCCGTGTTCCACTCCCCGTCCCCGCCACCTGTCGTCTCTTCTGGTCCGTCACCGGTCCCGGTACCCGGTTCGCCGTCGTCACGTCCGTTCGGGTGGTCACCACCTTCCGCTTCGCCACCGGCGTTATCTTCTTCGGTCCCTTCACCAGGCTTCCGCTCGGTCGGATCTTCCGTCTCCCGGCCGGTGACCGGCGTGCCGTCCCGCCAGCCGTACGTATACGAAGCCCCACTCACGTCACCGACGAGCTCGTCACGGGCCCGTTTGACGTCTCTGAACAGGTCGTCGGCGTTGAGGTCGTCGCCGTCGGCGATATCGACGTCGTCCGGATCGAACCGATCAGGATGGAATCGTCTGGCCTGTTCCCGGAACGCGTTCAGTATCTCGTCTTCCGACGGCGACGGAGAGACGCCGAGTACGTCGACCGCCGAAACGTCCGTGTTCGAGCCGTTGGCGTCAGTCATTGGATCGCCTCACTTCACCACCGGGAGCCCCGACCGCATCGTTTCGATGTTCCGTTCGCTGTATTCGACGCCCGACTCGATGGTAATGCCGTCTGAGTGTCCCTTCTGGACGCTTTCGGCAGTTACCTCGAGGATTCCATCCGCGTTGATGCGAAACGTCACGTCGACTTTCGCCTCGCCAGCGGGGAGTCTCGGGAGTCCGCTGAGCACGAATTCGCCGAGAAGCGCGTTCTCCGAGGCGGTCATCGACTCCCCCTGATAGACGCCGACGCGTATGATCGTCTGGTCGTCCTCCGTTGTCACGAAACGTTCGGTTTGTTCGGCCGGAATTGACGCGTTTTTCCGGATCACTTTGGCGAAGTTGTCCCCTTTCAGCTTCGTGCCGAGCGATTTCGAGGTGACGTCGATGAGCACAGCGTCGTCGTACACCGTCGGGAGGTCGTAGCTGTCGTCGGTGGTCTCGAGGGCGGTCTCTTCCTGTCGTTGCAGCGCCTCCGATCCCTCTTCACGAACGGCTGGCAGCGAGTCGCTCAACAATCCGGCCTGAACGGCGGCCCCCTTGGCGACCACCTCGTCGGGAGACTCACTCCGCCGGACGACATCGCCGAACGCCTCCTTCAGTCGCGTCCCGACCTGTGGCATGCGCGTCGATCCACCGACGAGCAACACTACGTCCAGGTCGTCGGCATCGACGCCGCTCTCCTCGAGCACGTCGTGGCAGGTCGCGACGGTCGGATCCAGCAGGTCCTCGGTCATACCCTCGAACTGCTCGCGCGTGATCGTCTTCTCGAAGTTCCAGTCGTCGACGATGAACGGAATTCGGATCGTCGTCTTTTCCCGATGGGTGAGTTCGTGTTTCGCCTCGCGTGCCGCCTTCCACAACCGCTGGATTTTCTGTGGGTCTTCCGCGACTGACTGACCGGTCTCCTCGGCGATGATCCGTTGCATCTGGGCGACGAGTCGGTCGTCCCAGTCGTCTCCTCCGTGGTGGCGGAGTCCGTCGGTCGCCACTACCTCGAAGATACCCGCGGTCGCCTTCACGATCGAGACGTCGAACGTTCCGCCGCCGAGGTCGTAGACGAGTGCCGTCGTTTCGTCATCACGGTCGATTCCGTGAGCCAGCATCGCCGCTGTCGGCTCGTTGATGATCCGGTCGACCGTGAGCCCGGCGATCCGACCCGCCCGTTTCGTTGCCTCCCGCTGCTCGTTCCCGAAGTACGCGGGGACCGTGATAACGGCGTTCGTTACCCTGGAGCCGAGTTGATCCTCCGCGGTCTGCTTCAGCTTTTTGAGAATCAGCGCCGAAATTTCTTCGGGGAGGTATTCCTCGCCGTTCACGTACGCAACGGGATCCTGCTCGCCCATCCGCCGCTTCACCGAGTTGATCACGCGTTCGGGGTGTTGCGTCTCGAAGTTGACCGCGGTGCGACCGACGTAGACCTCTTCGCCGTCCTCATCGAATCCAACGACGGACGGAACGGTTCTCTCTCCAGTTTCCGCAGTGAGAACCACCGGATCAGTTCCGACGATTCGGGCCACCGCGCTGCTGGTGGTTCCGAGGTCGATTCCAACGGAGTGAGCCATTATGGACCTCTTCTAACGGAATTATTGAAATTATTGTGGCCCGAATACACGAGCTGACTGTATTATAAACCTGCTTCGGAGTCCGTCCGGGAATTAGCCAGCAATCGACGATTCGCCTCCTCCGTGCTGAGCGCAAAGAGGAGCCGTTCACCGTCGATCCCGTGGCTTTCGAGCGTACGACCCACTGGACGAGGACGACGCAATCGACCGCGAATACGTCCACGGCGACGGTGAGTACGTCGATGGAGACGGTCGCGTCGATACCTGCGAGAGCCACGGACCGCTGGCTCGATTCTGGCTCTCGTCTCGTTGTGGCGTCTCCAAAGACAAGCTCACGCCGTACTTTACAGCGTTCCAGCTCCGCCGACGAGTCTATCGGAAACCGGGGAGAGAAGCGCTGAAAACCATCCTCGACACTACGCTATGACTCATCACCAATCTCCGTCACAAGAGCGACATGTACATACTCCCGTCGGAACACTTCTCTGCGAACAAATCACGAGCGGAAACTCGTGTACCAAACTCGGTCGTGTAGCACTCGTTGAGCGGGTCTACGGCTTCACGATCAGACTCACTCTACGACCCGCTCGTTTCAACGCCGTTCGAAGTCCCAGAGTAGTCGGCTTGGTGGACTCGAGAGACGCAGACCGATTAGAGATAATCGCTAATACCGAAGAACACCTCTGCAAGCACCACGAGAACGATCTGTGCTAGCATCAGTACCGACGCGATCGCTGCGATCTCCGCCGGTGGTACGATCCGGAAGAGATTGTACATCGCTATCGGTACCAGATCGATCTCGGGGCCCATCAGGAATAACGATATGATGTACATGTTGAACGAGAGGATGAAGATGATGATCAATCCGCTAATAATACCCGGTTTGATGATTGGGAGCGTGATTTTTAGATAGGTTTGTAGTTCGGTTGCACCAAGATCTCGTGCTGCTTCATCGAGCGAATGATTGTAATTCTCTAGGCTGGCTCCGATAGTCCGGATGGCGTACGGAACCGAAAACGCTAGATGTCCCATGAAGAGGATCCAGAACGAGGACTCGATGATAATTCCGAACGTGGATTGTATCCGAGAGACCAGCAGCAGAATGCCGAGTCCAATCAAGAGCCACGGGAAGACGAGCGGCGAGATCAGGATCGTTTGAAGCGTCGTCGAGTATTTGAAATCGTACCGGACGATACCGAAGGCAGCCAGCCCGCCGATGATCGTCGACGCGACGGCGGTGGCCAGCGCCAGTGCTGTACTGGCGATCAACGCAGAACTGAGGCCGAAATCAACGAACGTGTTCGCTGCTGCGATGTACCATTCGAGGGTAAAATCGGTGGGAAGCCCGGCGGCAAATCGGTCCGTTCCAAAGGAGACGACCGGAATCAAGACGAGAGGCGCGAGTAAAAAGACGAGGACAGCAGAGACGAGCAGTCGGTAGAGTACGTTAACCGCTCTCGATAGCAGAACGTCGCGTTGTACGGTCGGAGTTTCCGTTGTCATTTAGATCCCCCCCGTCTTCGTGTCCATTTCGCGTAGTGCCCGTTGGTAACAGAGGATAACGCCTAGCCCGATAACGACGAGAAGCATCGCCATTGCGGAGCCGTACGGCCAATCACCGGTTCCGATAAAGGTGTCGGTGATCGTCACCGCCATCACGTTCGTTTCTCCCCCGAGGAGGGACGGTGTGACGTACGAGGCGAGGGTGATCGCGAAGACCATTAGCGTTCCGGCGGCGATCCCGGGCAACGAGAGTGGTAAGAGTACTTTTAGAAACACTTCGACCCGATTGGCCCCAAGGTTTTGGGCCGCTTCTTCCAGCGAGTAGGGAATCGTATGGAGCACGTTAATTAGTGGGAAGACCATGAAGGGAAGTAATACGTGAGTCAAGCCGATAATAATCGCAGTCTCGTTGTAGAGGAGTTGGGGTTCGCTGGAAAACAAGCCGGTCAACAGTAGCAACTGCGAGACTACCCCTCCCTCCTGTAGGAGCAAGAACCATCCGAACGTCCGAACGACGACGTCAACTGCAAGCGGTGCAAGCGTCGCGACGACGATCAGTCGACCCGTCCACTTTTTCCCCCGAACGGCAGTATAGGCCAGCGGATAACCCATCACCAGCGTGAGAGCGGTGACGATAAGTGCGACCCGGATCGTACGGAATATAACCGTTCGACTGGCCTCGCTCGTAAATATTCGCTCGTAATTGCCGAACGTGAAGTACGAGCCGATGCTCCCGTCCACGAACGGCCGGAGGCTCAATTCGAACAGGATCATCGTCGGAAGGACGATGAGGATTCCGACAACGAGCAAAGCCGGAAGAATGAGTGTGAGTCTCCCCATCGAGGTTCTCTTGTAGGTTCGAATGAACGAGGAAAGCCTCTCGTCCAGGCGCTTCCGGAGTAAAGATAACCTGCCGTGTGGTTGTTCGGCAGCCATGCCTAGTGGCTTGACAACAAGCCGCTTAAACTTTTTGTGCCTCCTCCATCTACGATTCTTGTGTACGACTCTCGGGGATAGACCACTATAATTTTCTAGCGTTTGAAATATCCGATATAGGAACAAGCGGTTGCGAATATCTGGTCGTCCCTGGAAGCATTCCGAATCCCCACAAGTTACTTTCCATCATTCGACCGCCTCTTTCCGGCCGTTGACTGTGGGGTCGTTCAGGTCCGGGAGTACCATATTTAAGGGAGCGGAAATCGTACACAGATATTGTGTATGTCAAAAACGTAATGCGAAAATTTTTATCAGAGGGTGATGAATACTGGCATGGGAATGCGTAGCAGAAACATTGGGGAAGAAGGCACACACGGTACGGAAACGACATGCAACCGACGACGTCTCCTGACAGGAGTGGGCGCTCTCTCCGTAAGTGGAGTCGCCGGCTGCGTCTCGACGAACGGAGAGGAGGAAACGATAGAGGGTTCAGGTGATATCGGTGGTGAGACGCTCAACGTGATGATCAACGCCGGACGGTTCGCCGAGATGTTTGAACGGTCGGTTATTCCGAACGCTGAAGAGAAATACGATTTAACGATAAACGCGGATATCGCGTTCACGGGCGAGCAAACGTCGGAGATCACTGCCAATCCCGATAATCCGCCGGATGCGGTGATGTTAGGACGCGACGGAATTTACGAACTGGCTCAACAGGATCTACTCGAGCCCCTCGACGAACACACGGATACCGTAACTCACTACGAGGACGTTCACGATCATCTCAAGTGGGACGATGACCACGGAGTAGCGTGGTCACTCGGTGAAGCCAGTCCGCTGGTAGTGCGAGGTGATGAGCACTGGGATCACACGCCCGATACCTGGGACGAAGTCTTCCGAGAAAGCGAGACCATCTCCCTCGTCCCGTTTGATTGGGCTGAAGGCCCTCAAGTGTTGATGATGGCTGCTGCGATCGCGACGGACGACGACTTCTCGTCCGCCGATCTGGATATCGACGCCGGGTTCGAATACCTCGAAGAACACGTCGAGCCAAAAGTGACGAATATTTGGCAAAACGAACAACAACTTCTCCAGCTCGTCGGAAACGAGGCCACCGATTCGTTCGTACCGTGGATCGATTATATCGATCCCGAATTACTCCGTGAGGAGAATTACGAGATGGTCCGACGTCCCGACCCTACCGGCATCCCGTACGCCCAGTGTGTGGCCGTGACCAGCAACTCTGACAATAAAGAGGCCGCACTCGCATACATTAACGAGGCGCTGGATCCCGACTTGCAGGAAGAGGCGTCCGAGTACATGGGTCAGGGGGTCACGAACGCCAACGCCGAAATGGCCGAAGTAGCCGAAGATATTGGCGCGCCATCGGCGGAGGAGTTCGAAGAGCTGGAGTATCAAGACTTCGAGATGATGTGGGAAAACCGCTCGGAATGGGCCGAGCGGTGGTCAGCACTCTTCGGGGGGTGAGAATCCGAGATGACGAACAGAATTCGTTACGAAAACGTCTCCAAATACTACGGAGACGTTTGTGCGGTGGAGGACGTATCACTCACCGTCCGAGAAGGAGAGTTTCTGGCCGTGATCGGTCCCTCCGGTGCCGGAAAAACCACGATTCTGCGAATGCTTGCCGGCTTCGAAAAGCCGAGTGGGGGCGAAATCTTTCTCGGTGAGCGAGAGATCACACAACTCCCACCACACAAGCGTGACACCGGTATGGTCTTCCAGGATTACGCCCTGTTTCCACACATGAGCGTCCGGGAGAACATCGCGTTCGGACTCAAGAACGAAGGACTTCCCAAGGACGAAATCGAGGACCGAATCACAGAGGTGCTCGAGATGGTGGACCTTCCGGGGTTCGAAGATCGAAAGACGACAAATCTCTCGGGAGGACAACAACAGCGTGTGGCAACAGCGCGGGCGCTCGCGATCGAACCTGACGTCCTTCTCATGGACGAACCGCTCGGTGCGCTTGACAAAAAACTCCGCGATCAGCTCGAGGTCAAAGTAATTAGATTGCAGAAAGAGCTCGGCATAACGACGATGTACGTGACCCACAACCAGGAGGAAGCCCTGAAAATGGCGGATCGTGTCGCCGTTATGAACCAGGGAACGATCGAACAGATCGATCCGCCGGAGAAGATCTATCACGAACCGGCTACCGAATTCGTGGCAGACTTTATCGGCGATACGAACTTCATTGAGGGATCCGTCGTCAAAGAAAACGGGTCGTCTATCGTCGAGTCGGACGGAACGAAAATTAAGGCCAATTCGACGTCCGTCTCGGACGACGCCCACATCTTCGTTCGTCCCGAGCGAATGACGATCGAATCAGAGGACTACGAGGGGCCGGGCAATGCGGTCCCAGCAACCATCGACGAGGTCATTTTCGTCGGCTCGAAGACTCAATACTACGTGACCGCCCTCGATTCGGAGTTCGTGATCGAGATCCAGAACGACGGACCGACGGCAAACTCGTTCACCGAAGGAGAGGAGGTAACGGTCGTCTGGGACGAAGACGACGTCGGAATCGTCGAAGGGTGATAGAAATGCCGATTTTGAATCCGCCGATCGAGACTCTCGAAGTACACAGTGCGGGACAACCGGTGCGCGTCGTTACGGACGGCATCGACTTTACTCACCTCTCCTGGGAAAGCATCCCCGAACTCCGGCGGCAGTTTGCAGCGGAGTTCGATCACGTTCGTCGACACCTCAATCTAGGCCCGCGCGGACACGAGGACCTCGTCTGTTCGTTTCCCGTGACTCCCGGCGATGAGCGGGCCGATCTCGGCTTATTCTTTACGGACAAAAGTAGCTATCTCGATATGTGCGGTGACGGCACCATTGGAACGATATCCGCATTCGTCCGGGCGGGTCGGCTGCCGAAATCCGATCAGTTTACCGTAGAGACACCGATCGGTTTAGTTGACACGACGATCACCTACAATGAGGAGAACGAGCTAGAACGGGTCTCGGTAAACGGAATCGAAACGGTCGTCGTAAACGAGCGGGCCGTCTCGCTCCCCGTCGACGACCGAGTGGAAGACATCGCCGTTTCACTCGTTTTTGCGGGCCATTTTTACGGACTCGTCGATGTGACCGATGTGGGATTAGATCTCACGGCGGATTCGATACGCGTCGACGCGTTCCGCCGGATCGGTACGCAGCTCAGAGAGAAACTGAACGATCGGCCGCCTACCAATCCGCTAACGGGAGAAACCCAGCCCGTTGCAGTCGTGTTGTTCTATGATGAGCGGACGGACGGTCCTGATGCCAATCTCATCGTGTCCGGTGACGGGGCGATCGGGCGGGGACCGTGCGGGACGGGGACGTGTGCAAAAATGGGGAAGCTGTTCGAGGAAGACCGACTCGGACTCGACGAACCGTATCCACATCGAGGGCCCTTCGGAACGGAGTACCTCGGACGGCTTGATTCGTCGGCAGAAGCGGAAAACGGGACCGTGTTGCAGGCCTCGGTTAGTGGCGTGGGGTATCTCACTGGAAAGCAGTCCATCGTGTGGCATCCGAAGGACGAGTTCGAGCCCACCGTATTGAGTTAGAAGACTGTGCTCCGCCGTTGAAGGTCCTGCTTCGCCTCGACGACTTTCGATGTATTCTGCGTTAGAAGTACTCGAGAGGAGTCATCCGCGGGGAATTGCTCGAACGTTCCACCGCCTATTGGACGGAAAATAGTTGCTGAGGAAAGTCCGCCAGAACGTCGGCGCCGTCGGCAGTGACCAGGAACGTCTCACTCAGTTCAAAGCCGACGTCGTCCTGCCAGATTCCTGGGATCATATGGAACGTCATTCCCTCTTCGAGTACCGTTTCGTCACCGGGTCGGATACTCGCCGTGTGTTCGCCCCAGTCCGGCGGGTAGCCGAGCCCCACCGAGTATGCGATGCGATCTTCCTTTTCGATCCCGTAGTCCGTAATCACATCACGCCATGCCGCTTCCACTTCCTCACACGTTACGCCTGGCTCGACGCGATCGATCGCTGCGTTGATCCCCTCAATAACGATATCGGACGTTTCGACCAGTTTTTCAGGGGGGTCCCCGAGAAACGCCGTTCGGGCAAGAGGTGAATGATAGCGGTTTCGACACCCGGATAGTTCGATGATCACAGGATCACCGTTTTCGAACCGGCGATCGCTCCAGGTCAGATGAGGTGTTCCGGTGTGGTCACCGGAAGGCATGAGGGGGACGATCGACGGATAATCGCCACCGTAGGTATCGGTTCCTCGAACGAGGGCGTCGTAGATCTCCGCGACGACTTCGTATTCGGGAACACCCGCTTCTATGGCGTCTAATCCGGCGCGCATCGCGTTCTCAGATATTCTGGCAGCTTGACGCATGTATTCCAACTCCCGTTCGGATTTTTTCGCTCGCGTCCAGTTGATGAGCAGCGTCGTATCCGCAAACTCCGCCTCCGGAAGATTGTGCTGGAGACGCGTATACGCTTTCGCCGTGAAATAGTAGCTGTCCATCTCGAGCCCGATCCGGCCGTTCGCAGCGTCGAGCTCCTCGAGGACGGCGGCGACGGCATCCATCGGATGGAGGTCGTACGGAGAATGGACGTGGTCGTCGCTGTAGGCGCGTATGCTTTCCTCGGACAGCCACGTCGTCGCTCGTGCACCGTTTGCGTCCTGGCTTCGTCCGACCCAGATCGGTTCCTCCCGGTCCCTGGTGACGATCACCGCCTGATGGACGTAGAACGACCACCCGTCGTATCCGGTCAGATAATTCATATTCGACGGATTTGAGACGATTACCGCATCGAGTTCGTTCTCCGCCATTCGTTCCTCTAAGCGAGCCGTTCGTCGTTGGTACTCCGCTTCGTCAAAGACATTCTCTGGCATGGTAGTTAGATCGTTGAGACTAAATGTGATAAGGTTTGTGTATATGAGGTACAGTTATCGTTTACACATTCCCTTAGACGCTTCAACTGCTCTGAACACACCGTCGGTCGTGCGTTCACCTTCGTTGGTAGCGGATCTCCCGTGTACGTCAAAAACGAAACCCGACCAGGTTGCACCCGGCAACGGAACCTGTGCGTACATATCCATGTCACGGTACGAATCGGTCAACTGATACGGAGTGAATTTTCTCGCTTCTATCTGTAAACAGCGAGCGAATCCCACCGTTCACGGTAGGCGGGTATCGCGTCACTGGACGAAACAATCTCTGATTCCGACGGTCCGTTACAGGCCCCCCCTTGCAGCGGAGTCACTCGACCCGGAACCGAGTAGCACGGCCGTTCTTGGAAGTCGTGCGAGGGCCGATGGACCGTCGTCGGATGCGTAGGGCTCGGTCCGTGCTCGGAATTCACTGCACCGCCGTTACCAGTCGTCGCGTTCGTTCGCAGAATTCCCCCTCGAGCCGGTATCTATCCCCCGTCGAACGAATCCGGTCGAAAACGTCGTCGATCGACGACCAGCAAGCTATTTCCGCGTTCGGCGGCGGGATTCGAGTATGGATCCGGCGCTTGGCCCTCCCGAAGAGATGGCCGAGAAACGCGACGAGCTGACGCCGATGATGCGTCAGTACCACGACCTCTGTGCGCGCTACGACGACGCACTCGTGCTCTTTCAGGTCGGTGACTTCTACGAGACGTTCTGCGGAGCCGCAGAGCGGACCGCGCGACTGCTCGAGATTGCACTCACCAGCCGCGAGGACAGCACGGGCGAGTATCCGATGTCCGGCATTCCGATCGACAACGCCGAATCGTACATCGAGGAGCTGCTCGAGGCCGGCTATCGCGTCGCCGTCGCCGATCAGGTCGAAGAGCCCGGCGAGTCGCCGGGCGTCGTCGAGCGGGCGGTCACCCGCGTCATCACGCCGGGGACGCTCACCGAGGACGAACTGCTCGCGAGCGACGACAACAACTTCGTCGCCGCGGTCGCTCGCGGCGACGGGATCGACGGGCGCTCGAGCGAGGACGAACTCGCGCTGGCACTGCTCGACGTCTCGACCGGTGACTTTCTCGCGACGAGTTCGCGGTCGACGGCGGCTATCGCCGACGAGGTCAGTCGGTTCGACCCCGCCGAGGCGGTCGTCGGTCCGGACGCGTCGGGGGACGTCCTCCCGGACGACTGCATGGTGACGCCGTTCGATCCCGGGGCGTTCGATCGCGACGGGGCTGGGGAGTTGCTCTCGTCGTACTTCGGCGACCCGGACGCGCTGCTCG
Organism: Natrarchaeobius oligotrophus; assembly: GCF_003841465.1. Classification (GTDB taxonomy): domain Archaea; phylum Halobacteriota; class Halobacteria; order Halobacteriales; family Natrialbaceae; genus Natrarchaeobius; species Natrarchaeobius oligotrophus. Next base: position 223,080 of record NZ_REFZ01000007.1, read on the forward strand.
CCGGTGACGCCGAGGTTCGCGCCTGCGGTGGCGTACTCGCGTACGCCGAGTACGTCCGGGGTGGCGAGCACGAGGGTGAGCGCGGACGAGAGCGCGAAGACGTGGACGAACACGAACCCGGAGACGGCGACGGAAGCGGTTCCACGGCGGGTGAGACACCCCGTCGCCGCCTCGAGTACCTCACCCACCTCACCCGGTACGATCCCCGTGAGTACCTGCTGCTCGACGCCGTTGCCCTTCGAAGCCTCGAGCTGTTCGAACCGCGGGCCGTCCGCGGCCGCGAAGACGCGACGCTCGTCGGGATCGTCGACGAGACCGCGAGCGCCCTCGGCGGCCGGAAGCTTCGCGACTGGATTCGCCGACCGCTGCTCGAGTCCGACCGGATCGAGTCGCGACTCGACGCCGTCGAGGAGCTGACCGGCGCCGTCCAGACCCGGGAAGCGCTACACGAGAATCTCCGGGACGTTTACGACCTCGAGCGGCTCATCGGACGCATATCCCGCGAGCGCGCGAACGCCAGGGATCTCCGTTCCCTCCGCGACACCCTCGCGGTCGTCCCCGAGCTTCGGGCGCTGCTCGACGACTGCGACTGCGACCGACTCGAACGGCTGCGCGCGGACCTCGATCCCCTTTCTGACGTCCGCACGCTCGTCGACGACGCGGTCGTCGAGGATCCCCCCATCGAGATTACCGAGGGGGGAATCGTCGCGGAGGGGTACGACGAGACGCTCGACGAGCTGCGCTCGACCGCGCGAGACGGCAAGCAGTGGATCGACGACCTCGAGGAGCGCGAGCGCGAGCGGACCGGGGTCGACTCGCTGAAGGTCGGCTACAACTCGGTTCACGGCTACTACATCGAGGTGACGAACCCGAACCTCGAGGCGGTGCCCGACGACTACGAGCGCCGTCAGACGCTGAAGAACGCCGAACGGTTCGTCACGCCGGAGCTGAAAGAACGCGAGGATCGGATCGTCAGCGCCGAAGAGCGGGCGGACGAACGCGAGTACGAACTCTTTCGCTCGGTTCGCCGCGAGATCGCAGACGAGGTCGAGCGCGTCCAGCGGCTCGCAGACGCGGTCGCCACCCTCGACGCGCTCGTCTCGCTCGCGACGGTCGCCGCCCAGTACGACTACTGCCGCCCGGACATTCTCGAGCGTCCCGACGGCCGGACCGACGACGGGACGGCGGGCGGTCTCGAGATCGACGTCGAGGGCGGTCGCCACCCCGTCGTCGAGCGGACCCAGGAGTCGTTCGTTCCCAACGACGCCCGCCTGACCGACGACCGGCGGCTGGCGGTGATCACCGGACCGAACATGTCCGGCAAATCGACGTACATGCGCCAGGTCGCCCAGATCGTTCTCCTGGCACAGGTCGGGAGCTTCGTCCCGGCGAAGTCGGCGCGAATCACCCCGGTCGAGCGAATCTTCACGCGCGTGGGTGCGAGCGACGACATCGCGGGCGGCCGCTCGACGTTCATGATCGAGATGGACGAACTGGCGACGATCCTGCACGAAGCCGACGAGCGCTCGCTCGTCCTGCTCGACGAGGTCGGTCGAGGTACCTCGACCGCGGATGGACTCGCCATCGCGCGGGCGATCACCGAGCACGTCCACGACGAGGTCGGCGCGACGACCCTGTTCGCGACCCACCACCACGCGCTGACCGACCTCGCGGACGACCTCGAGGGCGCGTTCACGCTCCACTTCGAGGTCGATCGGGACGACGGCGAGGTCGTCTTCCGTCACGAGATCGCTCCCGGCGCGGCGACCGGCTCCTACGGGGTCGAGGTCGCGACCGCAGCGGGCGTCCCCGGTCCCGTCGTCGAGCGGGCTCGAGAGCTGGCCGCCGAGACCGACGGCGACGAACTCGAGGCGGGCGAGACGGTCGAGGGCGACCGGCCGGTGACGGACGGATCGACGACGACCGCAACCGCGGACGGGGGAGACGTGCCCGCGGACGTCGCCGCCGAGCTTCGGGCGCTGGATCTCGCGCACCTCACGCCAGTCGAGGCGCTGACCGAACTCGATCGGCTCAAGCGATTGCTCGAGGAGTGAGCGACGCGGCGCGATCTCGTCGCGTTTCGATCACGGCGATGGTGCGGAAAACGCGAAATCGGAATCGGCAGTTCGAACGAGTAACGCACGTTACCCGGGATCGGGCTCGAGCGAGACGAACTCGAGTCCGTGTTCGGCCAGCAGTCGGTCGGCGCGGTCGGTGACGGAGGGAGCGACGAGAACGCCTCGAACTGCAGCGTCGGCGTGGAGGTCGCGCTCGACGGCGTCGACGTACCGCCGAAGTTGACTCACCGCGTCCGGGCCGACGCGGCGGCGTTTGAGTTCGACTACGACGGTCCGGCCGGCCGCGTCCTCGCCGTAGACGTCGACGGCCCCGGCGGGCGTGTCGCGTTCGGTCGCCAGCGGCGAAAAGCCCGGCTCGAGCAGATCTGGCTCGTCGAGGATTCGCGTTCGGAGGTCCGCTTCGGTTCCCGACAGCGAGAGGTCGCTCTCGTCGGTTCCCGAGAACGCGGATACCTGGAGCACGTCGGTAAATCGAACGAGAAGCCGTTCTTCGGGCGTCGATCGCAGGCTCTCGAGGACGAGAACGTCGGCTCCGTCCGCTCGAACGCGCCGCACGTCGTGATCGCAGCCGGGCGGCTGCCAGTTGACGGGTTGCTGACCCTCGTCCGTGTGTACGAGCGTCGCACCGTCGGGTTTGAGCATGACGTGGCGATCGCCCGCCTCGAGTCGGCTCGCGGCGCGACCCTCGTAGTCGACCGTACACCGACCGAAGACGGTGACGAGCGCGTCGCGCTCGAGGCCGTCGGATATCGCGTCGTGGGCGGCCTCGACGGACGGGTGGTTGACGGTGGAGAGAGTAGCGTTTTCCGTCGTCACTGTTTTTCGGTAGCTGATCGGCCGATAAAAGCAACGCGACACGCGACGGCCCTCCGAACGATCGATGCAGAAAGCCTTACAATCGATCCGACCCGCCGGCTAGTGAACGATGTCAAACTTCAAGACGCGGCGGCGGTTACTGCAACTCACCGGAACGGGCATCACGGCGTCCGTCGCCGGCTGTTCCGATCTCAGCGTGACGGACTCCGGAAACGGCGACGGAAGCGACGGTCAGCAGGAACTCACCGCGATCGCAGAGCCGCAGGCGAGCGAGATTCAGGATCTTCAGGAGCAGGTGTTCGAGGGCGAACTGTCCGAGGAAGAAGCCATCCAGCGCCAGCAAGAACTCCACCAGGAGGCGATCGACAACTTCGAGGATCGCGTCGATTCCGAGTCCGACGCCGATCTCAGCATCGAGGAGGGAGAGGAGGGATCCGGACTGTACCTCGTCGACGGCTCCGCCGACGTGCTGGTCGACGCCCTTCGAACCGGAGACATCGCCGTGCTGGGTTCGAGCGACCTCTACGACCAGATCCAGCAACAACAGCAACAACAGCAACAGCCCGACGGCGACGAGATAGACGAGGAGGATCTCGAGGAGATCCAGGACGAACTCGAGGGCGACGCGGACGACGCCGAATCCGAGGACGAGGGCGACGCCACAGACGAGTCGGACGCGGACGACGCGGACGCCGAATCCGAGGACGACTGACGCGATTTTCTCCCGGCGAGTTCGAGTCTGGTCGGTTCTCGAGTCGGAGACGACTCGCGTCTGTGAGTCTCTCTCCGACCCGGTCCGGCGGTTCGACGCGGGCTCGCGTCCAATCTTCGGGGCCGGACCCTGCAGAGTCGGTGCCAGCGCGAGCACCGCAATCGTCGGCGGCGTCTCCGTCCGATCGGAACCGCGACCGCCTCAGGGATCCTCGGGATCGACGGCGAACGGACTCTCGCGTTCGGTCCAGTCCCACCCGGGAATTCGCTCCTGGAACCCGGCCGCCAGCGCCGCCTCGAGGTCGTCGATCCCCGCGTTCTCGTCCTCGTCGCCGTGAACGCGGAGATCGGCGTAGTGAAACGTCGCCTCGCCGAGCGTCCGTAGCGGCTGGGTGCCGGCGATCGTCGCAGCCAGTTCCCGGCCGAGGATCTCGTCGACGACGAATCCCGGATAGTCGCCTTCGACGTCGAGGGATCTGAGGATCGCGACCAGCGCGGCGACGTTGACGGCCAGATCGCCGTCCGCAAACACCTCGTCGACCTCCGCGACGTACTGGGCATCGGTCACGCGATCGACGTCGGTCTCGAAGACCGCTCCCAGATCGTCGCGAACGCCGTTGACGATCGGGACGACGGTCGACGCTCGGTTTCGAACCCACTCGTACTCGCCGTGAACGCGCTCTCGCGTAACGTTCATGGGTCGGATTCGATCCGGATCGCCCTGGATTTTGCGAAGGCTTTTATACCACGCAGAGGATACCGTCAGGTAAGCGGGTTCTCCCTGGAATCTTCCCGCACGGACCAGGATAACCGACCTGGGAACGTATTCGTCACGACACGGAGTTCACAGGATGATTCGGAAGAGGAGACGTACTGCGCCGTCCCGTACGGGGCGTTCGCGGTCTCGATTGGCCTACACCGTCCGAATGCGGATGGCCACCGGGACGTCGCTCTCCGCTTCGTCTCCCCTCCACCTCGGCGGATCCGTTCCCCGGCGGCGAGTTCACGCAAGCCACATCTGGCGATTATGAGCACTGTAGAGCAGCAACTCGACGATTTGCAAGCAAAGATCACGAGCGAGCTACCGAGCGATATCTCGGTCTCCTCGGTGAAGTACGAAGGACCGGAACTGGTCGTCTACACGCGCGATCCGAAGAAGTTCGCCCGCCAGGGCGATCTCATCCGCAAGCTCGCGAGTAAACTTCGCAAGCGGATCACCGTCCGTCCGGATCCGAGCGTTCTCTCGCGGCCCGAGGCGGCTCGCGAGGAGATCATGAGCGTCATCCCCGAAGAGGCGGGCGTCACCGACCTCGATTTCCACGCCGACACCGGCGAGGTCGTCATCGAAGCCGAGAAGCCGGGGATGGTGATCGGCCGCCACGGCTCGACTCTCCGGGACATCACCAAAAACGTCGGCTGGACGCCCGAAGTCGTCCGGACGCCTCCCATCGAGTCCTCGACGGTCTCGAACGTCCGCAGCTTCCTCAAACAGGAGCGCGAGGAACGACGGGACATCTTGGAGCGAGTCGGCCGACAGATCCACCGCGAGGAGATGTCCGACGACGAGTACGTCCGCATCACGACGCTCGGGTGCTGTCGCGAGGTCGGACGCGCCTCGTTCATCCTCTCGACGCCCGAGACGCGGATCCTCATCGACTGCGGCGACAAGCCGGGAGCCGAGGGCGAAGTGCCGTACCTCCACGCACCGGAAGCGCTCGGCGCTGGCCCTCAGACCATCGACGCGGTCGTGTTGACTCACGCCCACCTCGACCACTCCGCGCTCATCCCGCTTTTGTTCAAGTACGGCTACGACGGCCCGATTTACTGCACCGAGCCCACCCGCGATCTGATGGGGCTGCTCACGCTCGACTACCTCGACGTCGCGGCCAAGGAGGGACGGACGCCGCCGTACGAGTCCGAGCAGGTTCGCGAAGCCATCAAACACTGCGTTCCCCTCGAGTACGGCGACGTCACGGACATCGCGCCGGACGTCAAACTGACGTTCCACAACGCGGGCCACATTCTCGGCTCGGCGGTCTCGCACTTCCACATCGGCGACGGCCTCTACAACGTCGCCTTTTCCGGCGACATTCACTACAAGGACACTCGCCTGTTCAACGGCGCCGTCAACGACTTCCCGCGCGTCGAGACGCTCGTCCTCGAGTCGACCTACGGCGGTCGAAACGACTACCAGACCGATCAGAAAGATTCCGAGCGGAAGCTGAAGGAGGTCATCCAGGAGACGTACGACCGCGGCGGGAAGATCCTCATTCCGGCGTTCGCGGTCGGTCGATCCCAGGAGATCATGCTCGTCATCGAAGAGGCGATGCGCTCGGGCGACATCCCCTCGATGCCGGTTCACCTCGACGGGATGATCTGGGAGGCAACTGCGATCCACACGACCTATCCCGAGTACCTGCGCGACGACCTTCGCGACCGCATCTTCCACGATGACGAGAATCCGTTCCTCGCCGAGGAGTTCAACCACATCGACGGCGGCGAGGAGGAACGCCAGGACGTCGCCGACGGCGATCCCTGTATCATCCTCTCGACGTCCGGGATGGTCACCGGGGGCCCCATCATGTCCTGGCTGGGCCACATCGGTCCCGATCCGGATTCGACGCTCGTTTTCGTCGGCTACCAGGCCCAGGGTACTCTCGGCCGACGCATCCAGAACGGCTGGGACGAGATCCCCACCAGCGAAGTCGGTGCGATGAACGGCGACAACGGTCGCGGCACACTCTCGCTCAACATGGACGTCGAGACCGTCGACGGCTTCTCCGGCCACGCGGATCGCGCGGGCCTCGAGAACTTCGTCAAGACGATGAATCCCCGCCCCGAGAAGGTCCTCTGCGTTCACGGCGACGAGCGCTCGACACAGGACCTCTCGTCGGCGCTGTACCACGACTACAACATGCGCACGTTCGCGCCGAAGAACCTCGAGACGTTCCGGTTCCTGTAAGGGGACCGGCGCACTCGCCGCCGGCCGCTACGGCACGGACGGTCAGCAGAACGCGACGACCCACGTTTGGCCGCCGATTTCTCCTACGACCGTCCGATCGGCAGACGACAACGCGACCCTCGACGAGCCACCGTCGACGCGCGACGGACGACGCACACGCGTTCCAACGCTTCGATTACGACCACGACGTCGTTCGGAGTTCGGCGTCGGCGAGGGAAATCGAATCCGATACGCTGGAACGAACCTTATTAATACGATGGTAAGATTTTGTTCAACCAATGGATGAAACTCGTTCGAAATACGCTGGAACCGTCGTTTCGCTCCTCGAGGAACGGCGCGTCGACGTCGCTCTGACGATCGCGATCGGCGCGGCGTTGATCGGATTCGTTGCCGTGGGAAGCGGGATGGTGGTCGTCGCCGCGTTGCTGGTCGCACTGACGGCGCTGGTGGTCGGGTTCGTTCCGTCCGTCGACTACGACGGACCGCCCCCGACGACGCTGGCGCTGTTCGCCGTCGGCGTTGGACTCGTCGTCGTCCTGCTGTAAACGCTCTCCGCCTCCGGTCGTCGATTGCGTCAGTGCCGCGCGGTCACGTTTCCACCGTTGCGAAGCTCACGTCGACGGCGTATACGGACTGTCGTCCGTCGTCGCCGGTACCACCACGACCGCCCTGCTATCAACCGGCCAATCGGTACGACCGACCGTATCAGTCGATCGCGTCGGCGGGATCGATCACCTCGCCGGTCTCAGGATAGACGCCGACCTGATCGCAGACGTCGCCCATCGGACAAGCGTCGGGATCCTCGAGGCAGGCCGGCTTCCGGGCAGTGCAGTACTCCCGGCCGAACTGAATCGTCGCCGTGTGCCCGAAGCCGCACTTCTCGGCGGGAACCTGGTTCTCGAGGGCGGCCCGGACCTCCTCGTGGTCGGCGTCGGCGGACGCGACGCCCAGCCGACGGTAGATCCGGTGAACGTGCGTGTCGACCGGAAAGACAAAAACAAACACAATCAAACCGCTAGCAACCTACCCCGAATGATACCGCCGCTCATGACGCCAAAAATCACTCGCATTATCCTCGCCCAGATAGACTTTGGTGTCGCACTCAGTGCAGCGATACCAACCCGCATCCGATTCATCTGAGACGCGGACGTAGCGAGATCGAAGGATTTGATTGATATCTCCCGGACGTTCTCTCATACATTAAATTAGAATCTTACAGCATATTGGTTTAAGCACAAAGATGCGCGGTTTAAGTGCGAAGCTGGCATCAATCCGACTGCAATGAACGCCAACCAGCAACAACTACCGCCCGCCCAGTGTGAATTGTTCGTTACCAACGACGCGGCTCACTGTAGCATCCAATACGGAGCCGGACTCGACCAAGTCGTCAACGCCGCCCACAACGAAATCAAATGGGCCATGGATCGAGACGACTGCAAACTCGAAGTCATCGACGTCCACAACATCGACCCCACCGCATGACCCCCAGTGTTACCAATGACACAAATCACCCTCAACGCCGGAGCAATAAGCACCGATGTTCGATGCGACAACTCGAACCCCGAACAACTAGCCTGCATCGCCAAACAACTACAACAATGGCAAATGCAGCAATGGAGCCATGTCAGCGGAGACGCAGTAACCGTCCAACCCGACGTATACGAACTCTAATATTACCCATGAGCCTCGTTCAAGCATACACCGGACTCCTAAAACTCATCTTCTGGACAGGGCTAACCCTGTTAACCGCAGTAATACTCCTCGCAGTGCTGTAATGGATTAATAGGCCTCCAGATTATCACTAATCATATATCTCCTGTGGCGCATCTATCAACATAGGACCCGCCATTTTGGCATCGTTAGTGAGTCGCCGAGAAACTTGAGGAATTAGTTTAGCAGACGTGCATCGTCGTCAGCGCCGTCGGCAACACACCTACCTACTGTCCCCACTGCGGACGCGAGGCAAACATTCACTCACTACAGGAGCGGGACTTCCTCAAGTGATGCGTCCGCATCCTAGCGTCACCAAATATCATATTGTGTGATTATCATAGATTCTCATGAGTGTTGAGTGAATTTTGATGAATATTCTTTGATATCTTTCAAGCCCACTCGATAAATGGAGGTGTCGTACCCCCACATATATTATGTAAGAATATGAACCAGAGTCAGAAAATTTCATGATAATATCATTTGATTCATATACATATTTAATATTGTCACCGGTATTCCTTTGTTCGAAAATTATATTTTTTACTGTATGGAAGACTTAGATAAGAAATCTCGCGAGATGATGCATGTATTAGAGAACAATGGCGGCCGCGCTTCGACAACCGAAATTAAACGTCGGGTTGGAATTGAAGAAAATCGATCAGTAACATATCGGTGGGAGAAACTCGCCGACACCGGATATGTCGAAATCACCCGTGATGAAACATTGACTCCTGATGGAGTCCCCCCTACCATCGTTGGCACGATAACTGACGAGGGATGGCGAGCGCTAGATGAGGGATTGGCGGCTTCTACCGAACCCGACCATGCAACTGTCGATGGGCGGCTTGATAATCTTGATCAGAGACTCCACGCGCTGGAAACAAAACACGACGAAACTCGTCGTGATCTTGATGGTCTTATTCAGTTTATTAATAATGAGATCGTCCCATTGGTTGCTAAAATAGAAGATCACCACGACAAAAATTATAAATAGGACAGATATTGATTATTAATTGTACCTCCCCCATTCATCCCATATTTATTTGCGTTTTCCAAAGAACATCGCGTTCGTGAGAAATGTTTAAACTCGATTAATAGTTGATGTTCTATCCCACTACACACAAAATATTTAAGATCCCAGTACATCTACAAATATAGACCCACACCTTTGTCTTCGTTGTGTTGAGCTACGCTCAACGCTCGAAGACCGAAGGTCTTCGTTGTTCTGACAAGGTACGCTCTTTAGGTGAGCGCGGAAACAGACTGTACTGAGCAAAGCCAAGGTTCTGCCTATCCATAATTTATGTCTACTAACACCGTTAGTTATCAAAAAATTTATCAAGCTACCCTCTCTTGATTACCGATAGAAATTCTTCGGTAATGTTAGTGGAAAAATGCAGGACGACGGCTGCCTATCAAACTTGGAAGGACATAATAACTTGAAGCAGGGGTGCAATATGTTAGTGAGGTGGAATGGGTACTGGCATTCCTATCTGGCAAGACTATTTTGAGCAAACTCGATTGGAGAATATCTGAACCTAACTCCTTCCCAGCACTCGAAAGTTGCTTTTGTTCTCTCGGTTAAGTAAAAATGAGAATCACCGAGGACGAACAAATAGATGAAAGTTTATGTCATGGTGACGGAAACGAGAGGCTATGTCGGAAGCTACACTTTCAAACTTCCATAAATCACTTGTTGCTCTTCACAAAGAGATTCGTGAGGAAGGAAGTGAGTTCGACTTTCGGTACTCTCTCGTAGACCACCTATTTACCGATGCTCTGGGATGGTCTCGTAATGAGGGTGAGGGGCACGTCAACTTTGAGGACGACCGCAAAGATGTTCTTTGCTATGATGACAGTGAACCTCCTTTTCCAGTTATTGTATGCGAGACCAAGCGACCGTCCCATGATCTCGACCTCTCTGACGTTGAGCAGTTAGAAATTTACATGAACGGTGTCGGGAGTGCCAAATATGGGATACTCACGAACGGCCATACATTCCGAATTTATGAATACAAACCCGAAGACCAGTCGATTACTTCGATAAGTGACTTCGACATTGGCGAAATAGCGACTACTGATTTAGACCAGCTTACGCAGTCACAACGGGACGCGCTCGCGGAACTAGAATATCTCCGTCAAGATCGACATGTCAATTTTACGGACCCTGAACTCTTTAGGGAAACGTACCAAGAAGTCCCAGTCCAGTATCAAGAAGGTGCCCCTGACGAAGGATACGAAATATTCTTAGATGCAGTTAGACAGTCCCTCGACGAATTAACGGAAGTTCTCAAAAGGTTCTTTGATGACTACCGTGATCGAGAGGAGGGTTCCTATCCAAAGGACTTCTTGGAAACTACGTTCCCTGATTGGAAGGAGTGGCGTGAGTACACTGGACAAAGTGGGAACGCAAAAGAGGCCTTCTGCCGAGAGACGGCCTACATAATTCTCAACCGAGCACTGTTCGCTCGTATCGCAGAAGATAAGGAGATTGTCGGTCGTACGCGGCTCTCCTCACGGGGCATGGCGGAAGAGCTAGAACGTGAAGAACCACGCCCTTACCTTGACGCGCTGATGGACACATACGACCGGATTGACGATCACTACCCGGATCTTTATGAGCTTAGTATCTTCGACTGGTGGTGGGTGAGTAAAGATAAACGAAGCAGCTTTGACAGCGAGGAAACCCGTAAACAGCGAAACCTCGAAAAGGAACTTAACTACACGCTTGGGAGTGTTATCAAACGCCTCAACCGTTTCGACTTCGAGTACGTCAATCGAGACATCCTTGGACATGTATACGAGGACTACCTGCCTAAGCAGGAGCGGAAGGAGCTTGGCGAATACTACACGCCGCTTGAGGTTGTCCAATTCATGCTCGATTCCGTGGATTACCATCCAAACGAGAGGATTGGCCAAAAGAAGGTCCTTGACCCAGCTTGTGGGAGCGGCACCTTCCTTACGGAGGTTACAGAGCGACTTATCCAGCATTTCCTACAAAAGTTCAACAAGACAAGTGTTCATCAATTAGATGCTGATGAAGCCCGGACAATTCTCGAACGCGTAGAGAACAACGTCTATGGGATCGACATCAACCCCTTCGCAGTCCATATCTCTCAAATCAATCTCCTATTCCGTACTATTGACCTGTACGACAAAGTGGCTGAGAAAGATCCCCACTATTCTATGGATGGGTTTGAAATCCATGTTGCAGATACCCTCTCACCGACCTTGTTGGAAAAGCAAGAGGCGAGTACGGATATGGAAGGCGAGCAATCCTCGCTTGAACAATTCGCCGACTACAACGGCCGGGCACAGACTTTCATTGAGGACCGCAATGCTGTTGACCGAATCAAGGACAAGGAAGAGTTTGATATTATCGCAGCAAATCCGCCCTATGTCCGTATCCAGAACTTGAGCGGGATGAAGGACACGTACTCGGCCCGATATGCGAGTGCTATCAAAAACTTCGATATCTATGTACCATTCATTGAGCGCGGACTGGAGTGGCTAAGTGAGAATGGCAAACTAGCATACATTTGTCCAAACAGGGTCGTTGTGGCCGACTACGCGCAGGAAATTCGGAATCAATTAGTCGAGGAGCCAATCACCAGTCTCATTGATTTCAAAGACGCTGATGTTTTCGATGTTCCCACCCCTTATCCCTGTATTATTACTATTGACCGCGAAGAATCCATAGATGAAAATCAAGTGCGGTGTGCGCGGTTTGCCGAAAAGAATGACGGTGCATTGAACGAGATCGGATACCTCGATAGGTGGAAGACTCCCGATACCGAGACCGGGTACGATTTATTCAAATATCCACAGGTGAAGTTAGCGAGAGATAATGAAGGAACACCAGCTATCTGGAAGCCGATGCCCAAGGACGAACGAAGGGTTTTTGACAAAATTGAGCAATCAGCAGACCTTCGTCTGGACGATATTTCTAAAGATATTTTCGTGGGCATGCAGACGAGCGCTGATCGCGTCTATATTGGTGAGGTTCGGGAGTCGGAAGAAGAAGGCCTCGTCGAGTTCAAGCCCGGGGGAGAAGATGACTATCGGTTAATCGAGAAAGACATCCTTCGGCGCGTTCTAAAAGGTGATGAGATCCACCGCTGGAAATTTGACTGGCAGAACCTATGGGTTGTCTTCCCGTATGAGATCCGCGACGAGGAAGCAAACCTACTTCCAAAGGTAACTCTACAAGAAGAATATCCCTACGCGTGGGAGTTCTTTGAAGATCACGAAGAGCGCCTAAAACAACGAGACGGTGGTAGCTGGCGTGACGTGGAACAGTGGTGGGCATTCGGCCGAAAACAAAATATCGAGAAGTTTGAATCAGACAAGATCATGCTCGGTGTACTTCGGCAAGAACCCTCGTTCGTTCCTGACACAGAGGGACGGTACTATTTCGTAGGTGGGGGAACAGCAGGCGGATATGGCCTCCGCTTGCGAGAAGAATACGCGGCAACCGCATCAGACACGTTATATTTCGGCGGGCTGCTAAACTCTCGTGTTATCGAGTTCTACCACAAACACATTAGCTTTATTTTTAATAGTAAGTTCTATTCATATGGGAAGAACTTCCTGAAACCTCTCCCAGTAGTTCTCTCTCAACAGGATGAACAAATTTCATCAATAGCAGAAGAGATTCGGGACACCATCGAGACAATTACTGAGTTAGAGGTTCGAACAAGCGATATTCTGAACTATCTACCATCCTACGAACAGGAATCAACAGTTCTTGACTTAGCGAAGTCGATTGATCTTGATGATGACGATTATCGACAACAACCCATCCGGACTAATGACAAGATGGAGGTGAGTTCCGAGAAAGTCTATCAGGTCGTGATGAAGCGCGGTCACACAATTGACTTCGAGAACGAAATGGTTCGAGACTTTGTATTTAAAACCCTCAAAGCACAAAACAAACGCCTCTCTCGGTCCGAGATACTAAATATGAGTGTTCCAGTAGAAGAGAACGTCATAGCCCTAATGGAAGAGTATGAATCAGATGTCGATCAGATCGCGGAGTTAGAACAAAAAGCCGAAGACTTACAGACAGAATTGGATGAAGTTGTCCTTAAGGACACATATGGGCTTGATGATAAAGAAGTAGCTGTGGTAGACGACTTTTTGGATATTTGGTAAAATCTCAGTGATATAGAATGGAAATTGTAAATATCGTTGCAACAGGAGTGCTAAATTATGACGAATTAGATATCACTGAGCTATATGACGATCTTGATGATGAGATTTCTCGATTAAAGCCGGGGAGGTTGGACATACAATATGGCGATGAGACCCCACTCATAATGATATATCCCGCTGGGACCTACACAATTCCCGGTGCAACCTCAAGGGAAGAGCTTCAACAGGTTCGTGAGAAATTCATAAATCACCTTGTGGAAGTTACTAAGGGAGAACTATCTGAATCGTCATTTTCTATCAAATATATGGTCTTCATGCACGATTTGGGGGAGGAAATAGACTTAGAAGCATTGGCTATACAACTCGGTTTCGAGAACGTTGAATATGAGCCAGAGCAATTTGCAGGACTGATTTACCGGACGGACAACCCATCTGGAGTCGTTCTCATTTTTTCTAGTGGAAAGATTCTGTTCACCGGGTTCGAAGGAAAGGAGGAAGCAGAAACAGTCAAAGACCAACTGATGGATCAACTACTGTAAACCTACTTCGTAACACATCATGTTGGCGTATATTCCCATTTTGATTGTGAGCCTTGTTTAGACGCTTCTGAATAGGAGAGTCGGAAACACAGCGCGTATCAATCACAGCTAACAGTGAAATCGTAAGGCACGAAAGGAGAATTAGTACTGACAATGACTAAGTGGATTGACTATATGACTCATAACAGATGGTCACGGCTGGGAAGACTATTGAAGATCAGATTAGATCACATGGTGTTAAAGCTGCACTTGTCAGTGGAGTCTTCACCACAGCCGTGTTCGGGTCTGCGTATCTTCTCCCAGTCCCATTTGCCCGTACGATTTCAATTGTTGGGGTAGGTTTTACTCTCTTGACTGGAACTGCCAGTACATACCTCAATTATCAAACTGAGCAGCGGGAACGCGATAATGAACGGTTCGGGAAGATGGCGAAAGCAGTCGAACGGGAGCGTGAAGCGCGCGAAGAACGGGACGAGGCACAAACGGATCTCCGTGAGTATCAGCGGATGACTCGCATCCTTGAAGACCGAGACGTGGACTTGGCGAAACTCATTGATAACCAGACTGAATCAAGTCAGATTGCACTACTTGTATTTCGCGACCAAGAGGCTCCAGAAGACCACGACTATTACCAAGCTGAGAACGAAGATAACCAGAACAAGTTCATCCGGTACCGGACAATGGAGGAGTACGATGGGGAGACAATCTCCTCATTCACGTGGATGCTGCCGCCGAGTGTCGTCGCTGAAGAGGGTCTCGAAAATGCGACTCGTAACGAACTGAAGCAGTGGTTCCGTGAGAACGTTTACGACTACTACGATGATGAGGAGTTCCAAGCGAACGTTCTCTTAATGGGTTTGATGGATGTGAGTTCCATCTTCTCCATTACAAAAGAGGAAACGAAGCTTGGAAAATTCGCCGAGAATCTCATTGAATATGACGATGAGTTCACGGAAGAGGATTTCTACGAAGCCTTGGCCGAGGAGCGCGTGAATATGCTGGAAGAGGTGAAATCTGGTCGCCTTGTATTCTTCCTTCCTGACAGTCTAGACAAAGACACAGTGGATCGTGTTCGAGACGGGAGTGAGGTTGTCAAGTCAGAGTTGACCGACGGCGGACTACGAGAGATAGCTGACGAAGACAGCGTTAAACCGCTAAGTGAGGGCTTCAAGAAGCTCAGTATTTCACGGCCAGAGGAGTTAGCTAGTGAAATAGTTGAAGAAGCTCAGATGTGGGAGGAGAAAATTGACGAAGCCTAAACACTATCTCCCCATTAGTCTGGATAAATGAAATAATTGACTAAATTATTACATTAGTGAATGTTCCAACCAACTATATTCTAAGATACAAATGTTAACACTATGCCTGAGGGATTAACGCTATATGTTGACGACCGACAAGAAGTCCGACGACGAAAACAAGAACTAGAGCTTCAACATGATGAACTTTGGGACGCGTACGGACACGAAATTGATCAGGCTATTGTATATCTCGCCCTCGAAAATCCGGATCTCCTATTGGCGAAGTTAGATGAAATACAAAGCAAATAAATCTCCAGTACCGAAGGAGCATAACTTGAGCATGGTTCAACAATTTGATTTGGGTGACAATGTCCGCGTGGATATTCCCGACAAAACTGATCCGGACTTTGATGATTTTCATGGAAAATACGGTGTGATTGATGAGATTATAGAGGATGATGCAGGGGATGAAACAGGGGACGAGCGAGACAGTAAATTATACAGAGTCGAGTTTGATGATGGGAAAATCATGGACTTTCGATGGAAAGACCTTCGGCCTCGGTAACTCCGCTCTGCTATTCTGGTCTTAGATTTGGTCTGTGCTATTTTTTGCGACCAATTAAATACCAGAACCATTATTAAAATATTTGATTCCAAAACCCAAACTAGCAATCTCACGTCACAGATATTCGCTTCTATACTTTTCTACTGTATGCAAAATATACGACTCATATACCACCTTTGTTAACTAATATTGGGTTGAGAGCCATGGTTGTGGTATTATTCCGAAATGGGTTTAACTATTCATCTTATAGAACGAACTGCATATGGACGAGACAACACCAATTGAGGGAATTGAAGTAACACTCGAAAATCAAACTGTCACTGCAACTCCGATTTGCCAGTCATCTGAATGCGATGATACAGCAGATTACGCGCTCCCGAGTCCGGAGGCGCATCCTGATAACAAATGGCGACTGTGTGAACAACATTTGGAAGAAACGAATGGCCATGACCCATATCATCTCAAAAATAAAGGCTGGCACCTAAGAAAACTGTACTACTTCTGTGAGCGCTGTAACCTCCAGATTTCCCATAACGTGCTGGAGGAACATGACTGTCAATCAGGTTAGAAAGTTTGCTGATGAACTGAACAGTGAAGATCTAACCACGACGTTCCGCCAGACCGGGAATAGTTGATGGCCATGCCATTCTCCCTTGTAGCAGACGATGCGTGTCTCGGAATTACGTGCGAGTAGAGAATTCAGGATAATAATCTGTGGAATACTTGTAAAATAGTGGCGCACGACTCCTGCTGCGCGCGTTCCCAATATTAATGTTTGGGAAACTATACTCTATATTATTCGTATTGGGGAAACAATTTACTATCATTATCGATATAGCTAATACATGGTTGACAACCATTCAAACGATGGATCAAGCGGTGAACAATACGATTCGAAAACCGCCGTCACTGACTGCCGCAATGAGCCTACTGAAAATAATGACTCGTATTGGTACCTAAACAATAGCGAGCGCGAAGCACTGCGGGAGAAGGGCATTACAGAAGGTGAAATCGAGTGGTTAGAACGTGCGCGAGTGAGCATGTCCAAGTGGCGCAATCCAAATGGGTTCTTGCCCGCGGACAATCCCGAGGGAAAAGAAACAACGTTCGTCTCCGGACGGACGATCCTATCTCGTAAGCGGCTCAACTCCAATGAAGAGTAGCAGCCAATGTAATTCCGACCGACAAGTAAAGTGAGGATGATCTCGTGTGACATTCGTGCTATGGATTCAGTAGAAACCGAACGTCCTATTCAGATCATGTCAGGAGGAGTCTTCTGAATATAGAGGGTGAGTGCAGCACGACGATTCCGTTTGTTTCACATCGAAAGCAGTGAACCATCCGCACACTACACGTGCGAACTGAACAAAAAGCACATTCACCCACATAATCAAAACATCCTTTCAATCTAAATAGGGACGAACTTTATACGTAATGGTGCCTGTATCTTGTCTATGGGCTACAATGGTGACGAAACCAGAGAGAGGGGAGAAACTCCAATAGAGGAAATACCCTTACTAGTAGACTCAGCTTTGAACGTTAGCGTCGGCTGTTGAGTGAACGAAAAGGTGGTCGATCTCTTGCATAAGGTCATCGACGCCACGATCATCGTTGTCTCGAACCCACGAGAGCAGGTTGTAAACGGCTTCCT
>NZ_REFZ01000008.1 GCF_003841465.1 Natrarchaeobius oligotrophus
TGGTGGTCTCGTGTTCGCCCCCGCTCATCGGGGGCGAACACGTCATACTCACTGAGAAAGTCAAAGTCGAGGTATTCGAAGAGCGGAAGCGTCTCGACTGCCACGAGATTAAAGAACTCGTCTATCCAAGGCTCATCTTGCAGGGTCGCTGAACTCATTCCACCTCAGCGTTCACCCTGCTCTTAGGTATGCTAACTGTTCTATGACACCCTCTATGAATCCAACTAGGGAACAATTCTCAGGTCATCCAACAATTCGATTCGGTAGCGGTACCGAACCGCTTGTCATTCTTCCCGGACTTAGCGACGCGTTAGAGGGGGGTGACACGCCGAAAATAACACGGGTCCTTCTCGAACGGTACTACATGCGACCATTTGCTGACGACTTTGACGTGTATGTCGTCAAGCGTCCACGTGACATGCCGGACGGCATCACGACCCGAG
The DNA here is from genome assembly GCF_003841465.1 of Natrarchaeobius oligotrophus. Classification (GTDB taxonomy): domain Archaea; phylum Halobacteriota; class Halobacteria; order Halobacteriales; family Natrialbaceae; genus Natrarchaeobius; species Natrarchaeobius oligotrophus. The sequence continues at coordinate 444 of NZ_REFZ01000008.1, forward strand.
AGATGGCAAGTAATTATGGGGATGTTCTCGCCGAGATCGGGCCTGCGAATGTGCTCGGACTCTCAATGGGCGGATTGATTGCACAGTATCTAGGCATCAAGCACGCTGAACACGTGCGAAACCTCGTTATCGCAATTGCCGGTCCGCAATTGAGCGAACGTGGCCGCGAAATCGTATCCGGCTGGCTCGCCGCCGGACGTGACGGGGATTGGGCAGACGTGTACGTTGGAAGCATCGAAACGACGTACTCCGCCGGGACGAAACGCGCTGCGTACGGTGCACTACTCAAAATTCCGGGGATTATCAAAGAACCACCGTACCCGAATGATTTCATCACCTCGGCACAGGCCTGTCTCGACCATGACGCCACAGGCGAACTCGATATGACCGAACCGGAAACACTCGTCATCGGCGGTTCCGAAGATCAACTTTTCGATGCTGAGGACCTCCAGGCGATGGGAACAACAATCCCGAACGCACGGACACATCTCATCGAAAACACTGGGCATGGTGCCTTCGAGGAACGCAGACGCGAATTCTGCTCCACGATCACGTCGTTCCTCTTTGAACAACGGTCAGCGTAACCTGTCCCGTAGCGAGTACGTTCGGTATATGTGTGACGTCACAGTACTACTGATTACCTGACTCAACCCGAATTGGTCGCAACAAACGAAATCGAGTGCTGAACTCATCCTCTGTGTCGATCACTCCGTTTATAACAAATATCCGCCATTTCATTCAGTGTGTGCTGAACTCAGGGCGCGAATGTCGCACGAGATCCAGGTGAATTTGTGAAGGTGACGATCGCTCAGCACAACCCCTCTACACATCAAGTCACCTAATACGTTCATCTTCATATCGATGACTTTCGAAATGACACCAGCCAAAACTTCCCGTTTGCGATCTTCATACTACTAATGTCGTGCATATTATCAGGAACAAGATCGATTGGTGGGTCGGCAACGCGGGTTGCACGCTCAGGAATCAGTCGTACAACAATCTGCGGTAAGTTGATGAATTCAGAAGTCTCGTCAGCAATATATAATTTAGCGTCAGGCTTTGCAACCCGAATCATCTCGTCGATAGCCGCTTGTTTGTCGTTGAAAAAATTGAATCCGCCGACATGAAACACTACATCGAAGCGTTCGCTTTGGAACGGGAGCGCCTCGGCGTTTCCCTGCACAAGCCCAACATCGATGTCCCACTTTCTTAGGTTCTTCTGGCATTTGTTCAACATGCCGTAGGAGATGTCGTTTCCAAAAAAGTGCCCGTCCATACCATGTCGAGCTAAATTTCGGAATTGTTGTCCCGTTCCGACAGCCGTCTCAAGCACACGATCACCCGATTCTATCGTTATGATTTCGGCGAGCTCATCTAACCACTGCTGTAATCTCGACAATGGAAGGGCATACATCAAATCATATGCGTAACTAAACCAATCGTAGCCGATTTGTTGTTTCCGATTGTTCCCGAAAACATCGTCTTTCCGGAGAATAACCGGTATTCCGTTCCTGATTTCGAACCGCTCTTCTGTAATCGGATCGATCATCACATCATCTTCAAGAATTAGCGAATTTCCAGTAGTCGGATTCCGCAATAGAGTGAGTATTTCACGTTGTTTGGTTTGAACGGTCTCGGGGTCACCCTCACTAACCATGCCAATTTGTACCATTCGAGAACGATTAGCTGTTGTGTAGATTCCTGCTTCTTTTGAACCCGACCTAGGCTTTACCTCCTACAATCCGTAATCCATTGTATGGGGACAAGCGAAGAACAACGAACCAAACAGGCTGAACAGCTTCGGTTACTCCGGAATCCGTACACAGGCAATACAGTATTTCGTGACGATGGCGTATTGATTGATTCGGAGTCGGGAGAGCAGTTTCCGATCCGTGATGGAATTCCAGTGCTGCTCCGTGAGGAGGACGTGGTCGGTATCAACCGACGGATGCAATGGACGTTCGATTTACAGAGTTATATCTATGATTTGTCGAGATCAAGGATACTGTCCGGTCTCGAAGCCGGGCGATCGGAATACTCCGAACAGTTGGATGTGAACCCCGGGGACCGTGTACTCGAAAGCTGTGTGGGGACGGGACTGCAGCTTCGAAACCTCCAGGAAAACGGAAAGGAAGCTGACTACTTTGGAGTGGATATCTCGTATGGAATGTTGAAAAAATGCCAGAAGAACGCTCGAAAATGGAGGATGAACGTCGGACTGGTTCAGGGGAATGCAGAACAACTTCCCTATGCGGACGATACCTTTGATGTTGTGTTCGAGTTCGGAGGGATTCTGTTTGTGCCAGAAAAAGTTGAGGCCACGCTTCAGGAAATGATTCGGGTCACCAAACCTAGTGGACAAGTTGCGTTTGTGACGCCGACAGCAAAATTACTCGACGCTAACCTCTTTGTGAAAGCCGGCCTAAAGTGGTTTGGGATACCAGCGGAACCCGGGCCCTGGGAATCCGCATTGGAGGTCGTCCCAAACATTGCAACGAACAAATTCCAGAAGGATATCTGGAACGGAAAACTGAGCGTGATCTCGTTTCAAAAACCAGAAAAATGAGTGATAGAATGAACACCTTCCCTGTGACCATCTCATCTCTTGCTGGCGATCCAATCGAGGACCGTCGGGCTGAGTTCGTCGAGCGCAAGGGCCCCGGTCACCCTGACACTATCTGTGATGGAATCGCTGAAGCCGTATCGCGGGAACTCTGTCGAGAATACCAGGCAGAATTTGACCGCGTCCTTCACCACAACACGGATAGCGTCCTGTTGATTGCAGGTGACTCGACGCCTGAGTTCGGCGGCGGATCACTCGATTCGCCCATCCGGATCATTCTCGGCGGGCAGGCGACGGCGGAAGTCGAAGACACGACAATTCCGATCAACGAGATCGCCGAACAGGCGGCCCGCGGGTATATAGAGACGCATTTCGAGGACTTACCCAGCGGCTACGTCGATATCTGGCCGCATCTGGGACCGACCTCCGTGGATCTCCAGGATCTGTTCGATCGCGGTGACGTGTTGGCGAACGACACGAGCATCGCCGTTGGCTATGCGCCGCTCTCGGAGACCGAAGCGATCGTCAAAACGCTAGAGCCGAGAATCTGGCAGGAGATTGACGCTGCAGGCAAGGACGTCAAGCTAATGGGCGTCCGAACGAATGATCAACTCCACCTCATTATTGCAACCGCGATCCGTTCGTCACAGGTTTCATCGGTTGAGGAGTACCTCGATGTGAAGGCACAGATTCGAGACCTCGCACTGGGGCATGCACGAAACCACACGAATCGAGAGGTCCGTGTCGATGTGAACACTGCCGATAATCCGGATGAGGGAATCGTGTACATCACCGAAACGGGGCTATCCGCGGAGGACGGGGACGATGGTGGCGTCGGTCGCGGAAACCGGGTTACGGGATTGATCACGCCCCATCGCCACATGAGTATGGAGGCGACGGCTGGAAAGAATCCGATCTCACACGTCGGGAAACTCTACAACGTGCTCGCAAAACGGACGGCGGAACGAATCGCCACCGAAACCAGTGCGGATTTTGCGAGCGTTCACATGGTCTCCGAGATCGGCATGCCGATCGCAGCCCCCGACGCTGTTGATGTCGAAACAACAACCTCAGATCACAGCGAGGTAGAGGCCATCGTGCGATCTGAGGCGGGGAGGATCGATGAGATCACGGAGGGTATCATCGCAGGCGATGTTGAGCTGTTCTGATGCTCCCTAATACTGGTCGGTATCTGGACAACTCCTGATTATCGTCTCATCGTCATCGAGTTAGTGCTGGATATGTGCGTTACATTGTATCCTGCACGATCCTTCCAACAACCTCTGAACCCGGTGGGTAGTTCTCACTTGTCAGAATCGGTTACCGAGGGCAACCTCTGGACAATATGTATCTTTGATTTAATCAGTTCGCCGTCCGTATCTCTGCTATCGGTTTCTGCCAGCAGAGGAGACTATTTTGGTATTGGTGAATGTGGGGTATTTTTTCCACGTAATGCTTGCAACCACGAGTGTGCTCAGCGCAGGAAGAACCATCGTGGCACCTCCTCGCGGTACTTTTCATACTCCTCGCCGTGCTTTTCGAGCAGGTGCGGTTCCTCGTATCCAATGGCCCGGTTGTGAAACCCGATCCACATACCCGCTCCCCACCAGAGGATCGCAACCGACCGACGTAGAAGCGCTTGGCCGAGGATCACCAGGAGGACCCCAATGTACATCGGGTTGCGGGAATGGGCGTAGATCCCGCCGGTGACGAGATGTTTGGGCTCGTCAGTTGGCGATGGCGTCCCCTCCCCTTCGGAGACAAATTGGAAAGACGTGTATACATAGAGCAGGATGCCTGAGACGAGAGACAGAATTCCAAGGCCACGGGCCAGATGCTCGTTGAGTGGAAGTTCGGGGTGCTTTCGCCACCTTGCGAGTAACTGCGGGACGGCCACTGCAACGATGCCAGGGACAAGGATGGTGAAGACAATAGTCTTCAGATAGGTCGAAATTGACCCCATGCACATGTAAACGGATGAAAATGCTATAAAGGTTCGAGTGGTGGGGTTTCTTTGCTATCATCACAACAATGCACGTCATACTCGGTCGATCCATCTGCAGCGGGTTGTCGGAAACCTGGAGAGTGGCCATACAATGAAGGGTGGAAAGGACGTACTTCACAGCATTCTGAAGAGGAAATTGTGGGAATATTTCGGTCGCTTCACACTGCTCCATATCCTTTTGTATGTCGTGTTCGCGTCGATTTTCGTAACGCTCGCTCCATTGATCCCCGTCGAACATCGCGTCGCGTTCGATGTCGTCGAACCGTATTCCTTAGAGACGGCGTACATCCTTGGCCAGCTACTCCGTGGGGGTGTACTGGCGCTCATCCTGTATCCGTTCTACGACGTGTTCGTTCGAAACGAACGCGGTTGGATAGTGCTGTTCGGCGCGTTGTGGGGGATCGCCGTAATCGGGACGGTCGAACCGCAACCTGGATCGATCGAAGGCCTGATCTATACCCTGACGACCGCCACCGAACACACAATTATCCTCACGATTAGTGCGATCCAAGTGTTCGTGTTCTCGGTGGTATTGGTTCACTGGGAACGACGAAATCGGGGAGTCAGCTCATATTCTCAAGGAGGTGAGACCGATGATGGATGATGGTCTCCGGGGTTTCGTCATTCGGTTTACCGTGCTCCACGTCGTCACGTACTGGGTCGTGGGAATGATGTTTTTTCAGTTACAACCAGGGTACGAAGAGGCGCTGGCAGTTATCGAAACGTTCGAGCACTGGCGAGACCTGGAGGATATCACCATGGTGGCAGCCGTCTTTTTCGGTCAGTTCGTTCGCGGTGCCTTGCTTGCTGTCTTCTTGTATCCGTTTTACACGCGGTTCGTACACGCGCGATCTGGGTGGCTGTTGCTCTTTGGTCTCCTCTATGGATTGACATTCCTCGGATCACCAGTCTTCTTCCCCGAAACCGTCCAGGTGATACTGGACGGATCACTGCGCGACCTTCTCCGCTCTCTCGAAATCGGAGTTCCTGAAGTCACCGTGCAGATGCTGGTCTTCTCCTGGCTCCTCTGGCGGTGGGAACGCAGAGTGATTTCGAACCACTGTGAGATGGACTCGTGAATCACCTACATGTATAGATCCAGTTCAGTTTTAAACATGATATTGGTAATTTTTGAAGGAAAGGATCCAAGACAGCGGATTTCGGCCGGTTTCCTCCTTCTGATAATCGCACTTGGAGTACTCGTCGTACAACCTGCTGGCCCGGAAGTGTCTGCGTTCCTTGCCGGGATCAATCTCCTGTTGAGCGCCCTCTTTCTCGTGACTGTCGGGCGGGGGATACGACGGGTGAACCAGCCTACGTCACTTCCTAGTACTTTGCCATGTAGAGGAACGTCTAGTTCATTAAGAGCTTCTACGACCTGTTTTCGAGCGCTCAAACAAGGCCCAACAAAGCCATAACGGTACAACGAATCAATCGGAGTTATATCTAAAGGAGAGAACCGACATTCTGAATCGTCTCAACCGTGTATCTCGGCTATCCTCATGCTCACGAACTGGATTCGAACACATCGCCTCGTTTCGTTTTTTCTTCTTACCTACGCAATCTCCTGGAGCCTCAACGGTGTCGTCATCGCTCTTCAAATGGAACCGTCGTGGACACGATGGATCCTCAGTGGCTTTCTCAGTGCTTCCGGACCAGCGATCGCCGCCGCTATCGTGGTTCACGTCAGTGACGACGATCTTCGAGTGTGGGCGCGTGGCATCGTTCACTGGCGCGTTCATCCGAAGTGGTACGTGGCCGCGATCGGAATCCCTGCTGCGATTGCGCTGAGTGCCGGAGCCATAGCCGCGTTACTCGGTGGCCCGATCGATTTCGGTGCGTTCTCGCCTAACCTACTCACGCTCGCGTTCGGGATTCTCCTGGGGACGTTCATCGGCGGCGGCCAAGAAGAAATCGGCTGGCGTGGGTTCGCCCAGCCAGAACTCCAGCAGCGCTACGGTGGGCTCGTCGCGGCCATCGTGATCGGCGTCCTCTGGGGTGGCTGGCACCTTCCGTTGTTTTTCGATCCGACAGCTCCACATGCCCAATGGCCGCTCGCGTCACAGCTTTCGTATTTCGTTGGCATCATTGGGTTCTCGGTACTTCTCGCCTGGGTCTACAACGGCTCGGGTGGAAGCATCCTGCTGGTCATGATCATGCACGGGAGTGAGAACGCCCTGGGTGCGCTCGTCCCACTCGACGTGGATCTCGTCATCGTAGACGGCGTCCCGGACTGGGGACTGCTCGTGTCACTCAACGTCTCTCACGTAGCGGTGACATGGGTGTTCGCGCTGGTTGTACTCATGGTCGTTGGAACCGGATTACGTGCTACGAGACTGTCAGCAGCCGGTGCTACCGGTACAACACGGCAGGACGAACGAGTGTGATCGTCTCTACGGTACTCACGTCGAGAAGATGCCGTCCAGCCAGTCAAACGTAATCTGTTGCCCTCGCGTCCAGTTGTCCATCTGAACGTGATCGTCGGAGCCGTCCGCTTCGAGCGTGAAGACGTAGAGATCCTTCTCGTCAGCCGAAACGCCATCGATGAACGCCTCCGTCTGCATGATCATCTCGTCACCTTCGTCCTCACCGACGAGCGCCAGGGTCGGGCACGTGATTTCGCCGAGGTCGTCCTCGATCACCATGTCCGAACCGATCGGTTCGTCAGTTTTCAGCCACTCCGAGATGGTCATCTCCGGCTCTCCGAAGGAGTAGAAGCCGTACTCGACGTACGCCTTCGCCAGCGGTGACTTGTCGAGTCGTCGTTCGACGAGCCGTTCGAGAAGCGGCCCGGGAACTCTACCGACGAGCGGATTGACGAGCCCCGACTGGATCTGCGGCACGTCGATCATCGGACTGTTTGCAATCAACGCGTCTACCCGGTCGTCGTGGATTGCGACACGTGGTGCTACGTACCCGCCGAAGCTGTAGCCAGCCATCGCAATTCTGCCATCGACCCCAGGAAGGTCTTCGACGTAGTCGAGGATCTCCGCGAACGGCACCTCGTAGTCGGGGCGTTTGACGCAGTCGTCATAGAGCAGAACCGCTCCGCGGTGACCCGGGTAGTCGATCGTGAAGTAGTTGTAGCCTCGACGAACCGCCGCGGGGCCGGTGAACACCGTGAGCGCTTCGAGCAACTCGTCGTTCCCACCGACGGCCACCATCGTGGGTCGTTCTTGGTTATCGTCGGCCGGTCGCCAGTAGTACGCTGGAAGCTTCCAGTCATCGACCTGAACCTCGTGCACTTCGATGGGGGGATCAAACAGCGGACACGCTCGCTGGAAACACTCCTGGCTCTTTTCCCACAGCTCGAAAAAACGGGGGTGAGATGGAGAGCAACCGTGTTCTGCGGCTCCATAATAATTCTGTGCCCGGAGGAATAATTCTCGGGCGCTGATTTCGTGACTCTCGTCGAGTGCGTCCTCGGCATCCTGTTCGAGACGTTCCGCGAGGGTGGCCCATTCCGAGATCCAGCTCTCGACGTCGCGTTCGTTGATTCGTCGAGCAGCAGAAAGACACTCACCGATCTCCGCACCCTTCTCGGTCATCTGCGCCAGTGTTCGAAGGAACGTCCAGTCCGTCTCGTGGTCGTCGAAGACGCCGAAGCCTTTCGTCGCTCGCGCTGTTCCAAAGGTTCGCTCAGACATTACAAAGCCTGTCACCACACCGAGTAGCATAAACCGACTCCACGATGGAAACTCCGTGATCCCTTATCCCATCATACAGATGTACGATCCCAATGAGGTTTCCCAACTTGATAACGTGTAATGAGGGTCTCCGTAGACGTTGAGTCGAGTTGCATTTCTCCTCGTATTCGTCGCTCCGCCAACGATTATTTGTGCCATATGAGCGGTAGATTACGGATCTAGTATCCTCTATTTTATAAATATCTGCGTTACCCGGATTGTACTACTGGCTCTGCTGTTCGGATACTGGAATCTCGTACAGTTCCTGTTATCCTCGTACGAGGTTCTCCAATTCGACGCTGAACAGAATCACCGCGATTTGCTCCCACTTGGCGCACCCGTCCGCGCCGTCCGGCGCAGCAGGTACGTCCGGATCGTCAACGTGCTGTTTGGCAAGGTTTCGACACATCTGCGCTAGCAGTCTGAGCGATTCCATATCGCCAGACGGCGTCGATTTCTGGGTGAATTTGACGGAACCTTCCTGAGAGGCGTCTTAAGTTGCCGTCAATCGGCGGCAAAACAAGGCATGTTATCTCCATCGAATCGACGTGACAAATAATGATTGGGCCACGCGCGACGGTTGGTCAGGCGAGTATTCGTTTCCGCTAGTCGCTGGCGATCGGGATGCAACACACCGGAACGTCGGCGTGGCGGACCACGTTCTCCGTGACACTGCCGAGGAGTTGCCGCTCGATTCCGGAGCGACCGTGCGTTCCCATGACGATGAGATCGATTTCGTTGTCCTCGGCGTAGTCCAGGATGACGCGCACGGCCGGGCCGTTCGCGACCGTTCCGGTCACGCTGATCCCGGCCGCTCTCGCTCGTTCCCGAATCGTCTCGAGCGCGGTACGCCCCTCCTCTTTTAGTCCAGTCAGTATCGCGCTCGGCTCTGCACCCCCCGTGAATCGACTCTTGTCGGCCGAAAAGAGGACGTGACACATTGCGTCGTACGCGTTGGCGAGGCCGATCCCCCATTCGACAGCGACTGTCGCGCCCTCACTGCCGTCCGTCGGCAGCAGGACATTCTCGACCGCGTCTGGCGTGAGTGCCGAGTCGCTCGCTTCCGGCGGCACCGCGAGCACCGGAACCGTCACCGTGCGGAGCACGTGTTCGGTAACGCTTCCGAGCAGGACCCGGTCGAGGCCGGTCCACCCTTTCGTACCCATTGTGATGGCGTCGATATCCGCCTCCTCAGCGTACTCTCCGATAACTCGATGGGGTGTTCCGCGTTCGATCGCCGTCGTGATTTCGAGTTCCGGGTGACGATCGTGAACCACGTCTGCGACGGTCTCGACGGCCGACTCCGCTTCGGCTTCGATCGACGCTTTCTGCTCGTCGTCAATATCCGATGCAGACGCCGCGTCGAGTTCCGCTTCGTCGACGACCGAGAGCACGTGGACGTCGGCCCCGAACGAGCCAGCCAGGTCGATGCCCCGTTCCGCGCCGACGAGCGCGCCATCGCTGCCGTCGGTCGGAATCAGTATCGTCTCGAGCAGGTCGTTCCTCGTTGTCATTGACGAGAGTACGCCTTCAGACCGGATAGTAATAGGCGGGACCGGTACGTTCGACTGACCATTTCGGTCGCCGCAGGGTTCGTCCTGGTGGCCCGATCGCGGACTCCCGACTCACCACCGATTGTCCCGAGCGGTCGAAGCCGGGTGTGCCGGCTCCGACCGTCCCCACGCAGTTATTCGTCGTGGAGTGGAAACGACCCATATGACATTCGCTGTGCCGTTCGACGGAACGGAACTGGCGGAAGCCGCCCTCGTCAGGGCCGTCGAGTACGGGAACGCGCTCGACGAGCCCGTCGCCGCGGTAACCGTGGTCCCTGAACGAAAACGATACGCGAGAGAGAAGGGCTGGATCGACGATGAAGACGAGTCGTTCGACGTCGAGGCGGTCATCGAACGACTCCGCGACCGAGTACACGCGTTGGCGCCATCGGCGACCTTCGAGTACGAACGCATCCGCGAGTTTCCCCCCGAAGAGCGGATCGCCGACCTCGTCGAACGGCTGGCCCTGCGACACGACCCGAGCGTCGTGTTCCTCGGAAGCGACAACGTGGGCCGCGTCGTCACGCCGCTGACGAGCGTCGGCGTCCACGTCGCCGCAGAGCGATCCTACGACGTGTTCATTGTTCGCCAGCTGTCGCCTCCCGGAGTCGACGCGGTGGAGGCCCACACGGAGTTCTATCGAGAGGATGAGGCGACGGGGTGATCGAACCTCGGAACACCGACGCTCCCCAACGTACCGGAACCGTCTGGGTTCTCGACCGGTGCGCCGCCTCCGTTTCGCAGCTGGTGTCGTCGTCGTCGGGGCTCGGATACACCGTCGTGTCGAAACCGGACGTGCATACCTCGGCAAATATGCTGCTCACTCCGTGTTCGCTCCCCGTTACCAACGAATCGATCGAATAGTCCGCGGTTCGATCAGAGCGTCTTCTCGTAGACGTACTCCTCGACTCCCGTTTTCAGGTCGCTTTCCTAGGTTCCGACCCGCTCGAAGCCGGCCGATTCGTAGAACGAGACGCCAACCTCGTTGTCCGCGAGGACAGCGAGGTACAGCCGATCGTACGCTTCCTCAAGGCGACCCTCGACGCGCTCGAGCAGCGCCGTACCGCTTCCGTTTCCCCACCGGTCGGGACAAACGTAGATCCGGTTCAGCGACGCGACCGCGGGCCGGTCACGGTGTGGACCGGCGTGTGCGAAGCCGACGAGTTCGCCCGCGTCTTCGGCGACCAGGAAGACAGCGTCTTCGCGGTCACGAGCCTCGGCGATCGACGCCCTGAGTTCGTCGATCGCGTACCAGCGGTCGATCGTCTCCGCGACGGTCTCGCTCCCGAGGATCGAATCGTGGGCGGCGTGCCAGCTCTCGCGAGCGATTTCGCGGACCGCCGTCGCGTCGTCCGAGACTGCAGATCGAACGTTCGGAGACACATCGCTCCGTACGTCGACTCGACAGTTAATCGCTTCTCCGTTCGAACGAGGGGTGGTTTTTGAACAGTAGGCGAAATGTGGGACGGATCCGTTTGACGATACTGGAACCGCCGCCCGGCCATCCAGCCCGAAGTCTCGAAGTGATCGACATATTCGGCACGTCACGAACAGGCGCCGCTTCCGAATTGCCGCTGTTACTGGAGTATTTCGTTTCTATCGACGGAACAGAACTGGGGCTTTATTCGGTTCGTTCGCCTAACGTGTGTATGGGCGAACAGGAACGTGCGGCCGCCGATCGAGCGGTGGACGACCTGGAGGCGTCGGTGGTGGATTCCCGGAGAGTCCCCGACGCCGAACGACGCCGGGTGTTGATTGCGGTTGGTGGTTCAGGCGCCGTCTTCCTCGCCGGCTGTTTGAACGAGGACGACGCGGCAACGTACGAGGTCGTGTTCGTCGACGGAGACGAGACGTTTGACGTCGACGTCGAGGAAGACGAAGAGCTGTTGTATCCGGCGCTCGACGCCGGCGTAGATATCCCGTACACCTGTGAAGCGGGGACGCGCGGCCAGTGTACGGCGAAGTACGACGGCAATGCCGACGAGGTGGTCACACACGAGGGCAACGAGTACCTCGACGACGATCAGATCGCGGACGGCTGGGTGCTGACCTGCGTCGCATACGCCAGAGCCGATTCCGAACTCGAGGTCGCCCATCCGGACGACGCCTGACTAATCGGGTGGTCTCGATTCCCGAGTCGCCGCGATAGGAAACGTTGTCCACGTTCGTCCTGTCTGCCGAGCGGACGTGGCGACACAACTCTGCGGGACCGGGACGGCTAGCGGAGGCACTTCGAGTTCCCCTGACTCATTCCCACATAGCCTTTGTCAGCGCGCTTCGGGTTCTGGCCACTCGTCCAAGCGCACAAAACGCCTTACGTCGAAACTGTAGGAGTAATGGTTCGAGGATCTGTTGGATCCTCTCTACGTCACTGTCACTTCGATAAGCTGGTACGGTGAGCCCACCGGGATCGTCCGTGTCGAGATTTCGGCCATCCATCTGCGCCCTTCAATTTCGGTATCGCTGGTTCGCTCCCGCCGAGGTTTTCGAGGGAGCCCACCGCCTGGTTGGGTGTGGAGCCACGAAACCGACGCGTCTCGCGCAAGATCCATTGCGAAACGATCGTTCGATCGGCGGGATCGCCTTGAAGGCGGCTCGTTACTTTCGCATCCGCGGCGTGAGTTCGGGTTGTGACATCGGGGACCTCTCACTGGTTCATCGCCTGTCGAGGAGATAACCGCATAGCCTGCCGAACCGCACCGAGGTCCGCCGCACGATATTCGGATTCCAGCCGAAACCTTCGTACGGACGACCCCGATTCGCGACGGTGGGACCGTTATCGTTCCATCTACTCGTTTGGTTCGTCACCCGGGTCGTCGGCATCGTCGGCGTCGCCCTTGGTTGTCGTTGCGGGTTGCGGGCCACCGCCGGTCTGGGCTTCCTGCGCCTCGCCCCACCCGCCGGCGTCGACTACCTCGAAGAGCTTTCGCCAGTTCTCGTCGTCCTGACTCTCCGGGAGCTGGTCACGGAGCTGCTGGAAGTCTGACGGCGGAACCTGGGTTTCCACGAAATCGACGATGATTCGGGCGTGGTAGGCGGCTTCGGAGGCGTCGACGCCCTCGCCTTCAATCTCGCTGACGCGCTCGATGAACTCCCGCCAGTCGAATCGCTGCCCGTGTTCGCGGACCGCCCCGGTCATGTACCACTTGATTTCGAGCGGCAGGTTAGCGGCGAAGTCCTCTGCGTTCCCCTCGGGGATTCGCTGGCCCAGGGTCATGAGGGTCGCCCGGATCGCCCGAACCGTCCGGCCGGTGTCGGGCAGTTCGAGTCGGTGCTGGATCTCGCCGGTGAACTCGTCGAAATTCATCGTACTAGATGGCGCGACGACCAACACCGTCAATGCACGTGGCATCTGCGGGCGAGCGAGATTGTCGCCGCGACGATACATACCGTCCGGAGAACCGATAGACTGCCCCCACGAGAGTATTATATGGCGATCGGTCACGTGCGATCGTTCCAAGGGCGGATCCCAGGCGGCTGGTCAACTCGTTCGTCCGATCGGGGGCACGGATCGGACCGAAATACCGGACGGTTGCAAGATACCGGGAATGACCGAAACGAGAATCACCGTCGGGCGCGCAGGTACGACCGTCTAACAGCACCTGCGACGATACCGTCCTGGCGGCACCGAACCACGAAACCCTGCCACGAAAACCCACCACAAATCATGAATATTGCAGATATCGTTTCGGAAGAGTACGTCGAATTCGAACCGGATACGCGCGTTTCGAAGCTCGTCGGTACGTTCGAGGATCCCGATGTCGACGGCGTCGTCGTCCGGGGTGAGGAGTACGAGGGAGTCGTCACCCGCCGACAGCTCGCTAGCTCGCATCGCCAGCCCGACGAGAAGGTTGGTTCGTTAGTCTGGCACGTCCCGCGACTCGCGCCCGACGAGGACGTTCGGAACGTCGCACAGCTCATGATCGACGGCGACTCGCAGCTGTTGCCAGTCTTCGAAGAGCAGGAACTGCTCGGCGTCGTCACCGCCGACGCGATCCTACGGAAGGTCGAACCGTTCCTCGACGCGGCAACCGTCGCCGAGGCGTACTCGTCGGATCTCGTCACGCTCGATCCCGACTCGACGATTGGCGACGCGGTCCACAAGTTCCGGGAGGAACGGATCACGCACTTGCCGGTCGTCGAGGACGATTCCGCTGTCGGCATCTTGAGTCTCTACGACGTGAGCGGCCTCACCGTCCGAGCCGAGGTACAGAGCCAAGGCGGGGATCCGGGCGGAACGGATCCGTTCGGGGGTGAAATCTCCGACAGCAGCGGCCGAACGCGAGCTGGCGGCTTCGGCGCCCGGGAGGGAGAACTCGCCCGAATGCTCGATCTGCCGGTTCGGGACGTCATGGTCTCGCCGGTGCGGACGATCGCTCCCGACGAGACCCTCGACGTCGCTGTCGGGGAGATGTTTGCCGTCGACGCATCGTCGCTGGTCGTCACCGACGACGGCTCTCCCCGCGGCATCGTCACGAAGACCGACGTCCTCGACTCGCTCACGTGGGAGGCCGGCGGCAACCGGGGCGTCCAGATCTACGGCGTCGACCTGATCGATGACGCGACCTACGACCAGATCGTGGCGATGATCGAGAAGTTCGACGACCGGGACCACGGGATGAACGTGTTGGACGCGAAGGTCCACCTCCACGAGCACGACGAGAAACGCCGCGGGACACCGCTGCTGCTCGCTCGCATCCGGCTGCACACGGATCGCGGACTATACATCGCCTCTGGGGAGGGTTACGGCGCGAGCCACGCGATGAACGAAGCGCGCGAGGTACTCGAACGGCAGATCCGCGACAAGAAGACTCACGCCCGTTCCATGAAACCACCGGGCGAGGAATTCTGGGAGAAACGCTTCGGCTGGCTGTTAGAGGAGTGATCGCAAGTCAGTGGGCGAGGCGGCGGTATCGCCCCTCGCGTTCGATCGGTATCGGTGTCGTTAGCCAGCGACGGGCCGTGAGACTCCCCCACCGACCGGTCGTGATCGGGATTGGTTCGTCCAGTCTCGGGAATTAACGAGGGACCCGTCTCGTGGGTGGTACCAGTCTCGGCGGTCCGGCACACGTCCCCGAGGGTAGCCACCAGTCCCAATTCTCAACGTTTGGAACCGACCCCAACGTTCGAAGAACCGGAAGAACGGGAAGTGACGCCATCACCGATCCCGTCGGATGGGAAGGAGAACACGCCTATACACCCGGGGACATGGAATGATTCTACATGGACACGACAGTACAGCTTCGAGACACCACGCTCGTCGAAAAGGTCGTCCTGCTCGGCTGCGTCTGGCGCTCGGTCGAGGACCGAACGCCGGCCAGAGCAGACGAAATCCGATCCGCCTGCAACGATCGACTCGACGAGCTCACCGGCCGGCTCTCCGAGGCCGACGTCTGTCGGGCGCTGAACGAACTCGCGGCGAGCGATCTCCTCGAGGCACGTACGCCGGACGAGCGATCGCCGGCCGGAAAAGGACGACCGACGTACGAACTCCGTGTCGACGTCGACACAGTGTTGACGACGCTCGCTGCGGACGGGGACCTCGAGCCGCTCGTTAAGGAGGTCGATCGGATACGGGCTTGAGGCTCTCGGATCGACGTCGGACCGATTCCGGGCCGGGATCGAGAGAGGGACGCGATGTCACTCGTCTGGGTCGTCTAGTTTCCGAACGAGGAGTTCTTCGACCGGTGCGTCGGACGCGTTGGTCTTCACGCTCTCGATACCCTTTTTCGCCGCGCGCTTGGAGCTGTATCCCTGACTGCTGTCTGCGATGATGTTACCGCTGTCGTGGACGAGTCGGCAGCGCCACTGGCTTGCCCTGTCCTCGTAGAGTTCGAACGTCGCGGCGCTCACACTCCCAGGTCGGGAGCGACATCGATAAACTGTCGGTGAATCCGACGACCCCCATAACGTAATGCCGCCCGTTGGTGAAGCGTACACGATGGCAGAGAAAGTTCTAGTTCCGACTGATGGCTCGCCGTTGTCGATTCGTGCGCTCCGACACGCACTGGAAAAGTTCCGCGATGCAGAGATCGTCGTCCTCCACGTCATCGACGTCTTCGAGCCGTCGGATGGTGGCGGATTCGAGTCGCTCTACGAGCCGATGATCGGCTCGGAAGAGTGGGAGTCGATGGAACGGGAGGCGACGAGGGAACTGCTCGCCGAGGCAGAGGAGACCGCTGCGGAGTACGACCGGGAGATCGCAACCGACTCGGAGATCGGCGATCCACAGCGGATCATTCCGGATTACGCCGAAGCGGAGTCGGTCGATCACGTCGTGATGGGCGTTCACGGTCGGGACGATCCGGGACGAACGCTGGTCGGACGGGTGGCAGAAACCGTCGTCTCTCGGTCGCCGGTTTCGGTTACCGTGATTCGCTGACGGTGACGCCACCGTTCGACCGCGAACGCTCCGTGCCGGTCCGTTACTCATAGGGGTTCGCGTAATTCCACCGACGTTCCAATGAGGCAGATCACGGATACGTTGGAATCGGGGTGCAAGACTTAGAAGATGAGTTCAGCATTGCGTTTCCTCTCATTTCATATTTTTGACTATAAATCAAATATCCAATAGCACTGCGCGATGAACCCCACGCAATTCTATGATTTCGGAGAAACTATATATGACGTTTTCCGAATTGCATACATCGATATGTCAAACCTCAGCGAAGGATGCAAAGATCATCTAGAGAAAGCTCTACAGTCGGACGAACCATCGAAGAAAGATTACCATATTCGGCAAGTGCTTCAGGCATGTGGTGTGGATGATCTTCCAGAAGGGTTTGAACCTGGACTCGAAACCGGTTCTAAAGAATCGAGCAAGTAGCACTGTGTACTGAACAGTTTGCACTCGACATGCGTCCGATTCTGCTCCGTGCCACGTTCGTGCTGTATATTCATTACTTCAATATTATCAACATATAACGCTCACTGGAGCAAAGCGACGGATTGTCTTGCTAATTCCTGTCAATGCTTCATCGCGTACCGACCACTCAGGCTGTCAATACCGGCCGGTCCGCGGTCCTGACGATCCGTTCGGCGACGCTGCCGATCCGATCGGTCCGCGTATGGCCTTGTCCCTGATAGCCAATCACGATCAGGTCGGCGTCCAGTTCCGTCGCCTTCTCTCGAACTTCCTCCCAGGGACGTCCGTGGCAGACGTTCCAGGAACAGTTGATTCCGGCGTTGTCCGCCCGGTCGGCGATCTTCTCGAGCATCGCCGCGCCCTGATCCTCGAGGTTGTCGAGGACGATTTCGGCGCTGCTCAGCGCGGGTTCGCCGTACCGGTGAGTCTCGACGCAGTACATTGCGTGGACGTCGGCGTCGTACTTGTCCGCGAGTTCCAGCGCGTGTTCGACTGCTCGGTTCGCTGGATCGCTGCCGTCCGTCGGGACGAGGATCGTGTCGTACATCGGTGTGGACTATCCACGTCGAAAGCCGTGAAATAGCTCACACTGTTTCGAATGATATGACGGGAGAGTCGAGAGGGTAAAACGTCAGCCGCGTTCGGCCATTCGAGTAACTAAGGCCCACCGAAACGTCGGGCTACGGTTACGAACGCCAGGCCAGGATTTTGGCAGATTTCGCCCGGGTTCGTCAAACCGTGCGAGAGATACAGCGTAAATCGCTCTACCCGTCCTTCTCGGTCTCGACGGAAAGTGTAGAGTTGAGCACAGAGTATTTTGCTGGCTCGGTAGTAGGATAGGATACATATGTACGATCGAATCCTGCTTCCCACAGATATGAGTCCCGGGGTCGACCGAGCGATCGATCATGCCATCGATGCCGCACAACGATACGATGCCGAGTTACACGTTCTCTACGTCGTTGATGCCGAGGCCTATAGCTCGTATCCCGGGGACGAGTATGTCCACGAATTCGAAGGGTTAGAGAAGGCGCTCGAACAGGCTGGCCAAGACGCAGTCGAGACGATCGCCAATCGTGCAGAATCTGCAGGTATCGAGACAGAATCCGTGATCCGACACGGCGTCCCACACGCAGAGATTCTCGAGTATATGGATAAGAACGATATTGGGCTTACAGTCCTCGGCTCAAAAAATCGATCGGGAGAGTACAGACGGTTACTCGGTAGTGTGACTGAACGCGTTGCCAATATGGCGGAACGACCAATCACCATCGTCAAAACGCCGGTTCAAACAGCGTAGTTCGATCACTCCCTTTTCAAGATAGATCACGTTCCGATCTCTGCCCGCCACAAGAACTGTGCATTGATTGCTACGATGAGCTGTTGAGTCGGGATTCGAGGGTCCGTTTCAGTTCGTCCGTCTCGCGTTTCAGGCCGTCGCTGATTCGCACGTCGTAGGGCTCGGGGTCTTCAATCCAGCGGTGTTTCTCGGGCAGCTTCCGGCGGTTTCGTCGCGCAGTTTCCCGGATCTCGTCGAGTGACGGAAACTCGAGAACCCGATCGCCGTCCTCGGCGACGGTCACCAACTGCTCCTCGCCGGGAAGATCCTCGTCTCGAAGGCCAACGACGTCGCCGTCGAACAGTCTGTCGGACTCGGTGCGTCGCACGCTCTTCGCTCCGGGGTAGGTGACCTTCCCCGTCGAGAGCTTCATGGTCGGCTCCATCACCCCCTCGCGTTCGACCGCGACGAGTTTGTAGACTCCTTCGACCTTCGGGGCATCCGTGCTCGTCACCAGTGCGGTTCCCGGCCCGAACCCCGACCCGACGCCGTCCCGATCGAAAAACTCCCGGATGGCGTACTCGTCGATGCCGGAGGAGATGTACTGATCGACCTCGGGGATGACCTCGTCGACTGCCTTCGAGAGCGCTGGGAGGTCGCCCGAGTCGAGTCGCACGCCACGGAGGTCGACGTCGTTCGTCTCGGCGACCTCGCCAGCGATCTCCGCTCCCCCGACGGTGTCGTAGGTGTCGATCAGGATGACGCTCTCGTCGCCGTACTCGTCGACGAACGTTTCGAACGAGTCGCGCTCGCGCTCGAAGCTCTGGACCCACGAATGGGCCATCGTTCCGGCGACGGGGATTTCGAACGCCTCCCCGGCCGCGACGTTCGACGTGGCGTCGAAGCCGCCGATGTAGGCAGCTCGCGCAGCTTTGATGCCAGCATCCGTGCCGTGGGCTCGCCGCGAACCGAAGTCCACCAGCTGCTGGTCACCTCCCCGGCGGTCGATCACGTCCCGCATCCGACTCGCTTTCGTCGCGACGAGTGACTGGTACCCGATCTGGTTGATCACCGCGGTCTCGAAGAGTTGCGCCTGCAGAATCGGTGCCGTCACCTCGAGCAAGGGTTCGTTCGCAAACGTTACCGTTCCCTCCGGTAGGGCGCGGATCTCGCCACTGAACTCGAAGTCGGCCAAGTACGAAAGGAAGTCTTCGTCGAATCCCTGTTCGATCAGGAACTCGAGGGATCGATCCCCAAACGATACGTTCTCCACGTAGTGAATCGCCTGCTCCAGTCCGGCAGCGATCATGAACCCGCGATCCGGCGGCAGATCGCGGACGAAGAGGCTGAACGTCGCCCTCGGATTGTGATTCTGGTTGTAGTACGCCTGCATCATCCGCAACTCGTAGAGGTCGGTAAACAGCGGGAGCGTCTCGTCCCCCAAGAAGCCGAAGGTCGTTTTGGACATCGTTTCGGTTAAACGTACCACATCACTCGTCATAATTAGCCGTCCTTCAGACGATTCGTTCGCCGTCTCGATCGATGGGCGGTACCGACGGGCTCGACCCTGCGGACGGGTTGTCGTGTACGTCGGAGTCGGTCCGACTGCAGGGCGATCGGTCGCTACGTGGGACGATGATCAATCGTACTGGGTGTTCATCGTAGATCGATTGCGGCGAGAACGCTCGAGAGCAGTTGGCACTGATAGTACCGGATCGCCCCGCTCTGCCTGTCGTATTCGATCAGCCCCAGATCCTCGAGCATTGGTAAATGTACGTGATGGAGCGCGTCCCTCGCCTCGATCGCCTCCATACCGTCGTCCGTGCCTGACGGGTCAGCGAGCAGCCTGTCACGCTCGATCCAATTGGCATCAGACGAGTCGAGGACGGCAACGATCTCGCGGCGACGAGCGTTAGCGAGAAGTCTGAAGACATCGTCTAACCCGCAGCTTCCCTGAACGACGCCGTCCTCGTCCGTGATCAGGCACTCGGTCATCGTTTTATGTAGTTTGAACCAGGATAGCAATGGACAAAGAACCACTCCCAGTTCCCGAGCTTTGAAAGATTTCACATGTTTGGACTGTCGAAACGGCCGAAACAACGCCGGTAGGGAGACGGTCAGCGTTCGCGCTCAGTTGTCGATCCCGTCCGCGTGAGGCGGACGTTAATGATTCGCGTGTCCTCGACGGTCTCGACGACGATCGCGACCCCGTCGACCGTGAACCGTTCGCCCGGCTCGGGAAGACGGCCGGCCCGATCGAGAACGAGTCCGGCCACCGTGTCGGCGGTCGGCGGTTCTGGCAGCTCGAGATCTAGCACGTCGTTGACTTCGGTCACAGAGACGTCGCCACGGACGACGGCGGTCCGGTCGTCGATCGCCCGGATCGGGACCGTCTCGAGCGGTCGGAGGATTTCGCCGACGATCACTTCGGTGGGGTCTTCGGTGGTAACGATGCCTTCGGTGGTGCCGAACTCATCGATGGCGATCGCGATATGGGTCTGAGCCCGCTGCATCTCCGCGAGCACGTCGTCGGCCGGCATCGTCTCCGGGACGTGAATCGTCGGCTCCATCACGTCCGTGAGCGCGAGGTCGTCGGGATCGCGTGCGCCGTAGTCGCGCTCTCGGAGGAGCTCGCAGACGTGGACCGTCCCAACGACGGTATCGAGGTCGTCCTCGTACACAGGCAGATGCGTGAAGCCGCTGTATGCGCAGACCTGGAGCGCCTCCTCGATCGAGTCCGTCGTCGAGACCGCCACGACATCGGGACGGGGGACCATGATCTCGCTCACGGGCAGTTCGTCGAATCTGAACGCCCGGCGAAGCCGGTCTCGCTCGTCGGGCTCGATGGCGCCCGCCCGCTCGCCCGCGGCGATCAAGTCCTGGAGTTCGCGTCTGGTGAGGTAGGCAGACTCGATCGCCGTCTCGGCGCCGACGAGACCGTTGACGGCGCGGGTCAGCTTGTCGAAAACGACGACGAACGGGTACAACAGGTGCTCCGAAAGGCGTATCGGCCGGGCGACGCGGAGCGCCCACGACTCCGTATTCTCGATGGCGTAGGACTTGGGCGCGCTCTCGCTGAAGAGCAAGACGAGCGACGTGATCCCGACGGTCGTCAGCAGGACCGCCTGTGCCCCGGAGACGTAGAACCCGAGGAGGGCGGTCGCGACGCTCGACATGGCGACGTTCGCGACGTTATTCCCCACCAAGATCGTGACGAGGAGGCGATGCGGATCGCCGCGGAGCTCCTCGACGACGGTCGCGTTCCTCGCCCCGGTCTCGACGAGGGCCTCGAGTCGGTGTCTCGGCAGCGCGAACATCGCGATCTCCGACGACGAGAAGAACCCCGAAACCGCCATCAGGAGCACTATCACCAGCACGCCACCGGCGGTGAGCAACCACAGCGGCAGCTCCGGTACGGGGATTGACGGCCAGACGGTAGCCACGGTTGCGGTCGCCTCTACCGGATCCGTGACCGCCGCGACGACCGATACAGTGTACTCGAGGGGACCTGTGGGTTCCAGGAGCATTGGGATCACTACGGCGAGGAGGTCCAAAAACCGCCGTGAGCGGATCCGTTCTCTCGTAGTTCGGGATGGTCGATCTCGTCAGGGGAGCAGTCGCCGCAGACGCGACGGAACGGGATCGTGGCGCTTCGTCAGGATTACCGTCCCGGCGGCATGTCTGCCGACGCCTTCCGAGATCGTTCCGAGTAGTGCTCGCCGGAGGAGCCCGCCCCGCGAGATGCCCAACACTGTAACGTCGTGTTCGGTCGTCTGATCGGTGATCGTGCCCCCGACGTCGTCGTCCTCGACCACGTTTTGATCGACGGATTGGACGCCCTCGAATCCGTCGGCCCGTTCGGCGAGTAGCGCCGTCGCCTCGTCCCGCGACAGTTCCGGCTCCGCCGGCTCGAGCACGTGCAGCAGGGTGACCGAGGCATCGTTGTGCCGGGCGATCGAGGCGGCAGTCTCGGCGGCGAAGGCATCGTGGGGGCCGCCGGCGACCGGAACCAAGACCGAGTCGACGTTCTCGGGTCGCGACGTCTTGATTCGCTGGACGAGTACGTCACACTGGGCGTCGCCGAGGACTCTATCGACGTGACTTCCGAGGACGACGTTCTGACGGGGCGGCCGGCCGCGCCATCCCAGCAGGGTCGCGTCGACGTCGTGCTTGTCGACGGCCCCAACGATCCCCGTCGCGACGCTGCGAGCCATTCGAATTCGCTGCTCGGCCGGGATTCCGTGGGACTCGACGCGCTCTACGGCGTCCGCGAGGAGTTCCTCGTGTTCGTCCTCGAGTAGGTACCGGCGGCCGTCGACGAGCGACAGCTGCGGCGGGATCTCGAGGACGAACACGAGGAGAATTCGGTAGGAACGGTCGGCCGCGATGTCGATCGCGGTATCGAGCTGACGATCCGCGGTTTCTTCGTTCGCTATGGGTACGAGTAGCGTTCCGTCGGCGTCCCCGGTGTCCTTGCTCATATTGACAGTTGAATGTATGTTTCGAACCGTTATTAGGTTCGGCTCTGGATGGCGAGGAATTTGGATCACGCTTGGATTCGCTCATGAATCGCGGTCACCGCTCGAGGTATGAACAATCTGTTCGCTGGCGTCTCCCTCTCGATCTTCCGCAACGACGAACCGCACCTCGACGACGACTGGTCCGTCCGCATGGGTTGTGATCCCCTCATGGAGATGATCTGTCAGCGCCGGCATCGGACCGGGATCGGAACTGGAGACCGTGACGACGACCCGATCGACCGAGCGTAGCGGGTAATCGTCGTCGAGGAGTACCTCGGTTGATTCGACCTCGAGGTGGTTGTACTCCGGCTCCGCGAGTACCGCGTCAACTTCTTCGTCCGCCGCGGACTTCAGCTGCGTCGCTTGGAACTCGACCAGCGTGACTCCGACGAGAGGCGCGGCGAGCACGAGCAGTGCGACCCCGAAGATTGTCGCGTACGCGTAGGTCGGCTTGCGGGTCGGCGACACCTCGAACAGTCCCTGCGGGCGGTAGCCGGCGATCCAGAGCGTGGTCAGCGCGGCGAAGTTGATCGAGAGGACGTTGACGATCACCAGCACGGCGGCGCCGATCGCCGCTCCGTACATCCCCCAGGCGACCGTGATCCCGACCGCGGCGGCGGGCGGGATGAGCGCGGCCGCGATCATGACGCCGACGATGGCCTCCGAGAAACCGCGCGTGAGGCTCAGTATCCCAGCGACGCCGGCGCCCAGCGCGACCGCCAGCGAGAGCACGTTCGGTGAGACTCGCTCTTGCAGTTCAGCGACGACGACGATGTCGACTCCCGCGGGCTCGAGGCCGGCAAGTCGGGCAAGAACGGCGAGCCCGATCGAGGCACCCACTACGATAGCGAGTCCGGTGGCCTGGTAGGTGAATCCCGTCGAAGTGAGTCCGTCGTCGCCGGTGACGATGCCGACGTTCGCCGCCAGCGCGGGGCCGATAAGTGGGGCGATGACCATCGAGCCGACCACGACCGCCGGCGAGTCCGCCAGGAGCCCGGCGGTGGCGACGACGGCGCTGATGAGCAACATCGTCACGTAGATGGGAAACGCAGGCGTGAGTTCCTCGGCTTTCGTTCGGAGGACCTGCCGCGAGGTTCGCGATCCCTTCGTGCCGCCGTGGCTGTGTTGGTCGAGCAGATCGTCGAACTCCTGGGAGATGACGGTCTCCGCGTCGATGACGACGACGCGCGTGTCGTCGCTGATTCCGGCTCGATTCAGTCGATCGAGAACCGGCTCGACGGCCCGCGTCGGGAGCGGGAATCGAACGACCGCCGCGAAGCCACGGCCGCTCGTCTCGTCGCTGACGACGTAGTCGATCCCCTCGTCATCGAGGACGTCGAGCACTGCCCGTCGGCGTCCCTTCGGAACCGTAACCTCGAGATATCGCATGCGAAGCCCACCACCGGAGAACGTAAAAACGTGAAAACGGTCGTGGTTCGGGTTTCACGGCCCTCGACGAACGCGGTCCGTTCATCCGACCGTCAGGAGCGGACGGTCGAATCGGCGGACGACGCGGGCGGTTGTGCTTCCTATTACCCGCTCCGTGCCCGCGGCTCGGCCCCGCGTCCCCATCGCAACGAGATCGGCGTCGACGCCCTCGGCATACTCGAGTATCTCCATCTCGGGACTCCCCCGGAGCACGTCGCTCGTGGCAGAGAGACCGCGGTCGCGAGCGTCCGTCGCGATGGCATCGACGGCCTGGTGGCCGCCCTCCTTCAGCAATCCGACGATGCTGCCCGGAGCGTCCTGAAGGTCGGAGATGGCCTCGTCGATCACGTAGATCGCGTGGACGGTGGCACCGCTTAGCTCCGCGATCGAGAGCGCGTGCTCCGCGGCTCGGTCGGCGAACTCGCTGCCGTCGGTTGGAAACACCACATCGCCTATAGCGTCGCGCAGGTCTGCGGGCGCCGTTCTCTCGTCGGCCGCGCGAACGGAGAGGACGGGGACGTCGGAGAGCATGAGCACGCGTTCCGTCGTACTGCCCAATCTGACCTGCTCGGCTCCTCGCCGCCCGTGCGTTCCCATCACGATCAGGTCGGCGTCGTTCGTGCGAGCGTACTTGCGAATCGAGCGGTGAGCCACGCCGTCGATCACCTCCTCAATGACGGCGACGTCGCGATCCGCGGCGCGCTCTGCGACCGCCGCTGTCACCTCCCGACCGCGTTGCTCGGCAAAGCGCCGGAGTTCCTGCTGCTGGGTCTCGTCGAGGTTGGCGGTGGGCTCGGCCGGCAGTTCCAGGACGTGCAGGATATGGACAGTGGCGTCGAACGCGTCCGCGAACGATAGCGCCCGCACCGTCGCGGCTTCGGCGCCGGTACTGCCGTCCACGGGAAGAAGGATCGTTTCGTACATCTGATTCGTGCAGCGTACACCGACGGCAACCAAAAAGGTCGGGAACAGATCGACTGCGATAACTGCCCGAAATTCATTGCCTCCGGCCTCGCTGGGCGTCTACCGACAGCCCTTGGGAGGCGTCTATAGTAGTCAGTGACACTATTTACAACTGATCGCGACGCTGTCGGGCGATCAGGCGTGCATTGACTTTCACTGACTACTATACCCACAGTCTTCCACTGAGGATCTGCTGTCGATCTCCCGCCGGGTCCTCTCGCCCGATTTTCGGCACTGACGGACGAGTCGAACACCCTCGCGAGGTACACGACAATTATCGGGCCGGGTCGTGAAGATATCCCCTATGAGCAAGACCATTCTCGTCCCCGTCGACGGATCCGGACCGTCCCGGGCCGCGGCTAACTACGCGTCCGAACAGTTCTCTGGCGCGAACATCACGCTGCTGTACGTGATGGATCCGATGATCGAATACAGTCGACGGCGAGCGTTTCCCGGGTACAGGGCGGAAGACGAGTACAAGAACGAACGCGAGAAAGGCGAATGGGTCCTCGAATCGATACTCGAAGAACTACCCGGCGACGTCAAAGCCGAAACCGAACTCGCCCCCGGTGAGCCGGCGCGAACAATCCTCCAGTACGCAGACGAACACGAGGTCGACGCGATCGTCATCGGCAGCCACGGACGGGAGGGTGCCGCACGCGTTCTGCTGGGAAGCGTCGCGGAGACGGTGGTTCGCCGAGCGGCCGTCCCAGTGACAGTGGTTCGTTCGGAGGAGCCACCGAACGGGTAGCGGTCCAGCACCCGCAAAACGGTACGGCATCTACGAACGACCTCGCGGCGCCCGGTTTGGAGTCGGCCGCCGATCCGCCTGGACGGATGCCAGCCGATCGGCGGTAAACTCGCGTCAGAGAATTGCAACCAGAAGCACCCAGACGAGGAGTACGTGCCAGACGATCGCGGCGACGGTGCGCCGGGTATCGTTTTCCGGAATCGGCGGATTCCTGAAGATCGCGTCGTAGACGAACGGCGTCGCGACGAGGACGCTGCCGGCCATCGCCATCTCCATCGGAACGGCCGTAGCTAAGCCTACGACGAACCCCGACGCGAGAGCTGCCGCGATGGCGACTAGGATCCAGTCGTAGTATTCGACCATCGTGCCTCCCCTCATCAGAGAGTACAGGAGGATGGAGGAAAGGGACCCCGCACAGTCCCGACCGGTGGGAGCCATCCCCGTCCTACTTTTCGCTGGTCGGAGGAGTGTCTAGTGGCGGATCGCATCAATCATCCGTCCGGTGATTCCAATGAAATACAACGAATTCGTAGGGCAGGTGCAGCACAGGCTCGAGCTCGCAGAAATGGGCCCTGCGGTTCGGGCGACCAGGGCGGTCCTGACGACGCTCGGCGAGCGACTACACGAAGGTGAAGCGACAGATCTCGCCAGCCCGCTGCCGATGGAGATCGATCGGTACCTGGCCGAGGCCGAGCACGGCCAGCGGTTCGACTACGGGGAATTCCTTGACCGGATCGCCGACCGCGAGGGCGAAAGTGTCGACCGTTCGGATGCGAACTACCACGCCCAGCAGGTCCTGACCGTCGTCGCAGATGTCGTCCCGCCCGGAAACGTCACGAAGGTCCGCGACGGGCTCCCTGAGGACTACGAGAAGCTCTTCACGCAGGTCGACGTGGCCCGACCGTGAGCGAGCCGAGCGATCCCTCTGTTGCCGGCGATGGTGCGGATGGCCGGTCGGCGACCGGAAGCGAGTCGGGACCCGCGACGGGGGACGGCGACGAGCCGTCGCCGGGAGCCGCGGCACGGGAACGGGTAACGTCGAAAATCGCGGAGAGCGCATCCGGAAACGCGATCCCGCCCGGTCCGATCGCCCGCGTCCCTCGGTCGAAGATGGCGGCCCGCGAATGGTACAACTCACTCAGCCGGTGGTACGACGTCATCGCCGACCCGTTCGAGGCACCGGCGCGAGAGGCAGGGCTCAAACTGCTTGACGCCGCGCCCGGCGAGCGAGTCCTCGATATCGGCTGCGGGACCGGCACCGCGCTCGTCGAACTCAATTGCGCGGTCGGTTCGGACGGCGTCGCCGTCGGGATCGACCTCTCGAGAGGGATGTGTCGGAGAACCTCGCGAACGCTCGCGGCCGCCGATCTGGACCCGGGCGTGGTCGTCGAGGGCGACGCGTCGACCGCGCCGTTCTCGGACGGGACGTTCGACGCGTGCTTCGCGAGCTTCGTCCTCGACCTCTTCGACACACCCGAAATTCCGGCTGTCCTCGAGGAGTGGCGTCGCGTGCTTGCCCCGGACGGGCGTCTCTGCGTTGTCTCGCTTTCCCGTCGGGAGGCGGGCCTGATAACCCGATTGTACGAATCGATCCACGAATTGTATCCGACGTACGTTGACTGCCGGCCACTCTACCTCCGCGACACGCTTCTCGACGTCGGGTTCGAGATCGACGCCGAACAGGTCGCCAGCGCCTGGGGACTGCCGGTCGAAGTCGTGCTCGCCCGGAACGGGTAGCAACGGCGACGGCGGCCCACCGGTTCACAAGTCCGTCGCGAGGTGGTTCCTCGCTCTCCGTGCGGAGTCGCGCAACAGCCCGACATCGTCGGTGAAAACCTCGACCGCGACGGTCCCGTCGAATCCCCCGAGATGATCCGCGATGACGTCGTAATCGACCTCGCCGGCACCGATCGGCAGGTGGGTGTCGCCCCTGGAACGAACGTCGTGGACGTGCAGGTGCGAGACGAGATCGCCCCATCCCGAGAGGAAGCGCTCGACGCCGTCATCGCCGTCCTCCATGTAGGCGTGGCCGACGTCGAAGCAGACCGCCGTGTCCGTCTCTCGAGCGAGGTCGCCGAGAACCGAGAGCGGGAGGCCCCGCGCCTGGTGCCCGACGTTCTCGACGACGAGTTTGACACCCGCATCGTCGCCGGCCGCGGCGATCGCCGCGAGCTGGTCGGCGAAGACGGGACGTAGGTCGGTGTCGTGGGGATCCCGGAGCGTGCCGTGGAGGACGGCCTTGTCGGCGTCGAGTTCGCCCGCTCGGTCGAGCAGTCGCGTCATGTAGTCGACGATCCCGGCGTTGATTTCGGGGCTGGGCGTAGCCACGACCTGCTTGTACGGGAGGTGCACGGAGAGGTCGGCGTCGGCATCCGATAAAATCGTCTCGAGGCGGCTCTCGTCAAGTTCGGCCGCGGACGTCCCGTCGCCGATCGAGAGCTCGGCGAAGTCGAAGCCCTCGACGGTCGCCGCCAACCGGTCGATCGAGTCGCCCACGGTGAGTCCGACATCGGCGTCCATACCAGACGCTCGGCCGCCTCCCCTAAAACGATCCTGACCATCGTTAGCTGGACGACGGTCGGTCCGTCTGGACCTGCTGGTCAGCGGGCTACTGTCGGCGGGAAGCGGTGACCGACGATCGTACCGGTCAGCGGACAACCGTCACTGGACAGGGCGACCGGCGGACGACCGTCTCGGCGACGCTGCCGAGCAGGATTCGCGAAACGCCCTCGCGTCCGTGGCTGCCGATGACGATGTGATCGACGTCGTACTCGTCGGCGTACTCGACGATTGTCCGGGCCGCTTTGCCGGTCTCCACGGCGGTGTCGAGTTCGATCCGGTTGAGCGCGCCGTCGTCCCGGAGCCGCTCGCGCGCTTGCTCGCAGAGGTTCTCGCCGCGTTCCCTGGCCCGGTTGAACGCCTCGGCGTCGTAGTAGCCGCCCTCCGCCCCGGCGTAAACGCCCTCCGCCGGATCGACGACGTGGAGGACTGTGATCCTGTCCCCGTCCGCGTTCGCCGCCGCGTGGTCGAGGGCCTCCCAGCTCGGTTTCGATCCATCGAGCGGAACCAGCACGTGTCGGTCCATGCCGGAGTCGACGGAGTCGCGGTACAAAATACCACTCGACGATGGGCGGAGAGCCGCTGCGAGCTGGTTGTCTTCCGCCGAGTGAATCGACGATGTGCCATCCTCGGGGAATGCGTACCGGGACCCCGGTCAGCAACTCAGTGCGGCGGCGTTCACTCTTCGACCACTAAGAGTTAGAAGAACGTGACAATGAGCGTAAGCTGTATGAGCGCGTCAACGATTCCCAGCGCGAATAACGGCGTTCCGTCGAGCATCCAGAGGATCAGCAACATTATGACGTAGACCGCCCCGAGCAGATACAATACCGGTTGCCACAGCGTGGTGAAAAAGAGGACGAAACCCGCGAACAGTCCTGCACCCATGAGAAAGAAGTACGCCGACATAGACGTGGATACCAGTCGTGACGAGCGCGAGCGTTACGACAAGGACGTGGGCAGGCCGCCAGTTGATTGGACGAAGAACCGATCGCTCCCAGAGCCCGTCTCGCTGCTCCATGAATGGTGACTTTTCGTTTACTGTTCAAATAAACCTCGTGACGTCTGCGAAAGCGGCCGACGGCAGCATCTGCGACCGTCCCGTCGCCCATGGCCCAAAATCGCTTCCGTGGCCCTCAGCAATGGTATCAGGTACGTCCAATAGACTGGAGACCACGACTCGCGGCTCGTCACCACCGTGAGCGGTGACAACCCTTGATCATTCGTGGGGCGTTGGTAACCTCGTTGATGAACGGGTTGTCGAAAAGGTACACGTCCGTCGGTCGACATCCTTCGTGGCAGGCCCGTTCAACGGGTTGATCTTCGGCGCGATGCTCGTATTCCCGTTCCTGATCCACACGCGCTCCATAGAGCAACTACAACCTACAGGCCCAATAAGTATAATTCACCCAATAATTGTGGGTGCTACCTCGGTTATTTCGCGGTATTTCACTTCAGAATCACGTGTCATGAGTGAATTTACACGCCCTCTCATTAGAGAAGGTGTCGGACGAATCCATTGTTGACGCTTCTTGACGGTACTACTGACCGAATGCTGTCGACGTGATTCGACCGTTTCGGACCTTTCTTCACGACCCTAAAACCAATACTGTGGTTCTTCCCATCTGTTATTATGACCACAATTGACCCGGACAGCCGAGACATCATACGTGCGATTGAAGGGCACGATGGAGGGGCCTCTACCACGGAAATACGACGCGAGACCGGACTCGACAACTCCAGCGTTCGATACCGGTTCCAAAAATTAGAGGAACTGGGTCTCATCGAAACCGAACGAGACCCAACTGCGACCCCCGAGGGCGTAGCGCCGATTACGATCGCCAAACTCACGGGTGACGGTCGCGAAGAAATCCAGAAAGGTCTGATCGTTGAATCTAAACGTCAGCGGGCGACAATCGAGCCTGTAGACAACGCGGAGAGTATCAAAGAATTAGAAGACGAGCTCGAGCAACTACGCGACCGTGTGGACCTCCTTCAGAGCAATCAAAATTGGATCGGCCCGCGAATTGAGGAATTAGTAGAAAACCAAGAGGAGTAAGCCACATAGTCGGTACTATATCATCGACCATCTTCGATATTGAGATTGGTTCTCGATCTAAAACAGGCTCACACCTTCTATGGGTTCCGCCCAATTTGCGAGACAAGCCGTACTCCCGACGAGCATCCCGCCTACGCCGCATGGTCGGCGAGCAGCGCGCGAGCAAGCCGGTAATCCAACGACCTCTGCGAAATGATAATAAGTCGGTCTGTTCCGCCGTACGACGTCTTTCCGTCAACATTGAATCCGGCGAATTCGACGATCGCGGACGACAGGTTATTCCGGTACCCGTTACCACTCTGCTGCATCTTCGAGAACTCCGCGGCTCCCAGCGGGTTTTCTGCGTCAGCGCCTGCGACGATAATCTGCGTGCGGTCACCGTCGGATACCCTGTTATAGTTAAAGACGAAGACAAGTTCCCCCAGCGCAATACAGTAGAGGTTCGCGAGGCGCGGCGGCCTACTACTATTAATAGATATTTATTCACCGCTTTTCAATAAGCGAGTCGCCTACAGGGCGTATGCCTACCCCGCTCTCTTGATGTTGTGTTTATCTCGAACAATTGAATTAATCATTGCCTTAGCATAAACGTGTGTCGGTTACTCGAACGGTCTTAGAGCGCGTACTCCGTACACGTCGGACA
Source organism: Natrarchaeobius oligotrophus (assembly GCF_003841465.1). GTDB lineage: Archaea > Halobacteriota > Halobacteria > Halobacteriales > Natrialbaceae > Natrarchaeobius > Natrarchaeobius oligotrophus. The sequence continues at coordinate 31,318 of NZ_REFZ01000008.1, forward strand.
TCGATGGTCGGCCGGTAGCCCCGTTGAGTTGAGGGACCGTCGGCAATCCTCGCACACGTGAACACCGCAATTGTCGCAATTGATATGCGTTCGCCTCTCGCAGAGATAGCAATCGGCGGTCATGCTATCCGAAGAGCGTGAAGTCCTGTGGCTCCGTTCTAACGCATGCTCCGCTAATCTCTGACCATTGACGCATCTGCCACTCCTGTAGGTCCCTACAGATTTCAGCGAGTTCTGCGGGGTCTGCGTCTTCCCCGCCGGATACGTCGACTGAGAGGGCACCTGCGGTCATTTTGATTGAGTTCCTGGATTTTGGGCTTAGTCCGGTTTGACGACGTTGACGCTGGTGTGGTCGATGTACGCCATGCCATCCTTGTCCCACAACCATTGGAATTCGGTGTGGGCAGCTTGACATATTTCTTGGAGGTCAGCCTCGGCCGATGAGACGCGGACGTATATCCGGTCCTCTGCCGCGAGCAATTCGCACTCCGAGCCTTTGGGAGTCTGCTGCATTGTGTATCCAAATTATCCGACTACTGTATTATACGGGCGACTATCTTCCATAAACCAATATTCTTGAAACTATATATGTTGTGAATGGGAATATCAGACCGAAAACAAGAAATCCTTGACCAGCATTACCGGCCCGTTGACGATGACCCACACTTCTACCAATGTCTCACGTGTGGCAAGAAGGTACACGCAGGGGAGCGGGACGCGACAGATTTGGCTCGTCACGAGTTGGAATGTGACCGACAATAAGTCAATCTAAAAAGAGGATTCGATACCAAAGGTATATAGTCCCGGGCGGATTCGAACCGCCGTCCTGAGCTCGCTTCCGTGACGGCCGGAACCGGACACGTCCAAAGGCTCAGATGATTGGCCACTACACCACGGGACTGCCTCGTTTCACTCGTCCCTTTGCAGGTAGCTCCCTGCTGTCCGCGGGACTCAATCGCTGGATAGAGCGCCGTCGCACAATAGTGTTACTTTTCGACTCGAGTCGCTCCTCGCTCGCGGCGTAGGAGATTCGCGAGTAGCCGGGCGTGGTGAAGGCGCTTCCCGGGACCGTCGCGATGTCGGCGCGGCACTGGAGCGGGTCAACGAAGCTCATCGTCGACTCGGTCGGGCGTCTATAATTTATACTGCTCGGATAATCACTATTTTAGTAATATTTCTTGTTACGGCTCATCTCTGACCCAATGTGGGTTGTTACGCCTAGCAGGAGTGCGGTACCTACACCGGCCCCGGATATCGATTTCAGGACGGGCAGTCTCACCGTATCAACCTCTTTTTCTCTTATCCCTGTCTGAATGTTACTCTAATGTCCCCCAATACATCTATCGATAGATTATATTAAAGACATTGTGTACTAATGAATGTCGCTGAAAAAGGTATTTAAATATTGGGCAGGAAAGACAGATATGAAAGAACACCGACGTTATTTCATCCTCTCTTGCGCATGTTTGTTGAGTGTATCTGGTTGTTTATCCAGGAACAGTGGCCCAAATCCGGACATAAAGTTGAGATTGTATAATAATAGTGCTGAGCGAAAGATTTTTCATTTTGCACTAGAAGACGACGGTGGAATTGATGAATGGATAACCCGCGAAGTCAATGCGGGTACCGATGAAACCGTTAGTGTAGAGGTCGATCGAAACCAGATGTGGAATACGTTTCACGGAGTTATCGATGACCACGTTATAACTGGTGAACTGATTAGCCCGGAGTCTGCCTCTTGTATAGAATTACGATTTATCTCCGAAATAGATGATTCAGATGAGCCAGAAATACTACAGGATGCGACGGAGGGATGCTGAGTGTAGACAGAACCGGTGAGGGTAGATAGGGCACTAATTACGGAGGCGGCACGTTGATTTCCGACAGTGGAAATTGAATGAAATACCCGTAGAATAACGATCTCCTTCTCTGAATCGTCGATCGGCAGTTTGTATCGGATCTCGAATCGAGCAAACCGGAAGTCCGAATCGCTAGATGTAGCCCTCGTCGGCCAGTCGCTCGATACCCTCGCGGAGTCGCTCCTCGCTCGCGGCGTAGGAGATGCGGGCGTAGCCGGGCGTGCCGAAGGCGCTGCCGGGGACGGTGGCGACGTGGGCGTCCTCGATGGCACCTTCACACCAGCTCTGGTCGTCTTCCGCGACGGGAAGCATCATGTAGAACGCGCCGTCGGGGACGGCGACGTCGACGTCGTGTTCGGCCAGCAGGTCGACGACGAGGTCGCGACGCCCCTCGAAGGCCTCGACCATCTCGGCGACGGCCTCGTCGGTGTTCTCGAGCGCCTCGATGCCGGCGTGCTGGACGAAGTTGACGGCCGACGACACGGAGTGGCTGTGGAGCTTGCCGGCCTGGTCGATCAGCTCCGACGGGCCGGCGAAGTAGCCGAGCCGCCACCCGGTCATCGAGTAGGCCTTCGAGAAGCCGTTGACCGTCACCGTGCGATCGGCCATCCCCTCGAGCGTCCCCAGACTGGTGGGCTCGACGCCGTAGGTGATCTCCTTGTAGATCTCGTCGGAGATGACGGTGACGTCGTGTTCGACCGCCAGGTCGCGGACGCCCTCGAGTGCGGCGTCGGAGTAGACGGCTCCGGTGGGGTTCGACGGCGAGTTGACGATCAACAGCGCGGTGTCGTCCGAAACGGCCTCCGAAAGCTCGTCTATGGCCGGCTCGAGCTGGAAGTCGTGGGGCGAGAGGTCGACGCGCGACAGCGAGCCGCCGGCCATCTTCACCATCGCCTCGTAGGAGACCCACGCCGGGTCCAGCAGGACGACCTCGTCGCCGTCCTGGACGAGCGAGCTGACGATTTCGTACAGCGCCTGCTTCGCGCCGGGGGTGACGATGATCTCGTCGGTACCGTGATCGAGGCCGTCGTCCGCGAGCTTCTCCGAGATCGCTTCGCGCAGCGCGAGGATGCCGGACGAGGTGGTGTAGCCGGTGTGGCCGGCGTCCATCGCCCCCTGGCCGGCGTCGACGATATTCCGCGGGGTCGGGAAGTCGGGTTCGCCGACGGAGAGGTCGACGACGTCCGCGCCGTCGGCCTCGAGTTCGGTGGCCAGCGCGGAGATCGCGAGCGTTGCGGACGGTTCGACTCGGGTTACGCGGTCGGTGAATTCCATCGTCATCGTATCACTCCGGTCTCGGCAGTTCGGAAACGAGATCGAGCGCGCCGTCGACGGCTTTCGCCGCGTTCTCGACGCGTTCGCGCGCTTCCGCCGCTGACATTCCGGGCCCCGTCACGCCGAGGGTAACGGGGGTATCACGCTCGAGACTGACGTCGGACAGCCGCTGGGCCGTCGCGTCGGAGATCACCTGATCGTGATCCGTGTCGCCGGTGATGACGGTTCCGACGACGACGACGGCGTCGATCTCCTCGAGACGAGCGAGACGATCGGCGGCCAGCGGAGCGTCGTACGCGCCGGGAACGTGGACGGTGTCGCGAACCTCCGCGCCCGCGGCGTTCGCCGCCTCGAGGGCCGCCTCTTCCATCTGCTCGGTGATCGGGCGATTGAACTGCGCGACCACCAGTCCGAGCGTGGTCATACGCGAGCGGTGGAGTGGACCGGTAAAAGAGGTACCGTTCTCGTCCGATCCGTCACGCGCCGGATCGTCGTCGCTCGACGCGGCTTCTCGTCGATCGCTCGAGACACCGTCTCGTCCGGTCTATCGTACCATTTGTCGGGAGGACTGCAGACGGATCGCAGTCTCAACGGCAGTGACGAACGGTAGTCCGTCTCACACCCGTTCATCCCCGTCCGCCGCGGTGGACGGTTCGAAGCGGGACGAGCGATGCCCGCGTTCTCCTCGTTTGGGAATCCTTAAGCGCGGTCGTCGTCAACCGGCGCGCAATGACTACGCTCGAGACGCCGGGACCGACGGTCGGCGTCGTCGGCGGGGGACAGCTCGGTCGAATGCTCGCGGAGGCCGCGTCGCCGCTGGGGGTCGATCTCATCGTCCTCGATCCGACGCCGGACTGTCCGGCGGCGACGGTCGCCCGCGACCAGATCGTCGCCGACTTCGACGACGAGGAGGGAATTCGAGAGCTCGCCGACCGATCGGACGTGCTCACCTTCGAGATCGAACTGGCCGACCAGACCGTCCTCGAGCGCGTCGGCGAGGAGACCGGGACGCCGGTGCACCCGAAGCCGGCGACGCTCGAGACGATCCACGACAAACTCGTCCAGAAGCGCGAACTCGCGGACGCCGGCGTTCCCGTCCCGCCGTTTCGCGAGGTCGAGGACGCCGACGACGTTCGGGACGCCATCGACGACGTTCGGGACGCCATCGACGACTACGGCGCGCCGGTGATGCTCAAGGCTCGCACCGGCGGCTACGACGGCCGCGGCAACGTCCCCGTCGAGTCGAAAGCCGACGCTGAGGACGCACTCGAGTCGGTCGCCGGCCCCGCGATGGTCGAGGCGTTCGTCGACTTCGAGCGCGAGGTGTCCGTGATCGCCGTCAAGGGCGACGGAGAGCTCGCCACCTTCCCGCTCGGTGAGAACGTCCACGAAGACGAGATTCTGCGGGAGACGATCGTTCCCGCGCGATCCGGCGAGACCGCGACGGAACGCGCCTACGAGGTTGCCCGCGACGTCCTCTCCGTGATGGAGGGCCGCGGCGTCTACGGGATCGAGCTGTTCGAAACTGGCGAGGGTGAGATTCTGCTCAACGAGATCGCGCCGCGGCCGCACAACTCGGGACACTGGACGATCGAGGGGGCCCAGAGCTCGCAGTTCGAACAGCACGTCCGGGCCGTCCTCGGCTGGCCGCTCGGTTCGACCGAACTGCGCTCGCCGACGGCGCTCGCCAACCTGCTCGCGGACGTCGAGGAGACCCGAAACGCACGGCTTCGAAACGTCGACCGCGTCCTCGAGACGCCCGGCGCGCACCTCCACTGGTACGGCAAACGGGAGGCGCGTCCGGGCAGAAAGATGGGGCACGTGACGGTGTCGGGACGCGACGACGACGCGACCGTCGAGGAGTTACTCGAGATCGCACGCGACGTAGAGGACGCCGTGACGTTCCGGGATTGATCGTCGTCCCGTCGATCCCGCGTTATCGGCAGCCGATGCGGATCTCTCCGGACTCGACCCCGGGGCGGTCGACGTTTCGCGGAGTTGAAGTCACCTCCCCCACCACCACCACGCATGAGCGACAGCGTTCGCGACCTGATCGATCGGTTGCACCGCGAGGCCGACCGGGATCGACCGACCGAGGAGACGCCCGACGTCGGGATCGTCATGGGCAGCGACTCGGACCTCGAGACGATGATGACCGGCGGGAAGCGCCGCGGGGCGTACGACGCGTTCGTCGACGAGCTCGGCTTCGCGGAGCAGACGGACTTCGAAAACCCACCGGAAGAGCGCTTTGCGTTCGAGACGTACGTGACGTCGGCCCACCGGACGCCGGACCTGATGACGGCGTACGCCGAGACGGCCGAAGACCGCGGCCTCGAGGTGATCATCGCGGGCGCAGGCGGGAAGTCGGCCGATCTGCCGAACATGACGGCCTCGATCGCGTACCCGCTGCCGGTCATCGGCGTCCCGGTCCAGGAGAAGTCGGTCGACAGCGTGATCGGGATGCCGACCGGCGCGCCGATCGTCGCCGTCGACGCGGGCAAGTCGTTCAACGCGGCGCTCTCTGCGGCCCAGATCCTCGCCCGCCAGTACGACGAGATTCGAGAGCGGCTGGTCGCCTACCACGAGGACCTCCGCGAGGGCGTGGGGACCGTCTCGCGGGAACTTCACGACGACGGGACGGCGGCGTTTCGATCGCGCGATCGGTAGGCGAACGGTGGGGTGGGGCGTGGACGTTTCGATCGTGCGATCAGTGAATGCAGATTACGGGTCGCCGACGTCCGGTCTCGAGGCAGGGCGTGACAGTCGCCCAACGGGCGCGTCGGCTCGAGATGGCGAATCGTTCGATCGTTCACGGTTCCTGATGGCCGGATGCAGCCCCTTTTGAGCCGGAAATCGAACAATCAACCCTTATGTGGGTGCGGTTTGAACGTCCGAACGTTACCGAGATGAACGACTGGATAGCGATTGGGGCGCTGGCGTTCGTGGGACTGCTGATACCGCTCGGGATGATGGCGGTATCGTACCTCCTTCGGCCGAGCGTTCCGGAAACGAGCAAACGCGCCACCTACGAGAGTGGCGAGATTCCGACCGGCGGAACGCGCATCCGATTCAACATCCAGTACTACATGGTTGCGCTTCTGTTCGTCATCTTCGATATCGAGACCGTCCTGCTGTTCCCGTGGGCGGTCGTGTATCTGGATGCCATCGAGTCGGACGCCGTCACGCTGCTCGAGATTCTCGGGCCGATGGTTGCGTTCGTCGTCATCCTGCTCGTCGGACTCGCGTGGGCGTGGCGAAACGGCGCGGTACAGTGGGCACAGACACCCCGTCAGGTAGACACCGACCACAACCGACCATGAGTAGCGACGATCCACGGCAAACGATCCGCGACAGCACCGCACCGTCCACCGACACCCGTGACGCGCGAATGGGAGAGGGCGTCGACGATCGGTTCAACTCGAAGCTTCGGGAGGCGTTCGGCACGTCGCCGTTCATCCTCACCAAGTTCGACGAGTTCATGAACTGGGTGCGCGGGAACTCGATGTTCATGCTCCAGTTCGGGATCGCTTGCTGTAGCATCGAGATGATCCACACGTACGCGATCAAACACGACGTCGACCGCTACGGGGCCGGCGTTCCCCGGGCGTCGCCGCGACAGGCCGACGTCATGATCGTTCCGGGAACGATCGTCTCGAAGTTCGGCCCGCGGATGAAACGCGTCTACGACCAGATGCCCGAACCCAAGTTCGTCGTCGGGATGGGATCGTGTACGATCTCCGGCGGCCCCTTCCAGGAGGGATACAACGTCGTCAAGGGCGCAGAGGAGATCATCCCGATCGACATCCACGTCCCGGGCTGTCCCCCCCGACCCGAGGCGCTGATCTACGGCATCCTCAAACTGCAAGAGCGAATCAAAAACGGCGAGTCCTCTCCCGTCGTCGTCAAACCGTACGAGCTCGAGGAGTTCGGCGACCTCCCGGAGGACGAACTGGTACAGAAGCTCGCGAGCGAGATCGACGAAGACGACCTCGTCATGCGGTACAACTGGGCTGATTCGCCATGAGTACGGGAGCCGAAGCCGATGTCGAAGCCGACGCCGACCTCGTCCACGACGAACTCGAGGGGGTGATCGGTGATCGCGCGCTCGCACGCGACGATCACGTGAACGCACCGGGGTTCGTCGTCAACCCGGACGACGTCCAGGACGTGCTGGTCGACCTGCGAGACGAGGCGGGCTACGATCACTGCTCGTGTGTCACCGCACAGCAGTACGACGACCGCTTCGAGACGATCTACCACCTCAAGAAGTACGCGGACCCGACCGACGAGGTGAGCATCGTGGTTCCGACGTCGCTGTCGGAGCCGGTCAGCCAAAGTGCCGAACCCGTCTATCGAACCGCCGACTGGCACGAACGGGAAGCGTACGATCTCGTCGGCATCGAGTACGAGGGCCACCCCGACCTCAGACGGATCCTGCTGCCCGAGACGTGGCAGGGTCACCCGCTGTCGGCGGATTACGACCAGGAGAAACCCCAGATCGTCACGCTCTCCGAACACGCGAACCCGCTCGAGCCGGACCACAGGGATCCGGAATCCGACACCATGTTCCTGAACGTCGGACCCCACCACCCGGCGACCCACGGCGTCCTCCACGTCAAGACGGTCCTCGACGGCGAGACGATCGCCGACCTCGAGCCCGACATCGGCTACCTGCACCGTTGCGAAGAGCAGATGTGCCAGCAGGGAACCTACCGTCACCAGATCATGCCCTACCCCGACCGCTGGGACTACGTCTCGTCGGGGCTGCTCAACGAGTGGGCGTACGCGCGCGCGATCGAGGATCTCGCGGACATCGAGGTACCCGAGTACGCCCAGGTGATCCGGACGCTCGGGGCGGAGCTGTGTCGGATCGCCTCGCACATGCTCGCGCTCGGGACGTTCGCGCTCGACGTCTACGGGGAGTTCACCGCGACGTTCATGTACACGTTCCGCGACCGGGAGATCGTCCAGGACCTCCTCGAAGACCTCACCGGCCAGCGGATGATGTTCAACTACTTCCGCGTCGGTGGCGTCGCGTGGGACCTTCCCGAACCTCGCGAGGAGTTCTTCGAGCAGGCGCGGGACTTCCTCGACGAACTGCCGGCGAAGGTCGCGGAGTACAACGACCTGATCACGACCAACGAGATCTTCCAGACGCGCTGTATCGACACCGGAGTCCTCGAGCCCGACGTCGCGAAGGACTACGGCTGTACGGGTCCCGTCGCTCGCGGCTCGGGCGTCGACTACGACCTTCGACGCGACGACCCCTACGGCTACTACGAGAGCCTGGAGTGGGACGTCGTCACGCGCGACGGCTGTGACAACTACGCCCGCGTCCTCTGTCGGATGGAGGAGGTCGAGGAGTCGGCGAAGATCGTCGAGCAGTGTCTCGACCTGCTCGAGGACTGGCCGGAAGACGACCGCGAGATTCAGGCGAACGTCCCGCGAACCCTGAAGCCGGACGCCGACGCCGAGACCTACCGCGCCGTCGAGGCCGCCAAGGGCGAACTCGGCATCTACATCCGATCGGACGGGACGGACAAGCCGGCGCGGTTCAAGATCCGCAGCCCGTGCTTTTCGAATCTCTCGGCGCTCGCGGAGATGTCCGAGGGAGAGTACATTCCCGACCTGATCGCGTCGCTGGGTAGTCTGGACATCGTCCTCGGGGAGGTGGATCGATGAACGCGGCGATCGCCCCGCTGCAAAACGGCGATACGGTCCTGTTGCCGGAGCGGATCGGCGAGCTGACCGGGCTGAGCGAGTTCGGGATCGCCGGCGAACTGATCGCGGCGTTTCTCGGCGCGTTCATCGTCGCCAACCTGATGCTCGCGATGACCGGCGTCGCCGGCCCGTGGGCGAAACGGAAGATCACCGCCGCGTTCACCGACCGGATCGCCGTCAACCACATCGGACCCGGCGGCATCCTGATCATCGTCGCCGACGCGGTTCGGCTGCTCTCGAAGGAGAACATCATCCCCGAGAACGCCGACCGACCGGCGTACGACCTCGCACCGATTGTCATCGCGGGTTCGGCGCTGCTCGGGTTCGCGGTGATCCCGATGGGAAGTGGCATCCACCTCGCCGATCCCGAGGTCGGGCTCGCGTTCGTCTTCGCGGTCGCCGGCATCGCCTCGATCGGCCTGGTGATGGCCGGCTACGCGTCGGGGAACAAGTACTCGATGCTCGGCGGGCTGCGCGCGGTCGCACAGAACATCGCCTACGAAATTCCGCTGGTCGTGACCGGGATGTCGGTCGTGCTCTTTGCGGGCTCGCTGCGGATGAGCGAGATCGTCGCGGTCCAGAACGAGACGACGCTGTTTACGATCCCCGGACTCGAGTGGGCGGTGCCGGCCTGGTTCGCGCTGGTGAACCCGTTCGCGTTCGTGCTGTTTCTGATCGCGAACTTCGCCGAGGTCGGACGTAACCCGTTCGACATGCCGGAAGCGCCGGCCGAGCTGATCGCCGGCTACCAGACCGAGTACTCCTCGGTTTACTTCGTGCTGGTCTACCTCGGGGAGTTCCTGCACATCTTCCTCGGGGGCGCGATCATCGCGACCATCTTCCTCGGCGGTCCGGCCGGGCCGGGGCCGGCCGAGCTGGGCATCGTCTGGTTCCTGCTGAAGATCTGGGCGGTGTTCCTGCTCACGCAGTGGCTGCGCTCGGCGGTGCCGCGCGTCAGGATCGACCAACTGATCGAAATCGGCTGGAAGGGACTGCTGGTCCTTTCGTTCGCGAACCTCGCACTCACCGCAGCAATCGTGGGGCTGATAGCATGATCGGAGTACTCAAATCGATGGCGACGACGATGAAACACGCACTGGACGGCACCACCTTCACGGTGGAGTATCCGAAGACGGCACCGGACGTCTCCCCGCGGTTCAGGGGCGTCCACAAGTTCAGCCAGGAGCGCTGTATCTGGTGTCGTCAGTGCGAGAACGTCTGTCCGAACGATACGATCCAGATCGTGATGGACGATCAGCGAAACGGCGAACAGTACAACCTCCACATCGGACAGTGCGTCTACTGTCGCCTCTGTGAGGAGGTGTGTCCGGTCGACGCCATCCTCCTCACCCAGAACTTCGAGTTCACCGCGGACACGAAACACGAGTTCGTCTACAACAAAGAACAGCTCAAGTCGGTACCGTGGTACAAGGACATCGACCCGCTCGAGTCGCGCGAACCCGATCGGGGCGCGTGGATCGGCGAAGGTGAGGGGGAGGTCGATTACCAGTAACGGGTCGCCCGTCCCGAACGGGCAGTTACGACAACAATGACATACGACCTAATCGCGTTCGCGCTGTTCGCCTTCGTCACGCTCGCCAGCGCGCTGGGTGTGGTCCTGTTGCGGGATCCGTGGCACTCGGCGCTGATGCTCGGCGTGACGCTGCTCAGCGTCGCGGTGTACTACGTGATGCTCGCGGCGGAGTTCGTCGCGATGATGCAGATCCTCGTCTACGTCGGCGGGGTCCTCATCCTCATCACGTTCGCCGTGATGCTGACTCAGCGGGAGGAAACAGACGAAGTCGACGAGGTGGCACAGACATGACGACCGGTCCGAAACTTCGACTCGACAGCTCGCTCGCTCCCGGCGTTCTCGCGGTCGCCCTGTTCGTGATCATGGCGACGATCGTCCTGAACACCGGCTTTTCGCCGGAGATGGAAGGCTTCGAGGGAGTCGACTCGATCACGGCCGAGATCGGCTACGCGATGTTCGATCTCGAGGCCTTGCAGTCGACCGAAGGGTCGATCCCCGACACCGAGGCCTTCCTGGCCGCGTTCTTGCTGATCGCGGTCGCACTCGACGCGGCGCTCGACGCGTCGCTGGTCCTCGCGAAACGCGAAGAGGAGGGCGAACCCGTCGCCGCGCTCGCGAGCCGGGGAACCGGAAGCGACGGTGCGGGATCGGCCGCCTCGGGTGTTGCAGGTTCCGATCGATCGGCCGCCACCGACGGCGGTCACGAGGGCTCGACCGTCGACGCAGATCGGGCGGACGACCCGGGAGGTGAGTCGCGATGACGGTGCCGATCGAGTACTACGTGTTGCTCTCGATGGCGCTGTTCTGTATCGGTCTCTTTGGCATTCTGACGCGCCGGAACGCACTGATGTTCCTGATGTCCGTCGAACTCATGCTGAACGCGGCGAACATCAATCTGATCGCGTTCGCGTTCTACCACGGCAACCTCACGGGGCAGGTGTTCGCGCTGTTTACGATGGCGCTGGCCGCCGCCGAGGTCGCCGTCGGACTCGGGATCATCCTGGTGTTGTACCGAAACTTCCGTGACGTCGACGTCACGGTACCGACGACGATGAGGTGGTAAGATGGAAGGGTTATTCGACTACGCGCCGGCGATCGCGCTGTTCCCGCTCGTGGCGTTCGTCGTCGCTCTCGCCTTCGGCAACTCCCTGCCGAAGAAAGGAGCGATTCCGGGCATCCTCGCGACGGGAGGATCGTTGCTCCTGTCGATCGCGATGCTCGCGGCGGTCGCAAGCGGCGAAGTGTATCACGAAACGCTGTACGAGTGGGCGATCGGGGACGCGGTGAGCGACACCGGCGTCGACGGAGTCGAGTTCACGTTCGGCATCCTGATCGATCCGCTCTCGGCGCTGATGCTGGTTATCGTTTCGCTGATCGCATTCCTCGTCCACGTCTTCAGCCTCGGCTACATGAACGCGGAGGGCGAGACCGGGCTGCCGCGGTACTACGCCGGGCTCGGACTCTTTACGTTCAGCATGCTCGCGTTCGTCTACGCGGACAACCTGCTGATGGCGTTCATGTTCTTCGAGCTGGTGGGGCTGTGTTCGTTCCTGCTGATCGGGTTCTGGTTCCGCACGCGAAGCGCCCCCTCGGCGGCGAAGAAGGCGTTTCTGGTCACCCGGTTCGGTGACTACTTCTTCTTGATCGGCGTCGTCGCCATCGCGGCGACGTTCGGAACGCTCCAGTTCGCGGGCGACGACTCGTTCGTCGCGGCTGCCGAAACGGCGATCGCCGACGGCACGACGCTGTTCGGATTCGCGCCCGAAACCTGGGTGACGATCACCGGACTGCTCGTGCTGGGCGGTGTCGTCGGCAAGTCCGCGCAGTTCCCGCTGCACACCTGGCTGCCGGACGCGATGGAGGGTCCGACGACCGTCTCGGCGCTCATCCACGCGGCGACGATGGTCGCGGCCGGCGTCTACCTCGTCGCCCGGATGTTCGGCTACTACGCACTCAGTCCGACCGCGCTCGCCATCATCGCGTTCGTCGGTGGTTTCACGGCGCTGTTCGCCGCGACGATGGGCGTCGTCAAAGACGACATCAAGCAGGTGCTCGCCTACTCGACGATCAGCCAGTACGGCTACATGATGCTCGGACTCGGCGTCGGCGGCTACGTCGCCGGCGTCTTCCACCTGATGAATCACGCCTTCTTCAAGGCGCTTTTGTTCCTCGGGGCCGGTTCCGTCATCGTCCTCATGCACCACGAACAGGACATGTGGAAGATGGGCGGGCTCAAAGAGAAAGCGCCCGTTACCTACTGGACGTTCCTCGCCGGCGCGCTCGCGCTCGCGGGGATCATCCCGTTCTCGGGCTTTTGGTCCAAAGACGAGATCCTCTACGACGCCCTCATCGTCGGCCTCGAGGAGCCGATCATCCTCGCGGCGTACGCGATGGGGCTGGTCGCCGTCTTCTTCACCGGCTTCTACACGTTCCGGATGGTCTTTTTGACCTTCCACGGCGAGCCGCGATCCGAAGCCGCCGAGGATCCACACCCGGTGGGCTGGTCGATCAAAGCGCCGCTGATCGTCCTCGGCGTGCTCGCGCTCGTGGCCGGCGTCGCCAACCTCGCGCCGGTCGCGAAGCTCGCCCAGCTCGACATCACGTTCCTCGAGTCCTGGCTCGACGGCGAGTTCGGCGCGATCGAGGGGCTGACCTACGGCGCGTACGGCGAGTTGCTGGCCTACGAGACGAGCTACATCGGCACCGAGTCGACGACCGTCCTGATCGCCGCGGGCGTCTCGCTGTTGCTCGCGTTCTCCGGGGCCGGCGTGGCCTGGACGCTGTACAACGTCCCCGAGCCGGTCGAACACAAGGAGCGACTCGGCTCGATCGGCAAAACCGTCGAGGACAACTACTACCAGGACGAGTACCAGGTCTGGCTCGCAGAGGGGCTGACGCTGCCGCTGTCTCGAGCCGCCGATCGGTTCGACCAGACCGTCGTCGACGGCGTGGTCAACGGCGTCTCGACGGCCAGCCTGTTCGGTAGCGACCGGATGAAGCGACTGCAGACGGGTATCGTGACCAACTACGCGGCACTACTGGTGACCGGGTTCATCGCCCTGTTGCTCGTACTCGGGATCCTCGGAGGGTGGTTCTGATGATGATCGAGACACTGATCGCGGTCGCACTGATCGGCGCGCTCGTGACGTTCGTCGCGCCGAATCGAATCGCCGGCAAGCTGGCGTTTCTGATCAGCCTCGTCCCGGCGGGTCTCTCGCTGTGGATGTTCGCCACCTTCGACGGCCGGGGCAACGCCCTGCTCGAGGGCGACCTCGCGTTCGAATCGCGCCTCGAGTGGATTCAACTCGGCGCGTACGACATCAGCTGGTTCGTCGGTCTCGACGGCATCTCGATGCCGCTGGTCGTGCTGACGACGATCCTCGTTACGCTCGCGATCGTGAGTTCGTGGACGCCGATCGACGACCGCGAGTCCCAGTTCTACGGGCTCGTGCTGTTCATCGAGGCGAACCTGATCGGCGTCTTCGCCGCCCTCGATTTCTTCGTCTGGTTCATCTTCTGGGAGGCCGTGTTGATCCCGATGTACCTGTTGATCGGGATCTGGGGCGGCCCCCGACGCAAGTACGCCGCGATCAAGTTCTTCGTCTACACGAACGTCGCGTCGCTCGTGATGTTCGGCGCGGTCATCGCGCTCGTCTTCGGCCTCGGCGACGCCGTCACGAGCTTCGCGTTGCCCGAGATCACGGCGGCGATGCTCGACGGCGGACCGGACGGCTTCTTCGGCGTCGCCGGACCGACGCTCGCCTCGGCCGTCTTCGTCGCGACGTTCGTCGGGTTCGCGGTGAAGGTTCCAGTCGTCCCGTTCCACACGTGGCTGCCGGACGCACACGTCGAGGCGCCGACGCCCGCGTCGGTGCTGCTGGCGGGCGTCCTGTTGAAGATGGGAACGTACGCGCTGTTGCGGTTCAACTTCACCATGTTCCCGACCGAGATCGTCGAACCGTTCGTGGTTCCGATCGCCGTCGTCGCGGTGATCAGCGTCATCTACGGCGCGATGTTGGCGCTCGCACAGACGGACCTGAAACGAATCGTCGCGTACTCGTCGGTCTCCTCGATGGGCTACGTCATCCTGGGACTGATCGCCTACACTCACTTCGGAGTCGGCGGCGCGACGTTCCAGATGGTCAGTCACGGACTCATCTCCGGGCTGATGTTCATGGCCGTCGGCGTCATCTACAACGCCACTCACACCCGGATGGTCACCGACATGTCCGGGATGGCGGATCGGATGCCGATCGCGGTCGGCATCTTCGTCGCCGGCTCGTTCGGTTACATGGGCCTGCCGCTGATGAGCGGCTTCGCGGCGGAGTACTTCATCTTCTTCGGCTCGTTCGGGGCCGACTTCCCGTACGCGCCGGTCTTTACGGCGCTCGCGATGTTCGGCATCGTCGTCGTCGCGGGCTACCTGCTGTACGCGATGCAGCGGGCGATCTTCGGGCCCTACTCGCTCGAAACCGACTACGAGGTGAGCCGCGCGCCGCTTCACGACGTCGCACCGATGTTCGTGTTGCTCGGACTGATCATCGTCCTGGGCGTGGCTCCCGAGCTGATCTTCGAGATGATACACGACGCTGTCGATCCGATCGTCGACGGAGGTGAGCTGTAATGGCGTTCGTCGAACTTCCGGAGTGGGCGGCGCTCGCACCGGTGTTGATCCTCGCGGGAACCGCGCTGGCGCTGTTCGTCTTCGACAGCGTCAACCCGCACTCGACGAACCGGGCCGTCCTCGCCGGAACGTCGGCCGTCGGCTCGCTGGCCGCACTCGGCGTCGCCGTCTGGTTCACCGCCGCCGGCGTCGGCGCGCCCGGAATGGACGGCTTCGGCGTCATCGAACTGTTCGACGGCCAGATCGTCGTCGATCAGATGGCGCTGTTCTTTATCATCGTCGTCACCGTCGTCACGGCGCTGGTCGTGGTCGCGAGCTACGACTACATGGAGGGTCACGCCTACCAGGCCGAGTACTACTCGCTCGTCATGCTGGCGGCGACGGGGATGGCGACGATGGCCACGGCGAACAGCCTCGTCACCATCTTCATCGCCCTCGAGCTGGCGAGCCTGCCGTCCTACGCGCTGGTCGCGATCCTCAAGGACAACCGCGGAAGCGTCGAAGCCGGGCTGAAGTACTTCCTGCTCGGCGCGCTCTCGTCGGCCATCTTCGTCTACGGCATCTCGCTCGTCTACGGTGCGACCGGCTTCCTGCAACTCGACGCCATCGCGGCCGAACTCGAGGCGCTCGCGGCCGGCGACGGCGGCGACTTCGGCGGGCTGCTCGGACTCGGCATCCTGATGTTGATCGGCGGCTTCGCGTTCAAGACCGCCAGCGTGCCGTTTCACTTCTGGGCGCCCGAGGCGTACGAGGGCGCGCCCGCGCCGATCAGCGCGTTCCTCTCGTCGGCCTCGAAGGCCGCCGGCTTCGTGATCGCCTTCCGCGTGTTCACGACGGCGTTCCCTGTCGACGTAACCGGACAGCTCATCGGCGTCGACTGGACGCTCGCGTTCGTCATCCTCGCGGTCGTCACGATGACGGTCGGCAACTTCGCGGCCGCGACCCAGGAGAACGTCAAGCGGATGCTCGCGTACTCCTCGATCGGACACGCGGGCTACGTGCTGATCGGCCTCGCCGGCCTGGGTGCAGGCAGCGAACTCGTGATGGGCGCGGCGATGATGCATCTGCTCGTCTACGGCTTCATGAACACCGGTGCGTTCCTGTTCGTCGGACTGGCAGAACACTGGGGCGTCGGCAGGACGTTCGAGGACTACAACGGGCTCTCGAGGCAGGCCCCGATCGCCTGTGCTGCGCTCGCGGTCTTCATGTTCAGTCTGGCCGGCGTACCGCCGTTCGGCGGCTTCTGGAGCAAGTACTTCCTGTTCACCGGCGCGCTCGAAGCCGGGCTGCTCGTCGTCGCCGTCGCGCTCGTGGTCAACAGCGCCCTCTCGCTGTACTACTACGCGCGGCTGGTCAAGGCCGTCTGGATCGAGGATCCGATCGTCGAACGTGACGGGCTGACCCAGCCCACCGGACTGTACGCGGCCATCGTCGTCGCCGCCGTGATGACGGTCGTGTTGCTGCCGGGCTTCGGTCCGATCGCCGACGCGGCACTCGAGGCCGCCGCGGTCGTCATCGCGTAACCGCCGGGCGGCGACCCGGTAACTTTTACCCGTCGGGGTCGCAACCCGCGACATATGGTTTTCCGGCTCGTGCTCGGCTGCGGGACCGTGGGACGCCACGTCGTCGAACAGCTGTCCGAGCGCGACGGTGACGGGCGGTTGCTGGTGATCACCGACGACGAGAGCGTCGTCGAGGCGCTTCGCGACGAGAGCGTTCCCGCTCGTCGGGGCGATCCGACCGACGCCGTCACGACGAACCAGCAGCCGGACGTGATCTTCGTCGCGAGCGACCGCACCGACGTGAATCGCGCCGCCCTCGAGGCGGCCCGACGCCGGTTTCCGGCCGCGTCGATCGTCGCTTACCTGGGTGGGAATCCGACCCGCGCCGACCGATCGGCCTTCGAAGACCGCGCGGATCACGTCGTCGACGCGGCGGACGCGATCGTCGACGAGGTGCTCGACGAAACGGCCAGCCCGTCGGCCGAGACGGCGATCGAACTCCGCAGGCAACTCGAGACGATCGACGGCAGACTGGCCGTCGTCACCCACGACAACCCCGATCCGGACGCGATCGCGAGCGCGGTCGCGCTCGTCGACGTCGCGACGTCGGTCGGTCTCGAGGCCGACGCGTGTTACTTCGGAGACATCTCCCACCAGGAAAATCGCGCGATGGTCAATCTGCTCGATCTCGACCTCCGAAACCTGAGGCCGGAGGACTCGCTGTCGGCGTACGCCGCGTTCGCGCTGGTCGATCACTCGCGACCGGGCGTCAACGACCAGCTCCCCGAGGAACTCGACGTCGACATCGTCATCGACCACCACCCGCCGCGTGGCCCGGTTTCGGCGTCGTTCGTCGATCTCCGTGAACACGCCGGCGCGACCAGCACGGTCATGACCGAGTACGTCGACCGGTTCAGCCTCCCGTTCGATCCCGCGACGGCGACCGCGTTGCTGTACGGTATCCGGATCGACACGAACGACTTCACGCGGGAGGTGTCGCCGGCGGACTTTCGCGCCGCGTCGATCCTCTGGCCGCACGTAGAGACGTCGCTGCTCGAGCAGATCGAACAGCCCACGATCGAAGGCGAGACGCTCGAGACGATCGCTCGAGCCATCAAAAATCGGGTGCAGCGCGATTCGGTTGCGGTCGCCAGCGTCGGTCGAATCACGAACCGGGACGCCCTTCCGCAGGCTGCGGATCAGTTACTCGCGATGGAAGGGGTCGGGACGACGCTGGTCTTCGGGTTCAGAGACGAGATGGTGTTTCTCTCCGCGCGCTCGCGGGCGAACGACGTCGACCTCGGGGAGACGCTTCGAGATGCGTTCGAGCGGATCGGCAGCGCCGGCGGACACGCCGACATGGCCGGCGCACAGCTCGAGATCGGCATCCTCGGCGGCGTCGACGACGAGGACGAGGTCGACTCGATCGTCAGCGTCGTCGAGGAGGTGATCGCGAACCGCTTTTTCGAGGCGATCGACACGCGCCCCGGCGCGTCCGTCGGCGCGTACACCCGGACGAGCGAGTTGCTGTTCACCAGGGGTGGGGAGTACGAACGCGGCGGACCACCCTGAACGAACTCGGTGAAACCGCCGGGTAACAGTACTTTTGCGTTCTCGCCCGTTACGGTTCGCGTATGGACGTTGCGTCGGACAGGAGAAAACCCCAGGTCGAAGAGTACATGACCCGGGACGTCGCGACGGTCTCGCCCGACACCACGGTCGGCTCGGTCGCGACGCGGATCGCTGAGAGCGACGAACACAGCGGCTTTCCCGTCTGCGAACGCCGGCGCGTCGAGGGGTTCGTCAGCGCGCGCGATCTGTTGCTCGCGGGGGACGACGAGCCGATCTTCAAAGTGATGACGACCGATCTGCTCGTCGCCCACCCCGAGATGAAGGTGACCGACGCGGCGCGCGTCATCCTTCGATCGGGCATCCAGAAGCTTCCCGTCGTCGACGACGCCGGCAACCTCGTGGGGATCATCTCCAACGCCGACGTGATACGCAGCCAGATCGAGCGCGCGACCCCCGAGAAGGTGGGAAAGCTCAAACGCACGCTCGAACAGATTCACGAGATCGAACTCTCGGAGGAACGGCGAACCGTCCCGCTCGCCGCGCTGACGCCGACGCAGGGACGCGTGTACGCCGACGAACTCGAAGGGAGACGCTACGAACTCGAGCGAGGGCTCGCCGAGCCGCTGGTCGTGATCGACAACGACGGGACCCTTCTGCTCGCCGACGGCCACCACCGCGTCCTCGCGGCGGATCGACTCGGGATCGACGAGATGGACGCGTACGTCATCGTCGTCGACCGCGAGATCGACCTGGGAATGGCCCGGACCGCCGCGAAAGAAGGGCTCGAACGGATCGGCGACATCGACGTCGTCGACTACGCCCGCCACCCGCTGGTGCAGACGACCAAGCGGCTTCAGTCCGAGGAGTAACGCGGTCGAGCGCACTCGCGGTCGGAGTGAGAAGCGACGACGACCGGACGAACGGCGGCCGGAATCGACGGACGATCGAACGGATCGAAATCGCAAACTGCGGATTCGAGACGTCTCTCGAGCGCTACTCAGCGGTCCGGAATGCCTGCTGCACAGTTATCCGTCTCCGTGAACTACCCCGCTCGATGGCTGGCTCCGAACCGAACGACGATACCGCCTCACACTCGGGCGGAGAACTCGACGACGTCGAGCGCGTCCTCGTCGCGGGCGCGAGCGGTGATACGGGAACAGAACTGCTGTCGGTGCTGCGACCGACCGACCTGACCGTTCGCGCGACCACCACGTCGTACGCGAACGTCGACGACCTCGAGCAACTCGGCGCGGACGAGATCGTCGTCGCCGACTTCTTCGAGCCGCGCGACGCGATCGTCGCCGTCGAGGACTGCGACGTCGTCTTCTGTACGCTCGGCACGTCGCCGAGTTACCGCCACACCGTCGGCGGGAAGCTGATCGACCGGACCGGCGTCGTCAACCTCGTGACGGCCGGACTGGGCCAACACGTCTCGCACTTCGTCCACCAGAGCGCGATCGGCGTCGGGAGTTCGAAATCGGGACTTCCCCTCCCGGCGCGACTGTTGATTCGCGGCTCGCTTCGCGCAAAGCGCGACGCAGAAGCTGCGTTGGGCCGATCCGGGCTGTCGTATACGATCGTCCGTCCCGGAAAACTCACCACCGATCCGCCACGCGGCGATCTCGTCGTCGGCGAAGGTGGCGACTCCGTCTCCGGATCGGTCCCGCGGGCCGATGTCGCCCGACTCATGGCGGCTGCGCCGTTCACACCGGAGGCGCGAAATCGCACGTTCGAAGTCGTCAGCCGCGAGGGACTGTCGGGAGCGCCGACGCAGCTCGTCGACGTCGACTGGGCGTTCGATTGCATCGAGGCCGACAGAGAACGCATGCGGTTGTAACAACGAAGCGGTACTCCGAGTTCGACGCGAGACGACCGATCTCCGATCGTCCCGTCGCGATCGGACACGCAGATGCCGCGTTTCGAGCCTCAAACGCCGCGTTTCGAGGCTCAGACGTCCCGTTCGATCACGAACCGGGTGAACTCCTCGAGTTGGTGTGCGATCTCGTCGTCGAACCCGAGGCCGTCGATCTCCTCGCGGGCTTGCGCCGCGAGTTCGAGCGCCCGGTCGCGGGCGTACTCGATGCTGCCCGCGTCCTCGATGATCGAAAGCGCCTCGAGCACTTCCTCGTCGGTGTTGGCGTCGGACTCGAGGATCTCCTCGAGGCGAAGCGCCCGACCCGGCGGACTCTCCTCGATCGCGTGGATGACGAGCAGGGTTTTCTTCCCCTCGCGGACGTCGTTGCCGAACTCCTTTCCGAACTCGCCGGCGCGTCCGAGCGAGTTTTCCACGTCGAGGATGTCGTCGCCGATCTGGAACGCGACCGCCGTCAGTTCCGCATAGTTTGCGACCGCCTCCTCGACGTGGTCCGGCTGGTCGGTGATGATCGCGGCGAGACGAGCGACGATCCGTCCGAGACAGCCCGTCTTGCACGCGCACATCTCGAGGTACTCCGCGGGTGTGACCCGAACCTCGCGTTCGTTGTGCCAGCAGATGTCCATCCCCTGACCGAGGTGGGTGCGGTTGAGTTCGTACATCAACATCTCGTAGGCGGCCAGCCGACGGTCGGGTGCCAGATCGGCCGGGTTCTCGGTCAGGATCTTCAACGGAAGGAAGTACATCGCGTTGCCGGCGTTCAACGCGACGTCCTGTCCGTGAAGGTGGTGCAACGCCGGCTCTCCCCGCCGCTTTGCGGCCTCGTCCTCGACGTCGTCGACGATGATCGTCCCGTTGTGGAGAATCTCCGGAATGCACGCGTACGGCAGGTACTCGGCCGGATCGTCCCCGAACCCCTCGACGAACACGAGAAAGAGCACCGCCCGCCACCGTTTGCCGCCCCGATCGAGCAGATCCCAGAGCGGATCCGACAGCGCCCGCTGGATCCCGTCCGGATCGTACGCGTAGGTTGGCTCGCCGAAAAACGACTCCAGGTATTCGGCGTCGATCTCCCGCGGGACGAGGTCGGCGATCGCCTCGTCTACGGCCGGCCGCCACTCGAGAAGCGTCTCCCGCATACCCGTCTCGAGAGTGAGCGGGGTAAAAAAGATTCAGTTCTTCGTGTCGTGACCGGTCGTGCGAATTACCGATTGCCGAGACGGCACCACGGCGTCGCCACGGGTGTTCGAATCCGCACGCTTTTGGTCGCCCCACCGGAAAGAACGCGTATGAATCGCACCGCGTGGACGCCCGACGCCGATCCCGTCGTCGGGATCGTCACCGACGATCCCCGTCGAAAAGCGGAAGCGACAGGGTCGACGACGTCCACCGCGCCGACGCTCGAGCCCTCGGCCGCCCTCGAGACGGCGATCGCGGATCGCGACGGAACGCTCGTCACCGGATCGCCCGAGGACGTGCTCGCGGCCGAACCGTCGCTCGTCGTGGCGGCCGCCGAACGGACGGTCGCCGCGGTCGCCGCCGCGGACCTCGACGCGGCGATTCTTCCGCTCGGCGACGTCACCGGGATCGAGGGGATCGAGCCCGCGGCCCTCGAGGCCGCGATCGAGGCGGCGTTAGCCGGCGAAACCGCCGTCGAAACGCGTCCGCTCCTTTCGGTGGAGACGCCCCAGGGCCGGCGCGAACGCGCCGTTTTCGACGTCACGCTCGTCACGGAGGAGCCGGCCCAGATCTCCGAGTACACCGTCTCGAGTCGGGGCGATCGCGTGGCACGGTTTCGCGCCGACGGCGTGGTCGCCGCGACGCCGGCCGGGAGCGACGGCTACGCGAACGCCGTCGACGGACCGCTCCTCTCGGCCGCGCTCGAGGCGCTGGCCGTGGTGCCGATCGCGCCGTTCGTCACGCGGACGCGTCGGTGGGTGCTCCCGGACGACGGGCTGACGATCTCGGTCGAGCGCGACGAGGACCCGGTCGTCGTCTGCGTCGACGACCGGACGCTCGAGCGGGTGCCGGCGGGCGAACGCGTCTCGATCGCCGCCGACGGCTCGTTTTCGACACTGGTCGCATCGACCGTCGACGGCGTCGAGACGAGCCGCTGACGGGCGTTCTGCTAATTATCCGGCGACGAGGTGTCGGTATCGATCGGCGTCACACTGGAGAAAGCGACGACCGTCTCCATACGCATTCGCCTGTGAGGGCGGGGGCCGCCGAACCGTTCCTCGAGAGCGCGGCCCCAAACAGATCTCGGGAACGCGCCGCAGAGTCGTCGCCCGGAGGCACTACGAGACGGAGATACCGAACCCGAAACCTCGTTCGCGCTAACTGTCGTACGGCTCCTCGTCCCGGTGGTGGTCGGGATTCGCGTTCTCGAGGGCGTCGTTTTCGCGCTGTGTCGACTTCTGTTCGATGTCCTGGCGTCGTTGCTCTTCGTCCTCGCGTTCGCGCGCTCGCTTTTCCTCCTCGGTGAGTCCCTCCTCGTCCGCAGTCTCCTCCGGATCTGTCTTCTCTCGGGCCAGTTCGACGTCCCGACCGTGCTCGTTCTCGTCGGTCTCGCCAGTCTCGTTTTCGTTCGTGGTCATCGTGATCCCGGCCGGAGGTTCCGGCGAACGACGGAAAAGGGTTCGGCCTGCCACCGCGATCCGTCCGAAATCGGCCTCGAGCGCGCGCTTCGGCCCGGTTTCGGAACTCACCAGGGCTCGCCCGAGGCGAGGTCGATCGGGGCGTCGCCGCGCTCGGAGGGACAGACGTCCGCGAGCACGCAGTCGTCGCAGTCCGGATTTCGCGCCGTGCAGGTGGCGCGGCCGTGATCGATACAGAGGTGGGTGAACTGCTGCCAGTACCCGTCCGGAACGATCTCCATCAGTTCCCGCTCGATCTTCTCCGGTCGCTGCTCTTCGGTGAGCCCCAGCCGACGCGAGAGACGCTGGACGTGCGTGTCGACGACGATCCCCTCGACGATGTCGTGGCCGTGCTGGAGGACGACGTTCGCCGTCTTCCGGCCGACGCCCGAGAGGTCGGTCAGCGCCGACATCGTATCCGGCACCTCGCCGTCGTGTTCCTCGACGATCGCCTCGCAGGCGCTGCGGATGTACGTCGCCTTGTTGTTGTAGTAGGTGATCGAGCTCAGGTCCTCGGCGAGTTCCTCCTGGGGCGCGTTCGCGTACTCTTGGGGCCCGTCGTACTTCTCGAAGAGGTGTTCCGTCTCCTGGTTCACCCGCTCGTCCGTACACTGCGCCGAGAGGATCACCGCGATCAACAGCTCGAGGCGGTTCGAGTACCGAAGCGAGATCGTCGAATCGGGGTACTCCTCCTCGAGACGCTCGATCACGACCTCGGCCTGGGCCGCGTTCGTCTCGCGTGGGGTTCCCATAGGGGTGTGATCGGAGCCCCCTCGTTTTAGCGTTCGGATTCGCTCGAGTGCGAGCGGTGAGTAACTCGCTTCACCGACTACGATAGTCGCCCGATCGGTCGTCGAATACCCGCCTCTTCGTGCACGAGTACGGTGTCGTCTCTTCGTTCCGATCTGTTTTCCACTGTTCCCTCTGTGTGGGAAAAATACAAGTTAATCACACCACCTAGATAGAGATGAGACAGATGGGTACTGAAACGGACGAACGCGGTCGGCTGTATCTTTCGAAGGACATCCGCGATCGATACGGCGAACGATTCCACGTGGTCGAGTACAGCGATCACGTCGAGCTCATACCGATCGACGACGATCCGCTACAGGGACTTCGAGACGCGGTCGGCGACGCGCTCGAGGGAAAATCGATCGAAGAGCTTCGCGACGAGGCCAGAGAGCTGGCGAGACGAGAGGCTGAAGATGGTGTACGTCGAGACTGACTTCCTCCTCGCACTCGCCAAAGAGTCCGACTGGTTGAAGAGCGAAGCGGAGGAAGCACTCGAGAAACGAGAGGTAGCCACCTCGATTCTCGCTTACGCCGAGTTCCTGCTCCTCGCTGAGAAATACGATATCGATCGGGTACGCGCAGTATCGAACCTCGTCGAATTAGTCCCCGCACTGCCCGAAGAACACTCACAGGCCGTCTTGAAGGGGGTTCAGTATCAGGACGCACACGGGATGACCAGCCTCGATGCGCTCCATGCGGGAATGATCGACACGTGGGACGCGCCGGTGCTCGGTTCCGAACAGGATTACGACGAACTCGACATCGATCGAATCCCGTTAGAACCCGGTCGAAACGAGTGACACGTGCGAGGAACGAGCGTTCGCCAAATCACTTTCGAATCTCGTCGATCGAATCCGCGACGTCCGCCGCCTGGATGTCGGAGTACGCCTGGTGGGTCGTCTCGATCGACTTGTGGCGCAACGCCGACTGCGCTAACTCCGAGTGTCCCTGTTCGTACAACTCCGCGCCGAGCGCCCGGCGCGCGCCGTGGGGCTGGAGGTAGTCCGCGTCGCCCTCGAGTCGGATATTCGCTTCCTCGGTGAGCCGTTTCATCACCCGTCGGCCGCCTTCCTTCGTGAGCGCCGGCGGCGTCACCTCGTGATCGCGCAGCAGGTCGTCGATCGATCGGCTCTCGTCGACGTCGTCGACGGCCGCCCGAAGCGCGGCCCACTTCGAGGGGGCGTGGCCGGTCGGGAACACCGGCCACTCGTCCGACGGTGGCTCGAGCACCCGACGATACCGCTCGAGGGCGTCGCGTGCGGCCGTCGGGAGCGCCGCCTCCTCGTACTGGCGGGACTTCCCGAACACGCGCATCCGTTTTCGCTCCAAGTCGACGTCCCCCCACCGGAGGCCGTCGCGGGCGTCGTCGTTCGTATCCCGGAAGATCTCGGCCCCGCGCACGCCGGCCTCCGCGAGCAACACGACGATCGCCCGGTCGCGAAACGCCAGCTCGCGGGAGACGTCGATCGTCCCCTCGAGGGACGTGTCGACGCGTTCGGTCGCGTAGGCGATTATCCGTTCGCGCTGTTCGGGCGACCAGAACTGTCGCGTGCGATCGCCCTTGTCCTCCGGGAGGTACTCGGTCGCCCGGTTGGTGTGTGCGGGGTTGCGATCGAGCAGTTCCTCGCGGACGCAAAACGAGAGAAACGCCCGCACGTAGTCGAAGTACGTGTTCGCGGTCGACGCTTTGAGTTCGCCGTCGACGTGGCGCTCCCGCAGGTGGAAGGCGTACTCGCGGAGGTCGCCCGTCTCCAGATCGCCGACGCGGTCGATCCCCTCGCGCTCGCAAAACCGGGCGAAGCGCGACAGCGGCGAGCGCATCGTCGCCCGCGAGCCGCCGGAGTCGAGCGACTCGAGGTAGCGGCTCACGGCGTCCTCGACGGTCTTGGGGCGGAGTGACGACCGACGACTCGAAGGCTCTGACATTCGTGTCCAGAGTACAGTGTCACTCTCAATAAAGACACTCGGTTACATCCTCGGGTAGGCGAGTGGACGTTCCGCGGGGCTTTACGACGGGACGGCCGACGCCGGGGGCGCGAATCCGCCACGACGGTTCCGTTCGTCCACCGCTCGAACGAGCGGGAGCGGCCGGCGGGAACGAATGCCGTGACCTTTAAGCGGCCTTCACTCACGTGTGGGGGTATGAAAGCAACCGCGATGGCCCATCCGATTCAGGGGCTGGTCAAGTACCACGGGATGCGCGACGACATCGAACGGCTCCCGTACCACGACAGCATCAGCCTCTGTACGGCCCCGAGTCACACCCGGACGACCGTCGAGTTCTCGATGGACCACGACGAGGACGCGTTCGTCGTCGACGGCGAGGAACTCGAGGGCCGCGCCGCCGAACGGGTCGAAGCCGTCGTCGAGAAGGCGCGCTCGCTGTCGGATGCCGCACACACGGTGTACCCCGTCCGCCTCGAGAGCGAGAACAGCTTTCCCTCGAACGTCGGCCTCGGCTCGTCGTCGTCGGGATTCGCGGCTGCGGCGATGGCGCTCGCGGAGGCGGCCGAACTCGACCTCTCGCTGCCCGAAATCTCGACGATCGCTCGCGTCGGCTCGGCGTCTGCCGCCCGGTCGGTGACGGGCGCGTTCTCGCAGCTTCACGCCGGGCTGAACGACGACGACTGTCAGTCACGACGCGTTCCGACGAACCTCCACGAGGATCTGAAGATCGTCGTCGGCCTCGTCCCCTACCACAAAGAGACCGAGGACGCCCACGAGGAGGCCGCCGACAGCCACATGTTCCAGGCCCGGAACGCTCACATCCACGACCAGATCGTCGAGATGCGCGACGCGTTACGAAGCGACGACTTCGATCGCGCGTTCGGACTCGCCGAGCAGGACTCGCTCTCGCTCGCGGCGACGACGATGACCGGCCCCTCGGGCTGGGTCTACTGGCAGCCCGCGACGCTGGCGATCTTCAACCGGGTGCGCGAACTCCGTGAACAAGAGGAGATCCCGGTCTACTTCTCGACCGACACCGGCGCGAGCGTCTACGTTAACACCACCGAGGAACACGCCGAACGCGTCGAAGAGGAGATCGCCGACTGCGGCGTCTCGACGACGATCTGGGACGTCGGCGGCCCCGCCAGGCTGCTCGAGGACGACGAGCACCTGTTCTAAACCGCCCGGTTGCACTGCGGACGTCGCGATCGTTCTCCGCACGGATGCGCCGTTGACCGGCGAACGGCTACCGCGAGCCCGCTCCCGGCTTACTACTCGAGCGGCGTCCAGGTTCGCGGCGAGTCGTTCAACCGCTCGTAGCCGTCCTCGGTGACGACGACCAGATCTTCGATTCTCACCCCGAACTCGCCCTCGAGGTAGACGCCGGGTTCGACGCTGAACACCATTCCCGGCTCGAGTTCGCGGTCGTTCTCGCTCGTGATGTAGGGGGGTTCGTGGACGTCGAGGCCGACGCCGTGGCCCGTCCGGTGGACGAACTGCTCGCCGTAGCCGCGCTCTTCGATCACCTCGCGGGCGGCCCGATCGATCTCGCGGGCTTCGACGCCGGGTTCGACGGCGTCGACCGCGACGTTGTGGGCCTCGAGGACCGTCTCGTGGACGGCTTCGAACTCGGCGGACGGCTCGCCGTCGAAGACGACGGTTCGGGTCTGATCGCCGGGGTAGCCCCCGATTCGGGTGCCGAAATCGAGGACAACGGGGTCGCCGGCTCCGATCTCGCGGTCGCCGTGGCGATGGTGCGGTCGAGCGCCGTTCGGTCCGCTCCCGACGACGGTTTCGAAGGAGACGCCCTCGCCGCCCGCGGCGGCGAGTCGGTCGTCGATCTCGGCGGCGAGTTCGGTCTCGGTCATCCCGATCGCCTCGGAGCCGAGGCGACGGATCGCCTCGCTGACGTCGTCCGAGATCCGCGCCGCCTCCGACAGCGCCTCGAGTTCGGCCTCGTCCTTGCGCAGGCGCAGGTCCTCGAGCACCTCGCTCGCTAAGCCGAACGTGGCGTCGGGGAACGTCGCCCGGAGGTCGTGGGTGAACATCGCCCACATCCGATCGTCGGCCAGGATCCGACCGCCGTCGAGGTCGAGTTCGCCGCCGACGGCCTCGAGCAGGTGAGTCGGGTCCTCGTCGTCGCCCCAGGTTCGAACGTCGTCGATTGGGGACGCGTCTCTGATCTGGTGGTCGTACATCTCCGGGGCGACGAACAGGTCGGCGTCGGACGTGACGAACAGGAGCAGGTGCCGCTCCATCGGCTCGTCCTCGAATCCCGAGAGGTAGTACATGTTCGTGCTCGGGAAGCAGACGAGCGCGTCCGCACCGCTCGCCGCGAGCGCTTCCCGGGCGCGCTCGAGTCTGGCCTCGATGGCGGCGTCGGTCATCGGGATCGACCTACGATGGCGGGTGCCTCAGTCATTCCGATCTGAGAGCAGCCGTCTCGTCGCGGTCGATCTCGAGGTCGTCGGTGATCGCGACGCCGTACTCCTCGCGGGCGGCCTCGCGCGAGACGTAGCCGTCGATCACGTCCTCGAGGACGGCTTCGAGGTCGCGGTCGAAGGGCTCGCCGTATCCCCCGCCACCGCCGGTCCGGTTGGAGATGACCTCGCCCTCGTGGAAGGTGCCTCGGAACATGCCGACCCATCGTCGGTCGTCGTCGTAGATGTCGGCGTTGTCGACGAGCACCTGGACGCGCTCGTCGGCGTCGTCGTGGAGGTCGAGTACGATGCCGTTTTTCGCGCCGGGCTCGCCGCCGTCGATCCCCCAGCCAGCCGTTCGCGTCTTCTGGACGATCGAGAGCGCGCCGACGGGGTGGTCGATCCGGAAGTCGCGCCTGAGTCCGAGCCCGCCGCGGTGTTTACCGGCACCGCCGGAGTCCTGGCGTAACGAGAGTCGGTCGAAGGAGACGGGCGCTTTGTTCTCGAACACCTCGACGGGGATGTTCTGGACCATCGTCTCGGTGACGTGCATGATCGCGTTCGCGCCGTCGTGGTCGTCCGTGCCACCCCAGCCGACCGCGTCGTTGTTGGCTTCGACGAACTGTCGGCCGGTCTCCGGATCCTCCCCGAAGAGCATGACGTCGTTCAGGTCGCCGCCCGAACTCGCCGGAATCCGGTCGGGCATGGCCTTCGAGAGCGCCTCGAAGACGACGTCGACGCTGACGATCGCGGTCCAGATGGTGAACGTCGGGGCCGGATAGCTCGCGTTGAACAGGTTCCCCTCGGGTGCGTGGATCGACAGCGGCTCGTACTGGCCTGCGTTCGAATCCTCCTTGGGCGTCGTGATCGTCTTGAAACAGAGCTTGCAGACGGTCTCGGTCATCCCGCGAGGGATGTTGAGCGGCTCGTCGACCTGATCGGCCGATCCCGAGAAGTCGACGTGAACCTCGTCGCCGTCGATCGTCACCTCGACTTCGATCCGGATGCCGTCGCCGGTCGTCCCGTCGGCGTGGTCGACCGCCGACCACGTCCCGTCGGGGAGGTCCCGGACGGCCTCGCGGGCGGTCCGCTCGCCGTGGTCCTGGATCCGATCGATGCAGGCGTCGATCGTCTCGCCGCCGTACTTCTCGTGGAGCTCCCGAAGCCGTCGCGTTCCGGTCCGGATCGCGGCGATCTGGGCGTTCAGGTCGCCGAGTACCTTGTCCGGGAGGCGGGAGTTAAACCGGATCAGGTCGAGCACCTCCTCGTCGGGCTCGCCACGTTTGTGGACCTTCGTGCCGGGGAAGATGACTCCTTCCTGGTGGACGTCGGTCGAATCGAGGACGTACCCCTCGTCTTTCGCCCCCAGATCGAGCCAGTGAGCGCGCGTCGCGGCGTAGCCGAGTAGTTCGTTCTCCGCACGGGGTACCTCGGGTCCCTCCCGAAAGATGGGGGCGAAGACGCCCACGTCGAGGGTGTGGGTCGAACTCCAGTAGGGGTAGTTCATCAGTATCACGTCGCCGGGCGCTAGGTCTTCCTCGCCGACGTGTTCGATCACCTTCTCGAGTGCGTAGTCGTTGGCCCCGAGAAACAACGCGAGCCCCGGCGAGTCCGCGATCAGGTTCCGGTCGCGGTCGTACAGCGAGATGCCGAAATCGAGAATCTCGTAGACGATGGTGTTGTAGGCGGTCCTGATCAGCGTCCGCTGCATCTCCGTCGCAGCCGAGGTGAGGTAGTTTCGCACCACCTCGACGGTGGCGGCGTCGACGTCGGTCCGACCGGTCGCGTTCGTGTCGCTCATGCTGGGTCACCTCCGGCGACGACGAGTTGACCGTACTCGTCGACGGTCGCCGTCTGGTCCGAGTGAAAGACGATGGTCGTGGTCGGCTCACGGACGATCGCCGGTCCGTCGATCGCGGTTCCCGCGGACAGGTCGTCGCGGTCGTAGACGTCGAACGTCGCGCGCTCGCCGACCGCGAAGCAGTACGCGTCCCTCATTTCGGTCGGATCGGTCGATCCCCCGGCGGGATCCGGACGCTCGAGCGGCGGCCTGTCGTTGTGGCCGATCGCCCGAACTCGCTGGTGGACGACCTCCGGTGGGTCGCCCATCGTGTGGCCGTAGCGGTCCTCGTGGGTGCGCTCGAACCGCTCGCCGATCTCGTCGATCGACTCGACGTCGGTCGCGTCCACCTCGACGGTGTGCTCCTGACCGAGATAGCGCATCTCGAGGGTGCGTTCGAGAGCGATCTCGCTTTCGTCGAACCCTTCGGCCGTGAGCGTCTCGACGGCCTCCGCGTCGAGATCGTCGAACGTCGACTCGAGGTCGGCGAGGGCGAGATCCGACAGCGCCGCGACGTTCGTCCGGGCGAAGTCGGAGACGACGTCCGCCATCAGCATCCCGAGCGCCGAGAAAACGGACGGCGCTCGCGGGACGACGACCTCCTCGACGTCCATTTCGCGGGCCAGCAGCGGAACGAACATCGGCCCCGCGCCGCCGAACGCCAGCATCGTGAACTCGCGGGGGTCGAGTCCCTTCTCGACGGTGGTCTCGCGGATCGCACCGACCGTGTTCGCGATCGTCACGTCGAAAATCCCCCGCGAGACGTCCGTCACGCTCGAGTCGAGCGGCCGAGCGAGCGACCGATCGATCGCCTCGCGAGCGCCCTCGGCGTCGAGTTCCACGTCGCCGCCGAGGAAGTCGTCGGGATCGAGGTAGCCGAGCGCGACTGCGGCGTCGGTGACCGTCGGCTCGGTTCCGCCCTGTCCGTACGCGACCGGTCCTGGATCGGCACCGGCGCTCCGGGGACCGACCTTCAGGAGGTCGCCGTCGAGCCAGGCGATCGAGCCGCCGCCTGCGCCGATCGTCCGGATGTCGTAGACCGGGATCTGCAGCGGCTGGTGCTCGAGCCGGGTGTCGTACTCGACGGCTGGCGTCCCGTCTTCGACGACGCAGGCGTCGAGGCTCGTCCCGCCCATATCGACGGTGATGAGATCCTCCCGGCCGGTTTCGCGGCCGACGTGGGACGCGCCGATGAGACCGCCGGCCGGACCCGAGAGGATCGTGTGAACCGGTGCGTCAGTCGCGCGCTCGGCGGCGAGCGTTCCGCCGCCCGACCGCGTGACGAAAAACGGCGCGTCGAATCCCTCGCTCTCGAGCGCGGCCGCGAGGTTCCCGACGTACGTCTCGAAGACGGGTTTGACGTAGGCGTCCATCACCGCCGTGCTCGTCCGTTCGTACTCTCGGTACTCGCGGGAGACGTCGCTCGAGATGGAGACGCTGACGTCGGGGTCGACGTCGCGGACGATCCGAGCGGCCCGCCGCTCGTGGTCCGGGTTCCGGTAGGCGTGGAGGAAGCAAATCGCGATCGCCTCGACGCCGTGGGACTCGATCAGGTGCGTCGCTGCCTCCTCGACTGCGGCTTCGTCGAGCGGTTCGACCTCCGAGCCGTCGGCGGCCAGCCGCCCCGGAACGCCGACGCGTCGTCGCCGGTCGACGAGCGACTCCGGTTTCTCGTACCGAATGTCGTACATCGACCCCCGCTCGACGTTGGTGCGACCGATCTCGTAGACGTCCCTGAACCCCTCGTTCGTGATGATCCCGGTCGTCGCACCCTCGCGCTCGAGGACGGCGTTCAGGCCGAGCGTCGTGCCGTGGACGAACGCGTCGGTCTCCTCGAGCGTCGCGCCGACGTTCTCGATCGAGGAGACGACGCCCGCTTCGGGCTCCTCCGGCGTCGTCGAAACTTTTTCGACGGTAACCTCGCCGCTCGAGCGGTCGAACGTGATCGCGTCGACGAACGTCCCGCCGACGTCGACTGCCAGTCGTTCTGTCACGTGATATCACACCTCAATAATCGACTCGATGACGCCGAAACAAATAGACGTTGCGTCGACGAAAGCGAGAACGGAGACGGGGTGGGACGCCGGCTCGGTTTCCGCCTCGCATTCGGCCGACAGTTATGGGGATAGAGCGGCTAGGTATCGTATGCACGTCGTCGTGCTCGGTGCGGGATACGCGGGGATTTCGGTGACGCGAAGGCTCGAGCGCCGGCTTCCCTCGGACGTCGAGCTCACGCTGGTCAACGACTCGCCCGACCACCTTATCCAGCACGAACTCCACCGCGTCATCAGGCGGCCCGAACTCGCCCCGGAGATCACCGTCTCGCTCCCCGAAGTGCTCGATCGCGCGGCCGTCCAGGTCGCGCGGGTGGAACGGATCGACCGCGACGAACGGACGGTCGTCCTCTCGAACGAGCGGCTGTCCTACGACGTCGCGGCGGTCTGTCTGGGTGCGGAGACGGCGTACTACGGACTCGAGGGCGTCCGCGAGCACGCGACGCCGCTCAAGCGACTCTCGCACGCCCACCGGATTCGCTCGCGCGCGCTCGAGGTCCTCACCGACGGCGGAGCGCGGATCGTCGTCGGCGGAGCCGGCCTCTCCGGGGTTCAGGTCGCCGGCGAACTGGCCGCGCTCGCGCGGGAGAGAGACCCCGACGCCACCGTGGCGCTCCTCGAACAGTTCGATTCCGTCGCGCCGCAGTTTCCCGCGAACTTCCAGCGAGCCGTCGATCGGGCCCTTTCGGACGCGGGCGTCGAGGTGCGCACGGGCGCGACCGTCGAGACCGCCGACGAGCGCGCCGTTCACCTCGAAGCGGGCGAGCGGATTCCGTTCGACCAGTTCGTCTGGACTGGCGGTATCCGCGGACCGGACGCCCTCGACGGTGAGCGGCCGACGGTCCGCAGCGACCTCCGACTCGGCGAGCGCACGTTCGCGCTGGGAGACGCCGCTCGAGTCGTGGACGAAGACGGCGACCCCACCCCGGCGAGCGCCCAGGCGGCCGTACGCCAGGCGCGGACGGCGGCGGCGAACGTGACGAAACTGGTCGAGGCGCTGGGGGAAACCGGAACCGCCGACGCCGGCTTCGAACCCGAACTGGACCGGTTCTCCTTTCGCGCACCCGGCTGGCTCGTCAGCGTCGGCGACGATGCGGTCGCACAGGTCGGGCCCGCGGTCCTCACCGGCCGCCCCGCGAAAGCGCTGAAATCCTCCGTCGGCGTGGGCTATCTCTCGTCGGTCGGCGCGACCGGAGCCGCGGTCGGCCGCGCCCGGTCGGAGTTCGATCCGCGACGCTACCTCGATTGAATTCCGGAACCGACGTGGGTCGAAATCGCGCGCGGACACGCCCTCGAGTACCCACCCGAAAACGGAACGGGCCGCCCGCGAAACGCACGGTCAGGTCCAGCGATCCAGTCCCGTCTGCGTGACGCTCTCTTCGATGCGCTCGAAGCCGCGTTCGACCTCCTCGGCGTCGACGTCCCACTCGTCGGTGACGTACGCCCTCGCGGCCTCGAGATCCGGCTCGAGCGTCGGATCGAACGCGTAGTCGTCGGTCACGTTGGGCTGTCGGAACAGCTGTCGAACGCGGTCGCCGTACTCGACGCTGTCGCCGCGGGCCTCGAGGACGCTCCAGAGGTCGCCGTGTTCGGTGATCTCCGCGATGGCCGTCTTCGGACCGATCCCCGAGACGCCCTCGTTGAAGTCGGTGCCGATGAGGATCGCGGCGTCGACGAGCTGTTCGAGGGTGAGGTCGTGGCGCTCGAGGGTCGCCGCGAGGTCCATCAGTTCGGGATTCCCCTTGCTCGTCAGCTGGCGAAGCGTCAGCGGCGCGCCAAAGAGCAGGGCGTCGTAGTCCTCGGTCCCGACGTAGTCGGCGTCGCCGCGGCGGACGATGTGGGCCGCCTGGGCCTCGCCCTCGGCGGGAGCCTCGATGATCGGGACGTCGAGCAGGCCCAGCAGTTCGCGGCTCGTCTCCTGGATCGTCGGCGTCAACCGCTGCGTGCGCGATTCCAGCTGGGCGATCGCGACCTCGTCACCTTCCTCGCGGGCCACCTCGAGCTGTTGTTCGTACGTCTCGCGTTGCTCGCGGCGCGACTCGATCTCGTCGGCTTTGAGTTCGGAGGGACCGCCGTCGAACACCATCACCGGCGTGACGTCGTGTTCGAAGAACTTGGGGAGTCCCTGAACGATCCCCACGAGGTTCGCCACCTCGATACCGTCCGGCGTCGTGTACGCGGCGCTGTTGGTCCACTTGACCGTCGTCGTCAGATACCGGTAGAGCCAGTTGTGCGCGTCGACGGCGACGACGCCCTCGACCTCGTCGAAGGGAATCTCCTCGATGACGGCGATCTCCCGGAGTGCAGCGTTTCCCATCGTCGTACCGTTCGGAGGGCTGGGATTTGAATCGTTGGCTTCTCCCCGCTCGGACGTCTTACCGCGACGACCGGACGGATCACGAGCACGGACCGAACTCACGCGCCCAGTTCCGGACCGACAGACTCGAGGCCGACGCGGGCCGTCGGCACCATCAGTCGCCAGCTACCATCAACAGTCAAGTACGTCCGTTTGAAAGTCAGGTACTACTGAACATGCTACTCGGGGACACGATAGACGTTCGAACGGGTACTCTCAGACGGCGGACGTTTCATCGGTGAGTTCACTCGGATGAACCCAGGAACGCTCAGTCGGCGACGCTACGTGGCTGTTGCGACAGGATTCGCGGTTAGCGGTGACGGTCTACCGGGCGGAATCCACCAGGTGTCGATGGAGGACGCCGAAGCGACCGTGCAAGACCCAGAGATCGTCTGGGATCGGACGATCAACGGTGAAATCAGCGTTACTCACGACGGAGGATATCTCTTCGTGAGTGCTGGTGAACAGCCGGCGACCGCGATCGACCTGGACGATGGAACGGAGGCCTGGCAGGCTACCGATGGACGCGGCGTGCACGTGCTCGGCGAGGAGACGATGTACGTCGGTGGCCAATTAGGTGCGAGCGGTGTGCAGGATGGAACGCACGCGATCGACCGCAGCACCGGAGAAACCGTTTGGCAGGTGGACGTCGATTTCCCACCCGTCGGGCAACTCGGAAGCGTTCTGATACTGGTAGATAGAGTCGACGGTCAGCTTTTCGGACTGGACGCGAGCGACGGAGAGTCGCGCTGGGAGTTTACCGCAGATGCGCAACTGTCGAGGTGGACCGTCTCTTCGACGGACGACCTCTACGTCGGGGGTCAAGATGGACGGGTTACAGCCATCGACGTCGAGACCGGTGAACAGCGATGGAGCGTCGATCCGGAGCTCCCATCGACCTGGGTGGATCCGAACGTCGTCGACGGTGACGACGTCTACGTGGGAAGTCACTGGGGAACGGTCGTGAAACTCGACGGGGAGACCGGTGAAGAACGCTGGCGCAACGAGGTCGGAAACGCCGATATTGAAGGCGCGCCTGGTACGTCGGGGATGTACCTCGAAGATCACCTGTACGTGTTGAGCCACAGCCCGACGCAGATCGAGGCGCTCGAGCCGGAAACGGGAGAGACCGCGTGGACGCACGAGTTGGAGGGGACGCCGGAGGGCGCCGTGATCGATGGCGAGATCGTGTATCTGGGCGCGGGCGACGAGACGGTTAAAGCGATCGACGCCGAGGACGGCGCTCTCGAGTGGCAATCCGATATACGCGGACGGAGTGGAACGCCCGCGTTGGTCGACGGTCGATTGTACGTCGGCAGCCGTACCGATCAGCTATACGCGCTCGATGCGGAAACGGGGGACGAGTACTGGTCGATAGAAACCCCCGATTGGGTTCGCCGGCAGCCGATCGTTCGGGACGAGACGATTATCGCGAGCGTGAGGGGCTTCGATCACGCCGACGGTCGCGTCTTCGCTATCGGGGAAGCGGACGAAGAGACGGATGAAAGCCGAGAGTCCTCGCTGGTACCGGTTGCCGCTGCCGGAGGTATCGGAGCGGCCACACTGCTCGGCGGGTATCTATTCGCACGTCGGAGACGCAGCGGAGACGATGACGCGACCGCACCCGACGCGGAATCGAACGGGAACTCGGACGAACGAGCAGCGTCGTCCGCTTCGGAATCGGAGACGACCGGCTCCGTTCCGTCGCTTCGATCGCAAGCCGAAACCGTCCGGAACGCAGCCGAGGCCGCCCGCGAGAAAGGCGACTTCGAGGAAACGCTCGAGGCGTACGATCGGGCCACAGACCGCTATCGCGCGGCGCTCGACGACGCGGGTGACGAAGCGGCCGATCTGCGAGTCGCAATCGACGATCTCCGCGCCGAGCGCCGCTCCGTCCGACAGCTCGTCGACCAGCGAGAAGAGCTTCGGGACACGCTCGGCGTTGCCGAGCGAAGCCTTCACGAGGCGATCGTCGCCCACGTCGAAGGGGAAGGAACCCTCCCCCGGATCCGCTACCGGCAAGCGCGTGACGCCTACGACGACGCGTTGGAACTGCTCGGAGAAGCCGATCGCGATCCGCTCGAGGCTCCCCTCTCCGTACCGATCGAGTTCGAGGGATCGCACCCCCCGTCGGAGGTGACGAACCTCCCGGGCGCGTCCGAACGGGAAATCGAGGTGCTTGCGAAAGCGGGAATCGAGACGATCGACGACCTCGCGTCTGACGACGACCTCCCGGGGAGCGTCGCCGATTCGGAGGGGCTGTCCGAGGAGTTGATCGGTCGATTGCGCCCCCTCTTGTGGTGGTACGGGGACGGCGAGGTGACGTTCGACACCCGCGAGGCGATCGAACGGCGACGGAGCCACGCCTCGACTGGACTGGACGCATTGTGAGCAATACGCTCTCACGGAGGCGCTTTCCGGAACTGGGATCGATCCTGCGACTACTACCCGGACTCGCGCGGTGCGCCACTGGAGTTCCGGGTGCGAACGCGAGCATCCCGATACCGGCGACGCAGTCGGGGCAGTACGTTCTCGTGACGGCCGCGTAGCGGTCCGCCACGCGGAACGCGGCTCGCTCGAGGGGTGCACCACCCGGTCGTCGGGAATCGGATCGCCGCAACGATCGCAGACGGGTTCGGGACCGTCTTGGGGGTCGGGTACCCATACACCCGACGTATTTCGTTCGCGCGTCCCTCCGTTCTGCAGTTCGGTGCGAGTAGTTCCAGCCCTGACGATCGAACTGATCGGTACTAGCAGTGCTCCGTTCGATGAATCGAGAGAGCGTCTCGCGCTCGAGTCGATCGAAACGGTTCGCGAGCGAGAATCGACAGCACGGGCGAGCGCCGACGTCGCGACTCAGCCGGTATCCGTCTCCGGCGGCCGCCGTCCGCGACGAGACTCGAGGAACGACTCCTCGGCGTCCGAGAGCTCGCGCTCGCGAAACTCCTCGAGGCCGGCCCGGTAGCGCTCGCGACGCGCGTCGTCGTCCGATTCGTCGCGGTTCGAAACCGCACCCGCGTCGCCGTCCGCGTTCGTCACCCCGGGCGAGGCTTCCTCGCTTCGATCGCCGCGCTCGAGCGGCGGCGGATACTCGAGCAGCAACTCGGCGATGCCGGTCGTCTCGCCGGTGTAGCCGAAGCCGGTCCGGTAGAGGGCCTCGTAGGCGAACGGGTTGTTGACGGCGATCCGGAGGCGATCGTAGCCACGCGACAGGGCGCGCTCGCGGACGAGCGCGAGCAGTTCCGGACCGATCCCCTCGCCGCGACGGTCGCGGTCGACGGTCACGTACCGAATCCACAGCGTCCGCTCGTCGGTTCGGTCCTCGTTGAACGACGCGGCGGCGACGACGTCACCGTCCGCGTTCCGGGCGACCGCCTTCCCCGTGTTCGTCATGACGAACTTCCCGGCGTAGCTGAATCGCTCGTGATCGAGTCGAAGTTTCGGACCGTCGGACGGCCAGCCGAGCAGTTCGCAGTTCACGGCGAACCGTGGGGTCGCCACCGCAAAGAGAGTGGCGGGCGGCGCCGACCGATGGCGACCGATCTGGCTCCTGCCGGTCAAACCCTTTTGGCGACGGTCGTGGTAAGGCAGGCTACGATGAGCGCCGAATCCGATAACACGTCAGCGTTCGGTATCGAGAGCTCCTGGGGCTGGTCGGTCGGCGGCGCCCTCGGCGGCGCGATCGGTGCGGCAGCGTTCGGCCTCCTGATGTGGGCGGTCGATCCGGAGGTGCTCGCCGTCGCGATTCCGGCGATCTACGGCCTCGATCCCGTCGGCGTCATCGGCTGGGGGATCCACGTCGCACACGGGATCGTCCTCGGCCTCGTCTTCGGGTTCGTCGTCACCCGCGAGACGATCGTCAGCGTCCTGAAGGCGAGCCCCGAAACGGACGCGCTCTCGCGCACGAACCTGACCCTCCGGGTCATCGCCGCCGGCTTCGTCTTCGGGCTGGCGATCTGGGCGATCCTCCCGCTGCTCGTCCTCCCCGTCTGGCTCGAGGCGGTCGGAACCCAAGCCGCCGGCGATTTCCCGGCGATCGCCGTCGAGAGCCTCCTGGGTCACGTCCTGTTCGGCACGGTCCTCGGAATCGTCTTCGCCGCGAGCGTCGACCTGCGCGATCGGGACCCCGAGACGTCTCTCGAGGAGTGAGCGGACGTCACCTCACTCGCCCATTTTTCGAAACCGTCGTGGACCACTCCGACCCACCGACGCTCGAGTGCACCGCTTAGAAGCGGTTCCGCCAGCGTTGCGTGCCCAACACTTCGTCTTTCATCGCCGAACAGTGTTCGTTCGCTCGCCGCTGTTCGAACTCGTGGGTGAGATCGTCGACGCACTCCTCCCAGGAGCCGCCGATCGACGACCAGTACTCGAGGACGCTGTCTCTGTCCCAGCCCTCCGGAAGACCGTCGAGGCCGTCGACGTCCTCGTCGACGACGTCCGTCAGCGCCTCGCCGTCGGTCGTCTCGGTGGCGTCGTCGTCTTCGAGATCGCTGTCTTCGAGCGCCGACGAACGATAGACCGCCGAGCCGACCGACTCGAGGCCGACGACGTAGGCCGGACTGTCGTCGCTCGCGTCCACGTCCGTCAGTTCGTCGTCGCCCTGCGGGAACGCGACCCCCTCGGTGAGAACGGCCGCGACGACGCCGCGACCGGACGGCGTGGCAACGACGTCGCCCTCCTCGTACCTGGTGTCGCTCATGTCTGAGCGTTCGACCGCCGGGTGCGTAATGCCGGTGCACGGACGTGCAAGTGCCGGTGCGGAGATCGATGGGAAATCGATAAGCGGTCGTGCGACAAACACCCGCGGAGGACCGAATTACGACTGACGCACCTCGAGCGACGAACTTCGAGAAACCGATCAATGAGAGACGATCGACGCACGACGGCCCACGACGAACGGATCGCCTCGAGACGCTGGCGGCGGTCCGGAGGAACGTGATGGACGTCCGCGAGTGGCTCGAGCGGGTGCGAGCACAGCGGTGGGGGATGGTGGTCGATCTGGCGTTCGCCGTCGCCTGGGTGACGATGGTCCACGCCCTCTTTCTGGTTCTCGACGGACCCGACTGGGCGTACTACGGCTTCATGCTCGCGGGCGTCGTCGCCTACTTCGGATTCATGGGAAGTCTCGAGCGCGCGCGAGCGGACCGAGAGCGGTCGAACGAGTAACGAACCGGAACGCCGATCACGTTCGCGATTGCGAACGGCCGTCAGTCTTCCTTTCGAACGTCGACGACGAGCACCGGAATATCGGTCGTCCGGAGCGTTCGCTCGGCGACGCTGCCGAGCAGGACGCGCCGGACGCCGCCCCGTCCCGCCGAGCCCATGACGATCAGGTCGACGTCGTTGTCGTCGGCGTAGTCGGCGATCTTCCGGTGCGGGCTGCCCGCGACGATCGCCTCGGTCACGTCGACGTCGCGGTCGGCCGCGCGCCTGCTCACGCCGGAGACGGCGTCTCGAGCGCGTTGCTCGAGTTCGGGCAGGTCGCCGAAGTCGCCCTGTCTGAAGCGGTCGATCTGTTCCGCGCCGACGGCGACCCCCATCGCGTCGAGGTCGACGACGTACAGCGCGTGGACGTCGGCGTCGTAGGTGGCGGCGAGGTCGACCGCGTGTTCGATGGCGGTTTCGGCAACGGGGCTTCCGTCCGTCGGAACGAGTATCGTGTCGTACATGGTCAGTCGTCGGCGTTGGTTCCGCCGTCGGTGGCGGCGTCTTCCGCGGTTTCCATTCGACGCATCGGTTCGGGGCTGTGACACTGTCGGACGAGACGTTTGACGTCCTCCGGCGGATCGGCGGTAACGATCGACACCGCGATGATCACCGCGAAGACGATCGGCACGCCGAGCAACGCCGAGGAGGTGCCGGGGAGCCACGTCGCCAGTTCGGGAACGAGCGCGTCGTCGACGCCCGTGTACATCGGAATCGCCGTGTCGTTCAGGATCGCGCCGAACGAGAGCGCGATGCCCGCAAGCATGCCGGCGATCGCCCCCTCCCTGGTCGTGTGTTCCCACCAGAGGCCGAGAAAGAACACGGGGAAGAAGACACAGCCCGCGATCGCGAACGACATCGCGACGAGTTCGCCGATGAGCGCCGGCGGATTGAGCCCGATGAGCGTCACCAGAACGCCGATGCCGAGGATGGTCGAGCGACCGACGAGCAGCTGCTCGCGCTGGCTCGCGTCGTCCTTGTAGAGATTCGTGTAGATGTCGTGGGCGGCCGCCGACGACGCGGTGATGAACAGCCCCGAGGTCGTCGCGAGCGCGGCCGCGACCGCGCCGGCGGCGACCAGTCCGACCAGCCACTCCGGCAATCCGGCCAGCTGCGTCGTCAACACGACGAGCGCGTCGGCTTCCTCGCCGGACATGCCGGTGAACCCGTCCGTACCGGGAACCTCGCGATCGTAGAGCAGGCCGCCGAAAGCCGCGTACGTCGCGGTTCCCCAGTACAGCAGACAGATGAAAAACAGCCCCCAGACGGTCGACCAGCGGGCCGTCCGCTCGTTGTCTACCGTGTAAAAGCGCACGAGGACGTGGGGGAGCCCGCAGGTTCCCACGATGAGGCTGAACGCGAGCGCGATCCAGCCGTAGTAGCCCGCGCTCGCGAACGGCTCGACGAACTGAGCCTCGAGGCTCGCGGCCTCGGCGACCTGCGGGCCGGCCTCGAGGTACGGGAGGACGGTCGACCACCCCTCCGCCCAGCCGGTGGCGTAGAGCCCCAGCGTGAAGGCGATGATGAGGATGACGTACTGGATGGCCATGTTCTTGGTCGTCCCCAGCATCCCGGAGAGGGCGACGTAGCCGATCGTGACGCCCATCAGCAGTACGACGCCGGCCTCGTAGGAGACGCCGAAGATGTACTGCGCCATCAGCCCCATGCCGCTCGCCTGACCGATCGCGTAGGTGAACGCGATCGCGAGGGTCGTGAACGCGGCGATCCCTCGCGCCCAGTCCGAGTAGAACCGATCGCCGACGAAGTCCGGCGCGGTGTACTTTCCGAATCGACGAAACTGCGCGGCCATGAAGATGAGCAGGATGAAATAGCCCGTCGTCCAGCCGACGACGT
Organism: Natrarchaeobius oligotrophus; assembly: GCF_003841465.1. GTDB lineage: Archaea > Halobacteriota > Halobacteria > Halobacteriales > Natrialbaceae > Natrarchaeobius > Natrarchaeobius oligotrophus. The sequence goes on from NZ_REFZ01000008.1 coordinate 72,382, forward strand.
ACGCGAGCCCGAAGTAGCCGAGCGTCGCGACCAGCGCCGCCACGCCGAGGTAGGAGGCGGCGCTCATCCAGTTCGCGCCGATGGCCATCCCGTTCTCGATCGGCCCGATCGACCGGCCGGCGACCCACAGTTCGTCGACCGCGGCGACCCGGAAAAAGTAGCCGACGCCGAGAAACAGCGCCAGCATCACCGCGACCGTCAGCGCCGGGATCAGCTTGAACTCGCCGACGTCGAGCGCCGTCTCCTGTAACACGACCGGCTCGAGCACCTCGAGCATCAGTCGTCACCACCCTCGGCGGCGACGGAACCCGAGTCCGCTGTTCGGTCGTGGGAGATGCCGTACTTGTCGTCGAGGCGATCGCGTTGTATCGCGTACGCGACCGAGAGGACGAGCGCGCCGAGTGGCGTCACGATCGCGGCCAGAAAGAAGTGCAACGGAAACCCGTTCAACACGGTCGTCTCGGTCAGCAGCGTCGGCTCGACGAGGAGTATCGTCGTCGGTCCGAACACGACGAGAATCCACGCGAGAAACGACAGCCAGATCACGCGCAGGTGATCCCGCATGAACGGCGTCGCCGGCTTGAAAATGTTTATTTCCTCGTCGAGGTACGCTTCCGTTCGCACGCCGCCGTCGGACTCGGCGGACGCCGCCGTATCGTGATTGTTATCATCTGACATTTGTGGGGGAGGGGGGTACGTCCGTGACTGGTGGGTGCTGACTGAAAGAGAAATCGAGCGGCTAGCTGGAGTCGACCTGGTCCGCGATGTCGTCGACGACGTCGGGGTTTCGCAGCGTCGACGTGTTACCGAGTTCGTTACCGCTGGCGATGTCCTCGAGCAGGCGGCGCATGATCTTGCCCGAGCGCGTCTTCGGCAGTTCGGGCGTGAAGATCACTTCCTCGGGCTTTGCGATGGGGCCGATGGAGTCGAGAATACCCTGAACGGCTCGCTCTTCGAGGTCCGCGTCGCCGTCGTAGCCGTCTTCGGGGATGGCGTAGACGTAGACGGCCTCTCCTTTGACCTCGTGATCGCCGCCGACGACCGCAGCCTCCGCGATACCCTCGACGCCGACGACGGCCGACTCGATCTCCATGGTACCGAGACGGTGGCCGGAGACGTTGATCACGTCGTCGACCCGGCCGAGGATGGTGATGTAGCCGTCGTCGTCGATCTTCGCGCCGTCTTCGGGGAAGTACACCCACTCGTCGGCGCCTTCGTCGGAGTACTCCTCCCAGTACTCGCTGATGAACCGCTCGTCGTTGTTGTACAACGTCCGGAGCATGCCGGGCCACGGTTTGTTCACGGTGACGTAGCCGGCCTGTCCGGCGCCGACCTCCGCTCCCTCGGCGTCGACGACCTGTGCGCCGATTCCCGGCAGCGGCGGACCGGCGGTACCGGGTTTCATGGTGTTGATCCCCGGCAGCGTGGTGATCATCATGCCGCCGGTCTCGGTCTGCCACCAGGTGTCGACGATCGGACACTCCTCGCCGCCGATGTGCTTGTAGTACCACTTCCAGGCACGGGGGTTGATCGGCTCGCCGACGGTCCCGAGCAGTCGCAGGCTCGAGAGGTCGTGTTGCTCGGGGTACTTCTCACCCCACTTCATGAACGCCCGGATCGCCGTCGGTGCCGTGTAGAAGACGTCGACTTCCTCTCGCTCGACGATCTCCCAGAGGCGGTCCTTGTCGGGATAGTCGGGGGTTCCCTCGTACATGACGGTGCTCGTCCCGAGCGCGAGCGGTCCGTAGACGATGTAGGAGTGGCCCGTGATCCAGCCGATGTCGGCCGCACACCAGTAGGTGTCTTCCGGTTTCAAGTCGAGCACCGAGTGGCTGGTCCAGGCGGCGTAGGCGAGGTAGCCGCCGGTGGTGTGTTTCACCCCTTTCGGTTTGCCCGTCGTCCCGGAGGTGTACATCAGAAACAGCATGTCCTCGGCGTCGCGTGCGACCGGCTCGACCGACGCGCCTTCGTTCTCCGCGACCAGTTCGTCGTAGTCTCGCTGGTTCTCCGAGAGCGAGTGCTCGAGTTCGTCGCCGAGGCGGTCGACGACGACGACGTCCGACACCTCGTGGTCGACGCCCTCGAGACCCTCGTTGGCCTTCGAGAGGTGATCGAGGGCGTCCCCGCGACGGTAGTAGCCGTCGCAGGTGACCAGATACTCGCTGTCGGCCGAATTCATCCGGGTTGCCAGCGCGTCCGCGGAGAAGCCGGCGAAGACGACGCTGTGTGGCGCGCCGATGCGCGCACAGGCCAGCATCGCGATCGGCAACTCCGGAATCATCGGCATGTAGAGGGTGACCACGTCGTCCTCCTCGACGCCGAGGTCCCGAAGCGTCGCGGCGAACGCTTCGACCTCCGCCAGCAGGTCGCCGTAGGTGTACGTCCGCGTCTCACCCGGTTCGCCCTCCCACTTGATCGCCGTTCGATCCGACGCACCGTCTGCTACGTGCCGATCGAGACAGTTGTAGGAGGCGTTGAGTTCGCCGCCGGTAAACCACTCGTAAAACGGCTCGTTCGAGTCGTCGAGAACGGTATCGTAGGACTCCTCCCACGAGAGGAGGTCCGCCGCCCGCTCCCAGCAGTCCGGCCAGTTCTCCTCGAACTCCTCGTAAATCCCTGGGTCGGTGACGTTCGCCTGTTCGACGAACGACTCGGGGGGATCGAACGCCTCCTGTTCTTCGAGTCGCGCCTCGAGGCTAGCTTCGTCCTGTGTCATGGTCCGTCCGAATGATACACAACGATGATAGTAAAGCTGGCCTCTAGTTGTGCAAAATCCCCGGCCCGTTCCGGGCAGGTGCCCCGGTAGTCCGGTCCGGCGGTACCGGCTTCGTCCGCTACTCGTCGCCCGGACGTCCGCTACTCGTCGCCCGGACGTCCGCTACTCGTCGCCCGGACGTCCGTGCAGTACCTCGAGTGACTCCGCCGGTTTCGCTCCTCTCTCGACGGTCGGGAACCGTCAGCGTCGGTCGTCCGCCGACGAGTCGCCGAAGAACGTCCGCAGTAACTCGTGTTGAGCCTTCCGAAGGTGGTTGTGCAGCGTCGGCGAAGTGATTCCCATCGCGTCGGCTACCTCTTCGGCCGTGCTCTCTCTGGGCCAGTCGTAGTAACCGCCGAAGTACGCCGCTCTGAGGGCCGCCTCCTGGCGATCCGTGAGCCGGTCCTCGAGACCGTCCCTGAACTCGGGGGTCGTTCGAACGGATCGATCCGTCTCTCGCTTGCCGACCAGATCCGTCTCGGGGAAGACGGCTCGCAGACCGTCGACGATCGTGCGGAGATCGGCGTTTACCCCGCACTCGGCCGTTATCTCCGCCCGCCCGCTCTCGAACGTCGCCTCGCGGACCGTCGCGCCGTACTCGGTGAGCAACAGCGTCGGCGACGACCCCTCGACGACGACTTCGAGACGAGAGCCTCGCTCGTCGGTTTCGATCACCCGACAGTCGTCGATCCCCCGTTGCGCGTCGGCGAGGTCGAAGACTGCCGCCGGAGACGCGCCCTCGAGTCGGATGAAATAGAGCTGGCTCGACTCCGAGACCGGGACGAGCGAGTCGAGTACGAACCGACACGACAGCTTCCGAGATGCGTCGACGAAGAACGATCCGGTGTCCCGACAGCTGATCTCGAGTTCCACCACCCGGTCCGACGACAGGAGCGTCCGGCGGCGTGCGGCGGCGATCGCCGCCCCGATCGCTCGAGCGGTCGTCTCGAGCCACCGTTGCTCTTCCTCGTCGAAGGCGTCCACCCGATCGGTTCCGACCGACAGGGTTCCGTACACCGTCTCGCCGTGTTCGACGGGGACGGTCGCGAGCGCCCCCTCGAAGAACTCGTCGTCGACCGTGGCGGTGACGTCCCGCACGACGGTCACGCTCGCCCCCTCGCGTGCGGTGGGGTCGATTCCGAGAGCGTCGCTCGCTGATCCGTTGCCGTCCGTCCCCCCTCGGTCCGGAGCGATCCCGTCGACTGCGTCGGGCGCGATACCGCTCGCGGTCCGCCACTCCCGCCGGCCGTCCGAGAACGTCGCTCGCTCGATCCAGGCGAACTCGTAGACGCCGCCGTCGGCGAGCGAGGCGCAGGCGTTCGCCTCGATCTCCTCGTGGTCGGTCGACTCGGGCAGCGCGCGGGCGACGGCCCGGTGGCGTCGGGAAACGGCGTCGCGCCGGTCGAGTTCGTCTCGCCTCTCGCGAACCGCCTCGAGCGCCTCGTGGTGGGCCGAGACGTCCCGAACGAAGACGGCGAACCCCGCGTGACGACCGCGGTCGTCGCGAAGCGGCGAGACGACCTCGGTCGCGCGAAAGCGCGAGCCGTCCTCGTGGACGCGCCAGCCGTCGACCTCGCAACCCGACTCCTCGAGCGCCGTCGACAGCGTCCGTTCGGGGACGCCGTCGTCGACCGCCCCGTCGGTGTAAAACGCGGAGACGTGCGTTCCGACGATCTCGCCGGCCCGGTAGCCGAACAGCGCCGCGGCGCTTCGGTTCCACCGGTCGACGTAGCCGTCGGCGTCGAGGCGGACGAGCGCGTACCGGTCGCTCGCGGCGAGTAGCAGTCGGACGACGCTCTCGTCCGTCACGTCGGAACCGGCCCGCTCGTCGGGCGAACCGCGAGCGCCTCCCGGCTCGCGCTCGAGCGCCTCGAACGCGTCGACGAGTTCGGCGTCGGTCGGCTCGCGGAGGTAGGGCTCGAGCGCCTCGAAGCTCCCCCAGCCGCCGGCGGCCTTGACGACGCGGGGATTGACGTCGCGGTCGACGAGCGCCCGGCGCGCGAAGTAACGCCTAAGGTCGTCAGTCGAGACGGCCGAGAGTTCGGGCTCGTCGAACAGGTCGCTCGCGCGCTCGGCGACCGACGAGACGAGCATCTGGAGTCGCCGCGGCGTCACCGTGAAGATCCGATCGTCGCTCGAGAGATCGTTACAGCGGGCGTAACGCCCGAGTTCCCGCTCGACGTGACTCGGCAGGTAGGCGGTTCGCCGCTCGCGCGTTCCCGTTTCGGGGACGCGAACGAGATACCGCGGCGGATCGATCCGCACCTGCTCGACGTCGTCGACCGTCAGGGCGACGAGTTCCGCCGGTCGGAGGCCGACGTCGCCACAGAGGCGAACCACGAGCGCCTCGCGGTACGTCTCGGCGGCCTCGAGTAGCGCGTCGTACTGCTCGTGTGAAAGCGCTACCGCGCCGGTCGTCTCCGAACCCATCTTTCGCGATTTCAACTGTTACGAAAATAATTCTGTCGCTCGCCCGTCGTCGACGGTCGAACCGGAGGACGCTCTCTCGGACGTCGCAAACGCCGATGCAGGACGAGCGAGCGGCTACGGGCGGCCCGCTACGGGAGCCTCACAGCGACCACGGCCGCTCGAGCGTGCGGGTGAGTCGGTACGGCGACGGACGCCGTGCGATGGCGGTCCGGTGCCGACGCTCGAGACGAGCCGGGCTGTGCTCCTGTGTGGGATCGGTCTGTTACCGACCGGAAGTCCCCGTTATTTCGCTTCTATAGAAATCGCGAAACCGTTACCGGCCGTCGCGCTCCGCCTGGATCTCGCCGACGATCTCCGGATTTCGGAGCGCGCTCGTGTCCTCGAGTTCCTCGCCGTTGGCGACGTCCTCGAGCAGGCGGCGCATGATCTTGCCCGAGCGCGTCTTCGGCAGCTCGGGCGTGAACACGACCTCGTCGGGGGTCGCGACGGGACCGATGGCCGACTCGAGGCTTCCGACGACCGCCTCGCGAACGGTCGCGTCGGGATCGTAGCCGCTCTCCGTGCTCACGTAGGCGTGGATTTCGGTGTCGCCGCGGTCGTCCGAGCCGCCGACGACGGCGGCTTCGGCGATCCCCTCGACGTCGGTGATCGCGCTCTCGATCTCCATCGTGCTCAGCCGCCGGCCCGAGACGGTGATCACGTCGTCGACGCGGCCGAGGACGGTGACGTAGCCGTCCCCGTCGAGACAGGCGGTGTCGCCGCTGAAGTAGCGCCACTCGTCGGCGTTGGGGTCGGAAAACTGCTCCCAGTACTCCGCGCGAAAGCGGTCGTCGCCGTCGTACAGCGTCCGGGCCATCCCCGGCCACGGCTTCGAGAGCACGAGGTAACCCGCCTCGCCCGGATCGACGTCCGCTCCGGTTTCGTCCACGACGCCCGCCTCGATTCCCGGCAACGCCGGCCCCGCCGCGCCCGGTTTCATCTCGTCGATTCCGGGGAGCGTCGACAGGATCACCGCGCCGGTCTCGGTCTGCCACCAGGTGTCGACGATCGGACACTCACCGCCGCCGACGTGCTCGCGGTACCACTCCCAGGGGCGGGGACTGATCGGCTCGCCGACGGTGCCGAGCAGTCGCAGGCTCGAGAGGTCGTGGCGCTCGGGGTACTTCTCACCCCACTTCATGAACGCCCGGATCGCCGTCGGCGCCGTGTAGAAGACGTCGACTGCGTTCCGGTCGACGATCTCCCAGAGGCGATCCCGGTCGGGATAGTCGGGCGTCCCCTCGTAGATGACGGTCGTCGTTCCGAGCGCGAGCGGTCCGTAGACGATGTAGGAGTGGCCCGTGATCCAGCCGATGTCGGCCGCACACCAGTAGGTGTCCGCCGGTTCGACGTCGAGGACGGCGCGACTCGTCCAGGCGACGTGGGCGAGGTAGCCGCCGGTCGTGTGGACGACGCCCTTGGGCTCGCCGGTCGTCCCCGAAGTGTACATCAGAAACAGCATGTCCTCGGCGCCGCGCGAAACCGGCTCGACGGCTCGCCCGGCGAACTCCCCGCGGAGGTCGTGGTAATCGTACTCGTTCTCGCCGAGCACGTGCGGAAGATCGTCGCCGAGACGGTCGACGACCACGGTCTGGACGTCGGCCTCGAGCGAGAGGCGGGCGTTGTCGGCCTTGCTCTTCTGATTGAAGGCGTCGCCGCGGCGGTAGTAGCCGTCGCAGGTGATCAGATACTCGCTGTCGGCGGCGTCCATCCGCGTCGCCAGCGCGTCGGACGACAGGCCGGCGAAGACGACGCTGTGTGGCGCGCCGATGCGCGCACAGGCCAGCATCGCGATCGGCAACTCCGGGATCATCGGCAGGTAGATCGTCACGACGTCGTCCGCTGCCACCCCGAGGTCCCGCAGCGCCGCGGCGACCTCGTTGACCGCCACGGACAGGTCCTGGTAGGTGTAGGTCTCGCGCTCGCCGTGTTTTCCCTCCCAGCGAATCGCGGCGTGGGTCTTTCGCCCCGCCTCGAGGTGGCGGTCGATGCAGTTGTACGACGCGTTCAACTCGCCGTCCGCAAACCACCGGTAGAAGGGCGCGCAGTCGTCCTCGAGTACCGTCTCGTACGGGACGTCCCACGAGAGGAGATCCGCGGCCCGCTCCCAGCAGTCGGGCCAGCGCTCCGCGAACTCCTCGTAGATCCCCGGATCGCTCACGTTCGCCCCCTCGACGAACGAGTCGGGCGGACTGTGGGGCGAGCCGGCGGGGACCGGCCGGTCACGACCCCACCCGTTCCGATCGTCCATAGGTGGTTCGAACCGAAGGTAGTCAGCGGAATAAACGTTCCTCCGAATCGGACCGGGCGCGGCTTCGGGTGGGGCCCGACGCGAACGAACGGTGCGGGCGCACAGGTCGAGTCCCCTCGCGACAGCGAGGGCACACCGCCGCACCTCCCGAGGGAACCCCGTCGGCGCTTCGCGCCCGCTCGTCCGGAGAGCCGGCGTCCGACTACGCGGGTCGTCGGATCGCGAGCACGACGAGGTCCGAAAACGGGGTGTCGTCGCGGCCGTCGCCGCCCGCGTAGTCGGCGAGTTCCGACAGCGAAACCCGTCGGATCGTTTCGTCCGAAAGCGTCAGCTTCTCGAGGACGAGCGCCTCGAGATCGGGATCCGCGCCTCGCTCGAGCAGGAACCGGGCGACGTCGCCCGGCATCAGATCGAACGGCCGCGGCAACACGAGGAGGTGGCGGTCCCCGACCGCGGCGGCGAGTCGATCCAGGTCGTCCCCGAGATCGCCGCTTTTGTGCAGCGTCACGAACTCGGTGTCTTCCATCGGCGTCCGGGCGCGGCTCGCGGCGATCTGCAGCGAGGAGATGCCGGGGACGACGCGGACGACGGCGTCGGGGTCCTCGCGGTGGACGGCGTCCTGGACCTTCCCGACGAACTGGTAACCGGAGTGATTCGGATCGCCCATCGCGACCGCCGTCCCCGACTCGCCGGCGGCGACGCGCCGGCCGAACGCCTCGAGCGCCTCCGCTTCGTCGCGGTAGCCACAGGTCAGCAGGTCCGCGTCGGTCAGATCGTCGACGAACTCGACGACGGTTTCGAAGCCGACGACGACGTCGGCCTCCGCGATCGCGCGCCGGCCGCGCGGCGTGAGGTAGTCGCGGTTTCCGGGACCGATGCCGACGACGGTAACCGGATCCGATTCGTCGTCGATGTCGGGTTCGGGCTCGCCGGCCGCGTACGTCGCCGGATCGGGACCCGAGTCGAGGTCGTAGTCGCTCATCGATCGTCGATTCTCGCCGAGGGCCGAAACGGCGTCGATCTTCCGGCGCTCGTCGGGACTCCCGAGTGGCCTTCGCGAGCCGGCGCGGGACGTTCGCACGTCCGCCGAGAGGCGAACGTGGCGGCCCGAGCGATCCGGCCGGGCGCGACGCCTCGGAGTATCCGTGCGAGCGCGCCGCTCGAGCGATCCGGTCCGTTCGAGTCGACCCGCCCAGTTATGTGCGCGGGGCACACAGGACCGGTGATGACCGCGCTCGCGCTCGAGGACGCGCACCTGTGGTACGAGACGGCCGGCGAAGGACGATCGCTGGTCTTCGTTCACGGCGGCTGGCTGGACGGAACGGCCTGGCAGCCCCAGGTCGAGCGATTCGCCCGGGAGTACCGGGTCGTCACCCTCGACGTCCGGGGCCACGGACGAACCGGCGCGACGGACCGCGGCCGGTACTCGATCGAACTGTTCACCGACGACCTCGAGGCGCTGTGTGCCCACCTCGGTCTCGAGCGGCCGATCCTCTGTGGCCTCTCGCTCGGCTCGATGGTCGTCCAGGAGTTCTGCGCTCGCCACCCCGACCGCGCCGCCGGCGCGATCCTGGCCGGCGCGCTCCGGTCGATGCCGCCGGTCGACCTCCCGCCGGGCGCGAAGCCGTTTCTCTCGCCGACGCCGGCGCTGTCGGCGTCGTTGTCCGTCGCGGGACCGCGGGCGACGTTCCGGTCGTTGCTCGGAGCCGTCAGGGCGACGACCGGCCGCCGGTGGCTGTCGGTCGACCCGTCGGTACGCGCGTCGGCGATGAACGCCGTCGGCGACGTCCCTCGCTCCGAGTTTCGCAAGGTGTTCGACGCGCTCTATCGGTACGATCCGCCGGCGCTGGACGGCGTGACGACGCCGACGCTCGTGATCCACGGCGACCACGAGACGCCGCTGGTCGACTCCCAGGGGGCCGAGATCGCCCGGGCCGTCGACGACGGCCGACGCCTCGTCCTCGAAAACGCGGGCCACCTCGTCAATCAGGACCGGCCGGGCGCGTTCAACGACGCGAGCGCGACGTTTCTCGAGTCGCTACCGCCGTAACCGTCGCTCCGGTGTGACGACGAGACGCGATCGGCGACGGCCGAACGGCGCGAGGGAAGCCGTTCGACTCGCGAAGACAGTCAGTTCCGTCGCGCCAACGTGATTTGGCGATGACACCAAGGGGGATGCGGTGGTACGGAACCTCGTGCGTACGGTCAGCCGACCGGAGACGACTCCGCCCGCGAATCCCGTGAATCCATGAGTAGCAACTGTCCGGACCCAGACGATACCGCGACGCCGGCCGAACACTGGAACGCCGTCTCGAGACACGTCGTCAACAGCTACCGCGAGGCCAACAGCGCGTTGCTCGCGGCGATGGGACTCGGCACCCCCGACGAGACGACCGGCGGAGGCGCTGATCCGTCCGCCGCCGACCCGTCCGCCGCCGACCCGTCCACCGCTGATCCGTCCGCCGACGGGGAGATCCACGCGGTCGATCCGCCGGTCGACGAACTCTCGTTCAGCGACGAAGACTGGGCGATGGAACGCTCCGTCGACGCGCCCGACGAACTCGAGGTCGGCGACTACGTTCGGTTCAGCAAACCGATCGAGGAGAGCGACGTCTCGGCGTTCGCGCAGGCGTCGGGCGACACAAACCGGCTCCACCTCGAGCCGGCGTTCGCCGAGGCGAGCCGGTTCGGCGGACGGATCGCCCACGGAACGCTGGTCTCGGGACTCATCAGCGCCGCGTTGGCCCGGCTTCCCGGACTGACGATCTACCTCTCGCAGGATCTCGAGTTCGAGGCGCCGGTCGAGATCGGGACCGAGGTCACGGCGGACTGCGAGATCGTCGAGGCGCTCGGCGACGGACGGTACCGGTTGCACACGACCGTCGTCGACGACGCCGATCGGACGATCGTCGACGGCGAGGCCGTCGTCATCGTCGAAGCGCTCCCCGACGAGTGAGTCGGGCCGTTGTCCGCCAGCGTCTGTTCACCCGAAAACCGGCTGCGATCGTCCGGTAGATGGGGACGAACTGTGAGACGTCCGCCGGTCGTCGGTCCCCCGCTCGGGCGTCTCGAGGATCCGCCGCCGAGAGAGAAACCCTTTGGCGTCTGCACCCCGTACGACGGGTATGAGAGAGTTCGTCTTCGCCCTCGAGTACGAACCGGGAACGAACCCGGTCGCCGACGTGCTCGCCGACTATCCCGACACCTCCGTCCGGTCGCTGTCGTGTCACGTCAGCGCCGACAGCCTCTGGCGAGTCGATCACGCGAGCGGCTCCGAAGAGGCCCTCGAGGCCCTCGAACGGGCCTACCAGAACGCCGATTACTTCGCCGACTGCCTCGTCAAAGACGACTGCGGCGCGGACTGCGAGGTGCAGGTGCTCGACCGCTCGGACGACGCGCTCGTCGTCTACACCTACTGGGAGCGAACCGACGTCTGCACGTCGGTCCCCCACGTCGCACTCGAGCACCTGGGGGACGGACTGCTGTTCGAAACCTATCGCGAGGGACGCCGGTACCGATGGCGGATCGTTCTCGGGAACGGCGCGCCGATCCACCAGTTCTTCGCCGCGTTAGGTGACGAGGTCGGCGAGTGTACGGGCATGGAGATGCTCCGACTGACGGAACTCGATCCGGACAGACGAAACGCCGAGCCGGAGAACACCCTGCCCGAAAAGCAGCGTGAAGCCCTCCGTGCGGCCGTCGAGCACGGCTACTACGAGACTCCGCGGGCGATCGAACTCTCGGAACTGGCCGACCGACTCGACGTCCCCCGCTCGACGCTCTCCTATCGGCTCCGACGCGCCGAAGCGGCCCTCGCGACGACGTTCGTCGACGACGACGCCTCCATCGAACGACTGGCGACGCCGATCTGAGTGCGGCGCACGGTTCGGCGGCGGCCACCACTCGAGTTGGCGCACGCCAAATAACCCGTATGGTCACCGATCCACTACCCGTGAGTAATGAGTAATTCACGCCGGTCGTCTTCGTCGGGACCGGGGGACGGCTCGACCCGCCGACTCGAGCTACGAGTCCCCGAGATGGACTGTCCGTCCTGCGCCGGGAAGGTGACCAACAGCGTCGAGCGCCTCGAGGGAATCGCAAACCTCGAGGCGCGCGCAACGAGCGGCCGCCTGATCGTCGAGTACGATCCGACGTGCACCGACGAGGGTGCGGTGCGCGAACGCGTTCGTGCTGCGGGCTACGCGATCGACTCGAACGAATCCGAGCGCACGCTGTCGGTTCCGGGGATGGACTGTGCCTCCTGTGCGACGAAGGTCGAGAACGCGCTCGCGGCCGTCGACGAGGTCGAGGCGGTCGAGACGCAGCCGACGTCGGGGCGGGTCACCGTGACCGCGAGCGACGGACTCACCGTCGAACCGATCGTCGACGCCGTCGAGAGCGCGGGCTACGAGGCGACGCCGATCGGCGACGAACGCGACGGCCTCGACGAGAGCCGGACCGTCTGGAAGAGCCGTCGCGCCGTCGGCACCGTCGCTGGCGGCGTTCTCGTGACCGCCGGAATGGCGCTGAAGTTCGTCGTTCCCGCCCTCGATCCGGCGCTGTGGACGGTCGCGGGCCGAACGTACGCGCTCTCGCACCTGCTGTTCATCGCGGCCGTCGTAGTGGCCGGAACGCCGATCCTCCGGAACGGCTACTACTCCGCGCGCAATTGGAGCCTCGACATCGACTTCCTGATGAGCGTCGGCATCGTCGCCAGCGTGGCGGCCCACCACCCCTTCGAGGGAGCGTTGCTCGCCGTGCTGTTCTCGGTGGCAGAGCTGTTAGAACGCGCATCGATGGACCGTGCGCGAGACTCGTTGCGCGAACTGATGGACCTCTCGCCCGAGACGGCGACCGTCCGTCGCGACGGCGGCACCGAGGAGACGATTCCGGTCGACGACCTCGAGATCGGCGATCGCGTCGTCGTCCGTCCCGGAGAGAAAATTCCGGCCGACGGAACGGTGCTCGAGGGCGAGAGCGCGATCGACCAGTCGCCGATCACCGGCGAGAGCGTTCCCGCGGACAAGACACGCGGCGACGACGTCTACGCGGGAACGATCCTCGAGTCGGGCTACCTCGAGGTCGGCGTCGAGAGCGAGGCCGACGAGTCGACCATCGCCCGGATCGTCCGGCTGGTCGAGGACGCCGAACGCGAGAAGACCGAACGCGAGCAGTTCATCGACCGGTTCGCGAGCGTCTACACGCCGGTCGTCGTCTCCATTGCGGTCGCGTTCGTCCTGGTTCCGCCCCTGGCGTTCGGCGCGTCCTGGAGCTACTGGTTCGTCGTCGGACTGACGCTGCTCGTGATCTCCTGTCCGTGCGCGCTGGTCATCTCGACGCCGGTCAGCGTCGTCTCGGGGATCACCAGCGCCGCCCGAAACGGCGTCCTCATCAAGGGCGGACGACACCTCGAGGCCGTCGGCGAGAGCGACGTCCTCGCGGTGGACAAGACCGGGACGTTGACCGAGGGCGACCTCTCGGTCACCGACGTGATCCCGCTCGAGGGAGCCGACGAAGAAGACGTCCTCCGGCGGGCGAGCGCCGCCGAGCGCCGGAGCGAGCACCCGATCGGCCGGGCGATCGTCGGCTACGCCGACGAGCAGGGCGTCGCGGCCGACGACGCCGACGTCTCGGAGTTCGAGGCGCTGACCGGCCGCGGCGTCCGGGCGGAGATCGACGGCACGACCCACTACGTCGGAAAGCCCGACCTGTTCGACGGCCTCGCGGGCCTCGAGCACGCCCACGCGACGACCGATGGCGGGACCGCACTCGCGTCGATGGGCTACGAGTCGCCGTCGCAGTGCGACCGCGAGGGATGTCTCGACGTGGTCGCTGACGTCGTCCCGACGCTCGAGGCTGAGGGCAAGACCGTGGTGATCGTCGGCACCGAGGATCGGCCGCTGGGCGTCGTCGGCGTCGCCGACCGGGTCCGACCGGAAGCCCCGTGGGCCGTCGCTCGGCTCCAGGCACAGGGCGTCCGCGTCGTCATGCTCACCGGCGACAACGAGGGAACCGCCCGCGCCATCGCGAACGAGGTGGGCATCGACGAGTACCACGCCGAGTTGCTCCCGGAGGAGAAACTCGAGTGGATCGATCGGCTGGAATCGGAGGACAGTGACGGCGACGAGCCGGCCCGCGTCGCCATGGTCGGCGACGGCATCAACGACGCGCCCGCGCTCGCGACCGCGTCGGTCGGGATCGCGATGGGCGCGGCGGGAACCGACACCGCCCTCGAGACGGCGGACGTGGCGCTGATGGCCGACGACCTGAGCCGGCTTCCGTACCTCTACGAACTCTCCGACAAGGCAAACGGCGTCATCCGCCAGAACGTGTGGTCGAGCCTCGCCGTGAAGGCGGTGCTGGCCCTCGGCGCGCCCGTCGGCATCGTCACGGTGATCCACGCGGTCGTCGTCGGCGACATGGGGATGAGCCTCGGCGTCACCGGTAACGCGATGCGGCTCGCGAACGTCGAACCCGAGACGCCCGAGCGAGTCGATGCGGAGGCTCGAAGTCGGTGATCGTCGATCCGCTCGGCGTCGAGAGGGGTCTGACGGGTGCGGCTTACGGACGAACCCGGCCGATCCCTCGTCGGATCGGCTCGAGTCCGGGTCGACCGTCGCGCCACCAGAGAGCGACGCCGGCGACGAGGATCACCGCCTCGAGCCACAGCGTCGTCACCTCGAACCCGGCGACGCGTCCGAGCGACTTGGTGCCGGTGTACTCGGGCATCGGCGTGATCGGCCAGAGGAGAAAGCCGAGTTCGTGGTAGTCGCCGGAGAGAACGTGCCAGGGGATGTCAGTCGCGACGTGCGAGAGGTAGCCGATCGCGAACGCGACGCCGAGCGCCGCTCGCCCTCGAGACCGTGCGAGCAGCCAGACCGCCGCGACCAGCGGTACTGCGAACAGTAACGAGTGGCCGACCGTCCGGCCGACGTCGACGACGCCTGCGAGCCACAGCGGTTTGTCGAGGAGGTCGGGCAGCGCGGCTCCGAACACCGCGACAGCGGCCGCGCTCTCCGCCGGTCGCTCGCCCAGCTCCCACCTGGCGTAGGCCGCATAACAAATGTACCCGACCGCGAGGTGGACCACCGGCTGCATTCGCCCGGGCGTACGTCGTCGAGACCGAAAAGGGCTGACCCGGACCGGCCGTCTCGTCGGAGCGGCGGCGAACCGTCGACCGGGACGTATTTTACCGGGCAACGCCTGGCTTCGATACCACGACACCGACCATGTTCGACGAGGCCGAACCCGTCCTGCGTCGCGATCCCGTGATGGCCGAGCTGCTCGACCGTCACGATCCGTACGTCGAACCGGACTGGGACGAGTACGAACGACTCTGCATCTCGATCGTCAACCAGCAGCTCTCGACCGCGAGCGCGAGGGCCGTCCGCGAGCGCGTGTTCGAAGTACTCGAAAACGAGGTGACGCCGGAGGCGGTCCTCGCGGCCGAGGACGCGGCGCTCCGGGATGCGGGCCTCTCCCGCAGCAAGGTCGACTACGTTCGGAAACGCCGCGCGCGCGTTCCAGGCGAACGACTACACCCGATCCGGGCTGGCCGATCACACGAACGACGAGGTGATCGACGTGCTCACCGATATTACGGGAATCGGCGAGTGGACTGCGCGAATGTATCTCCTGTTCGTCCTCGAGCGACCCGACGTGTTGCCGCTCGGGGACCTCGCCGTTCGACGCGGAATCGAACGACTGTACGGCGACGGCGCGGAGCTCTCGAGGGACGAACTGAGAGAGATCGCCGAGCCGTGGCGGCCGTACCGGTCGGTCGCGACGCGATACATCTGGGCGGAGTACGAGTCGACCGACTGATCCGCCGTCCGAGCGACGCGGATGTGATCGCGCGCAGAATCGGTTCCGACGATCCGACGACTCGGTCGACGACGGCGCGTCCGACGGGAAACGGCGGTCCCGCCGGAGCTACCGTGTGGTTTCACGACCATCTGGCTTTCCATCGCGTCGGAGAACGCTCGCCCGGAAAGCCACGAAAAACGGTGTGAAAGACCGGCGTAAACGTACACCCTGCATTCGCGGTCGCGGAGCGGTAATGGATCACCAATTCCCGTAAGTAGCTACTCATCGCCGCGCCCTCGACTATATATTTTCCGCTACAAACTCACGAATAGATGACTTCCTCTCGATTCGACGGAAATTATAAAATTTGTCAAGAAAACGTTCAGACTGGCAAAATGGAGATTATTGCCCGAATTTGCGAGCGACGGACGTCGAGCCGACCGTTTCGTCGTTATCGCCAATTCTAAACGGTTCGTTTGCCGACGACGTTCTTCGGTTTTCGAACTCAACTGTCGCTTTCACGGGAGCGGGAGCGTAGATCGGGATCGGCCGTAACAATGGCTCTCTGGATCGCTTTGCCGGGTTAACTCGTGAAATAGTCCGTCATCGAATTGGAACGGACGTTACAGTTTATGGATATAATCGGCCAACTGCCGGTGCCCGCAACGGGCGTGAAAGACATGAGTGATGAAGAACCACACGGAGATTCGCGGCGCTCGTTTATGAAAAAAGGGACGCTAGCTGCCACAGCGCTCGCAGTCGGTGCGGGCGCGACCGCAGGGACCACCGCGGCACAGGATAACGACGACAACGGCGAAGGCGAGGTCGTCGTGACCAGTCAGGATTACTACCCCGACGTGAACGCGGACGTCGTTGCCGAACTCGAATCCGGAACCCGCGACACCGTTCTGGAGAACTTCGAGAACCAGTTCGACGACATCAGCGACTGGGACGTCTACATCGTCCAGTTCGACGTCGGCGCCGGCACGGTGCTGGGGCACCTCTTCGTCGACGAAGACGAAGCCGAAGTGGGCGAGGGAGACTCGGTGACCCTGACCGGCGACGCCTCGTTCCTCGATACGGAAGCGGGGCTGATCGAAGCCGACGTCACCGTCGAAGAGGGCGAACCCGAAGACGAACCGGACGACGACGAGGAGCCTGACGACGACGAGGAGCCTGACGACGACGAGGACGAACCCGAAAACGACGAACCGGCGAACGACAACGACGAGCCGGCAAACGACAACAACGAGCCGGAGAACAACGAGGAAGACGACGACGGAATCTTCGGCTAACTCGTTTCGTTCCCTCTTCCTTTCGACACCGCGTCGGAATCATCGGTGACCATCGTGGTCGCCGAAGCCGTTCGTTCACCGCTGTCACTCGAGCGACCGGCGGTGGTCCTGTGGCTGCTGTTTCGTAATCGAGACTGCGATGACGGTCACGACTCTGATACGGTCGCGATGACGGTCACCGACTCCGATACGGTCGAGACGTTCGTCGCGAGAGAGACGGGGTACGGGAGGGATCAACTACCGGTAATTCGCGATTGACGCGATCGAACGAGTCCGTTTCGACGGGAGCAGCGCCTTAGCAGGAAAAACGAAGTAGCCGTCTCGAGTCGCGTCGAGCGACGCGCCTTCGAGACGATGTACGCGGCCGCCGGTCCGACGGTGTCGACTGGGGCGGAGGGCTGTCGGTCAGTTCCGGTACAACTGCGAACCGTCAGCGGTCGCACCGGGTACCATCCAGCGATCCGCGCGAGATCACTCGAGGTCGAACCGATCGAGCGTCATCACCTTGTTCCACGTGTCGACGAAGTCGTGTACGAACTGCTCCTCGCCGTCTTCGGAACCGTATACTTCAGCGATTGCCCGGAGCCGGGAGTTCGAGCCGAAGAGGAGGTCCACGCGGCTTCCCGTCCACTCGACCTCGCCCGTGTCGCGGTCGCGAAGCTCGAAGATCTCTTCGTCGTCGGAGACCGCTTCCCACTCGTAGCCCATGTCGAGGACGGTCTCGAAGAAGTCGTTGCTCAACGTCTCCGGCTCGTCGGTGAAGACGCCGAGGTCGGAGTCCTGGTAGTTCGCGTTCAGCGCGCGCATGCCGCCGACCAGCGCCGTCATCTCGGGCACCGAAAGCGTCAGCAGATCGGCCCTGTCGACCAGCAACTCCTCCGGCGTGCGGTCGAGCACGTCACCCTCGGTGTAGTAGTTTCGGAACCCGTCGGCGTCGGGCTCGAGCCACTCGAAGGACTCGACGTCGGTCTGGTCCTGGGTGGCGTCGGCACGACCCGGTTCGAACGGAACCGCCACGTCGTAGCCGGCGTCGGCCGCCGCCTTCTCGACGGCCGCACAGCCGCCCAGCACGATCAGGTCGGCCAGCGACACCCTGACGTCGTCGGACCGCGACCCGTTGAACTCCTCCCGGATCTCTTCGAGCACCGAAAGCACCGTCGCGAGCTCTTCGGGCTCGTTGACTTCCCAGTTTTTCTGTGGTTCGAGGCGGATGCGGGCACCGTTTGCGCCCCCGCGTTTGTCGCTGTCGCGGTAGGTCGACGCCGACGCCCAGGCGGTCTTGACCAGCTGGGAGACGGATAGCTCCGACTCGAGGACCTCCGTTTTGAGTTCGGCGATCGCTTCGTCGCCGATCAGTTCGTGGTCGACGTCGGGGATGGGGTCCTGCCACGAGAACTCCTCGTCCGGGACCTCGGGTCCGAGATACCGCTGCTTCGGACCCATGTCGCGGTGAATCAGCTTGAACCACGCTTTGGCGAAGGCCTCCTCGAGCTCTTCCGGATTCTCGTGGAAGCGCTTTGCGATCTCGCGATAGTCCGGATCCTCCTTGAGCGCGAGGTCCGTCGTGAGCATCATCGGAGTCTGGCTCCCCTCCGGATCGTGAGCGGCCGGTACAGCGTCCTGTGCCTCCTCGTCGACCGGCGACCACTGGGAGGCACCGGCGGGGCTCTCGTCGAGTTCCCACTCGTAGTTGAACAGGTTGTCGAGGAAGTCGTGGTTCCACTCGATCGGCGTCTCGGTCCACGGACCCTCGAGCCCGCTGGTGATCGTGTCGTCGCCCTTGCCGGTTCCGTACTCGCTCTCCCAGCCCAGCCCCTGCTGTTCGATGGGGGCTCCTTCGGGGTCCGGGCCGAGGTTGTCGTCGGGGGCAGCGCCGTGCGTCTTCCCGAACTCGTGGCCGCCGGCGATGAGCGCGACCGTTTCCTCGTCGTTCATCGCCATGCGGTCGAACGCCTGACGGATATAGTCCGCAGCCTCCTCCGGATCCGGGTTTCCGTCCGGCCCCTCCGGATTCACGTAGATGAGGCCCATGTGGTCGGCGGCGAGGTCGCCCTGGAGGTTCCCCTCCTCGTCGTGGCGGTCGGAGCCGAGCCACTCCTCCTCGGGACCCCAGTCGACGGCCTCGTCGGGCTCGAAGTCGTCCTCGCGCCCGCCGGCGAAGCCGTACGTCTCGAAGCCCATCGACTCGAGCGCGACGTTCCCGGCCAGAACCAGCAGATCGGCCCACGAGAGTTTGCGGCCGTACTTCTGCTTGACCGGCCAGAGCACCCGCCGAGCCTTGTCGAGGTTGATGTTGTCCGGCCAGCTGTTGAGGGGTGCAAACCGCTGTCTGCCGCCGGAGGCACCGCCGCGCCCGTCGCTGGTGCGATAGGTGCCCGCGCTGTGCCAGGCCATTCGAATGATCAGCGGCCCGTAGTGGCCGTAGTCGGCCGGCCACCACTCCTGAGACGTCGTCAGCGCCTCCTCGACGTCCGCTTTTACTTCGTCGAGGTCGAGTTTCTCGAACTCCTCGGCGTAGTCGAACTCCTCGCCCATCGGATCTACCGGGCGAGCGTTCTGATCGAGAATCTTCAGGTTCAGCTTTTCCGGCCACCAGTCGTGATCAGAGCCAGTCATCACCCGGCAATTGTTACGTTACCATATTAAGATTGTCTAAATCGGAAACGATGTATTCGTAAGAACGCAATTGATCTTTCGGATTTGAGAAATTCTATTTGTTCTGAACGCGCGCTACGTGCTATCGGACCACCGAGAGAAACTCCGGTAGCGGGGGCCGACCGAGCCGGCTTCCCGAGATATCGCGAGTGAACCACCGACGGCGGAACCCCGCGAACTGACGCGACGGGTGCACCGGTTTCGGTCGGGACTCTCCGGGAGAATCGCGTCCGAGCGAGTCGGCCGGTACGTGTTCCGTCGACGACTCGATCACACTCGAGCGCGTATCGTCCCGCGCTCGAAAATCAAAGTTGCTATGACCCCCTCGCCCCCTCGAATGTACATAAGATGGTACGTGCCAGCGTTATCGGCTGTGGTAACATGGGGAGCGCCCTCGTCAGAGGTCTCTCGCGGACCGGGAAACACGAGATAATCGCGTACGACGTGGACCCGGAGGCGCTCGCCGCGATCGAGGCCGACTGTGCGGAGACGACCGAGGACATCGAACGGGCGACCGAGCCGGAAATCGTCTTCGTCGCCGTCAAACCCGGACTCGTCGACGACGTCGTGACCGATCTCGATCTCTCTCCGTCACAGACGCTCGTCTCGATCGCCGCCGGCGTGACGACCGATTTCATCGCCGAGCGAACCGAGGCGACGGTCGTTCGGCTGATGCCGAATCTGGCGGCCGAAACCGGCGACATGGCGGCGGCCGTCACCGGCTCGCAGATTCCCGAAGCGGTCGAGGCGATGCTCGGTGACGTCGGCGAGTTCGTCGAGGTCGACGAGAGCCGGATGGACGTCGCGACGGCGGTCAACGGTAGCGGCCCCGCGTTCGTCTTCTACCTGATCGGCGCGATGACCGACGCCGGCGTCGAGGCGGGCCTCGAGCCGGACGACGCCGAGACGCTCGCCGCCCAGACGTTCAAGGGGGCGGCCGAGACCGTCCTTCGCTCGGATCGGGACGTCGAGGAACTGATCGACGCCGTCTGCTCGCCGAAGGGGACGACGATCGAGGGCATGGAGGTCCTCTGGGACAGCGAGGCGGACGAAGCGGTCGCGGCCGCTGTGGCCGCAGCGGAACGGCGTTCCGCTGAACTCGCAGCGGAGTTTACCGATGAGTGACGGCGTCGAGGTGGGGTCCGCCGAGGAAGCCCGTCGGCTCGCGAGCGCGGCCGAGCGGGTCGTCGTCAAAGCTGGCACGAACTCCCTCACCGACGAGACGTCCAATCTCGACGACGACAAACTCGACAAACTCGTCGACGACGTCGTCTACCTCCTGGAGCAGGGCAAGGAGGTGTTGCTCGTCTCTTCCGGTTCGATCGGTGCGGGGAAAGGGCGCGTCGGCTACACCGACGAGACGGTCGAGGAGTCACAGGCGCTGTCGACCGTCGGACAGTCCCACCTGATGCACCGCTACACCGAGAGCTTCGCGCGCTACGATCGGAAGATCGCCCAGATTCTGCTCACTCAGAACGACCTCGACAACCCCGACCGGTTCACCAACTTCAAAAACACCGTCGAGACGCTGCTCGAGTGGGACATCGTCCCGATCATCAACGAGAACGACGCGGTCGCCACCGAGGAGATCCGCATCGGCGACAACGATATGCTCTCGTCGTCGGTCGCGATCGGCGTCGACAGCGATCTGCTCGTCACGCTGACGGACGTCGGCGGCGTCTACACGAGCAATCCGAAAGAGGATCCGTCGGCCGAGCGCATCGAGGCCGTCGGGCGAAACTACGGCGCGGTCCAGAAGCTCGTCGACGACAGCTCGACGGCGAGATTCGGCGGCATCCAGACGAAAGTCTCGGGTGCGCGGACGGTGAGCGAACACGGCATCCCCGCCATCATCGCCAAATCCACCGAGGAGGACGTCCTCGAGAAGATCGTAGCCGAGAAGGCGGTAGGGACAATATTCCTCCCAACGAACGGTGTAATCGATGACTGAGAAAGCCACCGAAACCAAAGTCGAGGAGGCACAGACCGCGGCGCTCGAGCTCGCGAAGTGCTCGGACGAGGTGCGTTCGGACGCGCTGTACGCCATCGCGGAGGCGATCGACGCGCGCCGCGACGAGATCCTCGAGGCCAACGAGGCGGACGTCCGCGAGGCCGAGGAACTGCTCGAGGCCGGCGAGTACACCCAGGCGCTGGTCGACCGGCTCGAACTCTCCCCGTCGAAGCTCGAGAGTATCACGGACATGGTCACGAGCGTCGCCGAGCAGGACGATCCGCTGGGCACGACCCGGACCGCCCGCAAACTCGACGAGGGGCTCGAACTCTACAAGCAGACGGTTCCGATCGGCGTCGTGGGAACGATCTTCGAGTCCCGCCCCGACGCGCTCGTTCAGATCGCCGCACTCGCGCTCAAGTCGGGGAACGCGGTCATCTTGAAAGGCGGCAGCGAGGCCAGCGAGTCCAATCGGATTCTCTTCGAGATCATCCGCGAGGCGACGACGAACGTGCCCGACGGCTGGGCGCAGCTGATCGAGGCGCGGGCGGACGTCGACGCGCTGCTCGAGATGGACGACGCGATCGACCTCGTCATGCCGCGTGGCAGTTCGGCGTTCGTCAGCTACATTCAGGACAACACGAGCATCCCCGTGCTCGGCCACACCGAGGGCGTCTGTCACGTCTACGTCGACAGCGAGGCGGACCTGGAGATGGCGACGGAGATCGCCTACGACGCGAAAGTCCAGTATCCGGCGGTCTGTAACGCCGTCGAGACGCTGCTGGTCCACGCGGACGTCGCCGAAGCGTACCTCCCCGAGGTCGTCGGTCGGTACGAGCAGGCGGACGTCGAACTGCGCGGCGACGAGGCGACCCGCGGGATCGTCGACGTCGAGGCCGCGAGCGAGGAGGACTGGTCGACGGAGTACGGCGACCTGATCCTCTCGATCCGCGTCGTCGATTCGCTCGAGGCGGCGCTCGAGCACATCAGCACCTACGGCTCGAAACACACCGAGTCGATCGTCACCGACGACGCCGATCGCGCGGCGACCTTCATGCGGAGTCTCGACTCCGCGAGCGTCTTCCACAACGCCTCGACCAGGTTCAGCGACGGCTACCGCTTCGGCCTCGGCGCGGAGGTCGGGATCAGCACGGGCAAGATCCACGCGCGCGGCCCCGTCGGGCTCGAGGGCCTGACGACCTACCAGTACTACCTCGAGGGCGACGGCCAGCTGGTCGGCACGTACGCGGGGGCGGACGCAAAAGAGTTCAGCCACGAGGAGTTCGACGGTTCGTGGACGCCCGGATCGCGTTCGGAGTGAGTTCGGGGATAGACGATTCGCGTACGGCGGCGGCGCAGTTACTCCTCTTCTTCGGGCGTATCCGCCACGTCGCCGTCGGTGCGGCGACTCACGTCGACCTGGTAGTTTTCGAGGATGTCTCGGCCGAGGATGACGGGGTAGTCCATGTGGCTGCGGTCTTCGACGCTCGCCGTGACGGTGTGCTGGTTGCCGCCGACGCCGACGACGACGTCGACGACGGGCCGGCTCTTTGCAGTCTTGCTGCTGCCGGATCTGACCCGGGTTATCGACTTGATCGGGCCGGCGCCGATGTCGGCGGCGAGGGCGGTGTCGATGCTCGTTCGCGTCGCGCCGGTGTCGGACTTCGAGACGACGGACTTCGAGCCGGCGGTCCCCGAGAGGACGACCTCCTCGGTGTAGCCGATCACGGCCGGTTCGACGTCCGGCTGGGTCGTCTGGGGCGGTAGCGCCGTTGGCTGGGAGTCGTCGAGCACCGTCGAGAGCTTCCCGACGTACTCGTCGTCGACCTCGCCCCCGGCGCGTTCGATCGCGACCTTCGCGATGTACGGCGCCGGGCTCACCCGCGTCGCCTCGTACAGCCCCTTGAACCCGGCCGTCGGGTTGACCTCGAGGACGAACCAGCCCTCGTCGCTCTCGACGAGGTCGACGCCCGCGTAGTCGAGGTCGATTGCGGCGGCTGCGCGCTGGGCCATCTCTCGGGCCTCGGCGGGGAGGTCGTCGGTCGCGTTCTCGACCGATCCGCCGAGTGCGACGTTCGTCCGCCAGTCGTTGTCGGGCGCGTAGCGGTACATCGCGGCGATCACTTCCCCGTCGACGACGTAGACGCGCACGTCGCGGTGACGGACGCCGTCCTGGTCGATGAGTTCCTGGAGGAACGCGTAGCGGTTGCCGACTTTCGCGTTGATCGGGTCGGTGGGGCCGACCTTCCACGTTCCGCCGCCGTGGGTTCCGATCGCCGTCTTGTAGACCGCCTCCTCGCCGTAGCGTTCGCGTACCGCGTTCAGCTTGTCGCTACTGAGCGCCAGAGTCACGTCCGGCGTCCGGACGTCGTTGGCCGCGAGCGTCGTCGCCGTCGAGAGCTTGTGGATCGCCGTCAGCACCGACGTGGGCTCGTTGAGCATCGGCACGAGCTGTGCGAAGGTGTTCGCCAGTCCGAGCTCCTCGGCGGGTTGTTCGGTGTTCGATAGCAGCATCCGGTTGGCGATTACGTCGACCGACGGCTCGAGGACGACGCTGCCGTCCGTAACGCTGATCGACGTGTTCTCGGTTCGGAGCCACTCGGTATCGTGGCCGAGGTCTTCGACGGCGTTGAGAATCGCCTTCGTCTCCTTGCTCGTGTGCAAACTCAGTACCCCGACGGTAACGGGATCGGTGACGCTCATACGGGATAAACGCCGACCGATCGGATAAGTATTCTCAGTTGATCGTACGCAGGCGACCCCTTGCGCTCGTTCGGCGGGCAACGTTAGCCGAGAACGGAGCGCACGTCCCGCACGTCGACGAGCCCGCTGGCGACCGCGAGCACGGCCCACGTGACCGTTCCGAGCGCGATCGCGCCGAAGAGCATCGGAACGCTCGAGATCATCGGCGTCACCAGCAACACGGCGACGGCCATTCCACCGGTGATCGTTCCGATCAGGACCATCGATCGCGCGAGTCTCGCGACTCGCAGCGAGAGTTCGACGTGGACGATGTAGAGGTTCACCGCGACGTACACCGAGTGGGTCAGAACGGTCGCGATCGCCGCTCCGATCACCCCCATCGTCGGAATGAGCACGAGATTGAGCCCGAAGTTCGCCGCCGCGGTTCCCCCCTTCGCGATGGCTCGAGCGCGAGCGCGCCCCAGGTAGTCGAGACTGTCGCTCGTCAGGTTGGTGATCGCCTGCAACACGACGAAACCCGCGAGGATCTGTAACACCGGAACCGCCCCCGCGTAGTCGCCGCCGAACACCATCGTGATGAACGGGTCGGCCACGATGACGAGCCCCGTCGCGGCGGGGACGTACACCAGCATCGTGTGCGTCAGCGACGTCTCGTAGATTCGTCTGGCCTGCTCGAGTTTCCCGGACGCCTTCTGTTCGCCGAAGTTCGGCGAGATCGTGAACCCGAGCGACTCTGCGGGGGCGAGGACGAAGTCCGTGATCTGCTTTCCCAGCGTGTAGAAGGCGACCGCCGCAGGCGTGAGAAACACCCCGACCAGCACCGTGTCGATCTGTTTGTCGACGACGTTTGCGCTCCGGGTCGCCGTCAGGGGGACGCTGTACTCGAGTAATCGCCGCGACAGGCCGGACTCGTACTCGTCGGCCGGTTCGTACCGACGGTAGAACCGTTCGTAGAGGATCGCCAGCCCGACGGCGGCGGCGATGGCGTAGCCGACGACGTACCCGAACAGCGCGCCGAGAGCACCGAACCCCGCGAGGACGAACGCGACGGCGAAGACGAGCCTGAAGAGGCCGCTGATGGCCTGAATCGCCGCACTGTACTCCAGTTCGTTGAACCCCTGAAAGGAGATCTGCGCGAAGACGTTAAACGAGTTGGCGACGATGTAGATGACGCCGGCGGCGAGAAACGGTGCTGCACTCGGATCGCCCAGACGGACGGCGATCCGCTCGTAAAACACCAACAGGAGGACCGAGACGATCCCGATGATCACCAGCTTGAACGCAACGGTCGACCGGAGCAGGTGGGGAATCTGGCCCGGATCCGTCTCGTTGTACTCGGAAATGTACCGCGCGGCGGACTTTCCCAGCCCGAGGTCCGCAAACAGCTGGACGACGGCCAGGATGCCGATCGCCCAGTACAGCGCGCCGTAGCCGTCCGGATCCAGCAGGTAGCGAGCGAGGACGAACATCAACAGCGCGCTCGAGAGCATGTAGATCGCTCGAGCGACGAGCGTCGCCTTGAACCCCCGAACGATGTGGTCTCGCGTACTCATGGCTCACGTCCCGGCGGCGACGAAATCGACGCGACCGCCGACGACGAGTCACTGCTTCGGTTATCGAAGTCGCCAATTGTAATGCGGGCACAACGGTCGCGTATCCTCGGCCAACGCTCGAGTACGTCGCCACTGTGGGACGGCGCTTCCCGCTTCGAGTCTGGGATCGACCGCACCGGTTGGTACGGGAGGACTACCGGAACCGTATCCGCTTCGTTCGAGCCCAAGCCGTGTTGGATCGACCGCTCGCAGCGGACGATCCCCCGGCCGTCAGCCCGTTCGACGGAAAAGCCGATTGCTTCGGATCGGGAGAGGAGACCGCCGACAGACGGAACGAACGCGTCCCTGGAGTCGAACGGGCCATCGTTCTCGAGTTCACAGAGAGGAGAAGGGTGTTATTTCAATCCCGACGTTCCATAGTTCACCCAATACCGCCGTATTGAACAAGTCGTTCAATCTCACGAGTAAATTTCTAGAATATCTGTTAGAATTGCTGGACAGCCATTTCGAGTTTTACATTATCTGCCGACACCAACAGTATTTGTCTAGGTATATAGAATATTCCTAGAAATAAAGAACGGATTATAGTCCGCGGCCAAAGCGTTCATATAGTGAGAATATGAACAGTTGTCTGAAAGGATATGACGGAGGGTCTACGATTCGCCGACCGATCTCCCGTAGATTACGGATTCTTTTCGAGTGAAAACCGACGTCGGTCACGTTCGAGGGGGCTATGGTAACTCGGTCGTCTCCCGAACGAACGTCCATCACCGTGTTACACGTCGACGACGAGCCGAGATTTGCCGAGATGGTCGCCGCTCATCTCGAGCGAATCGACGAGCGCATCTCCGTGTTGACGGAACGACAGCCCCGCGAGGCGATGGCACGACTGGATACCGCCGCGGTCGATTGTATCCTGAGCGACTACCAGATGCCCGGCATGGACGGGCTCGAGTTCCTCGAGTTCGTCCGAAACGAACACCCGTCGACTCCGTTCATCCTTTACACCGCGAACTCCTCGACCGAGGTTGCGAGAGACGCCGTCGAGCGCGGCGCGGACGCCTACGTCACGAAGGACGTGGGAACCGGCCAGTTTCTCGCGTTGAGCAAACAGATCGCGACGCTCGTCGACAGGAGTCAAGCGAAACGACGGCTCGCCGTACTCGAGGGGACGTTCGGCTCCGCGAGCGTGGCCGACCCGGACGAAGCGTCCGATTTTGACGGGGACGAGACGGCCGATGTCGACGGCGACCCGTCGTCGGTCGGTCCGACCGAGACCACGAGCACGAGGGTCGTTAGGGCGGTCGCCGAACGCGAGGGGGTCGATCCCGTCGAGCTCTCGCCGCCGCTGTGTCGCGCCGTGGACCCGCAGGCGCTCGACGCGCTCGTTCCAGCGTCCGGCGACGAGTCGGACGGCGGACTCGAGTCGGTAACGTTCACGTACCAGGGGTATACGATCACGGTCTCCGGCGACGGTTCCATCACCGTCGTGGAGTAACCGTCACGTTCGCCGAGCCGAAGCTTCCGTAGGGACCGCTCTCCGTCAGTTCCGGAGGAGCCGAGATCCGTCTGCGGTCCCACCGGGGAATCGTTCCAGCGGATCGTCTCAAAGATACGAGGAGTCCCACCGGGTAGCCTTCCGCTGGTTCCCACAGACGTTACACTCGATCCGTCCCATCGAATCCATCGCGTTGTCCAGCGAGTCGCAGTTTCCACAGAGCCACGCGTACCGCTCCTCCCGGTCTTCGCCGCTGTAGGCGGTGTAAAACGGCGACTTCGATCCGCGGGCGGCCTCGCCGTAGCTGACGTAGACCAGCTCGCCGTCGATCTCGAGTTCGTCGACCGCCCCCCATCCCTCGTCGCCGATCTCGTTCTCGACGTAGACGTTCTCGGTGAACGTCTCCGCGCCGATCTCCACCTCGCGCTGGCCCGCCCGCTCGAAGCCGTGGCTCCGGTAGAACTCGTTTCCACCTTCGTTGTCCTCGAGGACGAAACACTGGATTCGTTCGGCACCCTCCTCGAGGAGTCGTTCGCGCGTTCGAACGAGCAACCGAACGCCGATTCCACCGCCGCGGTGGTCCGGATCGATGTGGAGCCAGAGGAGCCGGCCGGTCCGGTGTTGCTGGCCGACCGCGTCGCTCTGAGAGAAGCCGATCACGTCGCCGTCGCGTTCGACCACCAGCACCAGCGAGTCGTCGTCCGCGAGTTCGTCGGCGAACGACTCCCCGTACCACTCCTCGATCGCATCTTCGACGGTCTCTTCCGCCAGAAAGTCCGTGTAGGTCGAACCGAGCGAGCGGTGGGCGATGGTCCGAACCGCGTCGACGTCCGAGTCGGTAGCCTCGCGTATCTCCATGCACGTCGATAGCACACCATCCTACAAAACGTATGCCCACGACACCGGATTCCGAAGACCCCCCATCCGTCGGCCGAGAAGACAAAGTTCACGTCGCTTCCGCCTCTGAATATCGTATGAACGGCGACGCCTCGAGCGACGAGCCGCCCGACGATCGAACCGGGTCCGATTCCGTCGACGGTGCCTTTACTTACAACGGTGGACGGGTCGATCCCGGCGAGTCGACGAACATTCGGTACAGCATCAGCGAGACGTACCTCGGCGATCCCGTGAAGATCCCCGTAACAGTCATCAACGGGGTACATCCGGGTCCTACCGTCTTTCTCTCCGCGGCGGCACACGGCGACGAACTCAACGGGATCGAGGTCGTCCGCGAAGTCGCCCACGACTGGGATCACTCCGAACTGTGCGGAACGTTGGTCTGTCTCCCCGTGATGAACGTTCCCGGCTTTCTCGCCCAGGAACGATACCTTCCGATCTACGACCGAGACCTCAATCGCTCGTTTCCCGGCCGCGAGGGGTCGACCAGCGCCCGGCGGATGGCCCACCGAATCTTCACGAACTTCATCGAGCCCTGCGACCTCGGAATCGACTTTCACACTTCCACGCGCGGGCGGACGAACATGTTGCACGTCCGCGCCGACATGGACGATTCGGTCGTCTCCCGACTCGCCAACGCCTTCAGTTCGAACGTGATCATCGCCGGCGACGGCGCGTCCGGGACGCTGCGGCGCGAGGCCACCGAGTCCGGCGTCCCCACCATCACCGTCGAGATGGGTGAGGCCCACCGCTTCCAGCGACGGCTGATCGACCGCGCGTTGACCGGTGTCGCGAGCGTGCTCGCGGAGTTCGGCTGTCATCCCGACTCGTCGGTCCACTGGCCCGGCTGGCGGACGATCATCGACGACGACGACGAGAAGACCTGGCTGCGCGCCGACGCGGGAGGCATCGTCGACATGAAGCAGGGTCGCGGCGCGCTCGTTGAGGAAGGCGACGTGATCTGTACGATCACGAACCCGTTCAAGGAAGAAGACGAGGTCGTCACCGTCGAGGCACCGTTCACCGGCCTCATCGTCGGCGTCCTCGAGAATCCCGTGGTCTACCCGGGCAATCCGCTGTGTCACCTCGTCGGGCTCTCGTCGGACACGCTCACTGCCCTCGAGCGCGAGCGAACGGCGGAGCGGTCCCTCGCGGATCTCCAGCGAAACTGATCCGACGCGTCGCTCTCGCGCGTCGCTTCGCCGACTCCCGTCCGACGTGCGACCGCTTCGATCGGGCGTCGTTGGTTGCTGACCGGTACTGATTCGACGAAACGCTCGCGTAGAAACCGCAAAAGTAACTTCTATACCCCCGCGGTCTAACCGTCCACATGAGCGTATGAGTCAGTCTTACAATCGCGGCCTCATCGAGGACTTCGGTCGCTGGAAAGAGTTCTCGGCGGGGATGTGGGCGTGGATCTTCCACAAGTTTACCGGGTGGATGCTGATCGGCTACCTGTTTACCCACATCGCGGTGTTGAGTACGGCGATCGGTGCAGCACAGGGAGAGACGGTCGAAGTGTTCGCGGAGGATCTGCCGAACGTCGAGGGAACCGGCCTCACCGAGGTCGACATCTACACGGCGACGCTCGGCGGGCTCGAGGGCCTGTTCATCGTCCGGCTCCTCGAGGTCGGTCTGCTCGCGGTGGCCGTCTTCCACATTCTGAACGGGCTCCGTCTGTTGATGGTCGACCTCGGAATCGGTCTCGAGGCGCAGGACAAGAGCTTCTACGCCTCGCTGATCCTGACGGGAATCATCACCGTCGCCAGCGTGCCGACGTTCATGATGGGGGTGGGCTTCTGATGGCGGAGCGCTACTCGTCGTTCGCACCGGGCGGGACCGCGTGGCTGCTCCAGCGCATCACGGCCGCGTTTCTCGTCGTCGTTCTCGCCTTCCACTTCTTCCAGCTCCACTTCGTCAACCACGCGGCCGAGGTTACGTTCGCCGGGACAGAGGTCCGGATGAGCAACCTCGGTTACTTCCTGACGATGGTGTTGTTCCTGATCGCCGGGGCGTTCCACGGCATCAACGGCGTCTACAACGCCCTCGTCAACCAGGGACTCGAGGGCACCCCAAAGAAGGTAGTGCTCGCGGTCCTGACGATTGCAGGTGTGGGACTCGTCGTCCAGGGTATCTGGGTCGCACTCGCCATGTCGGGCATGATCTACCAATGAGTACGCAACAACAGGAACCGGAGACGCAGGAGGCACCGGAAGACCCCGAGATGAAGGGGGCGGAGTCGCCACAGCAGCGGCGGCTCAAGGAGAAAGAACAGGGGCTGGCCGACGAGGAGTCGGTCGACGAATCCGACCTCGAGGGAGAGACGGTTCACATCAAGGTGTTCCGTTACGATCCCGAGGTCGAAGACAAACAGGAGCCCCGCTTCGACGACTTCCACGTCCCCTTCGAGAAGGGGATGACCGTCCTCGACGCCGTGATGTACGCCCGCGACGAGTACGACTCGTCGCTGACGTTCCGACACTCGTGTCGCCAGGCGGTCTGTGGCTCCGACGCGTTCTTCGTCAACGGAACCCAGCGGCTGGGCTGTAAGACCCAGATCTCCGACCTGGAGCAGCCGGTTCGAATCGAACCGCTGCCCCACCAGGAGGTCGTCAAGGACCTGGTCGTCGACATGGACCACTTCTACGACCAGATGCACGCCGTCGAGCCGTACTTCCAGCAGGAGGACCTGCCGGAGGGCGACCTCGAAGAACAGCGCCAGTCGCGCGAAAACCGCGAGAAGGTCAAGATGTCGACGCGGTGTATCTGGTGTGCGGCCTGTATGTCCTCGTGTAACATCGCGGCCGGCGACAACGAGTACCTTGGCCCGGCGGCGATCAACAAGGCCTACCGCTTTGCGATGGACGAACGCGAAGACGAGGAGATCAAAGAGCACCGACTCCGCATTCTCGAGCAGGAACACGGCGTCTGGCGGTGTCAGACCCAGTTCTCCTGCACCGAGGTGTGTCCGAAAGACATCCCGCTGACCGAGCACATTCAGGAGCTCAAGCGGGAGGCGGTGAAGAAGAACCTGAAGTTCTGGTAATATGTACGAACACGACGTCATCGTGGTCGGCGCGGGCGGCGCCGGCCTCCGAGCCGCGATCGCAGCGCACGAGGCGGGAGCAGACACGGCGATCGTCTCGAAACTCCACCCGGTTCGCAGCCACACCGGCGCGGCCGAGGGGGGAATCAACGCCGCGCTCCGCGAGGGCGACGACTGGGAGTTGCACGCCTACGACACGATGAAGGGGTCGGACTACCTGGGCGACGCTCCCGCAGTCGAGACGCTCGCACAGGACGCCCCCGACGAGACGATCACCCTCGAACACTGGGGAATGCCCTTCTCGCGCGAGGAGGACGGCCGCGTCTCCCAGCGACCGTTCGGCGGACTCTCGTTCCCCCGGACGACGTACGCCGGCGCTGAAACCGGCCACCACCTGCTGCACGTGATGTACGAGCAGGTCGTCAAACGCGGCATCCAGGTGTACGACGAGTGGTACGTGATGAACCTCGCGACCACCGACGAGCCGGACCCGAACGACCGACGGTGTCACGGCATCGTCGCCTACGACGTCCAGTCCGGCGAGATCGAGGGGTTCAAGGCGAACCAGGGGGTCGTCCTCGCGACCGGCGGACCGGGACAGGCGTTCGATCACACCACCAACGCCGTCTCCTGTACCGGCGACGGCCACGCGATGGCCTACCGCGCCGGCGCGCCGCTCGAGGACATGGAGTTCATCCAGTTCCACCCGACGTCGCTTCCGTCGACCGGCGTGCTCATCTCCGAGGGCGTCCGCGGCGAGGGCGGCATCCTCTACAACGAGGACGGCGAGCGGTTCATGTTCGAGTACGGCTACGCGAACAACGACGGCGAACTCGCGAGTCGCGACGTCGTCGCCCGCGCGGAGCTCACCGAGGTCGCGGAGGGACGCGGCGTCAACGACGAGTACGTCCACCTCGACATGCGCCACCTCGGCGAAGAGCGCATCATCGACCGCCTCGAGAACATCCTGCACCTCGCTGAGGACTTCGAGGGCGTCGACGGGCTCGTCGAGCCGATGCCGGTCAAACCCGGCCAGCACTACGCGATGGGCGGCATCGAGGTCGACGAGAACGGCCAGACCTGCATCCAGGGACTGTACGCCGCCGGCGAGTGCGCCTGCGTCTCCGTTCACGGTGCCAACCGCCTCGGTGGCAACGCCCTGCCCGAACTGATCGTCTTCGGCAAGCGCGCCGGCCGCCACGCGGCGGGCGAGGATCTCGGCGAGCCCCAGATCCGAACCGGATACGACGACGACGTCGAGGACGAAGAGGGCGTCGACCTCCCGGTCGAACCCGGCGAGGCCGGACTCGATACGACCGGCGGCGTGGCCGCCGACGGCGGGGTCACAGCCGACGCCGAAGGCGCGCTCGAGCGCGCCGTCGAGCGCGAACGCGAACGCGTCGACGCGCTCATGCGCAAAGACGACGGCATCCAGCACGCGGAAATCCGCTCGAAGCTCCAGAACGCGATGACGGATTACGTCAACGTCTTCCGCACGGGCGACGGCATCAGGAAGGCGCTTTCGATCATCCGCGAGTGTCGCGAGCAGTACCAGGACGTCTACGTCGACGACCCCTCGCGGACGTTCAACACCGACCTCCAGCAGACCTACGAGACGCGGAACCTGATCGACGTCGCGGAGACGATCGCACTCGGCGCGCTCGTTCGAAACGAGTTCCGCGGCGCACACTGGCGACAGGAGAACCAGATTCGCGACGACGAAAACTGGCTCAAACACACGCTCATCTCCTGGGACGAAGGCGAGCCGTCGGTCTTCTACCGCCCGGTCATCCTCGAGGGCGAGGAAAAGACCTACGAGCCGAAAGAGCGCAGCTACTGAGTCGAATACGGTCTCTCGTTTCGCGCCGATCGAATCGAACCGACGGTTTTACGGGACGAATCCCTCGTCGACGGACGAATACCGGATTCACCGACCACGATGGCCATCTCGAATACGGCGTTGCCTCGACTCCTCGCCGGTGAGGTACGGTGTTGCCGGTCGTAATCGCAGACTCCTCGCCGGTGATCGCCGCGACTTCGATCGTCGCAGCGACGCCGACCGAAGTCGTCGTTCTGGCCGCCGTACTGACGGTGATCGTCGGACCGCTCGTGACGGCGGCGCTGTCGGTCCCGTCGCCGAACCGTCAGACGCCGAGCGCCTCGAGGAGGTCGACGCCAACGTCGAAGTAGTCGATCACCCTGTAACCGGCGTAGATGCCGACGATCCCCATGAGTCCGGGTAGTTCCGGCGGCGCGGGGATCGGAATGTTCAGAAACCGAAACAGGCCGCCGGTCACCAGCCCGGTCAACAGCGCCAGGATCGTAAGCTGCGTCGACATACCGTGTTCGTTCCTCGGGGAGCGTACAAAAGCGTACGCCTCCGCCACGACGACGAAATCCGAGCCCGGATCGTGAACCCGGAACGCGTCGGAGGGGCCGACGTCGCTCGATCCGGCGCGGCGCGAGATTTGCTCCGCGATACCACGGAACACACAGCCAAGAGACCGACCACCGCGACGGTCGGTGAACCGGCCGGATGACCGGTACGACGATCGGTACAAACCGCGAATCGGCCAAACGAACCGGTCTCGAGCCGTTTGAACGCCGTTTGCGGACTTCCAATCGCCGTTCGCGGGACGCTCGAACCCGGAAATCCGCCAGCATTTCGACGATCGTTGAAACACAGATTTATTATCGTCGAAAGTCAGGGATCGAGTATGAACTCGACTGCGGCACAGGACGTCGGCGTGTCGATGCCGGACGACATCACGTCCGCTCGAGCGAAGCTGGTTTATTACTATCTGGCGACCAACGACGGTGCGACGGTCAACGAGCTCCACGCCGAACTCGACATCAGCAAGGGGACGGTGCTTTCGATCACCGGAACGCTCCGCGACCGGGGCCACCTCGAGCGGACGGACGGTCGGTACGTGGCGGTCTAGAGTTCGATCCGTTCGACCAGTTGCTCGTGATTTTCGTTCGTGTTGACCGCGACGATGCGGATCTCGTCTTCGAGTCCGGAGCCCCTGAGCTTCGCTTTCAGTAGGTTGTCGACCTGGTAGACCCCTGCGGCGTTCGTCATCGCGATCTCGACCAGCACCGGACTGGTCTCGCCTTCGTGCAGTGAGACGCGCTTGATCGCCTGACTTGAGAGCGTGTTGATCCCTCGTCCGCCGTGTTCGTAGGGGATGCGCGAGCGTCCGCTTTCCATGTCCAGTGCGTCCGCGACGCGAATAATACCCGCCTCGGTCGTCAACGGCGTTTCGGCCGTGTGGTGACAGAGGATCGCGTGTAACACCTCGCCTTTCACCCGCACGATCTCCGACAGGTCGTAGAACTCCTCGAGGATCCGGTCGAGAACGTCAGCTGCGAGCGGAATGGAGTAGTACACGTGTTCGTCGCGGTGGACGACGTGACCGACGTCGTGAAGCGTCGCCGCGAGCGCGATGATGACCGACTCGTCTTCTTCGGCCAGCCCCTGCTGTCGGGCACCATTGAAGTCGACGTCGCTCGCTTTGAGCAGATCGTACAGACACAGCGCGCGGTTGCGAACGATCTCGATGTGTTTCTTGCCGTGATCGTTGTACTGCATCCGGTCGACGGCGTTGACGTTCTGTGCCTCGAGGTAGGTCTGAATCTCCTCGTCGTCGTCGACGTACTCGAGAACAGCGTTCAGTTTCTCGTCGGGGAAGTTGTGGTCGGCGTCGGGGGCGTAGATCCGGTGGGAATCCCCGTCGGCGGCGGGATCGCTCATACTCGACACTCGACAGCTGACTAAAAAAGCCCTGCGACGTGGTGACGGGAACGGATCAGGCGGCGTCTTCGACGGCTGCTTCGACCTCGGCGTACTCGGGTTCGACGCCGGGATCGTCGCTAACCCAGGCGTACGTGATCTCGCCGTCGGCGTCGACGACGAACACCGACCGCTTGGCGACGCCGTAGACGCCGAGGTCGTCGAAGTCCATTGCGACGTCGTACTCGTCGATGATCTGCTCGTTGAGGTCGCTCACCAGTCCGAACTCGAGGTCGTTCTGCTCGCGGAACTCGTTGAGCGCGAACGGCGAATCGCGGCTGATTCCGTAGACCGACGCGCCGACGTCGTCGAACGCCGAAATTCGGGCCTGAAACGTGCACATCTCGTCCGTACAGACGCCCGTGAACGCGCCGGGGAAGAACGCGAGGACGATCGGCGCGTCCTCTTCGAGGCGGTCGGACAGCGTGAACGAGTCGACGTCGCCGTTCGCGAGCGGTGCAGTGAAGTCGGGTGCGATGTCGCCAGTTTCTGGCATCGTCGGTCTGTTTCGTTCTAGGAGGAAAGACAGTTTCGTTCGCGGACCGATCGATCGAGGGACACAGTTTCGATCGACCGCAAATCGAAGCCCGATCGCGTCGACGCTCGGTTTTCCGATCGTACCACCGGTTTTTTGGCGCGTGCCGTCCGATCAGCGAACGAGAAGCGTATCGAATCGACTCGGTGGGGTCGGCGCGCTCGAACCGTTCTCGACGACTCCCTCGAAAAGTCGTCGGTAGATGGCGGCTGGCGTCCGAACCGGTACGAGCGTCGTGGCGGTCTCCCCACGAGGCGCGGTCGAATCGTCGCCTCGGATCCGTCCGAAACCGTCGACGTCGTCGAACGCGCTCGAAGCCGATCGCCCCGAATTCCCGCGAAAACAGGTTTTCAGCGCGCGTTCGCTTTCCTGTTCGGTCCAAAAAGGTTATAATTGCCAGCCGGTAAGCCACGCATAGAGATGGTAGCCGAAATCGCACCGCTGTTCGCCCCCATTCCAGGGGGTCCGGAACTACTGATCATCCTTTTCATCGCCATTTTGCTGTTCGGGGCGAACAAGATCCCGAAGCTGGCGCGGTCGACCGGGGAGGCAATGGGCGAATTCCAGAAGGGGCGTGAAAAGGTCGAAACGGAACTCGAGGAAATGCGCGAGGGTGACTTCGAGGACTTCGACGAGGAGGACGACTCCGACTTCGTCGACACGGAGCCTGTCACCACCGAAGAGGACGAGGAGACGGAAACGGAGACCGAGACCAACTGACGCTTTTCTCGGGGCGTGTGGCCTAGCGGAGAGGGCAGGAGGTTCCTAACCTTCTGATCGCGGGTTCGAATCCCGCCACGCCCGTGCAGCGAGCCACGCAGTGGCGAGCGAACCGGCATGGCGGGATTCGAATCAGACCGAGGTTCTGCGAGCGACGGCGAGCAGGTTCTCGGGCGTGGTTCGAATCCCGTCGCGACCGCTCACTCGCTTCGTTCGCTCGCGGCCGTGACGGAGCTCGCAAACGCGTCCCGTTTGCTCGCTCCGGTCACGTCCTGAACCTGCATGCGGCCGGACGACCGCACCGAGCACTCGAGGGTCGAGACCACGTTCGATCGGTATCGCCGTGAGCGAGCACGGATCGCGCCTCGAGTACCGCCCACCTCCTCGCTCGCCCACGGGTGTGACGGAAAACGGGTCGCAGGAACTCGTTCTGCAGGTACACGTTCCCGACACGCTCTCACAGCCATCGAACGACGCGTCCGGTCGGGCGGTCACGACGCCGAACGCGTCGCCCTCCGCGAGGGCCCGCACTCGCGGCCGTTGGCTCGAGGAGCGAACCCGGAAGCACACCGAGCGAACCGCCGCCGCGAAGGTGGGACGAGCCGACGTCAACCACGGATTCACAACAACGGTGACAAAATTAACAATGTGGACGGATTGGAAACGGATCTCGAGAGTAAAATTATAATTAAACCGTTTCTCGATGCAGATCTTAACGAAGAAAAATAATCTATTTATTCGATGGGAAAACGCCGACTCTCGGAGGTTATCAGGAGTGATAATGTGCACATGAAATTTTTGAAGGGTGAGGGTTTGGATGGTACCAATGGCTATTGACGAGGCTGATCGGTCGGATGCCGGGGAATTCTCCGAGGGCGAGGCATCCGACGCAGTGTCGGAGGGACGATCGGATTCGGGTGCGGGATCGGGCTCGCGCGAGCCGGCTCGGGTGGGCGAGTACACGTGGGCGGATTTCATGGACGAATACGGCCACGGGGACGAGGTCGACGACCTCCCGCCGTACGGCCGCGGACCGAGAGAACCCGGCGACCAGCTCGGACTCGACACCGACGAGGACGAACCGACGGTGCCACGCGGCGACGACTGGAACCACGTCGAGTTCGATCCGCAGACCTACCTGGGGTACCATCCCGACGAACTGACCGAGTGGATCCTCCCGACGGCGGGGGACGACGCCGAGTTCCTCGAGGACGCCTTTCTCGAGTACGTCGATCCCGCGACGACGCCGGTCGTCAAGGACGTCTGGACCTGGGAGCACTACAAGTGGGAGTACTACTACGACGACGACGGAAGCAGACCGCGCGACGAAACCGGCGAAATCGTTCCCCACGAGCCGGAGGAGGCGCTCGGTTTCGACCCCGATCGAATCGAAGAACGACTCTCGCTGGGAGACGATATCGCCATGGCGCTGGACGAAGTCGTCGACGAGCGGACCGTCAACGTCCAGGAGGATTTCGACGAAGACGAGTTCTTCTCGACGGCCGAGGGAACGACCACCGTCACCAACCGCTACGACCTCGAGAAGGCGGTGCCGTTCGAGAAGAAAACCCACTTCCGGGAAGTCGAGCGCTACTGGGTGAACAAACCGTACGCCTGCGTCGTGATCTTCCACTCGGAGAAAGAAAACGAAAAGAAGTACTACGTCGTCGAGCCGTATCTCAACGAGATCGAATCCGAGCTACAGGAGTTTCTGGCGGGCAAGCTCAGGCGGGCGATCAAGTACTCCGAAGAGGGAATCAAGGAGAAAGCGAGCGAGGAGGGCAGACGAACCGTCATCGAAAACGAGACGCGCCGACTCCTGAAACGGTACGACCTCTTCGACAGGACGGCCGGGAGTACGAAGGCCGGCCTCATCGAATCGCTTCGTTCGGTCCTGGACGACGAGGACGACGAAGACGGGAACGAGCCCCTCGAACTCGAGGGGATCGAGGTCCGACCGGAACCGATCGTGCTCGCGGAGGATCCGGACACGTTGAACGAGTACCAGATCG
The DNA here is from genome assembly GCF_003841465.1 of Natrarchaeobius oligotrophus. Lineage (GTDB taxonomy): Archaea > Halobacteriota > Halobacteria > Halobacteriales > Natrialbaceae > Natrarchaeobius > Natrarchaeobius oligotrophus. Next base: position 110,321 of record NZ_REFZ01000008.1, read on the forward strand.
AAAAACTGCTCTACCTGCTCAAGCGCGATTTCATCGGATACGAGCGGATCGACGGCATCAAACACGACATCAACGTCGAGGACATCTCGTGTGACGGCTACAACTCTCCGGTGTTCGTCTATCACTCCGAGTACGAACAGATCATCAGCAACATCTACCACGGGGAGGACGAACTCGACGACTTCGTCGTGAAGCTTGCACAGCGATCGGGGAAAGGGATCAGCAAACGGCTTCCGCAGGTCGACGCGACGCTTCCGGACGGCTCGCGCGCCCAGCTAACGCTCGGCAAGGAGGTATCCGACCACGGGACGAACTACACGATCCGTCAGTTCAAGGACGTGCCGTTCACGCCGATCGACCTCATCAACTGGAACACCTTCAGCCTGGACGAGATGGCGTTTCTCTGGCTGGCGATCGAGAATCACAAGAGTCTGATCTTCGCCGGCGGAACCGCGTCCGGGAAGACGACCTCGCTGAACGCCGTCTCGCTGTTCATCCCGAGCAACGCGAAGATCGTCTCGATCGAAGACACTCGCGAGGTCGAACTACCCCAGCGAAACTGGATCGCGAGCGTCACCCGGCCGTCGTTCAACGACGACGCAGCCGGCGACGTCGACGAGTTCGACCTCCTCGAGGCCGCGCTTCGTCAGCGACCCGACTACATCGTCATGGGTGAGATCCGGGGTGAAGAGGGACGAACGCTGTTTCAGGTCATGTCGACCGGCCACACGACCTACACGACGTTCCACGCCGACTCCGTCGACGAGGTGCTCAAGCGTTTTACGACCGATCCGATCAACGTCTCGAAGACGATGTTCACCGCGCTGGATCTGGTGTCGATCCAGACCCAGACGCGAGTTCACGGGTCGAAGGTGCGACGTAACAAGTCGTTGACGGAGATCAACCACTACGAGGCCGAACACGACGAGATCAACGTCCAGGACGTCTATCAGTGGCAGGCAGAAACAGACGAGTTCCTCAAGATGGGCGACTCGAACACCCTCGAGGAGATTCAGTTCGACCGCGGCTGGAGTACGGAGAAACTCGAGGATGAGCTGTTCAAACGCGAAGTTATCCTCGCGTATCTCATCAAAAACGAACTCAACACGTACGCGGAGGTCGCTGCGACCGTCCAGGCGTTCATCAACGATCCCGAGACGATCCTGACGCTCATCGCGAACGGTCAGCTCGAGGACAGCCTCGACGACCTGCGCGAGATGGAGAGCGTCCTGATCGACGTCGACCCGGAGAAAGAAGCGCTCGTTCCGCGACCGTCCTCGACGACGGAGACGTACAACCTCTCGATGGACATCTTAGAACGCGCCGAGGAGTCGCTGTTCGAGGAGTACCGCGGCAAGGTTCCCAGCGGACTCGCGAGCGCGCTCGGCGACTTCGAAGAGGGCCAGACGATCGAGGCCGAACCCGGATCGGGTGACGGATTCGACTTCGCCAACGACCTCGACGGCGACGAGTGGCAGTTCGACGACGCGGATTTCGATTCGGACCCTGTCGACGATGACGACGAACCGGTGTGGCTCGGAGCCGACGACGCCGCGGATACCGCAATCGCGGACGCGGACGGACAGCTCGAGCCGGCAGAGAGCAGCGACTCCGTCGACGGGGAACTCGAACCCGCGGAAGAAACGACGGCTCCCGCGAACGGATCGAGCGCGGACGTCGCGGCCGGATCCGAACCAGAGCGTCGATCGCGTTCCGACGAGGACCGTCCGAGCGACGACCGTGAACGATCGGCGACTCGAGAAACCGCGAGCGACGTCGTCGAGGACGGCGAAGCCCTCGGCGGACTGTTCGACGACATGGAAGAGACCCTCGACACCCTCGGCGGTTCCCGTCGAGAGCGCCCGGGCGACGATCGGCGGTCACCCGAATCGAACGAACCCGAGCCCATGTTCCCGGACGGAAAACTGGACGTGGTGTTCGATCCCGAGTCGGACGACGAGGAGCCGTCGACCGATTTCAGCGGTGAACTCGACGAGCCGTCGGATTCGGACGAAACGGAGGCGGCTGATCCGCCGGACGGGCCCGCATCGGAACCCGAAACGGAAACCGACGAAACGATCTTCGGAACGCACCCCGAGTCGCCGTTCAGCGAGGATTCCGAACCGACCGACGACGACGAAACGTCGCTGTTCGACGCCGCCGACGAGTCCGACGCCGACGAATCGATCTTCGGTCGCTCCGGCGGAGCCGACGACGGTGACGACGCGGTCGACGAACGCGACGAGGAAGCAGACGAATGAGCCTGCAGACTGACGGTTCGAACGTCGGCGGCGACGACGTCTCGACTCGATCCGACGTGCTCGGCGACGCGTTTTATCCGCTGTACACCCGCCTCTTCGACGAGGACAGCGAATTCGTCTCGGACGTCGAGACCAAACTCGCCCAGGCCCGGATGAGCGACACGGTCGAACTCTACCTCTCGCGAGCGCTCGGCATCGGCGTCATCACCGGGTTCGCGCTGTGGTTGATCGGGATAACGCTCGGATACGCGCTGTTTGCGACCGGATTTATCGCGATCGATCACATCATCGGTATTCCGGTCGGAAGCCAGACCCTGCTCGAGATCATCGACGTGTTACGGATACCGGCGCTGGTCGTCTTCACCGGGTTCGTGTTCGGGACGATCGGGTTCGGGCTCGGATTCGGCTCGCTCGTCGCGATTCCGTACTCGCGGGTGTCGGCGCGCAAACGCGAGATCAACATGCTGTTGACCGACTCTGTCTCGTTCATGTACGCGCTCTCGGTCGGCGGGCTGAACCAGCTCGAGATCATCGACGCGATGGCCGAAGCCGACGACACCTACGGAGAGGTGTCCAAGGAGTTCCAGAGCATCGTCAAAGAGACCGAGTACTTCGGCGTCGACTACCGGACGGCGATCCGCAAGCAAGCCCTCGAAACGCCGAGCGACGAGCTGTCGCAGTTTCTGACCGACATGCTCTCGATCGTCAACAGCGGCGGTGACATGCAGAGCTTCCTCGAGGACAAGAAAGAAAAGCACATGCGAACGGCCAAGCAGGAACAGGAGCTCACCCTCGAGACGCTCGAACTGTTCGGCGAGATGTACATGACGCTGTCGCTATTTCCGCTGTTGTTGATTATCATCATGGTCGTCATGCAGATGATTCCCCAGGCGGACGTCTCCAACGCGATGCTCTACATGACGGTGTACGCGTTGATTCCGTTGATCGGGATCGCCTTTCTCGTCCTGGTTTCGACGGTCAAACACGACGAGACCGGCGACGGCTACCTGTCGATGGGAAGCGACGACCGACGACATCACGACGTCCAGGACGGCGGCGTCCTCAAGCTCGGATTCGTCGAACAGTTCACCGGCGAGCACAGCGTCTTCGACCGGGTCAAAAACCGCGAAGGGACGTACGAGACGATGGAGGTGCTCAGACAGCCCCACATCTTCTTCCGGGACAACCCGCTGTACACGTTGGCGTTGACCGTCCCCATCTCGCTCGTGATCGTCGCGTTGGCCATGGTGAACGGATCCGCGCCGCTTTCGTGGAACGAACTCGTCGCGAACCCGATCTGGGGAACGTTCATCTACGTCTACGTGCCGCTGTACGTCACGGCGATTCCGCTCTCTATCTTCCGGGAGTGGAACGTCAGGCACAGAAACGCCGTCATCAGTCAACTCTCCGAGGACCTCCGGAAGCTCTCGAGCGCGAACGACACGGGACTGACGTTACTCGAGTCGCTCAAGGCCGTCTCCGATACGACGAGCGGACGGCTTCCGCGGGAGTTCGAGATGATGCACACGAAGGTCAACTACGGGATGAGCCTGAAAGAAGCGCTAATCGAGTTCAACAACAAGTACCACATTCCGCGTTTGGCGCGAACGACCCGACTCATCACCGAAGCACAGGAGGCCTCGAACCAGATATCTGACGTGCTCCGCACCGCAGCACAGGCCAGCGAAAATCACGACGACATCGAACGCGAGCGAAAATCACGAACGCGGATGCAGGTGGTGATCATCGTCATGACGTTCATGACGGTGCTTGCGGTGATCGCGATCCTCAAAACGCAGTTTATCGACACGATGTCCGGCCTCGAAAGCGGCGGCGGTGGCGACGTGGGGTCCGACAGCGAACTCGCACAGGCGGACCTCAGCGAGAACGTCAACGTCGCGATGCTGTCCGTCCTGTTCTTTCACGCGATCACGTTACAGGGGATCATCTCGGGGTTCATCTGCGGCTACATCCGCGATGCGGACATCCTGAGCGGGCTGAAGTACGTGATCGTGCTGGCGACGTTCGCGCTGTTCGGATGGACGATGGTGGCCTGAGATGCCTCGAGCGAATCCGCGAGCCGAGCCCGCACCCGACTCGAGCCGGGGACAGACCACGCAGGATTTCGTCGTCGGAATCGGAATCTTCGTTCTGGCCGTCGCGTTCGTGTTCACGACGGTGCCGACGTTTCTGGCAACGCCGACTGGATCGGTCGACGGCGCTGACCTCGCACAGGCCGACCGCGTCGCCGCGGTGATCGTCTCGGACCTCGAGACGGATACGCCGAACGAGCTGGACGGCGAGGCGTTCAACGACACGTACGGAGCGCACTGGGACGACGAAAACGCGACCGCGTGGTTCGGCCTGCGAGCGAGCGACGACGATCACCGCTTCGACAGGGTAAACGTCACCATCCGGGAACTCGAGGACGGACCGAACGATCCGCCGGTCGAACTGAACGAGAGCGGCGTCCCGCTGACGGTCGGCGACGACTACAGAAACCAGCCGTACGTGCAGGTCGATCGGATCGTGACGGTTACCGGTATCAACGAAAGCGCCGAGCTGGAAGAGGGCGATCCGCTGCGACTCGAGGTGCGGACGTGGTAACATGATCGGACGAAAATCGATCGGCGAAAACGCAGAGTCGGAGCGCGGGCAGGTATACACGCTCGAGGGATTCGCCGCGGCGGCGGTCGTACTGTTCGCGCTGTTGTTCGCCATCCAGGCGGTCGTAATCGCGCCCGGCTCCGGCGGCGCGGTCGATCGAACGGCCCAGGCCCAGACCCAACAGGAGGTCCAGGATGCGCTGGTCGTCGCAGCGTACGCCGACGACGGCGACGGATCGCTGTCCGAACTGGTCCGCTACTGGGCGAACCGCGAGGACTTCGAATCGCACAACGTCGAGGATCACTTCGTGGAGTACTTCGTTCTCGGGGAGATCCTGGACTCGCATTTCACGGGCTCCGGTACCGGCGACCGGTACGGCGTCGAGTTCGTCTACCTGAACGAGAGCGAGCCCGAGAACGTCGGCCTCGTTGGATCGTCGACGAACGATCCGACGGCCGTCACGGCGAGTTACACCGCCACAATATACGAGGGTCAGAACGTGACGAAACTGGATAACGGTGCAGTCGTGGAGAAAACCGAAAACGCCGAGATCGAAGACGAAACTTACAGCAGACTCCCGTCCGCGGAGACGGGATCGAATCCGGTTCACAACGTCGTGGAGGTGCGAGTGACCGTATGGTAACCGACGTTCGAGATCGCGGCCAGGTACTCCTCATCGGCGCGATCGTCATCGCGTTCGTCGTTCTCGGAACCGTCGTCGCTTACAACGGGCTGATGCACACGGAGACGCTGTCCTCGAGTTCGACCGGCCAGGACGTCGAGAGAGCGGACGTGACCGGTCACGAACTCGAACAGGCGATCCAGGGCCGGAGCGCGTGGTACGTCGAGCGTCGAGGTGGTCTCGAGACGATGCTTCAGGCGAGCGACCCCGAGACGGAGTTCTACGACGAAGACGAGTGGGAGACGGTGATCGTCGACGAGGTGTTGCCCCACTATCGCGACGACTCGATCAAGCGAACGCCTGCCGTCGTCGACGTGACGAACGTCTCGGAATCCGCGTCGATATCCGTTCTCGAAAACGAGGGTGCGCCGGTCGGTGACTACGAGGGAGAGGAAGTGTTCAACGGTACCGAAACCGGCGGCAACGTATTCGAGTTCGAGGTCTGGAACTTCGACTACGGCGGCGGCAGTAGCGAAGTGATCACGATCGAAACGCCGGAACAGCAGATCGATTTCGTCGTCGATCAGGGGGCAGAAGAGATCAGGTACGCCGGCGACGATTGTCAGATAAACGAACGTATCGAAGGGATCGATTTCGTAGAGGGGACCGTCGTGGATCGATTCGGCGGAACGACTAGTTGCGATTTCGGCCCGATCGAGAAAGGAATGGAAGTCGAACGAATCGTGTTTACGGATATGTCGAGCGCGTACGAGTACGATCTTCGAGGCGTAGGCGAGAGTCACGAACGTGGAAACGCTGACGAGATTCCCTGGATTGTGGATGTTACCTACACCTACGACTCAAACGACGTCTCGAGCGAGCGCACGATCGAGGTCGACCTCTACGGTGAGCTGTTATGAGAGGCGATCCCGTGACGACCGATCGAGCGCTTTCGACCGCCGTCACCCACGTCCTCACGATGGGGATCACGACGATCCTCGTTGCCGGGCTGCTCATGAGTTCGGGAACGCTGATCGAGGTGCAGTCGGATCGGAGCGCAGAACAGTCGCTCGAGACGATCGGCGAACGCCTGGCCGGCGAGATCGCGGACGTCGACCGGCTGGGAGGCGACGGCGACGCGGTGAACGTGACCGCGTCGCATCCGGAGACCGTCGCCGGATCGACGTATCGGATCGAACTCGAAGAGCGGAGCGCGTGCGCCGGCGATCCGTTACTCGACGGGAACGCGGACTGCCTTCGTTTGACCGCGAACGGGGCCGACGTCGAAGTGATCGTCCCGATCGCGAGCGAGAGCGACCTCGAGTACGGAAGCACGGCGACCGGCGGCACGATCGAGATCGAACACGACGGAACCGCGATCGGGATTCGGTGAGTAGACGATGAGACAAACGCGATTCACAGCAGCGTTCGGATCGACGACGGACGATCGAGGCGTAACCGAGGTACTCAGTTTCGTGCTGGTCTTTTCGATCGTGCTCACGTCGGTGATCCTCGTCGGACTGGTCGGCTTCCAGGCGATCGAAGACTACCAGGAAAACGAAAAGCTCGGCAACGCCGAACGAGCGATGGACGCGTTCGCCGACAACGCAAACGACGTCGTCCGGAACGACGGGGTGACTCACCGGTCCGGAACGCTCACCCTCCGCGAGGGGACCGTCTCACCGGGAGAAGCGGGGACGACCCTCGACGCGACGGTGTACGACGAACACGGATCGCCGACGTGGAACTGGAGCGACGAGTACGCAGGCGAGGATCTCGGCGCGTTCGTCTACGAGACCGACTCGATGACGGTCGCCTACGAGGGCGGTGGCGTCTTCCGGGGGAGCGGGGACGGCTCGAGTGCCGTCATCTCCGATCCGATGGTCACCTGTCGCGAACGCACCGACACCGCGTTGGTATCGCTCGTGAAAATTTCCCACGGCGACCGGTCGATCCAGAGCACCGAGGGGATGGAGTTCAGGCTCTCGAAAGTCGACGGTGAAACGGTGCGGAAGTTCGAAACCGGAACCGAGAACGTGACCGTCGAGGTCGAGGACGGACCGCACCGCGGCGGCTGGGAGACGTACTTCGAGAACGCGGAGGGATGGGAGTGGGACGAAACCGAGAACGCGGCCGTCTGCGACGCCGACAGCGTCTCGATCGACGTCGTCGAGGTCCAGATCGACTATCCCGAACTCGGCTGAGGACGACGGTCGGCTCCGGTTTTCACTCGTAACACGTCGCAAAGAGACGACAGCGTCAGGAATCCTCCCAGTCGCCGGTCAACATCGCCCGGAGCCCGGCTCGAGACGCGAGCGCTCGAATCCGCTCGGCGTGGTCCTCGAGCCCACCACCGACTTCGAGGTAGAGCCCGTTGGACAGCTGATACGGGGAGGTCATTGATTCGCTGTCGGATCCCGTGGGTTCGTCGTTCAGGACGACGCGGCCGTCCTCGGTGGGACGCCACGGAACCGAGACGCCGGAGAGCCCCCGGTCGAACAGGTACTCCGCCGCGTGGACGAGCGCCCGTCCGGAACTCGAGTGGCCGATCGCGCCGATCGAACCGCGGTCGTTGAAGAATTTGACGACGAACTCGCCGTCCCCGTCCGCATCCGCCGGTACGGTTTGCTCGTCAGTGTCAGCCCGCTCTGAGCCCGTCGGTGCAGCCGGTTCGTCGGATCCGGCTACGGCGGGTTCGTCGCGCCCGATAGTCTCTCCGTCGGCGGTTTGCGTTTCGTCCGAGCCGCTCGGGACGGACGCTTCGTCGTCGCGTTCGACTGCGCCGTCCACCGCCGACGGCTCGGAGAACCGAAACGAAACGGATCCGGTCGACGCGTCGGACTCGTCGTTCGACCCGGCTGCGAACCGATCGTACTCGTCGCCAGCAAACGAGACGATCAACCGATCGACGAACCTGTCCGCGGCGGACTCGAACTCCTCGGCGTAGCGCTCTCCGCCGGTCGCGGCGGTCAACCGCTCGACGAACGACCGAACGATCGCCGCTCGTTCGAGCGCGAGCCGTCGTCCGACGACCTCGGGGGCGTCGCCTTCGAGCCGGCGGCTCGCGTCCGCGCGGGTGAAGTGTTCGATCGAGGATTCGTGCTCGGGTAGCGCAGGGAGACGACACGGGAGCCGATCGACGCCCGTCGTCCCCGCCAGAAAGAAGTACTCGCGACCGTTGGTGTAGAGCGCGCGGTCGACGCCGGTCCACGACATCGCTTCGAGGAGGTCCGTCGCCCGCGCCTCCTCGAGCGCGGTGCCGTAGGGCTCGACGGCGACGAACAGCGCGGGAATCGAGTCGACCGCGAGCACGTACTCGAGGTGAACGTCCTCGACGGCGTCGTCGACGACCGTCGCGTCGGCGGAGACGTTCCAGCCGAGCGTCTCGAGGAACGGTTCGACGATCCAGGTGCGCGTCTCGCCTGCGGTCGTCGGCGGGGCGGAGTCGACCAGCGTTCGACAGCGGGTGACGAACGGGCGAAGGTCGAGGCCGGTCATCGTTGGGTCGTACTCGACCGACGATCATGTAAACGGTGGTCGACACTCACGCAGCGAAGACGGTCACGCGTTCGGGTCCGTTCCCGGAAACGCCACCTCAGTTCGGTCCCGGCGACCGCTGGTAGATCCGCAATCGCGCGTCACGAACGTCGAAGCCGGTGTCGAACGTCGGCGGGATCGTCTCGGCTTTGCCGATCACGAGAAAGCCGTCGGGGACGAGCGAGTCCGAGATCACGTTCAGTATCGAGCGCTTGTACTCGTTGTCGATGTAGATGAACAGGTTCCGACAGACGACGAGATCGAAGCCGGATTTCGGTCCGTCGTTGATCAGATCGTGGCGCTCGAAGGAGACGACGTCGCGGACGCGGTCGGCGATTCGGTACGTGTTCTCTTCGGTCTCGACGTACTCGTCGTAAGAGTCCAGAAACTCGAGTTGCTCCCGAACGTCGACCGTCCGCGATTCGGCGTAGACGCCCCGGCGCGCCGTCTCGAGTGCGGGTTCGCTGATGTCCGTTCCGAGAATGCGAACCGACTCCCGGTCGATCACCGGATCGTCGTGGACGAGCATCGACAGCGAGTACGCTTCGCGACCGTCGGCACAGGCGGCGCTCCAGATACGAATCTCGTCGCGAGCGGCCGCGATTCGTCGAAGGACGGCACGGATACCCGACCACACGTCGGGATTGCGAAAGAACCCGGTGACGTTGATGCTCATCGCCTCGAGCAGCGCCGTCCGTTCGTCGGGGTCGGACCGCAGCAACTCGAAGTACTCGTCGTACGTGTCCGTGCGCGTGCGTCGCATTCGCGAGGAGACGCGACGGTCGAGGTAGCCGTCGTTGTAGTGGCTCGTCGCGAACGCGAGTTCTTCCTCGACGAACGAAAGGAGCTCCTCGAGGGCGTCTGTGGTCGCGGTCACAGCTCGGACACGCTGCTTTCGTTCTCGTCGGAGGTTTTGACGACGAGTCGTCCCGTTCCGGGCGTGAACTCCACCGTTCGACCGTGGGCACCGCCGACATCTTCGCCGATCAGCGGAACGCCGAGTTTCTCGAGTTCCGCTTTCGCGGCATCGACGTTGCGCTTGCCGACGCCGTCGCCGAAGCTATCGAATTCGAACATGTCGCTGCCGCCCGCGATCTTGGCCTCGACGTCTGTGTAGCTCGCGCCGCGTTCGACCATCCGGCGTAACAGCGCCCTGATCGCCGTGTCGGCGTACTTGCCGGGTTTGCGGTCGCTGTTGTGTTCCGCGGCGTCGCCGTCGGGCAACATGGCGTGTGCGAGGCCGCCGATTTCGCTGTCCGGATCGTAGAGCGCGATCGCGAGACACGAGCCGAGTCCGTAGGATTTGAGCGTATCATCGCCCTCGCTGACCGCCAGCTCGGAGATGCCGACCTGGACCGGTGAGGGCGCGCCCGGTTCGCTTCCGTACGTCTTCATACGGTATCGACTTCCTGAAACTCCGCCGTGGTCGGCGTCTCCTCGATTCGATCGACGTCGAGATCGTTCAGCGCGCGCTCGAGATCGGACTCGTCCGCGATCGCGTACACTTCGCAGTCGAACTCGCGGCCGTCGGCGACGACGACGGTGTCGAAGACGAACGCGAACTCCTGATTTGCGCCCAGTTTGACGATAACCGGATCGACCGCCGCAGCACCGTAGTCGTGGACGAACTCCGGCGTCGAGTGGTCGATCGCCGTATCGAGTACGTTCGCCCAACCGTCGAGAAATCCGCTGGCCATGATGTTGCCGAGTTCCTTGATTGCACTCGTTCCCATCTGCCCGAAGCCGTCCTCGTCGATCGACGCCGGAACCATCGCGTCGACGATCTCGTGGGCCGACTCCTCGTCGAACAGGAAGACGAGGTAGCCACTCGGAACGCCGTCGAACTCGAAGGCAACGCTGACCAGTCGTTCGTCCGGCACCTGTTGGGGGATCGTCTCGAGCGAGACGAAGTTGAGCCGACGGATCTCCACGCTGGTGTCGATGCCGGTGAGCGTCGTCGCGGTTTTTGCGACCTCTTCGGCACCGCGTTCGGCCATGCGGTCGAAACCGTCGAGTTTGTCGTACTCGATCCCGCCGCTCGCGCGCAATCGCTCGAGCAGCGACGCCATCGACGTTCGGTTGGGAAAGAGGTAGTAACTGAAACTGATCTCGGTGTCGACGGCCTCGATCCGGCTCTGGAAGAGCAACGCGAGGTCGTCGTCGTCGGGCGTCTCCTCGATGCCGTCGAAGAAGGGATCGGCCGTCCGACCCTCGACGAACTCCGGCGTCGAGACGTCGATAACGGTCTCGAGAACGTCGGCCCAGCCGTCGATAAAGCCGCTGTTCATGATGTGGCCGACCTCGGTAGTTGCGCTTTTGCTCATCCGATCGAACGAATCGACGTCGAAGTCGGCGTCGGGATCAGCTTCGGCCAGTAGCGTCTCGATGACCCGCACCGCGTTTTCGCGCTCGAAGACGATCAGCGAGTGGCCCTCGATCGCGCCGCTGAGCTTTACCCGAACGCCGACCCGATCCGTCTCGCCGAAATCCCGACGGATCTCGCGGCCGCGCATGAAGTTCAACTTCGTCACGCCGACCCGCGTTTCGACGCCGGTCATGTGGGTCAGCCGACCCGCCGCGAGTCCGGCGCCTTCCCGCGCCATTCGATAGAACGTCCCGAGTGCGTTGACGTCGAGTTTCATGCGGTTTGGACTTCGATGCCGTTGACCATTTCGACGAACTCTTCCAGGTCGGGGAAGGCGTAAATTTCGGCTTCGATCTGATAGCTCGGCACGGTCAGATCCGAATCGAAAAACAGGGCGAGATCGTCGCCACCGAGGCCAGCGGTTCTGGTGACGATGTCGCCGGCCGGCGCGTAGACGAGCTGCGGAGCCGCGATGTCGATCACGCGCCCGAGGACGTCGGCCCAGCCGTCGATGAAGCCGCTGGCCATCATGTTCCCCATCTCTTCGACCGCACTCCTGGCCATCTTGCCCGAGACGTCCGACATGTCGTCGACGACGTCGCTGAGCATGATCGCCGTGATCTTCTTGGCGCTCGCTTCCGGAAAGAGGATGAGGATGTGGCCGTGGGGCGGATCGAGCAACCGAACGCGAACGCCGACGCGCTTGCCGGGCTCGAGCTGGGCTTCGATGTCGTCGACGTCGACGAAGTTCGTCTTCGTGACGTCCATCCGGGCGTCCTCTCCGGTCAGCTTGCTCATGTTGTCGGCGACGCCGTTCGTTCCGACTTTGGCCATCTCGTTTATGAAACTCAGCTTCCGAATGTCGACCATCAGCGTCATTGCAGCCTCCGTCCGTATCTGTCGTCGTGTACGTATCCAATCATAGTGTTGTCACGTCGATGATGTTGATCACTTTTCCTCTGCCGCGAACCGTCGCACCGCTGAGCCCCGGGATACCGCCCATGAACCCCTCGAAAGGTTTGACCACGACTTCCTGTTGGCCCTCGACGTTGTCGCACTGGAGGGCAACGGGGCGAACGGAATCCCGGATGCGCACCACGACGCCGCCGTCACCGTTCGACGCGGGTTCCGGCACGTCGAGCGCCTCCTCGAGCCGAACGACGGGATAGGTTCGTTCGCCGTCGGAGATCACCCGTTCGCCGTCGACGATCTCGATCGAACTGGCGACGTCGACGTCGTGGACCGCTTCGGTTGGAATTCCGAACTCTTCGGTTCCGCACTGGACGAACAGCACGTCGTCGATCGCGATCGAGACGGGAAGCGTCATCGTGACCGTCGTCCCCTCGCCAGGTTCGCCGTCGATCGACACCGATCCGCCCATCTCCTCGATCGTCCGTCTGACGACGTCCATCCCGACGCCGCGGCCGCTAACGTCGGTCACCTCCGTCGCGGTCGAGAGCCCGGGTTCGAAGATGAGCCGCGCGGCCTCGTCGTCGGAGAGGTCGGCGGCGTCCTCTTCGTCGAGAACGCCCGCGTCGACCGCCTCCGAGCGGAGGCGGTCGGGATCGAGTCCGGAGCCGTCGTCCGCGACCGTGATCGTCACGCGATCGCGCGAGCGCGTTGCCGCCACCTCGACCTGTCCCTCAGGTGGTTTGTCGACGCTCTTTCGCTTCTCGGGAGGTTCGATCCCGTGATCGACCGCGTTCCGAACCAGGTGAATCAGCGGATCCCGAAGCCGGTCGAGGATGCTTCTGTCGAGTTCGACGTCACCGCCGGTCAGCTCGAAGGCGACGTCTTTGTCCTGATCGCGAGCGATATCGCGGACGATCCGCGGGAGTCGGTTCGCGACCGTCTCGAGCGGGATCAACCGGACGTCCATCACCGTCTCCTGTAACTCCGTCGTGAGGTCGTCGAGATCCTCGAGTTCGGCTTCGATCGCCTCGAAGTCCCGGTTCGATTCCACCTCGTGGCGCAGGCGGACGCGGCTCGTGACGAGCCCCTCGACGAGGGTAACGAGATCGTCGATCTGATCGACGTCCACGCGCACCGACTGGAGGCCGTCGGCGTCGTCCTCGGACGTCGGCCGATCGGACGGCTCGGGAACGGTGACGTCGGGAATCTCGAGCTCCGGCTCCTCGACGACTCTCGTAACGTCGTCGCCGGAGTGTGCGGATTCGTCCTCGACGTCGGCCCTCGAGGACGAATCCGCACCGACCTCGTCGAACCGGTCGTCGATGCCGACGCCGAACTCCGCGTCGTCGAAGGCGTCCTCACCGAACGTCTCCTCGAACGAATCGTCCGCATCGTCGACGAGGTCGAGCGGATCGACGTCCGCGTCCGCCGATCCGTCGACTTCGCTCGCATCGTCGGCGTCGTCGAAACCGCCGAAATCTGGCTCCGACGTCGGTTCGAACGCAGACTCCTGACCGTCCTCAGCGTCGAACCCGTCGTCGGCGTCGTCGATCGGCGAAACGGTGGTCTCGTCGTCGTCGAACGCGATGTCGGAGTCCTCGACCGACGCGTCGAACGCGCCGTCGGCGTCGGAGAACGCCCCCTCGAACTCGGCGCTCGAGGAGTCCGCGGACGCGAATCCGCCGAACTCGTCCGTCGACGAGGCCTCGGAATCCGGCGTCGCGGATTCGTCGAACTCCTGGAAACGCTGCTCGTCGGCGTCCTCGAGTTCGCCGGTCGCATCTTCTGCGTCCTCGGCCTCTTCGTCCGAATCGTCGAATTGATCGCGTTCGCCGTCCGCGCTCTCGACGTCGTCGACCGGTTCGTCGGATTCGATCGACGACTCCGAATCGACGACCGATTTCCACTCGCTTTCGGCCGCCGTCTCGAGGTCGCGATCGGTCACCGATTCGTCGGCTTCGGAGGTCGATTCGTCGGCTCCGGTGGTCGATTCGACGTCGTCGATCTCGTCCGATTCCGCGTCGTCAGCCTCGCCCGATTCTGCGTCGACTGACGCGTTCGCTTTCGCGCCGACGGAACCGGCGACGTCCGCAGCAGGCTCGGAGTCGGCTTCCGCAGTCGTTTCGCCGACGTCCCCGCCGTCGTCGGACGAACCGAGCAGGAACTCGTCTAACTCGTCGTCGGAAACCGGATCGTCCGCCGTGGCGTCGTCGCCGCTTCCGGCGTCGTCGTCCGACGCCGCGTCGACTTCGACGTCTTCTTCGAATTCCGCGCCGGAACCGACGTTCTCGACGCTCTCCTCGAGTTCAGCCTCGGAATCGTCGTCCGCGAAGTCGTCGCCGAGGAGCTCGTCCATGCTGACCTCCTCTTCGTCGTCGAACTCGTCGAACTCGAGTTCCTCGAGTTCCTCCTGGAGTTCGTCAAAACCAACGGTGTCGACTTCGGCTTTGAGTTCGGCGAAGACCGCTTCGGCGTCCTCGACCTCATCGTCTTCGGCGTCGGTAGCGACGGATTCCTCGGGTGCGACGTCCGAACTCGAGTCCTCCGCATCGGCGAACAGATCGTCGAACGAGCCGGCGTCACCCATCTCGTCGAAGACGTCCAGATCGTCGTCCGCCTCGACTTCCTTTACCTTCTCGTCGAGGTCGTCGAACTCGTCGAACTCCGAGAGTAAGTCGTCGACCCCGAGCGATTTGGCCTCGTCCGAAGAGATCGTCGCACCGCTTACGTCGTCGTCGAGTCGCCCGGTCTCGACGGACGGCGTCGGGCCCGCGTCGGCCGCAATCGACGTGAGCCGATCCGTCACCGCCACGATCTCGAAGTCCGCCACCTCCTCGACGGACTCGAGCCCGGAGGTGATCGCGGCTTCGCCGACGGCACAGCCGAAGACGGCGTCGAACCGTCCGCCGTAGGAGCCGTCTTCGATGCGGCCGCGTGCCGGAACCGTTCCGATCAGATCGAACGCGTCGATCAGCGCGTCGACGACGAGCGCGCCGTTGTCGCGGCTGCGCGTCTCGGCGTCCGATGCCGCGATCGCGATCCGGGCCAGGTAGGCGTCGTGGCCGTCGTCTCTGGGCGGCTCGAACCGCGAGAGAACCGATTCGATCTCGTCGTCGCCGGGCGGATCGACCGACGAGATCGGCGCAGTATCGAGGTGGTCGCGAAGCGTTCGGATCGTCGGCGACGGATCGGTCTCGATCGATCCGCTCGCCTCGAGTTCGTCGACCATCCGCTCGAGTTCGTCGACGGCCGTGAAGACGTCGTCCATCACGTCGGCCGTGACCGCGAGATCGCCCGCCCGAACCGCGTCGAGTAGGTCTTCGATCGCGTGTGCGAGGTCGCTCGCCGACTCGAGGCCCGCCGCACCGCAGTTGCCCTTGAGCGTGTGAGCGATCCGAAAGATGTTGTCGGTCGCCGCTTCGTCGTCGGGCGAGCGCTCGAGGGCCAACAGTGCGTTGTTCAGCTCCGTGATACGTTCTCTGCTCTCGCCGACGAAATCGGACCAGTACTCAGTCATCGCTCTCACCCGTGAACGCGTCGACGACGGCGTCGGCGACGTCGGCTCCGGAGACGACGTCGTCGACGCAGCCGGTGCGGATTGCTTGACAGGGGATTCCGAAGACCGGACTCGTCACCTCGTCCTGGGCGATCGTCCGTCCGCCGGCCGCCTTGATCGCCTCGATTCCGGCCGCGCCGTCGCGACCCATACCGGTGAGGGCGACGCCACAGATCGGATTCGAAACCCGGCGTGCAACGCTTTTCATCGTGACGTCGATCGAGGGACGAACGCCGTGGACGCGATCCCCGTCGTCGAGTCGAAGCCGAAGCTTCCCGGCGACGTTCGTCGCGATCTCGAGGTGGAAACCGCCGGGTGCGACGACCGCGTCTCCGCCGCCGATCCGGTCGCCGTCGTCGGCCTCGCTGACGTCGTAGTCGCTGATCGCATCGAGGCGGTCGCCGAACCGCGCCGTGAACTCCGGGGGCATGTGCTGGACGACGATCACCGTGGCTCCGAGGCTCGTCGGCAACCGCTCCAACAGTCGTTCGACGACCCTGGGGCCGCCCGTCGACGCGCCGACGACGACGACCGGCTCGATATCGAGGTCGTCCGCGAGCGCCTCCAGATCGGCCTCTCGATCGGACCGCGAGTCGGACGGCACGGCACTCGCGCCGGCGCGGACCGGCGCGTCGGCGACCGAGTCCACGGTCGTTTCCGTCCCGACCGACGCCGTCGATCCGGTCGACGCTTGCCGCGCGCGAATCGATCGAACGGACGCGGCAGCCGACGCGGTCTGTGCGACCGCGAGCGACGAGACGTCCGCGTCGGCGAGGGCGTCGACTTTCTCGACGACGTCGTCGGCCAGGTGCGCGACGTTTCGCGCACCGGAGCCGTCGGGTTTCGAGAGGAAGTCGACCGCGCCCCGGGCGAGCGCCTCGAGGGTCGCTTCGGTTCCGGCGTCCGTGTACGCGCTGAGCATGAGGATCGGCGTCGGATCGGTCGCCATGATTCGTTCGACCGCTTCGATCCCGTCCATTTCGGGCATTTCCACGTCCATCGTCACGACGGCCGGGTCGAACGTCGAGACGGCGTCGACCGCTTCCAGCCCGTTTTCGGCCGTCTCGACCTCGTAGCCGGCGCTGGTGAGTGCGTTGTCGATGATCGTCCGCATGAACCGGGAGTCGTCGACAACGAGTACTCGCGTCATGCCGCGGCGACGTCCGTGAGAGCCTTTCTGACGCTCGGTTCTTCGAACGGTTTCGTCACGTAGCCGTCGGCGCCGGCCTTGACGGCGAGTTTCATCTTTTCGCGCTGTCCGACGCTCGTACACATGATGACGCGAGCGGTCGGGTCGATCTTCTTGATCGCGGCGGTGGCTTTGATCCCGTTGCACTTCGGCATGACGATGTCCATCATGACGATGTCGGGATCGTGTTCTTTGTACAGCTTGACTGCCTCGGCACCGTTTGTCGCCTCTCCGATGATGCGGTAATCCTGCTCTAAAATTTGTCGCAGCAGATTCCGCATAAAATGAGAGTCGTCCACGATGAGAACCCCTGTCGACATTTAGTAGTACACCAAATGAAAGTAGAAATAGAACTACCATAAATGCTGTCTCTCGATTATCAACCGTGATAACAGTTGGATATGAACGAACGCTGTTAGTTTTCGAAAGTCGGCCCCGTGCGAATGGCCGCCGGCGGACGGGCGAGACGCCAACGCTTTGGGCTACGGCCTCGAGGCGGGACGACCCGAGGCGAGCAAGAGCTTCTCGACGTCGACCAGCGGGATTAGTTCGACGACGATCCGTCGCGGTGTCGACCGATCGGCATCCGCCGGCTGATCGCCGGACTCGACCGTTTCGTCGGCGGGCTCGAACGCCGTTTCGCTCGCATCGCCGCTGTCGAACGCGACCGTCGACGTTCCGGTATCGTCGGAACGATCGGTACCGTCCGGCCCCTCGAGCGCGACGCTGGTCGAGGGCAGGTCGTCGACTCGTCGACCAGACCGACGCTCTCGCTCCACGAGGGCGTCGACGAGCGGATGCTCGAGTGCGTTCCCGTCGTACCCCCGTTCGGCGACGGCCTCCGCGTCGAGGACGTCTTCCTCGGGGACGGACTCGACGCCGTAGACGACGTCGATCGGTGCTGCTGCGGACTGTTCGTCGTCGGGAGAGTCGAAGACGAGCAACTGATCACGGTCGGCGTCGTCCTCAGCGACGGGAAAGTGCGACGTCACGTCGATGATCGCGGTGACGTCGCCGCGGAGATCGGTTAGCCCGTCGATCGCCGACGGCGTGCGCGGAACTCGGGTGTGGTCCTCCGGAACGTCCGTCACCGTCCTGACGTCGTCGACCGGAACGGCGAGCGCGTGTTCGCCGACGCCGAATCGGACGATCCGAACGAGTTCGGCGGATTCGCGCGCGTCGACCGGTTCGCGCCGGTCGTCGGACGAGCCGTCGATGTCGATTCCGAGGAGCTTTTCTGGGAGATCCGAGGCCATCTGTTTCTAGTCGTCGATGACATTCCACCAATAAAACGTTACCCCTCAGAATACCGCGTCGGCAGCCCCGGACGGGCGCGTGGGGAAACCCGCATCACAACGCTTATGGCTTCCCTCGAGCCGCCCTAGATGACGATGGCGTCGTTCTCAACCCGCGACGGACGCGACACCGAATCAGACCGTCTCACAGTGCTCACGTTTTCGCTCGCGGGGAAGCGCTACTGCGTTCGAGTCGACGCGGTCGCCTCCGTCGTCAGCGTGACGCAGACGGGGTCGCTCGAGAGCGCGGACGATCCCTGGAACGCCGGCTCGACCAGAGTCGACGACGAGCAGGTTCGCGTGGTCGACCTCCTTCGCGTGTTCGAACCGGACCGATCGCGGGTCGACGATCCCGAACTGCTCGTGCTCTCCGAAACCGACGAGCGCGGCGTCCGGTACGGCTGGCTCGTCGACGAGATCGACGTCACCGAGACGGTTCGAAGAACGAACCTCGAGCCGGCGAAGGCGAGCGCCCAGTTCGTCGAGGGGCGATTCGATCTCGGGGAGGGCGGAGCGATCTGGCTCGACGAGCGCGAGATTCACGGCTGACAATCCAACCGTTCGGGCGATCGGTCGTCGACCGTCCCGGAGAGATCAGAATCCGGGTGGCGGCCCGTCGTCCGAATCGTCCTCGATTTCGACGTCGAGGCCCATCTCCTCGCGTCGTTCCTGGAGGCGTTTGACCTGTCGGTAGTAGTAGGCGATTCCCGCCCCGCCGAAGACGACGACGACGGCCACCAGTCCGGCGAACAGCGGCACGTCCCGCGTCTGGTAGAACCGCAGCGAGATCGTGCCGTCGACGTGCTCCCACGTCAGGTGCTCGCGGTCGTCGACGACCTCGCGTTCGTAGCCGCCGGGGTTGACGTTGCCGAACAGGAAGTTCGACGTCCGGTGACCCTCCGGAAGGATCACCTCGTGCGATTCGTGGACGTACGCCGGCAGCTGGAACGTGTTGCTCCCTCCGCTGCCCGAGAACGCGATCGTTCCGTTGCCGTCCGGCACCCTGACCTCGGTGCTCGAGCGACTCTGATCGACGAACAGTTCCGAGCCGGTCAGTTCGGTTCCGTTGGGATACCAGTAGCGAACGCTGTGGATGTCGAGCGCTTCGTCGCGGTAGAAATTCGAGCGATACAGCGTCAGCTCGTCGGTTTCGTTCAGATCGTACACCGCGCGGAAATCGCTGTTGCTGATCAGACTCCCGCCCTCGATGTCGACGACGACGTCGGCGTCTCGATCCCGCAGATCGTCGTACTCCTGCTCGCGGTCCAGTTCCTCGTCGGAGATGCCGCCGAAGATCATCGAACAGCCCGCGAGCCCGGCGAGCAACGCGACCGCGACCGCAGCGAGAACGAGCCGTCGGTTCATATTACGGAACGACACAGCGCAGTTCCGATGGGAGGTACTCGCCGACGCTCGAGAGCAGTCCCGGCGGATCGGTTCCTTCGGTACAGAGGACGCTCTGTTCGAGCAGCCCGAGCCGTTCGACGGTAACGTAATCTCGCGCGTGGCCGGCGCGGTTGAGCGTGGCCCGAACCTCCGCCCGCGTCGCGCTGTTGACGTTGAGCCGACCGGTCCCGCGGGTCCACTCGTAGAGGCGATCGCGCTCCTCGTCCGCGAGTCGGGACGGGGCGTCGCCGCCGTAGACGAAGCGAAGCGGGACGTGCTGTACCAGTCCGAATCGTTCGCGCACCTGCTCGGCGGAGCCGGGTCCGAGGTCGAGTTCGTCGGTCGGAATCCGTACCGGCTGGCCGGCGTCGAGAACGAACCCGCCGTCGTCCCAGGACTCGAGCGTGCCGACGTACGTCTCGCCGGCGGTGAGGTCCGGAACGATCTCGCCGAACTCCTCGCGGAGGACGTTCCGTGCGACCGTCGCGTCCTCGCCCTCGATGGTTACCGAGGGAAAGTCGTCGTGGCGGACCCCGAGGTCGAACTCGACTTCGAGTTCGCCGATCTCGTTGTCGACCAGCGACCGAAGCGAGTCCAGCGCGCGGTCCCGGGCGTCGCCCTCGACGTAGAGTTTGGTTGCGAGTACGACCATTTAGGCGTCCGCGTCGATGTTGAGTTCGTCCTCGAGCGCCTGGAGTCGCCCCTCCATCGCGTCGACGAGTCGATCGTTGTCCATCGATTCCAGCGGCGAGCCACACTCGGGACACTCGAATCCGAAGTCCATCGCCTCGCCGAACTCGAAGCGGATCGAACAGATTTCACAGAGGTAGAACTCGTGATTTCGCTCGTACTCCTGGCGCCGTTCCAGCGCGTCGTGGAGCCGGTACATCTCCTCTTCGAGATTCTCCGGGATGTTGTCGTACTCGAACGTCCAGAGGTAGGTGAGCCACCCCGAATCCTCGTCGCGAAGTCGGCGATAGCTGGCGAGATCGTTCTCGTACAGGATAAACAGCGCCCGCCGTACGTCGTTCAACTCGAGGTCGAGTTCCTCCGCGAGCTCCTCGTCGGTCACTTCGCCGTCCGGCGGTGCCGCCGCGACGGGCATCCCCTTCGGACCGACCAGCTCGTGCAAGTACTTCTGGATGACCGGATCCTCGAGCAGGTCCTCAAAAGCCATTACCTATCCGTAACGCCATGCAGCCATTAAGTCTTTTGAGGCGGGGCTCGCGATGCGGTCGCACGGACGTGGGTGCGTAAGCGGGGGCGAACCCGCCGCGGATCAGCTCTCCTCGTCCTGGACGGACCACTCGAGCGAGACGGTGACCTCCTCGTGGTCGGTGCCGAGCATCGGCGACCGCTCGTCGACTTTGATCTCGTACTCGAGCACCGAGTCGGGACTGAGCGTGAGCATCTTGTTGCCGACTCGGATCTCGGCGGCGCCGCCGTCGCGAAGTTCGCGGGCCAGTTCCTGAAGGAGGTCCGCCGCCTCGTCTCGCGAGATCTCGTCCGCGTGTTTCGTCGTTTCGCTCACGTTCGGATTGCCTCCGATCGGACACAAATAACTTGGCTGCGAACTGGCAGGCTCGAGGGAACGTCGAACGCACGAAAACGGGCGTCCGTTCGGTCGATCCGTCGCGCCTGGTCGGCTACTCCTCCGATTCACTCCCGCCGTCTGCGGGTTCGACCCGCTTTCCCGTCTCCGTCGGGACGACCCGCCGATCGGCGTCGCGCCACTCGCGCTCGAGTTCCCGGCCTTCGAACAGCCGGTCGAGAAAGACGGCGAGGCCGGCCACCTCGGAGTGGGGCTGGTTGGTGACGGCGACGTTCCAGTCGGCCGCCTCGTAGACGTCGAACGAAACCTTCTCGGAGCCGACGACGAGCAACAGCGGCCGACCGTCGCGGTAGACCCGTTTGACGTCGTCCTCGACGTCCTGGACGCGCTCGCCGTACATCGTCAGGTGGACCACCAGCCCCGGCCACCCGGAGATGACCGCCTTCGGGGCGTCGGTTAGCTCGACCGCGAAGGGGCCGCCGAAGCGTTCCGTGATGTCCGACACCGTCTCGAGCGACTGACCCGCGTTGTCGGGAAAGAGGACGCGGTCGGCACCGAGCGCTCGGGCCGTCAGCCCGACGTGGGTCGTCATCCGCTCGTCCCGGCCGGGACGATGACCGAGCCTGAGGACGGCGACCTCGGGTTCGTCTTCCATGGCGAGGTTCACTCGCGGACGGGGTTAGGGGGTTTCGCTTTCGCGGTGACGCCGGTCAGTCGGTCGCTTCGGCTTCGACCGAATCCAGCGCCTCGAACGCCTCCTCGGTGAGGTCGCCGGTCGTGTCGACGATATCGGCCCACGCCTCGTTGTCGGGCGCGACGCCGATCAGGCGGGCCAGTTTCATGATCGAAACGTGGTAGACGCGCTGTCTGCCGGGCTCTTCCTGCCAGACGATCACGTTGCACGGGAAGAGACCGCCGATGCGCATCGTCTCGTCGAGGGCCTCGTCCGCGATCGCGGGATTGCAGGCACCCAGGACGTAGTACGGGTCGCGATCGGCGTCGACCTTCTCGTTGAGCAGTTCCGACGGCGAGAACTCGACGGGGATGCCGAAGCCGACCGTCTCGCAGACCTCGCGGACGTGCTCGATCGCTTCCTCGTGGTCCATCTCGAGGATCGCCTGCTTCTCGCCGAAGTCGTCGGGGTCGATCGTCTCGGGGTCGATCGGGAGACTCATAGACACGAGTTCGTCGTCACGGACCTTAGTCTGTGGCCTCGCTACCGAGGGCGGCCGGCGTCGGCGTCGCGTCGACGCGATCAGAGCGGTACGGGCAGCCACTCGAGCGAGCGGAGAAACGGCGTCGGGTCGAACAGCGGCTCGCGGAGGACGAGCCAGTCGAGCAACACGAGCCCGACGCCGTGGGCGATCACGGACGGGAGGATGGAGTTCGACTTGTAGTCGACCGCGCCGAAGAGGACGTCCGTGGGCCCCGAGAGCAGGAACTCGATCGGCGGCTTCGAGGAGTGGTGGATCATGTAGACGACGGGACTGATGAAGACCGCCTTGAATCCGATCTCCCTGACGCCGACGCAGAGCAGTCCCCGGTAGTAGGTTTCGGTCGCGAGCGCGAGCACGAAGAGTTGAACGGCGTGCGGAACGAACTCGGTCGGTGCGAGCGAGACCGTCCACATCGGGTAGAACTCGCGGATCGTCGGCAGCGTCGAGCCCACGAGGTAAAACGGAAGGACGAACAGCGAGAGCAAGACGGCGTTTCGGATCGCGACCCGGTTGATCGTCCAGCCGATGTGACGGCCGTGAGAGAGTCCGAGCGCGAGCGGTCCGCCGATCAGGAGCACGCTGTCGACGACGATCCGTCGCTCGAGTTCGCCCGGAACGAGGGACATCCACAGAATCGTCACGACCGCGCCGGTCAGCAACGACTTCTGGACCCAGGAGAGTCGGTCGAACTGATGGCGGATCCACCCGACGGCGTGCCTCTCGTCCTCGGTCGCCACGATCGGTTACTCGTCGGCGACGGGTATCGGGCCGGTTCCGACGGCGTCGCGAACGCAGGCTTCGAACTCCTGGCGGCGCTGGAAGTACGTCTCGTCGACCGACTCGAGGATCGACGAGAGCGATCTCGGACCGTCGGGCGTGCGGACGACGCTCTCGCCCTCGAGGCGATCGATCTCGCTTTTCTCTTTGGGCCAGGTCAGACGCGAGGCCACGCGGGCGAGCGGCGCGCCCTCGACTGGCGTGTGGTCACCGAGTGAGACGGCGGGTTCCTCGTCCTCGTCGTCGCTCATGTGCCCCGGTTCGCGAGCCCGTCGATTCAAGGTTTCGCTTATCGGTGGCCAACGCGGGTAAACCCCGTCGCCCGACCCACCCAGTCAGGAACGGGCGAGAGAGGCACGTCCCACAGAGCCGCCGAACGCGTTCATCTCTGTGAATTGACCTGTGTCTGACGTACCGTTTTGTGAGAGGAGCCCCAATGCCCCCGCATGACAAGCCTGACGGACGTCTACGAGGGGAACGCTGGAGAGACGCGCGACCCTCGACGGCTGTACGCGGGGACGTCGCTCGTCCTAGTCGGCGCGATCCTCGCCGTCGTCGCCGTCCTCTTCGCGGCGACTACCCTCTTCGGCGGGTTCGTCTCCTCGCTCTCGTGGGAGATGGGCGACCAGTACGCGTCCGTTCGCATCGCCGGATTGCTCGCGGGACTCGGCGTCCCGGCCGCCCTCGTCGGCGTCTTCATCGTGTTGCCGGCGAGCAGACGGGTCAAAGCCGCCGCCGCGATCAGCGCGAGTCTCTGTCTGTTCGGCGTCGCGCTCTTCTGGCACGCGTATCCGTACCACTGGAACGGCGTCGGCGACGATCTGACGTTCCAGGTGTCCGCGGTCTACTTGCTCGGACTGTTCACGGCCGTCTGGTGTCTGTTCACCGCCGTCGTCAACTTCAAAACGCGCAACGATCCCGGAGGAATGCTCGAGATGAACGTCACCCGCCACACCCAGACCGTCGTCGAGACGCCCGACGAGACGCCGGCCTCGAGCGGGTTCGGCGGCATCGGCTTCCTCGGCGGAACGCCCGACGGCGAGGTCGAAACGCAGACGAACTCGGCGGGCGACGACGCGAGTTCGGAGTCCGAACGGCAGGGTCAACGCGGCGGTGACGACGGAACGATTCTGTCGAGCGCCGGTTCAAGCGGCCGCTCGCACTCGAGGGGTGGGTCCGGCTCCGTCGCGGCGGCCCGAACGCCGACGAGCGACGGCGGGTCGGCCGCCGCTGACGTCACGTCACCGCTCGACGGCGACGGCGGAACCGACGCGGAGATCGTCGACTCCCCGCCGTCCCCGGCCGAGACCGATCGGTCGACGGACCGGTACTGCGGCAACTGTCGCCACTTCGAGTACGTCCGGTCGTCCGGAATGGTTCCCTACTGTCGCCACCACGAGCGAGCCATGGACGACATGGACGCCTGCGAGGAGTGGACGCCGAATCGGCGGTGAAAAACGGAGCCGAGAGGTCGAAAAGGCAGCTGAACCCCGTTCGTCGGTGTTTGTTTTCACACGCTCGTCCGTCGCGAGACGCCTCCCTCGTCCTCGAGAGCAGGTCCGACGCGTCTCGGGGCCAGTGCGTGACGGATCGAGACGACGCGGCTCGAGACGACGCGGGCGGCTACAGTCCCATCGCCTGCCGGCCGAGTTCGAATCCCCACTGTGGCAGTTCGAAGACGATGGCCGCAGCGAGTGTGAGTTCCGCGGCGGTGACGACCAGGGTCACGATCGTCGCGTACCGGCTGCTGACGGCGACGCCGGTCGGCAGTCCGTACTCTTTGGAAGAAAGCGGGTAAAACAGCGCGATTCCGCGTTTGCTCCCGGCGACGTCGAGCGCGTAGTGGGTCAAAATCCCGATCCAGACGAACTCGAGGTTTCCGAAGACGAACGGATACGCGACGAACGCGCCCAGCACGGCCAGGTTGTGCAGCGTTTTTCGATGCTTGCCGAAGGCCGTGTCGACGTCCGGAAACAGCGCGCCCAGCGTCACCGGAACGGCGATCATCACCATCGTCTCGAGCGTGGCCGGAACGTGTGACAGCTCCGTCGCCGGCTCAAGGAGATACCCCAGTCCGATGCTCAACAGCACGGCGTTGAGAACGTGTCCCTTCTTGTTCATCTACCCCCAACTGGGGAATCGACCGTCGAATAGCTTTCTCTCGAGACTGTCAACTACGCGGTCACGTCCTCGCGCGCGTCGACCTCGGAGAGCAGATCCTCGAGCGCCTGTTCGACCGTCTTCGCCCGGATCGTCGCGCGATCGCCGTCGAACTCGTAGCGCGACGTCGTGGCGTACGACGACTCGCTTCCCCAGGGACCGGCGTAGGCGACGCCGACGTAGACGGTGCCCACCGGATTCCCGTCCGTTCCGCCGGTCGGCCCGGCGATGCCGGTCGTCGAGACGCCCCAGGTGACGTCGGTGACGTCCCGAACGCCCCGGGCCATCTCGCGTGCGACGGGCGCGGAGACCGCACCGTGCTCGTCGAGCGCCTCGCGGCTGACGCCCAGTTGCCCGCGCTTTGCGTCGTACGCGTACGTCGTCAGCCCCGCCTCGAAGTAGTCGCTCGCGCCCGGCACGGCCGTCACGGCCGCGCCGATCAGGCCGCCCGTACACGACTCCGCGACCGCCAGCGTGTCGTCCGTCTCGCGAAGCGCGTCGGCCACCTTCATCGGCAACTCGCGGTCGATCTCGTCGTTCATACGCACACCGACGGGCGGGACCGACGTGAATCCGACGGAGACGCCCCCGGATCGGGGCGAAACCGATCGCTCGAACGGAAAGAACGACGTACCGGGAGGCCGACTCTCCCCCATGGAGTACGAGACGCCGCTGTTCTTTCGGGTCATGTCCTACGCCTCGGAGGCGGACCGCGACGTCATCGACATGGTGAGCGGAAATCCCGACTGGGAGCCGCCGGCGGCGCTCCGCTCGGGACTGCGCGAGTACGCCGACCGCGAGCCGTCGGCGTTTCAGTACCCGCCGAGCGAGGGACTGCGCGAGCTTCGCGAGGAGATCGCGGCGCGACGCGGGGTGGATGCGGATCAGGTCGTCGTCACGAACGGCGCGGGCGAGGCCAACTACCTCGCGATGGCGCGGGCGCTCGAGCGCGACCGCGGCGAGGAGGTGGTGCTCACGGACCCGGTCTACCCGTACTATCCCGGCAAGACGACGATGCTCGGGGGAACGCAGACGTTCGTCGCGGTCGACGACGAGGGACGCCTCGAGCCGTCCGACGTGCGCGCGGCCGCGAGCGAGGAGACGGCGGCGATCGTGGTCAACACGCCGAACAATCCGACCGGTGCGGTCTACGACGGCGAGACGATGCGGGAACTCGTCGCGATCGCCGAAGAGTGCGACGCGATCCTCGTCAGCGACGAGGTGTACGATCACTTCGACCTCTCGGGGCGGTTCGAAAGCGCGCTCTCGATCGAGTCGGACCATCGGATCGTCACCAACGCGTTCTCGAAGTCGATGGCGATCACGGGCTTTCGGGTCGGCTACGCGATCTTTCCATCGGACCTCGTCGTGGACGCCAAGAGTCGGCACATGCTCGTCAACGTCGCCGGCAGCCGACCCGCACAGTACGCGGTGTTACGAGCGTTGCGCGAGACGGAACCCGACTACTACGAGCGAAACCGCGATCTGCTCCGCGGGCGGATCGAAACGTTCACCGGCGCGCTCGACGCCGCGGGCGCGGAGTACACGACGCCGCGGGGCTCGTTCTACGTGATGGCTCGCTTCGACGGCTATCCGGGCACCCTCGAGAACGTCTACCGACTGATCGACGAGGCCGGCGTCGCGGGAATGCCCGGTGATGCGTTCGGCGAGTCCCGATCGGAGTGGTTCCGGTTCGCGCTCGTCACCCCGCGCGTCGAGACGGCGGCAGAGCGGCTTTCGACGCGGTTTGCCTGATACGGATTGCTGTAACTGTGCACCGGCGAAACCACGCTCCACACGAGCTTTGCCGGTACTGAATATTCTTCGGCGAAGAAGATGATCCGTGAGCGATTGGTAATCCTGGGGGCAAAGGCGATGGTCATCACAACAGTGCCGTAAAACCGAACACGCGAATTTCCGTGACATCCTCAATTAACGAGAAGCTCGCGACGATTGTACCGCCACGTGCCCACAGCCAGCACCACCATCGGAATGAGCACCATTGTCATCGCTACACCGATGTCGGTGAGGTACAACGGAACGTCAGCGGACGATTCTAGCGTCACGATATCCGTTCCGTTCAGTTCGTCGAGATATGGTTCGATGTGGGGTCTGGCAATCAACCGCTCGTGTGCTCCGGAGACGAGGATCTGATACGGCTGGACGAGCAACGCGGATCGGAACGCTCGCGACGCCAGAATATCACCACCAAAATAGATCGCCAGCACCATCGGCCCCAGCGTCAAAAAGAGTGCGCGGAGACGCGTTCGGACGAGCGCGGAGACGCCAACCGCCAGCACGGTCAACGACATCGCGTATCCGATCGTCACCGCACTGAAGTACAGATACGTGGCGAGATCGATAGTATCGAACCGAATCCAGATCGTCACTCCGCCGGCGGAAAGCCCGATCGCTGTGATGACACCAGCGGTCACCGCCCTCGTGCACGCGGTCCCGAACACGACCGTCCGACGAGAACACGGCAGCGTCTGGAGCGTTCGGCCGTATCCCGACTGAACCTGCCCGGCAATTGCTCCGCTCCCTACCAACGCCGCCAGCACGCTCAAAAAGAGGAGCAACCAGCGTGCGAAAAAATGAACGACCAACGGCGTCGGCTCGGCGCTGAGATCACCGGAGAGATCGTAGGCGAGATTCCAGTTGTGATGGACTTGCTGTCCTGGAAAGAGTGGATACCAGGCGCTGAACGTACAGAGTCCAGCAAATAACACTCCGCCGAGGACGACCGCCCGTGATCGGCGTATACGCAACCGGTCGGCGGAAACGACTGTCTTCATCGACCGAAGCTGACGAGTACCGAGCGTGGATACGTCTTCACTCATCGCCGTCGGTGTGCGTTTTGAAAATATCTTCGAGGGAGGGTTGTTCGACTTCGTACGTATCGATAGCGGCCTGTGACTCCTCGACAGCGGACACCACTGTCGCTGTTGCAGCCTGGGATCGACAGCGAGCGATCAGCGTCCGTCCCTCGATCCGTACGCTGTTGACCGTCTCGAGTGGGTCTATATTTGCCTGTAACTCGGGTAGCTGATCCGACGCTGGATCCTCGATCCTGATCTTGACCGTCGTCCCGTCTTCGAGTTCGGATTTCAGCGATTCGACACTGTCCTCGACGAGCAAGGACCCGTCGTTGATAATCGCGACGCGATCGGCGACAGCCTCGACTTGATCGAGCAGGTGCGAAGAGAAAAAGACCGTTGCGCCGCGGTCGACCTCGGTACGAATGAGTTCACGCATCGTCACGATGCCGTGTGGATCCAACCCTGTCGACGGTTCGTCGAGAATCAACAGGTCGGGATCACCGACGAGCGCCATCGCCAGTCCAAGTCGTTTCGTCATCCCTTTCGAGTATTCGCCTGCGGGTTGATCGACCGCATGCTCGAGTCCGACGCGAGCGAGGACGGTGGCCGGATCGGTCGAAACACCCCTCGCCGTCGCCGCCAGTTCGACGTGCTCGCGACCAGTAATTGCTGGATACGGTTTGAACCCATCGAGCAACACACCGATCTGTTCTCGAGCGGCGACCGGAGACGCCTGCGTGTCGTAGCCGAACACACGCGCAGTTCCGTCGCTCGGGCGGACGAGATCCAGCAGTATATCGATCGTTGTCGATTTGCCCGCCCCGTTCGGTCCGAGGTAGCCGTAAACCGTTCCGCTTGGGACCGACAGCGAGAGATCGTCTATTGCGGTAACCGATCCGAAGCGCTTCGTCAGCCGCTCTGTTTCGATAGCGAGTGTCATGGTTATGATGTCGTAATGTCTATGCTTCGATACGAGTAGAGCCCGGCAGCCATTGCACATAACAACCAGGCACAAAGCGACAGCACAGCAACCTCTGTATAGTGATACACCGAGTCCAACCGGTACTGACTCGGTTGTTCCTGGAAGGTCGTTGCCCAGTTTATATCGATGCCTGCGACCAGCGCGTAGTAGACTGCTCTGGGAGTGAGCAGTATCGCTTCCGGACGAAAGGCCTGAAGTGGGCCATACACGAACAGGATCAGCAATCCGAACAGAAGAGACGACGTGTACGCGCGTCGCCGGCTGGTCGCGCGTGTCGAGATAGCTGCACCGATAACCACCAGTGTGGTTGTGACGGCGAGAAGGACTGCGGTATAGCCGGCGAAATGAACCGGTGAGAAGGGGACTCCCTGACGCCATGTCTCCAGAAGCGCCCCCATCATGAGCAGACAGACGATGGCACTTATCATCGCGACTCGAGCGGCCACGAGTCCGACGAAAACCGTCCATCGACTGTACGGAAGCGACTGTAGCAACCGTAACGCGCCAGTATCTCGGTGACCCGCAACTGTCGTCGCCCCGAAAAGAAGTGGGGTACAAACGACGAACAACAACAGCAATGGATCCCGTGCAAGGGTGAGGATTACCCGACCTTCGTAAAGCGAACGAGCCACAAAATAGGTCATAGTAGTCATAGTGCCCTGTTCGAACGTCCTAATGCGTAGTGAGTGGCTTATCCAGAACAGATAAAACAGTACCAGTACGCACGCACCGACTACTGTTCGCCTCGAACGAAGGTGTCGGCGGATCTCAAACAAAAAGATGTGGATCTCGTTTTTCATCCAACAGCAGACGATCGAGGCAGCATTAGTATAAATACGTCTCCCACTTTCAGGTATAGAAAATAGTATTATAATCTGCTAGATTTGATCGAAAATTACGGCCGTGATGATCGCCGTACGGCGTTGAATTTGCCTAGCTCACGGCCCGTTTGATGGTGTAGACGACACACGTAAGGACGGCTCTACGGAACTCACAAAATGTAGTTTTCGAGCGCCCTCGAGTGGCTACTGGGATGTCCCGGAGGTAGCCCTCGAGACCGACCCGGACCGACGAATACTCGTGTCGGCGCGCGAAACGCTTCGCACATGAGCGGGATCGACGTCGAGCCGGTCGAGCGGGACGAGGGAACCGAACCGACGGACGACGACCACACCATCGAGGTGACGCCGACGAGCGACGTCGGAACCGCAGGCGAACGCGAGACGATCGAGGTCGAACCCTCCGACGAGCCCATCGACGGGCCGGAGTACGTTCTCTACGGCGGCAAAGGCGGCGTCGGCAAGACGACGATGGCGGCCGCGACGGCGCTCGACAGCGCCCGCGGCGGAACGTCGACGCTCGTCGTCTCGACCGACCCGGCACACTCCCTTTCCGACACCTTCGAAACCGACGTTCCCTCCGAACCCGGCCGGATCCGCGAGGACGTTCCGCTGTACGCGGTCGAAATCGATCCGGAAGCCGCGATCGAGAGCGGCCGCGCCGCCTTTCCGGGTGCGGGCAGCGGACCGGACGCCGACGACGTCGGCGGATTCGACGACGCCGGTGGCCACGGCGGTGCGGGCGGCGTCGACGGACTCGGGGGGATGGGCGAGCTTCTCGGTGGGGAGAACCCGATGGACGCGCTCTTCGGCGGAGCGATGCCGGGCGCGGACGAGGCCGCCGCAATGCAGTTGCTGCTCGAGTACATGGACGACCCGCGGTTCGACCGCGTCGTCGTCGACACGGCACCCACCGGTCACACCCTTCGGCTCCTCCAGTTACCCGAGCTGATGGACTCGATGATGGGCCGAATCTTGCAGTTTCGCCAGCGTCTCGGCGGCATGCTCGAGAACGTGAAAGGGATGTTCGGGGGCGAGATGCTCGAGGACGGGACCGACCTCGCCGACCTCGAAGAGCTTCGCGATCGGATCGAACGGCTTCGCGCCGCGCTGTGCGATCCCGGCCGAACCGACTTCCGGATCGTGATGGTCCCCGAGGAGATGAGCGTCCTCGAGTCGAAGCGGCTGCGCGAGCGCCTCCGGGAGTTCGACATTCCGGTGGGTACCCTCGTCGTCAACCGCATCATGGAGCCGCTGTCGGACGTCACCGACGACGTCTCGGGCGAGTTCCTCCAGCCGAACCTCGCGGACTGCGAGTTCTGTCAGCGGCGGTGGGACGTCCAGCAGGCGGCCCTCGCGGAGGCCCAGGAGCTGTTTCGCGGAACCGACGTGCGCCGCGTCCCGCTGTTCGCCGAGGAGGTCCGCGGCGAGGGGATGCTCGAGGTCGTCGCCGCCTGTCTCCGGTAACTCGAGCCGCCGGCACCGCGCGACGGCGGACCACCGGCGGAGGGACGCTACGGGAGCGAGAGCAACGCGAAGAGACCCAGCGGAACGCCCACCGCGACGGCGGCCCGTCCCCAGGGAATATTCGCCTCTCGGGTGAGGCCGCCGGTAAGGAGGTGCCACTGCCAGGCGAGGGTGAGCACGGACGCCGCGAGGAAGACGGGCTCGAGCGGTCCGATCGCAGCCGTCACGACGTCGGCGGCGCGTTCCGGATCGGTGATCGTCACGTCCGAAAGCGCAACGTGGATACCGACGAGACCGACGCCGAAGCGGAAGAATTCCGGCACTGCCGCCCAGCCGGCGAGCGCCAGGCTGCCGGCGAACGTCGGCGTTCCGCCGCTGAGACGGCCGGCACCGTACAGCACCACCGCGCCGACGCCCCACAGGAGAAACGGGCCGATCAGCGCGAACGGGAGGTACTCGTGGACCGCCTCGCGGGCCAGTTCGCCCGCGTCGCGCTCGATCGTCGCCGGTTCGTCGCAGTTCCGACCGATGGGCGAGTCCGGATCGTCGGCGTGGGCGTCGCAGATCGGGTCGGGCGGCCGGTTCGGATTGTCCATCGTGACCGTCGCGTCGATCGCGTCGGCGAGCAGCGAACCCAGCAGCGAAACGCTCCCGACGAGCGCGAGCGCGAACAGGAAGACGATTCCCGCGGCGATCGGGAGCGTCGACGCCGGCGGGTGATCGTCGAAAAACGCCGCCGGCGACAGCAGCAACTGTCGGAGGGAGCGAACAGTGGGGACCATGTTCCATCGAGACTGGACAGTTTGGAAACAAATACGTTACCATTCGGGGTAACGGTTCGCACACGCTGATCGACGCGCGGTTACGGGGCGAGAGATCGCGAGAAAACGCGTTCGCGGGGATGCGCTCGAGTCGCGGCGGTTCGTCCGTCCCACAGTTCGAATCCCCGTCGTTGTTCACACCCGGTCGGCGGACGGCCTCGGACGGTCCCCGCGGGAGTCGGCGTACTCCGAACACGTGCGGCAGTACCGCTCGCGCGTCGTCGAGACGGTGTAGACTGGGACGCCAGCGATCGCGTACTCCTCGCGTCGGAGTCGAACCCGACCGCTTTCGATCGGCGACCGACAGCCGTCACAGCGCGAGAAACTGTCGTCTCCGTTATCGAAGGCTCGTCGCTCGAGGGTTCGAATTCGACCGAACCGCGAGATCGGCCGGCGTCGACGCAGCCGGCGTCGAAACGGCGGGCTGACGAGCACGCCGAGGGAGACGAAGACGAACGCCGCGGCGAACATGAATCCCGCGAGCAACAGCGAATCGGCCGAGGTGCCGGCCGTCCGGAGCCCGACGACGGCACCACCGGCGACGACCGCACCGAACGCGATCGCGAGCCAGCCGGCGACGAGAAAGAGCACTCTCGAGACGCGTTCGGCGAGCGCGACGGTCTCCGGCGTCCTGGACACGATGGGTTGTGTCGACAACGGACGGCGAACGCAAATACGTTGTGCCGGTTCCGACTGGACCGCGTCGCCACACCGTCTCGTGGGTTACACGAGCTTTCGGAGAATCGCGTACCCCGCATCGCGCAGCCGGTCCGGAAGGAACCGTGCGTAGACGCCGAACTGACCGAGCGGTCCGACCGGATACCGAGCGGGCGGTTCGGGGTGGGTTCCCGCCTCGAGAATGGCCTGTGCGACGTCTTCCGGCGTGGAGGCGAACGGCCCGCCGTTACCGCCCCCGATGAGCTGCAGATCGCCGTAGATCTCGTAGAGCGCCTCGTAAGCGGGCGTTCGCTCGTTCTCGGGTAGCTCTTCGGCCGCCCGATCGTCGAAGTTCGACTCGACCGGGCCGGGTTCGATGACGACGACGTCGATTCCGAACTCCTCGAGTTCGCCCCTGAGCGAGTCGCTCATCGCCTCGAGCGCGTACTTCGAGCCGGAGTACGCCCCCGATCCCGGAACCGAAATTTGGCCCATCACGCTCGAGACGTTGATGATTCGACCGTCGCCCTGTGCGCGCATGTGCGGCACCGCGGCCCGGACCAGGCGGTGTGGCCCGTAGACGTTCACGTCGAACTGTCGGTGGAGGTCGACCGTCGAGACGTCCTCGAGCGGGCCCAGTTGGGCGTAGCCCGCGTTGTTGACGAGACAGTCGATCGCGCCACAGCGCTCGACCGTCCGTTCGACGACCTCCGCGACCTGCCCCGAGTCGGTGACGTCGAGCGAGAACGTGGTACACCCCGCCTCCTCGAGGTCGACGACGTCCTCGACGTTTCGGGCGGTGGCGATCACCTGCCAGTCGCGCTCGAGAAACGCGAGCGCGGTCGCGCGACCGATCCCGGACGAGCAGCCGGTGATCAGTACGCACTTCTTTCGCGTGTAGCGGTCGTCGTCCGCGTCGACCCCCTCCTCGGATCCATCGGCGCGCTCGGCACTGGCCATGTGGGATGGGTTCGTGAGACGATACCTAAGTATCGACGGTTTGTCGCGCTCAGCTGAACGTCGGCCTCGAGCGAACGATCGCCGTCGACGGCGAATCGAAAATCGGATCGAACGGTATCCGACCGCGAAATCCCGCTACGCGCGCTGTCGGAGCCGCGTTGCAACCAGCGACTCGAGGTCCTCGCGCAGTTCGTCGACCGCGATCTCCTCGAGGACGGGGACGAAAAAGCCCTCGACGAGCATGTTCCGCGCGGCCCGCGGCGAGATGCCCCGGGAGGTCATGTAGAGGAGATCCTCCCGGTCGATCTGGCCGACGGTCGCGGAGTGGCTTGCCTCGGTGTCGTGGTTGTTGATGATCAGCTTGGGGGAGGCGTCGGCCTCGCTCTCGTCCGAGAGCATCAGCGTGTTCTCGCGCTGGTAGGAACTGGTGTCCCAGGCATCGCGGCCGACGTCCTGGACGCCCTCGTACACCGATCGCGCGACGTCGTCGGTGACGCCGCGGGTGACGAGGTCGGCCGTCGTGTGCTCGGCGCGGTGCCAGACCTTCGCGTCGAGGTCGAAGTGCTGGTCCTCGTGGCCGTAGAACGCGCCGACGATCTGGGTCTCCGAGGAGTCGCCCTCGAGGGTCGTCGAGACTCCCGACTTCGTTAGCTGGGTGCCGAGGTTGACCTCGATCCAGTCGATCGTCGCGTACGTGCCTGCGGAGCCTCGCTTGAGCGAGAAGTTGTAGGCCTCCTCCGAGAGGTTCTGAAGGCTGCCGTACTGGACGTTGCTGTTCTCGCCGGCGACGACCTCGACGATCCCGCTGTAGTACTGTTCATCGGCCCGTTCGGCGTCTCCCGACTCCGCCGCTCGACCGTTCGCGGAACGTGGTTCCGCGCTCCCCGTCGACTGGCGCTCGAGAATCGTCACCGAACTCGACTCCTCGGTGACGACGAGCGTGTAGTTGAACAGCGAGCGGGAGTTTTGCTCGGTGCGGATGGTGACGTCCTCGGCCTCGACGCCCTCGGGAACGTAGACGACCGTTCCGGTGCTGAACAGCGCCGTCGACAGCGCCGTGAGGTAGTTCTCCTGGGGATCGACGACGCTTCCGAAGTGCTCCCGAAGGAGCTCCTCGTGTTCCTGAACCGCCTCCGACCAGGGGAGGACGTCGACCTCGTCGGGGCCGACCTGATCTTTGTTCTCGGCCGCGTTCAGCGGATCGACGAGCGATTCGAAGTCCAGTTCGTGGAGGTTCGTCCAGTCCCGACCCGGCGTCCGGATGACGTCCGGCATGTCGAGTTCCGAAAGCGCCTCGAGCGCCTCGAGACGCGTCTCGAGGAGCCACTCGGGCTCGTCGAGGTTGCCCGAAATTTGGCGCACCTGTTCGTCCGTCAGATTGGCATGTACCTGCGTACTCATGTCTGATCTCGGTGTTACCCGAGGCTTCCCTCCATCTCGAGCTCGATGAGTCGGTTGAGCTCGACCGCGTACTCGATCGGCAGTTCCTCCGTGATCGGCTCGATGAAGCCGGCGACGATCATCTTCTTGGCGTCGTCGTCGTCCAGTCCCCGCGACTGGAGGTAGAAGATGTCCTCGTCGCCGATCTTGCCGACCGTGGCCTCGTGGGCGACGTCGACCTTCGACTCCTCGATCTCCATGTACGGCATGGTGTCGGAGGTCGACTCGTTGTCGAACATCAGCGCGTCACACTCGACGGCGGTGCTCGAGTTCTCCGCGCCGTCGGCGATGTGGACGAGACCGCGGTAGTTGGTGCGGCCGCCGTCCTTCGAGATCGATTTGGACTCGATCGTCGACTTCGTGTTCGGCGCGTTGTGGTAGACCTTCGCGCCGGTGTCGATGTCCTGGCCCTCGCCGGCGAAGGCGATGGTGATGTGGGTGTCGGTCGCGCCGCGACCCTTGAGGATCGAACACGGATAGAGCATGGTCGCCTTCGAGCCCATCGAGCCCGAGACCCACTCCATCGTGGCGTTCTCCTCGACGATGGCGCGCTTGGTGTTGAGGTTGAACGTGTTCTTCGACCAGTTCTGGACCGTGGAGTACTGGACGTGGGCGTCCTCCTTGACGAAGACCTCGACGCCGCCGGAGTGGAGGTTGTGCGTGCCGTACTTCGGCGCGGAACAGCCCTCGATGTAGTGGACCTCGCTGCCGGGTTCGGCGACGATGAGCGTGTGCTCGAACTGACCCATCCCCTCGGAGTTCATCCGGAAGTAGGCCTGAACGGGCATCTCGACGGTGACGTCCTCGGGGACGTAGACGAACGAACCGCCGGACCAGACCGCGCCGTGGAGCGCCGCGAACTTGTTGTCGCTCGGCGGCACGCAGGTCGTCATGAAGTGTTCTTTGACGATCTCGGGGTGCTCTTTGACCGCCTGGTCCATGTTCATGAAGACGACCCCTTTCTCCTCCCACTGTTCCTGCATGTTCTGGTAGACGATCTCGGACTCGTACTGCGCGCCGACGCCCGAGAGCGCGTTCTTCTCGGCCTCCGGAATGCCGAGCTTGTCGAACGTGTCCTTGATCTCGTCGGGGAGCTCGGTCCAGTCGTCGACGCCTTCGCGTTTGTCGACGTCCGGACGGATGTAGGGGACGATCTCTTCGATGTCCAGTTCGGACAGGTCCGGCTGGCCGGGCCAGTCCGTCGGCATCGGCATGTTCTGGAACTGCTTGAGCGCGCGCAGGCGGCGCTCGAGCATCCAGTCGGGCTCGTCTTTGTCGTCGGAGATCATCCGGATGACCTCCTCGGTCAGTCCTTTCTCCGATTTGACCGCGGCATTCTGTTCTTTCTTGAACTCGAACCGCGCTTCGGTGTCGGTCTCTTTGAGGTGATCTTGTTCGGAACTCATAATGTGATTGTGGTAGTGTTTACGGCTGTAGGGTTATTACCGTTGTTCTAGCCGAATTCGGTTACGCCGTGCCGTAGACCTCTTCGCGAACCCAGTCGTAGCCCTTGTCCTCGAGCTCCTCGGCGAGTTCGGGGCCGCCGCTTTTGGCGATCTGGCCGTCGAGCATCACGTGGACGCGGTCGGGCTCGACGTAGTCGAGGATCCGCTGGTAGTGGGTGATCTGGAGGATGCCGGTCCCCTGCTCGTCGCGCAGGGCGTTGATGCCGTTCGAGACGTCCTGGAGCCGGTCGATGTCCAGCCCGGAGTCGATCTCGTCTAACACGGCGATCGACGGCTCGAGGATCGCCGCCTGCAGGACCTCGTTCTGTTTTTTCTCCCCGCCGGAGAAACCGGCGTTGAGGTATCGTCGTGCGAACGCCTCGTCCATGTCCAG
Source organism: Natrarchaeobius oligotrophus (assembly GCF_003841465.1). Taxonomy (GTDB): domain Archaea; phylum Halobacteriota; class Halobacteria; order Halobacteriales; family Natrialbaceae; genus Natrarchaeobius; species Natrarchaeobius oligotrophus. Next base: position 147,581 of record NZ_REFZ01000008.1, read on the forward strand.
CTGTTCCATCTTCTCTTGGAGGATCTCCTGGAACTCGGCGACGCCGACCTCGCCGTCGTCCGCGGGGCCTTCCATCGGCGAGGTTTCGAACCCGTCGTCCTCGGCGTCGTCTTCGCTCCCTTCCTCCTCGAACAGCTCTTCTCGCTCTTCGATCTTGGCGTTCAGCGCGGTCCGAAGGAAGTTGGTCATCGTGACGCCTTCGATCTCGGCCGGGTACTGGAAGCCGAGGAAGATTCCAAGCGCGGCGCGCTCGTTCGGTTCCAGATCCAGAATGTTCCAGGTGCGCTGGTCCTCGTCGATCTCGATTTCGTCGCCGAACTCGTCGTCCTCGAGGTGCAACAGGACCTCACCGCCGGTGACCTCGTAGGCGGGGTGACCGGCGATGACCTTCGCGGTCGTGGACTTACCGGAGCCGTTCGGTCCCATGAGAGCGTGGATCTCGCCCGATTCGACCTCGAGGTCGACGCCCTCGAGAATCTTCTCGTCGCCCTCCGATACCTCCGCGTGCAGGTCGCGTAGTTCGAGACGTGCCATAGTACTCTGTCGTCTGAATGGTAGGGTGTCCACCTGATAACGGTTTCGTATCTGATTGAATACAATAACGATGACGGAAGATGATTTCTCGAAACGGAAAAAATCGGTCCCTATTGACGTAGTTTCCGACAGTACCGACGAACCGTCCCGTCGAATAACGGGTTCGCAAAATCGACGCGTCCGTCGCCCGCACCGATCGTGGTCGGGCCCGAACGGTTACATGAAGCTGTCCAATCCGGTCTGTTCCTGGCCGCTTTTCACTTCCTCCCAGGAGACGTCCAGTGCCTCGAGAATGCGCTCGATCGGTCCCTTGAGCGTCTTCTCGAGCATGATGTCGTAGTCGACCTCGAACTCGGGCGGGATCTGATCCTCGTACTCGAAACAGATGACGTCCGGATCGCGCTTGAAGGCCCCGTAGAGCGGATCCGTCCGCGCGTCGAAGCCCTCCTCGGCCTCGAGTCGCTCGAAAAAGGAGGGATCGATCCGGTCGAGGTAGAGTCGCTTCGGCTTGCTTCCCCGCTGGAAGTTCGTCCCGAGCATGAGGTTCGCGTATTTCGCACCCCGGACCTGGGCCGTGTCGGTGTCGTAGTTGCCCAGGCGCTTGCCGATCCCGCCGGGAATGGCGATCTCCTCGAGCGAGACCTCGCCCGCGCGGACGTCCTCGATGATCTCTCCCACGTACTCTTTCGCTCCTTCGACGTCGCCTTCCTTGACGATCATCTCGATGACGCGGTGTTGGACCTCCTTGGTGATCGGCGCGATGTCCGACCGCTGGTACTCGAAGCCGACGATGTCGACGTCGTCGACGTCCTTGCCCTCCTTCCAGGTGATGTGTCCCGCGTAACGTTTTTTCTTTCCGGCCTGGAAGAACCGCCGGTAGAGCTTCTCGAACTCGATCTGGAAGCGATGCGAGTCGGCGTTCAGCTCCTCGCGGGCGAAGTCGTCGTACCGGCCGTTGATGTGCTCTTCGATCCCGAACGATTGCTCGAGGGCCTCGGCTTTCGAGACCTCCGGACCCAGCTCGAGCATAACGCTGTCCGTATCGCCGTACGTAACCTGATAATTCAGTTCGTTTGCGGCCGTTTCCGTGAATTCGATCACTTCACGGCCAGTGGCCGTGATCGCCGATGCCGCCTCCTTGTCATATAACCGAAATTGTTCCCATCCCGACACCCCGTAGAGCGAGTTCATGATGACCTTCACCGCCCCCTGCTGGCGGTCGTACTGCTCGTACTCGGCCGTCCCCGGTTCGTGCTCGTTTCGCAGCGCCTTCTTCTCCTCGCGCTCGGCGAGGAGTTCGGTGATCATCGTTCGGTTGACGCCGTCGGGCGCTTTCCGGAAGTGCGTTCCCGTGGGTGCCTCGTAGGTCTCCCCGTCGTACCGCTCGGGATCGACCTTCGTCTCCGGTGACGCGTTGATCGTCGTCATACACATCGGGTACAGCGATTTGAGGTCGAGCACCGTGACGTTCTCCTTGACGCCCGTGATCGGCTCGAAGACGGCTCCGCCCTCGTACTCCTCGCCGGCCTCCTGTTGGCCCTTCGACGGCAGCGCGAACTCGCCGTGGGCCTGGTGGAGGACGTACATGTCCACCGCGTCGCCGGGCGTGGGGGCGTCCTCGAGTTTGCAGCCGACGAACGAGCGCACTTCGTCCCAGAACGGGATGATGTTCTGCTGGCGGTCGAGTTCGACGCAGAGTTCCACGTCCCGGAGGTTGTACGCAAGCAACTGGTGTGGATCGTCCTCCCAGAGGTCACCGATGTCGCCGGCGTAGCGTTCCTTGCCGACGCCGAGTTCGGACTCGCCGACGGCGTCGAGCCGGTAGGAGTCGAGTTCGGAGAAGACCATCCGCTGGTAGCCGTAGAGCAGGTCGAAGACGACCCGGCCCTTGATGTCCGGTCCGCCCCAGTTGCTCCGCCAGACCTCGTCGACCCGCGAGAGGCGATCGATCGAGAGGTCGTAGTCGTGATGGGATCCGTCCAGCTCCTCGAGGCGGTCTAAGAGATAAGGGGCGTCGAAATCATCACAGTTGTGTACCAGACACCCTTCAGCGACAAAGTTGTGCGTCGTCGTTTCGATGTCGTAGGTCGTCTCAGTTCCAGTTGCCGAAACGTCCGTTACCTCGACGAAGACGTACTCTTCCCACTCTTCAGAGTGTGTCTCGTGGCGCTTGAGGTTAATACCGCGCCGATGTTTGTCGTTCCCGATCCGCTTTGTGTCAGTCCCGACATCAGCTTCGAACAGTGCGTATGGAATGTTCTCAGTCTGGCCGCTTTTGCCGCCCTCGAATTCGGTTAGAGCAGCTTTCTTCTCGGAATGTTCCATATACGGGAGAACGCAGTCTTTCAGCCGATCGATATCGCGTTTCGCATCGGGGAGTCTGACGACGTTCTCTCGCTGTTGGGCGTAGATTCCGAGTCGTTTGAATAGCTTTACGTACCACTCACCGATTGATCGGTTCTCGGCAGCAACTGTGATCCCGCTTTGAGCAATATTTCCGTCGCCATCGATAGCTCCTGCCAAGAAGCGACTGATGTATTCGGACGGCATTTCGTAAACCGCCGAGAGATCGACGATATCGTCGTTTTTGTTGCCAAACGGAATACCAAGCCCGTTGAACGCATACATCGTCGCATAGTCCAGGACGTTCTGTTTGTAACATCCCTTTCCGTCCGGTTCTAAGTGATTCTCACCGGGGAATTGTCGATGGAGTTCCTCTCGAGTGTTGTAGAACCGAACGCCATCATCTGGCGACATCGTCCCGTCCGTGAGGATCAATCCAGCATAATAGAGTTCGTCAGGCGTTATTTTTCGTTCGAGATCAACACCTGTTCCCCGATATTCGACGCCACCATCTGGAACGGGGACGTCGTACTGGGTCGCCGCATCCTGACATCGTTTCGGCGTCCAGACGGTCGTGTGCGGATGGTGTAACGTTCCGGTTGAGATGTCGAATTCATCGGCTAACTCGGTGATGGCCCCATACGGGAGATCCGTCTTGAATTCTGAGACGGTCTGTTTATCAGCGTACCGTTGGTTCTCTACTGGAATGAGATCTGAAAGGGTAGGGACGGTCGGCTCGTCGACAAAGAGTCTTCTTGGCTTGAGTACGTAGTCACCACATTCGATTTCGCTTCCTTCCTTCCAGTCTACAGTATCGTCGTCCCCAACCATAATCCGATGATCGGCTGATGATCGGAGAGAGGTTCCATCGGCTAACGAGAATTCGCGAATCTCCTTCTCGCTTTTCCACTTGTCCGTTACTTCTGCAACGCTAGTTTGTTGTGATTCGGAACCGACCACTGAATCCCCGATTTCGATATCTTGTATCTCTTTTTCGGTTCCGTCCGCCATGAGAACGTCACTATCCGCTGGAAGACAGTTCCAGCCAGTGATGACGTCCGGATCGGCCTTATTTCGATCAGCAACGTACTCGACGAACGCCTCGAGCATCGCTTCTTCCTCGTCGAAGCTTCGAATCTCGTGGTCGATTGCCCCTTCGATCGGTTCGTAGTCGGTAATTTCGTCGGGAATGACGCCGTCGCCTTCGTCTGCCGCACAGACCCACATGATATACTCGTCGCGGTAGGAGTCGTGGCTCGTGAGACAGACGATCGCCTCCTCGCCGTCCTCTGGGAAGCCGTGACGGTCCTCGACCTCGATGTCGAAGGTGAGCACGCGCGGATCGGCGTCGACGTCGACGGCCTCCACTTCGTCGTGGGGAACGACCAGCGAGTCGTCGTCCGCGCGTCGTTCCGGCACGCGAATCCCGCTTTGTACGTCCTTGTCGATGAGAAACCGGTTCGGAAAGAGGATGTCCGCCTCGTAGTGCTCGAAGTCGTCGCGTACCTGTCCGACGTCGCGGGGCGTCTGGCCGAAAATTTTCGTCAGCTTCTCCCCGCGGATGCTCTCGTAGGGATCGCCGTTCTCGTCGACCTCCCGACTCCCCGTCAGCCGGTCGTAGGCCTCCTCGGGTGGGCGCTCGAGCGAGTCCGTCGGCGCGTAGAAGTACGGCCGAAAGCCGACGACCTGCACGTGCTCGAGGTCGCCGTCGGGCGTCCTGCCGAAGACGTGAATAATGGGCCGTTCCTCGTCGCCGTAGCCAGCGACCGTGTAATCGACCTGCATCACCGCAAGCTCGAGTTCGCCCCGTGGCTCGGGGAGCGTCTCCGCGACGACGTCGATCACGTCGGTGGCGTTCGATCCGCCGTTGCCCGCGACGGCGGCTGCCTCTTCGTCCGGCCGGTCTTCGGACTCCGCCGCGAACTCCCCGAGCCCGGTCTGGCCCGCCTCGGTCATGATACCGGAGTTTGCAGCCGCCCAATAAAAACCCCTGCAATCCGCACGGACGCGGCCGGTTCGTCGCCGACACGCTCTCGAGCGAGCGGCGACTTGCCGGTGCAGGGGCAAAAAGACATATAATATGGTAACACATAACATGAAACCAGGTGACTGATGTGTCTACCCTGAACGACGACGACGTGACGGATCGTAGCGAGAAGCCCAGCGTTCCCCGGGGAACGGCGACGATCGAGTCCTACGAGACCGACGAGGGCGTCGTCTTCTACGACGCGGAGAACCCGCTCGCGTGGGTCGAAACCTCCCAAACGATTCCCCTCGCGGAACTCGCGTGAACTGAGAACTGAAACGCGAACCCTTTTTCTCCCTGGTCGTCTTTCGCCCGAACGTGGCCTCCGACCGCTCCGAACACGAACCGGAGGAGTACGATCCCGAAGCGGAGTTTCGAGATCCGGAGAGCGATTCGCTCACGATTCCTCGCGTTCCGACGGAGGACGCCGGCTCGGGGCTGCGGACGGAGTTGAACGAAGACCTCGCGGCGGACGCGACCGAGCCGGCAGTGGTCTCGAACGACGTCTCGCCGGAGCTGCTCAAGGCGTTCTGGTCGATCGTTCTCATCGTCAACGGAGCCGTTCTCGCGACGTCGATCGGGATTCTGTTCGTGCTCTTCGACGGCGTTTCGACTCACAGTATCGCGTTACTCGCCGGCGGAATCGTTCTGTTCGGCTCCGCAACTCGGCGGTACCGGACGTATCGATCGCGAATCGACTCGGAGTCCAGCGACGATCCGGACAATCCCGAAACATCTTCAACGACCGTTGCCGAAGAACGATCACCGGACGATCACGACCGAACATGAAAACCGTCCAGGACGACACCGGAAAGCGGTACCTCTTGCTCAAGCGATCCGAACACGCGAGCCTCGTTCGCGACCCACAGAGCGGAAACGAGTGTTACGTACAGAACGATCGACTCGAGTCCGTCGACGAATCGAGCGCGCTCGAGACGGCCGCACGAACCGTCTCCAGCCCCCTCCGAACGCTGCTGACGACCGTTCACGACGAACGGACGCTCGGATTGCTCGTCGAACTGGACGAGCGCGGCCCCCTCAGCGTGCGCTCACTGCTCGACGCCTACGACTTCTGCGAGAGCGACCTCCACGGCCGGCTGACGGTGTTGACGAGCGCCGGGCTGCTCGAGGAGACCGACGTCGACGGCGAACGCGGCTACCGACTCGCCGAGCCCTGTCGGACCGCACTCGAAGCGATCCGAACGAGCGCCGTCCCCGACGAACCCCCGTCGGCGGAGACGACGTCGGACGTCGAAAGCCAGTAAGCGAGCGAGTCGAACGGGCCGGCCACTCGAGTATTAACGCGTAGATCCGCCGGAATCGCGAACCGCTCACTCGAGCGCGAACGCCTCGATGGCCCGCAGGTCGCCGGTCTCGAGACTGGAGCGATTCGAGGTCGCGTCCTTTTCGACCCGAACGATCGAGTCCGCCGCTCCGACCAGTTCTTCGTCGTGACTGACGACGACGATCTGTTCGACGCCGAGGTCGCGCATCGACTCGACCAGCGAGACCAGCCGGGTGACGTGGCCCGAGTCGAGAAACACCGTCGGCTCGTCGAGGATCAGCGGCGGCATCGGCGCGCTTCCCTCGACACCTTCTGCGAGCAGTTGATAGATCGCACACCGCAGACTCAGGTTGAACAGCGCCCGCTCGCCGCCCGAGAGCTGTTCTGGTTCGAGCGCCTCGCCGTCTTTCTGGTAGACCGTCAGCCGGTACTCGCCGTCGAGGTCGATCCCCGCGTACGAGTCGTTCCCGTAGACCAGGTCGAACGTCTCGTTGAGCAGCCGCTCCAGGGTTTCGACGTTGCGCTGGCGAAGCTCCGTCCGCAACTCACCGTAGGTCGTCTGTAGGGTTTCGGCCTCGTCGTACAGCGACTCCAGTCGCTCACAGCGGGTGTCGAGGTCCGCGAGGCGCTCGCGCAACCGCTCGAGTTCCTCGAGTTCGTTCTCGACCGCGCCGACGGCGCTCTGGATCTCGTCGCGCCGATCCCGCAGCTCCGCCAGCTTCTCGTCGACCTTCTCGAGGTACTCCTCGGCGCTTTCCCTGTCCTCGCGTGCGGTCTGCACCCGCTCTTCGTCGAACTCCGCGGTCAGCTCTCGCTTTCGCTCGCGCTTGTCCGAGAGCGTCTCCCGGCGTTCGTCGTTCATCGTTTGCCAGTCGCGTCGTCGCTCGCGGAGCGTCTCGATCTCCGTCGCGAGGTCCGCCCGCTCGTCGTCGACGTCGACGACCCGCTCGAGCGTCTCGAGCGTCTCCCTGATTTCGCCCCGTTCGGCGTTGATCGCGCCGAGTTCGGCGCGCAGCTCGTCGACGTCGTCCGCGAGCTCGTCCGCAGTGGCTCGCTTTTCCTCGGCCGTTCGTTCGTACTCCGCGGCGTCGTCGCACAGACGCTCGCGCTGCTCGCGTCGATCCTCGAGCGCCCGGCGCTTCTCGGAGATGAGCTGTGTGACGTTCTCGCGGTTTTCCGTCAGCCGCTCGATCCGTCGCTCGGTCTCGCGCAGCTCGGTCGCCCGCTCGATCCGCTCGTCGAGGTCGTCTCGCTTTTCCTCGAGGTCGTCCAGGCGCGCGTCGAGCGTCTCGAGGTCGTCTCGCTTTTCCTCGAGCGCGTCGACGTGCGGGGAGTCCTCGACCGCCTGCCCGCACTCCGGACACTTTCCCTCAGCGAGGAGCGACTCGCCCTCCTCGATCGCGCTCTCGAGCGACCTGCGCTCGGCGGTAACGTCGTTGATCTCCTCGGCGAGATCCTCCCGCTCGGACCGAAGCGACTCGAGGTGGGACTCGGCCTCGCCGGCGTCGACCGGCGCATCCGCGAACGTCTCCCGCGCCGACTCGATCTCCGCGTCCAGCTCCGCGACGTCGTCCTCGCGGTCGTCGATCGCCGCTTCGTCCTCCTCGAGTCGGGTCTCGAGATCAGCGGCTTCCTCGCGGGCGGTTTCCGCCCGGTCCTCGAGATCGGCGGCCTCCTCGCGAAGCCGCTCTACGTCGCCGGTCGTCTCCGTGACCGAGACGCGAACCTCCTCGAGGTCGTCACGCAGGGACTCGTCCCGTTCCTCGAGGTCGTCGATGCGCTCTCGGACGTCGTCGCCGTCGATCCCGTCGGGCAGGTCGGCGTCGGCCAACAGCCCGGACCGATCGGCCGCGAGTTCGTCGCGACGCTCCTCGAGTTCGCGAACGCGAGACGCCGCGTCCTCGCGCTCGCGTTCGGTCTCCTCGATTTTCGATCGCAGCGCGTCGATCTCTTCCTCGAGCGACTCGATCTCCCGGCGGGTCTCCTCGTGGCGCTCGAGGACGTCCTCGGCGGTCTCGAGGGTGCGCTGGGCCTCCTCGCGTTGGGTTTCGTAGTGGTCGATCTCTTCGGCGACGTCGGCCGCTCTGGACTCGAGTCCGTTCAGGCGCTCGTGGAGGTCTTTGTCCTCCTTGCGCTCGACCTGATTGCGGACGTCCTCGAGCACCTCGCGCTGGCCGTCGAGCACCGTCTTGACGCCGAGTCTGGCGTCGCTCGCGCGTTCGCGATACTCTTCGAGCGCGCCGAGCTGGAGGAGGTCGTCGATCATGTCCTGGCGCTCGCTCGGCGAGGCGTGGATGAGCTTGTTGACCTCCCCCTGGCGAACGTAGGCGCAGTTGACGAACGCGTCGGCGTCCATCCGCAGGAGGCTCGTCACCTCCCGGCGGACGTCGCGAGCCCCCTCGATCGTCTCCGTCGGCGTCTCGAGCACGCACTTCGTCGTCGCGGCCCGATCGCCACGCAGCGTGAGCCGCCGTTCGACGTGGTAGGCGCGGCCGTCGTGGGTGAACCACAGCTCGACCTCGCACTCCTCCTCGCCGGTCGTGATCACGTCGTCGAGCGTCCGTTCGTCGAGCGCCTTCGAGCCGTAGAGCGCGAAGAAGACGGCCTCGAGCAGCGTCGACTTACCGCTGCCGTTGACCCCGTGGACGACCGTGACCCCGCGCTCGAGTTCGAGGTCGGCGTCGCCGTAGCACTTGAAGTTCCGGAGCCGGACGCGATCGACTCTCACGCGAAATCACCCAGCGACGCGTCCGCCGGCTCCTCGCGCTCGTCTGCGTCTCCGCCGTCCGGTTCGTCCGTCGGACCCGCGTCAGTCGACCCGGCGTCCTGTTCGTCCGTCGGACTCGAGTCGGCATCCCCGCCGTTGGTCGCCACGCCGGTGGCGGCCGCCGCCGACGGGGATTCGGCCTCCTCGGTCGGTTCTGGATCCGCGTTCGTGGGCACCTCGTCCGTCTCCTCGTCGCTCGAGAGGCGATCCGCGACCGTCGTCGCGTCCGCCGGATCGCGGTCGGGTGCCGACTCGAAGACGTCGGCGTCGGCCTCGAGCAGGTCCCGAACTCGTCGCTCGACGGTTTCGCGCACGTTCGAGTCCGCGAGGTCGCCGTCCCTGACGGTTCGGTCGATGTCGAGGGCGGCGTCGCTGAGCCCGAGTTCGCGAACGCGCTCGCGGACGGCGTCGTCGGGATCCGCGAAGCTGACCGAGACCGCGTCGTCCTCGTCCGGGAGATCGCGTCTGTCGTTGACGCGGGCGACGAGGGCCCCGCGGTCGACGGCGAGTTCCTCGACCGCGGCCGGCGCGATCGGTTTCCCGTCGCCTTCGATCGTGACGACGACCACCGCGTCCTCGAGGTCGTGCTGTCTGACCCGCTTCTGGACGCGGTCGACGCCCTCGTCGGCCGCGAGTTCGACGTCGACGAAGACGAACTCGCGCGTGTCGGCGACGCCGCGCCGGCTGATCGCGACGTCGTCGTCGAACGCGACGAGGTTGTAGCCGCGGTCGTCGCGCTCGCTGGCGCTCGCGCGCTCGGTCGATCCGCAGTAGGTGACCCAGGTGTCGAGCACCTCGGCGGTGTCGGGCGCGTGGTTGTCCCCGAGCAGGACGGCGTCGAACTCGACCGTCGACTCCGCGAGCAGTCGTTCGGTGTCCCAGTCGGCGTGTGCGAACGGCTCGAACAGGCCGTGGCTCACGAGCGCGGCGTGGTCGGCGTCGTCGGGAACCGGCGCGAACTCGTACTCGAGGTCCTCGCGCCGCGATCGCGGGACGAAGTCGAGACCGTAGAAGGCGACGTCGCCGACCACCGTCGGTTCGGCGTCGAGTCGGGTCGCGAGCCCGAGGTCGGCGAAGAGGTCGAGCCACTGGGCGTCGCGTTTCCCCTCGTGGTTTCCCACGACGGCCAGGAAGGGGATGTCGGCGTCCCGGAGGAGCCGCAACACCGCGACCGTCCCCTGGAGGTCGATCAGCCCCGGCCGGCGGTCGTGAAAGAGGTCACCCGCGTGGACCACGGCGTCCACCCCGTCGTCGACCGCGTCTTCGACGACGCTCCGGAACGCCTCGAGGAAGTCCCGTCGTCGCTCGGGCGCGTTGTACTGTCGGTACCCGATGTGGGTGTCGCCCGTATGTATCACCCGCGTCATCTATCCGGTCATTGGTGAGTCGCCCCTATAGGGATTCCGTGACCGAAGCGAAAGTGGAGGACGCCCCTCGTCGGATCGAACGGTTCGTCCGCTCGTCCAACGCCCAGAGCGTCCCGGAGCAAGAGTGAGAAAGGAGAACCGAACCGGATCTACGAGTCGATGTCCAGGCTGTACAGCCGCTTGCGAGCGTCCGAGAACGAAAACCGGGAGTCGATGACGTTCTCCTCGTCGAGTCGGTTTAGCGCGTACCGAACGGTGCGGGAGGGAAGCAGCGTCTCGTCGGCGATCTGCTGTTGAGTCATGGTGTCGTTGTACTCGAGCACCTTCGCGACGAGCTTCGCACTCGGGGGGAGATCCCGCACGTCTTCCCACGTCCCTCGTTGGTCGGCATCCTGTCGAAACGTCTCTGATGCACTCATCGTATACCCCTTTTCAATACGAGGTGATAATATTTTCTGTTTCATCTAATGCCTCTCGGTAATATGCAGGGCGAAGATGGGCCGACCCGAAGCCTCTTATGAACCAACACCTAAAGCACGGGTGATGAGTGACACTGTGGACGACGTCGACCTCCCGTACGACGAGGACGAGGCGTCCCAACAGGAGAAGATCCAGGCGCTCGAGGAACGGCTGGAGATCCTCGAGACGCAAAACGAGGAGATGCGGGACAAACTCCTCGACGCGAACGCCGAGAACAACAAATACCAGCAGAAGCTCGAACGGCTCACCCACGAAAACAAGAAACTGAAGCAGTCGCCGCTGTTCGTCGCCACGGTCCAGGAGATCACGGACGAGGGCGTCATCATCAAACAGCACGGCAACAATCAGGAGGCGCTCACCGAGGTCACCGAGGAGATGCGCGAGGACTTAGAACCCGACGCTCGCGTGGCCGTCAACAACTCGCTGTCTATCGTCAAATCCCTCTCGAACGAGACCGACGTCCGCGCCCGGGTCATGGAGGTCACCGAGAGCCCGGACGTCAGCTACGAGGACATCGGCGGCCTCGAAGAGCAGATGCAGGAGGTCCGCGAGACCGTCGAGATGCCCCTCGAGAGCCCCGAAATGTTCGACGACGTGGGGATCGAACCGCCGAGCGGCGTCCTGCTGTACGGCCCGCCCGGCACGGGGAAGACGATGCTCGCGAAGGCCGTCGCAAACCAGACCGACGCCACGTTCATCAAGATGGCCGGCTCCGAACTCGTCCACAAGTTCATCGGCGAGGGTGCCAAGCTAGTCAGGGACCTGTTCAAGGTCGCCCGCGAGCACGAACCGGCCGTCATCTTCATCGACGAGATCGACGCCATCGCGGCCACGCGCACGGAGTCGAAAACGTCGGGAGACGCGGAGGTCCAGCGGACGATGATGCAGCTGCTCTCGGAGATGGACGGCTTCGAAGAACGCGGCGAGATCCGCATCATCGCCGCCACCAACCGCTTCGACATGCTCGACCGCGCCATCCTCCGTCCCGGTCGGTTCGACCGCCTCATCGAGGTGCCCAAGCCGAACCACGAGGGTCGAGAGCTCATCTTCCAGATCCACACGCGCGGCATGAACGTCTCGGACGACGTCGACTTCGCCGCCCTCGCCGAGGAGGCCGACGAAGCCTCCGGAGCAGACATCAAGGCGATCTGTACCGAAGCGGGGATGTTCGCCATCCGCGACGACCGCACCGAGATCCACATGGCCGACTTCCGCGACGCCTGGGAGAAGATCCAGGCCGACGCCGAGGACGCCGACGAAATCTCGAAGACGTTCGCCTGAACCGGGGCTTTTCTGCGGTAATCGATTGTTTCTGACTCGAGCAACCGCGGGGTATTAACGGATCGACACGCTACCTAGCGTATGAGCACCGTCCGTGTCGCAGGAACGGGATTGACCCCGTTCGGAAACGTCCCCGAACGAACGGGCCGAGACCTCTTCGCGGAGGCGAGCATCGCGGCGTTCGACGACAGCGGCGTCCCCCGCGAGGACGTCGAGGCCGTCTTCTACGGGAACTTCATGGGTGAACTCGCCGAACACCAGGGCCACCAGGGGCCGCTCATGGCCGAGGCGGCGGGCGTGCAGGCTCCCGCCACGCGCTACGAGTCCGCCTGCGCCTCGAGCGGCGCGGCGGTCAGAGACGCCGTCTTCCGGATCCGAAACGGCGACGCCGACGTGGTCCTCGTCGGCGGGGCCGAGCGCATGACCAACCTCGGCACCGCGGGGGCGACGGAGGCGCTCGCGATCGCCGCCGACGACCTCTGGGAGGTGCGCGCCGGGATGACCTTCCCCGGCGCGTACGCGCTGATGGCCCAGGCGTACTTCGCGGAGTACGGCGGCGAGCGCGAGGACCTCGCTCACGTCGCCGTGAAAAACCACGAGAACGCCCTCCCCAACGAGAAAGCGCAGTACCAGAGCGCGATCACCGTCGAGGACGTCCTCGAAGCGCCGCCGGTGTCCGCTCCGATCGGCCTCTACGACTCCTGTCCGATCTCCGACGGCGCGGCCGCGCTCGTGCTGACGAGCGAGGCCTACGCCGAGGAGCACGACCTCGACGCGCCGGTCGCGATCACCGGGACCGGACAGGGCGGCGACCGCATGGCGCTTCACGACCGCGAGCACCTCGCGCGTTCGCCGGCGGCTCGCGAGGCCGGCGAGGAGGCCTACGCCGACGCCGGCGTCGACGCGAGCGACGTCGACCTCGCCGAGGTCCACGACTGTTTCACCATCGCCGAGGTGCTCGCCATCGAGGCGCTCGACCTCGAGCGAATCGGCGAGGGGATCTCGGCGGCCCGCGACGGTCGGACGACCGCCGACGGGGAGACGCCGGTCAACCTCTCGGGCGGGCTGAAAGCGAAGGGCCACCCGGTTGGCGCGACCGGCGCGTCCCAGATCGCCGAGATCGCTACCCTCCTGACGGGCGACCATCCCAACGACGGGTACGTCGAAGACGCGACGATCGGCGTCGCCCACAACGCGGGTGGAACGGTCGCCAGCGCGACCGTCCACGTCCTGGAGGTGATCGCATGAGCGAAGCGAATGCGATGACGCCAGTGCTTGCCCTGGGGGTGGTCGCATGAGCAAAGCGAATGCGATGACGCCAGTGCTTGCTCTGGGGGTGGTCGCATGACCGACGGAGCACGCGGCGCACAGAACGCCGGCTTCGACGACTGGCTCGACGCCGCCGAGGAGGCGTCGGGGTACTACCTCGAGTGTCCGAACGGTCACGGCTCGCTGCCGCCGCGGCGGGTCTGTCCCGACTGCGGCGCGACGGACCTCGCGGACGCGCCGCTTCCAGAGACCGGCGCGGTCGAGACGTTCACGATCACGCACGTCCCGACGCCCGCCTTCGAGGACGACGCGCCGTACGCGACGGCCATCGCGGAGTTCGGCCCGGTTCGACTCACCGGCCAGGTCGTCGGCGTCGACCCCGGCGACGTCCACTCCGGACTCGAGGTCGAACTCGAGATCGCGGTCTCGCAGACGACGGGCGACCGGGTGCTCGGGTTCGCGCCGGTTTCGGGCTGACTCGGCCGGCGGTATTCGACGACGGCCGTCGCTGATTTTCGCGCTGCAACTGGATCGGAACGTGCGAGCGGACGCCCTCGAGTCCCGCGTACGGGCCGACGGTCCGACCGGCGGGTGGTTCCGGGGGCAGGACTGTCGTCCGGCCGGGCCGTCGGCGCACCGCCGCGACTCGAGGGCGGGGCCTCGAGTCTAGGCGGCGAACCGGGACGCTGGTGGGCGTCCGATCGAACACCGAGAGACGAACGCGAACACGGGTTAGAGCGTCGCCTGACGGATCAGCGCGTGGTTCCGGTTCAGCCGGCGCTCGCGTTCGCGGAGCGCCCGCCGTCGCGCGGCCGGTCGTCCGTTCGTGGCCGTGGCTGACCGCGGCGTGCGATTCGTCCGATTTGCGAGACGTTTATATCTCGCGGGTAGGTATGCAATCATGGCTTCGAACGCAGCGATTGGAAGCCACGTCTCGGGTGCGCCAACACCCGGGGCATTTTCAGCCCCCTGGGAGCGTAGCTTCCAGATTAATTGTCTGGATAAAGTTACTTATATCTACTGATTTGGGGGAGAATACTACCGCGGAAAGGGAGGATCGCCTCGAGGTTACTCGTCGGAGTCTGCGTCGGCGTGGACGAGTTCGGCCGTCAGGTACTCGACGAACTTCGCCGGGTGTTCGGCGTGTGGGAGCTGGGTCGCGTAGTCGACGACGACCAGCTCGAGGTCGGCGGCGTCGGCGAGGTCTCGGCCGTCGCGCAGCGGAACGAGGTCGGCGTCGCGACCCCAGACCAGCGTGACCGGAATCTCGAGCGAGGCGAGTTCGGTCGCCAGGTCGAACTCCGGATCGAGCGTCCCGGAGACGAACGACGCGGGCGCGAAGCGAGCGCCCGGCTGGTGGGCGCTGTCCCAGGCGAAGTTGACTTCCTCGGCGTCGAGGCGTTCGCGGTCGTAGTAGCCGTCCCGGTTGAAGTAGTACCGCAGGGAGGGCCTGCTGGCGATGGCGTTGTAGATCGTCGATCCGACGACCGGCGTCCGAAGGAGCGTCCGCAGCCACGGCCGCTCCGGACCGGTTTCGCCGGTCGGACAGACGAGGACGAGGGAGTCGAACTCGGTCTCGCTGGCGGCGTCGACCGCGAACGCGCCCGTAAGCGACGAGGCGACGACGATCGGCTCGTCCAGTTCGTCGGCCGCGAAGTCGCGGACGAACTCGGCGTACAGCGTCGGCGAGTAGACCAGCGGCGGGCGTTCGGATCGGGCGAAGCCGGGGAGGTCGACGGCGACGACGTGGTACTGCTCGGCCAGGCGTTCGAACGCCGGCTCGAACTCGTAGCTGCTCGCGCCGGCGTGGATGCCGTGGAGCAACAGCATGTCCGGGTCGTCGGGGTCCCCGGCGACGGTGTATCGCGTCTCGATGCCGCGCCAGCGGTAGGTCCGCTCGACGCCCGGGAGCGGGTTCTCGAGGTCGCCCGCGCGTTTCGCGAGCAGCCGGTTTCCGAGGACCGCCGCGCCGACCGCTCCCAGTGCCGTACCGAGGACTGTTCGGGCTTTCATGTCCGGGGGTACGCCGGCGACCGTCTTAGAACTGGGGTCGCGATTCAGTCGCTGTCGAGACCCACGAGCCGTCGGTCGCGAGCGTCACTCGAACTCGAGGTCGACGTCCGTCTCGAGCTCCTCGAGACAGCGTTCGACCGGATCGAGCAGTTCGTCCGCGACGGTGTAAGGATCGGCGTCGCCGATTCGGACGGCCTCCGCGAGGGCGTCGATCCCGCCGGCGCGCTCGAGTTCGGACTCGAGGATGGCGTTGACGTCCTCGCGCAGCAGCGTCCGGATCTCCTCTGCGTGGCGCGTTCGCGCCTGCTCGGATCGTTCGCCGGACGCCTCGAGATAGCGACGGTGGGCCGCGAGTTCGTCGATGAACGCGTCGACGCCCTCGCCGGTCGTCGCGACCGTCTCGACGATCGGCGGGGTCCAGTCGGTGCTGCCGTCGTCCGATCGAGCGCCGCCGTCACCGTCCCGGTTCGTCCCGTCGGCGCCGTGGTGGCCGGCGTTCCCGAACCCGCTGCCCTTCCCGAGTTCGATCATCTCCCGGAGCTCCTGGACGGTCCGGTCGGCGCCGTCGCGGTCGGCTTTGTTGACGACGAAGACGTCGGCGATCTCGAGGATGCCGGCTTTCAGCGTCTGGACGGAGTCACCCGAGCCCGGCGGAACAAGGACGGCGACGGTTTCGGCGGTCCGGACGACGTCGATCTCGTTCTGGCCCGCGCCGACGGTCTCGACGATGATCTTGTCCTTGCCGAAGGCGTCCATCGCGGTGACGGCGTCGGTCGTGGCCGTCGAGAGGCCGCCGAGGGTGCCGCGGGCGCTCATCGAGCGCACGAAGACGTCCATGTCGCCGACCGTCGACGCCATCCGGATGCGATCGCCGAGGACGGCGCCGCCGGTAAACGGCGAGGAGGGGTCGATTGCGATGACGCCGACGGTCTCGCCGCGCTCGCGGTAGGTTTCGGCGAGTTTGTCGACCAGCGTCGACTTTCCCGCGCCGGGACTTCCCGTGATGCCGATCACGTCGGCGGTGCCGGCGTATGCGTACAGCGTCGAGACGAGGGGCCGGTAGCCCGGCGATCGATTCTCGATCTTCGAGATGACGCGAGCCAGCGCGCGGTGGCTTCCGTCGAGCAGGTCCTCGAGCAGCGATTCGTCGTCCGCGTTCATCGCTGGGGTGCGTTCTCGCGGACGAAGTCGATCGTTTCCTCGATCGACGTACCGGGTCCAAAGATCGCGGCGACGCCCTCCTCGCGGAGTTCGTCCCGATCCTCGTCGGGGATGACGCCGCCGACCAGCACCAGCGTGTCCTCTTTGGCGCCGTACTCCGCCAGGCCGTCCATGACCTTCGGAACCAGCGTGTCGTGGGCTCCCGACAGGATGGAGATGCCGAGGACGTCGACGTCCTCCTGTACCGTCGCCTGAACGATCTCGTCGGGCGCTTTGTGCAGCCCCGAGTAGATGACCTCGAAGCCGGCGTCGCGGAAGGCGCGAGCGATGACGTGTGCCCCGCGGTCGTGACCGTCGAGTCCGACCTTCGCGACCAGACAGCGGATCGACTCCCCTTCCTGTTTGCTGCTCATACGCACACTTCCTCGGCTCTCGGTTTGACTTTAACGGATAGGGAGACGATCGCGAGCGGGTCGTCGCCGATCGGGGGTTTCGGCGGATCGGTCGGTCGTCGCCGAAGACGATCGTCAGTTCGTGACTGTCATCGAATTAGTCAGTAGGCCGAACCAAAGGCTAAAGAGCGAAACTATCGAACATTCCCTCAATGACTATCGCTCGTCTATTGCGGAGGGATCTCTCGTGGGCGTCGAAATAAAAGAAACCAGGGTGTCCGACGCGGAGTTCGAGGAGATGAAAGGCTTCGTCTTCGAGTACCTCGCGGCCAGCGTCGAGAAAGAGGAGGAAGGCGGCCGCATGCGCTGGTATCCGTGGCACTCCGCGGAGTACCGCCACAACCACATCCTCAACGTGGTCGCGCTCGCCGAAGAGATCGCCCACAAAGAGGGTGCCGACGTCGACGTCACTCGCGTCGCGGCGCTCTTTCACGACGTGGCCAAACTCGAGACCGATCAGGAACTCCACGCCGAAGCCGGCGCTCGCGTCGCCCGCGAGTACCTCGAATCCCGCGCGAACTACCCCGAATCGTTCATCACGCAGGTGTGTCGCGCGATCGAACACCACTCCTACCAGGGCGACCTGGAGGACCTCTCGCTCGAGACGCAGTGTCTCATCGAAGCGGACCTGCTCGACAAGATCGGCGCGAACGGGACGGCCCTGATGCTGTTACGCATGGGCTACGAGGCCAGAACGCACATGGACGCAGACGAGATGGTCGATCGCGTCCTCGAACGCGGCTACGACGCCGCCTCCCGCGTCAAAAGCGACACTGCCGAGAGCATCGCTCACCAGCGCTTGAAGCGCGTCAAGTGGTTCCGCGAGTGGCTCGAGGACGAGATCGCCGCGATGGGGTGACGGCGCGTCGACGCGTCCCTCGAGCGCTTCGGTGAGCGCCAGTCCGGCCCTGATGCGGGTTACTGTGCGTCAGTTCCGGAAGATTTTTCACCGGAAGCTAGTTAGAATACTAACATGTACGCCGCCGATAACCTGAGCGACGCGATCACGGTGACCAGACGATATCTGAGTTCGCTCGGGATCCTCGGCTGGATGAAACTCGCGCTCGTCGTCCTCTTCATCGGCGGACTCGGAATCGGGAACCAGTTCATCGGACTCGATACCGAACCCGTGACGGAAGCGATCGGAGAGCCCGCCGGACTCTCGATCGAACTCCTGTTGGCCGTCGGCGCGTTGGTCGTCTTTCTCGCGTTCCGGTATCTCGCTGCGGTGCTCGAGTTCGTCTTCGTCGAATCGCTCCGGTCGCACACCCTCTCGGTCCGCCGATACGCGAGGGCGAATCTCGGATCCGGTCTTCGATTGCTCGCCTTCCGTCTCTGCCTGTGGATCGCGTTACTCGCCGCCGTCGCGTCCGTCGGAGCGGGCGCGTACGTCGTCGACGGCGTCAGTTCGATCGACGAGCTGACCGCCGATCACCTCCTGCTCGGGGGGGCCGTCGCGTTCGTCGGCTACGTCGGGCTCTGGATCGTCTCGACGCTGACGACCGCGTTCGTCGTTCCCGTGATGGTGCTCGAGGACCGCGGGGTGATCGACGCCTGGCGGCGGTTCGGATCGACCCTCTCGTCGAACTGGCTCGGCTACCTGGGATTCCTCGTCGCCGCGTGGGTCATCGGTGTCGCCCTCTTTACGGCGTTTGTGCTGATGGGATTCGTACTCGGCTTTATCGGCCTGTTCGTCTTCATCATCTTCGCGGCCCTGCTGGCCGAAGCCGACGAGCGCCTCCTGTACGTGGCGTTCGCGCTGGGATTGGTCGTCTACCTCTGTTATCAGTACGCCCTCTCGGTGGTCGAGACGCCGGTCCGAAGTTACGTCCGGAACTACGCCCTGTTGCTTCTGGGCGACACCGACGAGGCGCTCAATCTCGTTCCCGAACAGCGGGCGGCCGTTCGATCCGATCGGGACGCGTCGTCCGCCGCGACGGATTCGAACGGACGGCGCGAGCCGTCCACCGCGACGGTCGACGCGGGCGGCTCGAAACGCACTTCGGGGACGGGCGCGACCGGGTGGTCCGAGCCGGACGATTCCGCATCGACCACCTGGAACGGCCCGTCGTCCTGGGACGAGATCGCGGACGACGACTCGAGCGAAGCCGGCGGCTCGAACGAGCAAGCGGACGTCACGGGCGAAACCGACGGTGAGACGCTCGACCGAACCGACCCCGAGTTCTGGACCGAGTCGACCGACGAGCCGACGGAGTCGGAGGACCGATCTGGCTGAGTGATTCGAGGCCGTCGACCAGGCTGGACCACTCGAGGGCGTCGACCGCCTCGAGCGAGGTGGCTGAGAGTCCGTTGAACGGCCGGTGGACGACGAACCGATCGCGAAGACGGTCGCGTTCCGTCACGGGACCCGATACGGCCTGTCGCAGGTCGTTGTCGACGCAACCGCGACCGTCCCGCGATTGCACCGGTAAACCGGTACGGCAATCCGTTCGAGCCGTCACTTTGCGTTCGCGTTTCGTCACAGCATCCGTGCCGTACCCATCGCAAGAAAGAACAGACCGAACCCGAACAGCACGACCGCACTCAGGGCGGCGGCGGCGGGGGCGAACGCGTCGACGCGACGGCCGGCCGAAACGAGCGCCGCCGGAAAGGTAACGATCCACAGGGCGATCCCGGCGAAAAAACCCACGAGAAGCGTCGCGGACCCCGTCTGGACGATCAACACCCCCGAGAGCGTCTCGCCGACGGCGGGGAGGGACGCCAGAACGTCGAGGGTGCCCGACTCGAGCAGACCGACGCCGACGGTGAGCCAGAACCCGATCTGGTAGGGGTTGGTCAGCGAGAGCGCGAACGTCTTGCGAAACCCCGTCGACTCCTGGCGGTGCCCGTCGGTGAACGACGCGGCGTCGCTGGCTTCCGAGAGCGCGCCGACGGCGAAATACAGCATCAGCAGTCCGCCGGCGAGATAGAGGATCGGCCGGACTACCGGATAGCGATCGATCACCGCGACGACGCCGGCCAGCGCGAGCGCGAAAAAGAGAACGTCCGCGACCATCGCACCCAGCCCGGCTCGAAACCCGGCCGTCCATCCTCTGACGACGCTTTCTTCGGCGATGATCGCGTTCATCGGACCCGGAGGTGCCGCGAGAGCGAGTCCGAACACGACGCCGGCGAGCGTCGTCGTAACGAGGGCCATCACTCGCACTCGAGTCGACGGCGGGCGGTGAAAAAGACAGCGACCGAACGGTGTGCGGGCGACACGTGATCCGACACATTCGAACGCTGTCAGTATCTGGCACGCGGACGCGAGTCGACGTACCGTTTACAGCGTCCGAGAACGGAAGATGCACTTTTACCGCTCGAGAACCTATCCGTTTTCGGAGTCGTGGATACCCGTCGCACGCTCCATGGCTCCTCCCCTGTTTCGACGGACGATCGACGGTCGGGTATCTTCGAACCGGGAGGTCCGTCGATTCTTTGGTGTTCGATTCCCTACCCGTCGGTGAGACGTGGAGCCGAACGATTCCGAACGCGAACGTGGCGGAGCGGGGGTCCGGGTCGACGAGCGACCGCCCCCCGAACGAGCAACGCCGAGCAGACGCGCGATTCTCGCCGGTGCAGCGGGAGTCGCGGTCGCGGGCTGTCTCGACGACGGAACCGGCGAACCCGACGCCGACGGGGCCGACGGAACGGACGAGTTGACCGACGACGGATCGGCTGGGCCGCCGTTCGAGATCGCGACGATCGACGCGCCCGGAAGCGAGGCCGGAACCACGACGGTTCCCCGGGAGGGGACCGTCTTCCTCGTCAACTTCACCAGAACGGCGTGTCCGACCAGCGAAGGGATGGTCTCGACGATTCGAGACGCGAGGGACCGCCTCGCGGAAACGGACGAACTCGACGACGGGGCAGTCAGCGTCGAGTTCCTGTCGGTCACGGATCCGACTCGAGGGTTAGACCCCACCGACGAGGAACTGGCGTCCTGGTGGGACGAACACGATGGGGACTGGCCGATCGGCGTCGACGGCGACGGCGTGATGAATCGTCACTACGACGTCTCGGGGTTTCCGACGACCGTGGCGATCGACGGAGCGGGAACGGTACACTGGCGCAGCAGCCGCGGAACGGCCGCGAGCAACGTCGTCACCGGCGTCAGGGAGGCGGTCGAGGCCGAAACCGCCGGAGGGGCGGACGACGAGTCGAACGGGGGACCTGACGAGCCGAATACGGGCGACGTGGAGGACGACGGCTCAGCCGACGCGGACTCCGGCGGAGACACGACCTAACGCTATTACGGCGACGGGTACGACTGCGCGCCGCCGCTCGAGTTGCGCGCGACGAGCGTCGCCACGGCGGCCGTTCCGTCGACGATGGTCCGCCGGCGCTCCTCGTACGAGAGGACGGTGAGATCGAGCGCCGCCCTGAGGAGATCGTTCGACCGATAGCGGTACCGATCGCCCGACGGACCGACGTCGATCGGGTCGCTCGAGCGGAGGTGGTGTTCGACGACGAGCACGCCGTCCGGCGCGAGCGCCTCCTTCAGGTCGGGGAGGTACTCGAGCGCGGCGAAGAAACTGATCGCGATCAGGTCGTACGCCTCCGGTTCGAGTTCGAACTCCTCGAGATCGGACCGGATCCAGTCGACGTCGACGCCACGGTCCGCCGCCCGTTCCCGCGCGATCTCGAGTGCGGCGTCGGAGACGTCGACCGCGTCGACGTCGTACCCCCGCTCGGCGAGAAACAGCGCGTTTCGTCCGGTGCCGGTCGCCACGTCGAGGGCGCGTCCGTCCGGAAACTCGTCGACGTAACGCTCGAGCTCGGGAATCGGCTCCTCGGGGAGTCGGAACTCGTCGTCGCCGTACTTCTCGTTCCATCGCTCGCGGTCGTCGCTCACGTCCGACGTTCGCCGCGCGAGGTTCTATAATCGTTCGCTCTCCACCGATGCGAGTCAGGCCGTTTCGGGGTCGACGGTCGCGGCCGGGCCCGACAACGAGGTCCTCGTTCGTCGTCCGAACCAGTACGTCCATGTGCGAGCGGGGCGTACGTCGCGAGCATGAAACGGCGCGAGCTCGTCGCCGGCGTCGCCAGCCTGGGAGTGCTCGCCGGGGCCGGCGGAATCCTGTCCCGCGGTCTGCCGACGTTCGAAGCGAGCGACGATGGTGGCTCCGACGACGACTCCTCGAGCGCGCCGGCGGAGATCCGGACGATCGACGCACCCGGAAGCGCGGCCGGGACGATCACCGTTCCGACCGACGGCGTCAGCGTGGTGACGTTCTTCGTCACCGGCTGCGGCCAGTGTCAGGCCCAGGTTTCCGGGGTCGGTCGGGCACGGTCGACGCTGGTCGACCGGTACGGCGACGCGGTGACCGCGCTGTGGCTCACCTACCAGACCCCGGAGACGATGCCCGAAGACGAGCTTCGAGAGTGGTGGGCGGAGCTTGGCGGAAACTGGCTCGTCGGCTACGATCCGACGCCCAGCATCGCGGCGACCTACGGCGCGGTCGGCTACCCCGTTACGATCGTTATCGACGAGGACGGCGAGAAACGCTGGCACGAAAACGGCGTACAGGCGGCCGACAGAATCGTCCGGGCGGTCGAGTCGGTACTCGAGGAAGAAACCGGTGGCTCCGACGAGTCTGACGGTTCCGACGGAATCGACGAGGCTGACGGCTCCGACGGAACCAACGAGGCTGACGGCTCCGACGAGAATGCCGGAACCAATGAGACTGTCGGAGCCGTCTGATCGAGTCGACGAACGGCGTCGCGGCGTCAGGCTTCGGCCTGCCAGTTGCGCACTCGATCCGCGCTGATGCCGTCGACGGACGCGGCGACGTCGTCCGGATCGGCGTCGGTCAGATCGTCGATGCTCTCGATCCCGGCGCTCGCGAGTTTTTCGACCGTCTTCGCGCCGATACCGTCGAGCGCCTCGAGATCGGAGCCGGAGTCGCTCTCGCGGGCCTGGAACTCCTGGTAGTTGCAGATGGGACAGCCGAGCTCCCAGGGCTCGTCGCCGCTGTGGATGACGAGTTCCGGCAGCTCGTGTTCGTCGCAGTGGTCGTCGGTCACCTCGATGTCGCCGCGACGCGGCAGCGGGAGGGAGTACTCGCAGTCGGGATACCGAGTACAGCCGACGAGCCGGGAGCCGCTCTGGAGGGTTTTGACGGCGAGTTCGCCGCCGTGTTCGTCGGCGGTTTCAGCGCCTTCGTCTCGCGACGTCTCCGACGTCGCGCTGTCACCGCACTCCGGACAGTCGCCCAGGATCGGTCCCTCGCCGGCCTCCTCAGCCTTGCAGAGCGGACAGCCGTGGACGAACGTCTGGCGGCCGGCCAGCATCTTCACCTCGTTCAGTCCGTGATCGTCACACTCGCTCTCGAGGATCAGGGGTTTGCCGGTCGAGGGCAGCGGGAGCGTGTACTCGCAATCGGGGTAGCCGTCGCAGCCGACGAAGTACGAGCCGTGGCGGCTTCGGCGGACGAGCAGGTCCTCGCCGCACTCGGGACACGGACCGAGGCGCTTGTCGTCTTTGAGCGACTTCCGGAGGTGGTCGCCGATCTCGTCGCGCGAGTCGACGAGGCTCTCGAAGATCGCCTCGAGCATCTCGCGCGACTCGTCGGTGACGTCCTCGAGTCCGGCGTCGCCCGACGCGATCGCGTCCATGTCGGCCTCGAGCTGGGCGGTCATCTCCTCGCTGACGACCCGATCGGCGTAGTTCTCGGCCGCGTCGACGACGGCCATCGCGAGCTTCGTGGGTCGCGGCGGGTCGCTCTCGATGTATCCCCGGTCGTAGAGCTTCTCTAAGGTGTTGTGGCGGGTAGACTTGGTACCAATCCCCATATCCTCCATGGTCTCGATGAGCCGGGACTGGCCGTACCGTCGGGGCGGCTGCGTCTCTTTTTCCTCGAGTTCGACGTCCGACACCGACAGCTCCTCGCCTTCGTCGACGTCCGGAACGTAGTTCTCCGTGGTGCTGAAGTACGGGTAGACGTCGTGGTAGCCGGGTTCGACGAGGCGCTTTCCGTTAGCCTTGAGCCGACAGTCGCCGACTTCGGCGACGACCTTGAGGTGTTCCCAGACGGCCGCCTCGGCGACCGTCGCGTAGAACCGCCGCACCACGAGTTCGAAGATCTCCCACTCGTCGTCGGAGACGTCGCCGCGGCTCGGAATCTCGCCGGTCGGATGGATCGGCGGGTGGTCGGTCGTCTCCTCGTCGCCCTCGGTCGGGACGACCTCGTCGGCCTCGAGCAGCGACTCCGCGGACTCGCCGAGCGTCGGGTGGCCGACGAACTCGTCGAGCAATGCCTCCGGATCGAGGTCGTCGGGGTAGACGGTGTTGTCGGTCCGCGGGTAGGTGATGTAGCCGGCGGTGTAGAGGTCCTCGGCGATCGACATCGCCCGCTGGGCGGAGTAGCCGAGCGAGCCCGCAGCGCGGATGAACTGCGTCGTGTTGAACGGCGTCGGCGGCGCGTCGGTCCGGGTGCGCCGGTTGACGTCGACGACGGTCGCCGCGGACGCACTCGAGAGCGTTTCGTAGACCTCCTCGGCGACGGCTTCGTCCCAGACGCGTTCGGCCTCGTTGTCGTCCTCGTCGCGGTAGAAGTACTGGGCCTCGAACGACTCCGCCTCTTCGTCGGTCTTGCCCAGGTCCGCGAACAGCTCCCAGTACTCTTCGGGGTCGAACGCCTGAATCTCGCGCTCGCGGTCGACGATCAGCTTCAGCGTCGGAGACTGGACGCGGCCGACCGAGATGAAGTCGTTGCCGAGCTGGCCGGCCGACAGCGAGAGAAATCGCGTGAGCGCGGCACCCCAGACGAGGTCGATGATCTGGCGCGCTTCGCCCGCGGCGGCGAGGTCGAAATCGAGGTCGTCGGGCTCGTCGAAGGCGTTCTGAACCTCGTTTTCCGTGATCGAGGAGAACCGAACGCGTCGGATTGGAACGTCCTCGTTGACGTCCCGGACGATCTCGTACGCTTCCTTGCCGATGAGTTCGCCCTCGCGGTCGTAGTCGGTCGCGATCGTGACGCGCGTCGCCTTCCGTGCGAGGATGCGAAGCGTGGCGACGATGTTCTCTTTCGTCGGCGTCTTTTCGATCTCTGCGCCGATCAGTTCGACCGGCTCGACGTCGCGCCAGTCCGAGTACTCCGGGGGGAAGTCAACGCCGACGACGTGGCCCGACAGCCCGACGCAGCGTTTGCCGCCCCACTCGTAGACGTTCACCCCGTTCTCGCGGCTCGAGTCGTAGCTTCCGCCGCTCAGGATGTCGGCGATTCGTCTCGCGGCGTTGTCCTTCTCGGTGACGATCAGTTCCACCGACTCTCACCTCCGCGGCCTCGAGCGTTCGGCGTAGCCGAGCGAGTGTCCTGCATCAGTCGCCCGCTACGACTGACGCTCTGATAACGCTTTCGCCAAAATCGACCGACTGCGCGGGTGTGCGTGCGTTACGCGGGCGCACGAGTCGGCGTACGGCCGGCCCGCGTTCGACCGACGATCGGCTTCGACACCTACGGTCGACACACTCGACGACCGACCCGCGCTCGACTCGACCCGGTCGACGAGCCGAAACGGTTCGCGAACTGCTCGAAGGGCCGATCGGTGGAGTGGCGGGAACGGCCGCTCACAGACGGACGAGCTGAATCTCGTCGTCGGTGATCGACTCGACGTTCTCCTCGTCGAGTCGGTACGTCTCTTCGTCGGCGTCACCCCAGCCGAGTCGCGATTTGATCGTATCCGTCATGCCCGGATCGGGATCGACGTGGACGGTTCCGCCTTCGACGCTCTGGACGATACCGACCTCGTCGCCGTCGGCGTTGACGATTCGTTTTCCTTCGTCGTCTTCCGTGAACTGGGCGCACATCAACTCATCCGAGCACCGTCTGCGACGTAGTCTTCTCACCTACACGTGCAGGCAAGCGACCGGTCGATCGAAGCGACACTCGACGGCCGGCGGGAGTGCTCCGTCGAACGTCGGCGTGTACCTCGAACCGCTAGTCGCCGCGCCCGGCCCGAGCCGCCGACTCGGCCGCCGGTGGACTCGCACGCGGGAGCCGAATCGTCACCACGGTTCCGCGCTCTGGGTCCGTCTCGAGGCCGAGTTCGCCGCCGACGCTCGAGACGATCCAGTTGACGATCCAGAGGCCGACGCCGTTCGAGTGCTCGAGTTGCGACCGGTTCCGTGCGCCGGTGAACAGGTCCCGCTCGGACTCCGAAATTCCCGGGCCGTTGTCCGCGATCCGAACGTCGACCGCGTCGACGTCCGGTCGGTCGTCGGCGGTGATCCGAACGCGAGGGATCCGCGAGTCGTTGTGTTCGATCGCGTTCTCGACGACGTTCTCGAGGGCGGTCCGCAGTTCACGCGTTCCGCAAACCCACTGTCCGTCCGACACCGACTGTTCGTACTCGAACTCGTCGTACTCCTCGCGGACGGTCGCGAGCGCGTCGTCGACGAGCTCGGCGACGCTGAGGGGGTGGCGATCGACCTCCTCAGCGGCGAGTCGGTTGGCCGTCCGAAGCCGCTCGCTGATGGCCAACAGATCGTCCGCGGCGGTCCGGATCCGACTCGCGATCGCGTCGTCAGCGTCGAGGCGGTCCTCGAGGAGCGAGGCGTAGCCGTCGACGACGTTCATCTGGTTGCGCAGGTCGTGTCGGATGATCCGGTTCAACACGTCGAGCTGTTCGTTCTGGGTCTCGAGCCTCCGTTCGTACTCCTTGCGGTCGGTGATGTCCTGAACGACGCCGATCGCCCGAACCGGCTCGCCGTCGCCGTCGTAAGAGATCTCGGCTTTCTCGCGGACCCACCTGGTTTCTCCGTCGGCGACGATCCGGTGTTCGATGTCGTAGGGCGCGCCCTCGAGTGCGGCCTCCCACTTGCGGCTCACGTACGCCTCGTCGTCGGGGTGAACGAACTGGAAAAAGCGATCGGACGTGGCGGGCAACTGGTCGGCGTCGGAGACGCCGAAGATCCGGTACACCTCGTCGGACCACTCGAGCTCGTTCGTTCGGAGGTCTTCGTACCAGCTTCCGAAGTTGGCGACGGCCTGGGCCTGCGTGAGGTGTGCTTCCCGCGTTCGCAGTTCGGCCTCCGTTTCCTTGTGGTCGGTCACGTCGCGAGCGACCAGCGTGACCGCACGGGAGCCGGCGAGACGCTCCTCGATCGGTGCGATGCGTCCCTCGAACCACCGCGTTCCCGCGGGAACCTCGAGCTGGTACTCGACCGTCTGCACGTCGCCGCTTTCGAGCGCGCGGTCGACGCAATCGCGAATGCGACTCGCTTGCGCGGGTGGAATCGAGTTGCCGAGTCGCTGGCCGACGAGTTCGTTCGGCGGGTCGATCAACAACGATTCGGAGCTGGTTCCCGCGTACACCTCGAGGTACCGACCGTCTTCGTCGAGCACCAGCGCGACGTCCGGAAACGCGGTCAACAGCGCGCGGATTTTCGCGTCGTGAATCGGCAGTGGTTCCCGCCGACGCACCCCGCGTTCCGGTTTCGCCGCGGCGCGGCCGACGCCGTCATCGGACGATCGACCGTCGCCCGATCGGTGCCGCACCGCTCGTCGCCTGGACTTGCACCACTCCCCGTAACTCCGAAGCCTGCGGGCGACGAGACGAGATCCGCCCGATTCGACCGAGCGAACGTAGTCGGTCGCTCCCCACTCGAGCGCCGCCGTCGGCTCGACGTCCGTCCGTTCGCCCCAGCAGACGACGGGAATCTCGGTCGCGCGACGGTGGCTCGCGGAACGCACTGCCCCGAGGTCGAGTTCCGACGATCGACAGGCGTAGACGACGCAGTCGATCCGGCGCTCCGCCAGCGTTCGGAGGGCGACGTCAGGGGAGTCGACGAGCACCTCCAGCGGCTCCGGGCTCGTCTCGAGCGTCGCCTTCGTCGAGCGACCCCACTCGTGGTCGGCGGTTACCACGAGTACGGTTATCCGAGCTGGCGATCCGCTCGATTCACCGGAAGCCGCGCCGACGAAATCGTCAGACATTCTCGTGCTCGTGTGAGTCAACCTGCGCTGACTCGGGATTGAATCTTACGGCCGACTCACCGGGATTCGGATCGGAAAACGCCGGCAATCGGCCGTATTTCGACGGACGACGCCGACTCCCGAAGCCGGCAATCTACAGGCCGGAGCCGAGTTCTTTTCAGGCGGCCGAACCGAGGATCGACGGGAGCAACAGTGGCGGAAACCGAACGGGGACCGAAGCCGGAGCGAAAGCGCGTCGACGTGACGACGGGGGCGATCCCCCCGAAGCTGTTGCAACTGGCGTGGCCGCTCGTGCTCGGCAACCTCCTCCAGACGTTTTACAACCTCGCGGATATGTTCTGGGTCGGCCGCGTCAGTAGCGAGGCCGTCGCCGCCGTCTCGCTCATGTTCCCGCTCTCGTGGCTGTTCGTCTCGACGGCGATGGGACTGACGGCCGCGACCATCGCGCTCGTCTCCCAGTACGTCGGTGCCGGCGACGACAGGATGGCCGACCGCGTCGTCGCCCAGACGATCCTGCTCGCGCTCGCCGTCTCGAGCGTACTCGCCGCAGTCGGCCTCTACTTCCGGCGGCCGCTGCTGTGGCTGATCGGCGCGCGCGAGCAGGTGTTCGTCGAGGCGCTCGCGTACATCGAGGTGATCTTTCTCGCGTTGCCGCTGACGTTTCTCTTTTTCGCCTTTCGGTCCTCGCTACAGGGGGCCGGGGACACGAAGACGGCGATGTGGCTCGTGCTGATCTCGGCGGGGATCAACGTCGTGCTCGATCCGTTTTTCATCCTCGGCTGGGGGCCGTTCCCGGAGATGGGGACACGTGGGGCGGCGGTGGCGACGCTCATCGCGCGAGCGATCGCAGCCGTCGCCGGCGTGATCATCCTGCTCGACGGTCGATTCGGCGTCCGGCTTCGAGTGGTCGATCTCACACCGGATCTCGCCGTCCAGCGGCGTCTGATCGACATCGGCTATCCGGCGACCATCGACGGCTGGGCGCGCAGTTTCGCCTCGGTCGCGATGGCGGGCTTCGTCGCCCGATTCGGCGCGGCACCCACGGCCGCGTACGGAATCGGCGTCCGGCTGATGTCCGTCACCTGGGCGGTCTCGGGGGCCGTCGGCGACGCGACCGCGACCGGCGTCGGCCAGAACCTGGGCGCGAAGACGCCGGATCGAGCCGCGACCGTCGCGCGGACGGCGACCGCCGCGACGATGCTGTTCATCTTCGCCGTCGCCGCCGTCCTGCTCGCGTTTCCGGCCCAGGCCATGCGGATCTTCGTTGCCGATCCGGACGTGATCGCGGAGGGCGTCGTGTTCCTCCGGATCATGGCACCCTTCTGGGCGCTGTTCGCCGGCGTCATGGTGATCCAGGGAGCCTTCCGCGGAGCCGGCAACACCCGGGAGGCGATGGTGCTCTCGTTTCTCTCGCGGTGGATCTTCCGGATTCCCGTCGCGCTCGTGCTGGCGTTCGCCTGGACGATCACCGTTCCCGGTCTCGGGCTCACGATCGCCGCGCTCGACTGGGGAATCGAGGGAATCTGGTGGGCGTACTCGTTCGGCATGGTCGCCTCGTTCGTCGTCGCAGTCGCCTGGTTCCGACTCGGGACGTGGCGATCCGACGTCATCGACGAGGGCGCGAACGCTCCGGACGGGGGCGACGGGGCGACTGACGAGCGCTCGAGACCGGCCGACGGCGATTCGGAGTCGGTCGACGACTGATACGGATTGCTGTAACGATTTACCGGCGCACCTGCGACCCGGGCTGCGGGTGCGCCGGTACTGACTTACAGTAAACCGTATGAGACGGTTGCCGCACCGACGCACCGGAGCGACCGACGGACGGCTCGCTGTCGCTCCGGAAACGACGGACTGCGGATCGTCCGAGCTCACCGATCGAACGGTCCGACGGGGAGCCACTTCTGCAGCGTCGGGCTGAACTCGGCGGCCATCTGCGCGTCGGCGTCGGTAAACGCGTCCGTCGCAACGAGCGTGAGCAGGTACGTTCCGACCACGGCGACGGGAAGCGCGACGACGACGAGCAGATCGGACTCGAGGAAGTAGACGATCGGCGCGCCGGTGGCGATCGCGGGGACGCCGGCGACGACGATCTTCGCGAAATCGCGGGTGAACGGGTGAATGCGATCGAGGTAGTAGATTTCGGCTAGCGTCAGCCCGCCGACCAGAAAGAGCGCCGTCGCGGAGCCGATGGCGGCCCCTTCGATACCGATCATCGGAACCAACACCAGGGAGACGACGAAGTTCACTCCGAACAGCGCGAGCGTGTTCGCGAAGACGATCCGGGAGTAGCCGAGTCCCTGCAACAGCGAGCCGTCGGGACCGCCGAACGTGACGTTGAACAGGAACGCGCCGGCCAGCAACGCGACGACGGCGTTCGCCTCCGCGTACTGCGGCGTGTACAACACCGCCAGATACGAACTCGCGCCGAGTGAGAGAACGATGGCGATGGGGAGCGTGATCGCGGCGATCCAGCGAGCCATAATCCGAAACCGCTGTTGGACCAGTTCGACGTCGTCTCTGGTCTCGGCGATCAGCGGTTTGAACACCGGCGACAGCGAGTTGAAGATGATCATCAGTCCGGAGCCGAGCATGTAGCCGACCCGGTAGATGCCGACGTCGTCGGACTCGAGGAAGAAACCGAGCACGAAGTAGTCGACGTGTCCCATCAGGACGAAGACGACGCTGGTCATCGCCAGCGGCACCGAGTAGGTCACGAGCGGTGCCGGCGCGACGAGCTCGAGTTCGGTCGAGAGCAGATCCCAGGCTTTGTACGTGAAGACGGCCGCGCCGATCGTGATGGCGACGAACAGGCCAACGACGTAGCCGATGATGAGCCCGAGCAGTCCGTACCCGATCAACAACAGGACGGCGGTGACGACGAACCGGACGATCGGTCGGACCAGATCCCGCATGATGACCCGGTACTGCAGCTTCTTGATGCTGTAGTAGGAGGTGAGCAACACGTTGTAAATCGCAAGCATGGGGATCGTCACCGAGAGAAAGAGGAGCGCGATCCGCATCGCCGGCTCCTGAAAGAAGTCGCCGACGAACTCGGAGCTGATCGCGAGTGCGAACGCGACGAGCGAGGACGTCACGAGGACGGTCGCGGTCACCTGGACGATCACGCCCTTTGCTTTCCCGCGTTCGCCCTCGTCGAGGTACTGAGGGACGAAGTAGTCGATCGCGAGCGGCAGCCCCAGGTTCGCGAACACCTGCATGAACAGGATGACCGAGGTCGCGAGGACGAACAGGCCGTAAACCGAGGGGCTGACGAATCGCGTCATCAGCATGACGATCGCGAAGCCGAAGACGCCGTTGACGACGTTCCCGACGAACGTGATACTGCCTTGCTTCGCGAGCGTCGAGATGCCCTCGTCCTTATCGGTCATAGCCCCCTACGTGTCGTGCCCAGGATCGATTGCACCGTCCGTTCATCCGAGCGCCGGCAGACCGGCGTCGAACCCGCGCGACGAGCCGTCCTACGGCCCGCAGTCGCGGCCATCAAACACCCGTCGCCGGCTCGAGTTCGTACGCGTCGACCGCCGATGCGCGCTCGCCGAAGTGCGGAAACTCGATCTCGAAGGGCCACTCCTGACCGGAAGTGACGTCCTCGTCGACGTTCTCGATGACGCTCTCGAGCGGTTCGCCCTCGGCGTCGAAGAACGTCGCCCGGATCTCGATGTAGTTCAGCGTCCTGTCACCGACGTTTCGGACGACGCCCCAGACGTAGACGCGTTCGTCTTCGGTCCCCGGGTCGTCCCGGCCGAGGTCGTCCCAGACGATCTCGACGTCGCCGGGTTCGGTGATCTCCTCGCCGTTTTCCTCGACGTAGTCGAGACAGCCCGGGAACAAAATCGCGAGCGAGAGGAACGCGCGACGATGCATCTGCCGGGTATTCGAGGGGACGAGCCTTGAGGGTTCTGGGAAAGGACGGGTTCTGGAGCGGCGACGGGACGCCGGAACCGCACGCCGAAAACGCGTCCGTTTTACAGCTTCGTCGGTAACGGCCGGTATGGAGTGTCGCCACTGCGCTTCGCCGCTCGAGAAACCCGGCGACTTCTGTCTCGTCTGCCGGGAGGCGAACGCGGAGGCGATCGTGCTCGAGACGACGCGCGAGCGGGCGACGCTGACGATCCTGGCCGGCGAACCCGACGACGAGGACGGACGCGGACGCGGCCGCCGGGACGACGAGCGACCGGTACTCGGGGAGACGACGATCACGACGACGCCGGAGTCGGGCGAGAACGAAATCGTCGAACTTCGGAACTTCGCGGGACGAATCGGCGACGAGATCCGCCGAAAACGGCCGGATGAGGTGTACGCCGGCGGCGAGCGGGCGGTCGTTCGGGCCGTGCGCGAGGACGTCCACTATCCCGTCTACCGCGTCGACGACGCCGACCCGGTCGCGGCCGCGCTCGAGCGGCGGGGGACCCGCGCGCTGGACGTGGTCGAAACCCCGCCCGCCGAGAAGATCGGCGGCAGTCACACGACGCTCATCGGCGGTCGAACCGGTATGCGGGCGATCCACGCGGTCGCCGACCACCCCCACGTCAAGAAGGTCATCCCCGGCCCGATCGACGCCGGCGGCAGCGGCTCGCAGTCCGGGCTCCGAGCGAAAGTCACCCGCGCCGACGACGGCGGCAACGTCCGAATGCTGATCCGAGACGGCTCGAGCGTCCAGGAGAACCGCGTCGTGACGACCGCACGCGACCGGGAGATGGGCGAGCGCATTCGAGCGGATCTGAACGACGTCCTCGCCGACGCGGAGTTTCAGTGACGGGCCTCGACGCACCATCCCGGTAGGGTCGGCGCTCGAGCCGACGGCGACCGTCACGGATCGATGGAAGTGTCAGCACCTGCTGGTTGTCGGCCCCTTATCCGGACCGAGTAATTAGATGTAATTAGCCATGTTCGAGCGAGCGGACGCCGTGCTGGCCGCGATACCGCTGCTCGCGATGAGCGGGCTCGCCCTGCGAACGCTGATCGGAGTGACCGGCGTCGCCACCGGCTTGCTTTCCGTTCCGCTTGCGCCGATCGGCTACGTCGCCGCGCTCTCGCTCGTCGTTGGGGAACTGTTCGCCGGGCCGGTTGCCGAGCGCTCGGCCGAGTAAGCGCCGTGACTCAACAGCTTTAAGAATCCGCTGGGGTTAGGTAGCGCTACGATGGCCGATAAAGGAAACGTCGGTAGCGCGGGACGCTTCGGCGCACGCTACGGTCGGGTCGCACGACGACGCGTCAGCGAGATCGAAGCGGACAGACAGAACGCGACGGTCGACGGCGACGACGTCACCCGCGTCGGTACCGGCATCTGGAAGAACGAAGAGACCGGCGAAGTGTTCACCGGCGGCGCATACCGCCCGGAGACGCCAGCCGGCCGAACCGTCCAGCGCTCGATCCGCGCCGCGCTGGCCGAGGACGACGAATAACAACACCAACTCGTTCACGCATGAGCTACAAGTGCTCCCGCTGTAAACGCGACGTCCAGCTCGACGAGTACGGCGGCGTCCGCTGTCCGTACTGCGGCCACCGCGTCCTTTTGAAAGAGCGCAGCCGCGACGTCAAGGAAGTCGACGTCCAGTAACGCACGTGACGACCCACGGCGTCTCGCTCGAGTTCGAGTACGACCGCCCGTCGACCGCACGTATCGTCGCCGAGAGCATCGCCCGCGAGATTGGCGAGATCGACGACGACCGTTCCCGGACGATCATCGACCGCGACGGGACGCTCGTCCGTCTCGAAATCGACGCGAACGACCTCGTCGCGCTCCGGGCGGCGGCCAACACCTGGTTGTCGCTGGTCGACGTCGCGGAACGGACGGCCGACGTTGGCGCGGCCGCACTCGAGTGAGCCACCGCGGACTGCGACGGTCCGGCGTCACCGCGTACGGGATAACCACGGGCCGCTCGCGGTCCCACCGAAACTAACGGACAAGAGGCCGCGGTCTCACCGGAACTAACGGACAAGAGGCCGCGGTCTCACCGGAACTAACGGACGGCGGACCGACGGCGAGCGGCCGCACGAACCGGGACCGGTCCGGCGGTCTATCGTTCGATCGAAAGCTTGGCTTTTTAAGTCCGGAGGGCGACGGTCGAATCATGCAAGGAAATCTGCCGCCGGAAGCACAGGAGAAAATCGAACAGCTTCAGGACCTTCAGGAGACCGCACAGACGGTCGCCGTCCAGAAACAGGAGGCCGAATCGACCCTCACCGAAGCGGAAAACGCCCTCGAGGAACTCGAGAACATCGACGACGACACCGCGATGTACCGCCAGGTCGGCGAACTCCTCGTCGAGACGGAGTACGACGAGGCCGAGTCGGAACTCGAGGACAAAGTGAACACTCTCGAGATTCGCCTCGAGACACTCGAGAAGCAAGAAGACCGCGTTCAACAGCAGTTCGAGGACCTCCAGGAGGACCTCGAGAGCCTGCTCGGCGGCATGGGTGGCGGCCCGGCGGGTCCCGGCGGTCCGGGCGCTGGCGGCGCGTAGATGACGCAGGCCGATCCGTCCGACGAGACGGTCGTCCAGACCGCCTCGGACGCCGCGGAGGGACTGATCTTCTCGCGATACAAGCAGTCGGACGTCCGCGACTGTGACGTCACCGTCAGCTTCGAAGACGGCGTCCTCGAGGTCGACGTCTACCTCAACGTTCCCGACGAAGCGGTCGAACCCGACCCCGATGCGGTCGCCGACGAGGCGGCCCTCGCGGCCCGCGAGGCGGTCGACGAACTATTCGACGTCTGACCGTCACAGCGCGCGGTCGTGTTCGTTCTCGAACTCCCGCTGGTTTCTGTACTGATCGACGAACTCGCTCACGTCGAACTCGAGCATCTGCGATTCGAACTGTGCGATCGCGGCGTCGTCGTCGGCGTGGCTGATCGCGTGTTCCATCAGTTCGACGACGAGTTCGACGACGATCTCGTGGAGCCGGCGGGCGTCGACGTCGGTGACCCACAGCATGGCGTAGCCGACCGCGCCGTCGTCGCTCGCGTCGTGGACGACCACCTTCTCGGGGAACTCCTCGAGGACGACGCCCATGAGGTGGGGCGTGCCGAACCGGTCGAACTCGTCGGCCGGCTCGATCGACTCCTGGAGGACCGCGACGAGCGATTCGGGAAAAAACCGCGACGGCGGGTGAACGTCGGTGACGACGGCGTGGCGGGCACCACACGAACAGGTGTACTCGCGCATGCCGAGGTCGACGTCGCGTGGATCGATCGCCTCGCCGCAGGGCAACTCGAGACGACGGTCGCCGCCGGAACCCGGGACGCGGGGTTCTACCATTGTTCGTCGTACGCCCGGCGAGGGCATAAGGGCGACGACTCGGACGCCGCGACACGCTCGAACTCCACGTCACGACGCAGGTCGGGCGACGCGGTTCGCCCTGGTCCGGTATCGATCCGCGAGGAAGACCGCGAGCGCGAACGCGAGCGCGACGAGCGCCACCCACCGGTCGGCGGACACGTACCACCCCGGCGTCGGCGGCCGCCAGGTCGTCAGCGGGAAGAGATACAGGTTCGTGAGCATCGCGCCGTCGGCGTAGGCCTGCGGGAGGTCGACGACGAGATGCGAGAGGCCGCCGACGAACAGGACGACGAACGCGCGACGTCGCTGTCGGGCGGTCGCGAACAGCAGCGCGCCGATGGCCGACAGCAGCGTCACGCCGCCGATCGTGTGCAGGCCGTCCCAGGAGAACGGGACGCCGAGGAGCGCCGTCACCAGGTCGTCGGAGATCACGAGGTCGAGACGGTTCAGATCGGGGAGGATCGAGCCGACCACGCCGACCGCGACCCAGCGCTCGTCGAGCCAGTCGACGTACCAGCCACAGACGGTGAACAATCCGTAGGCGATCAGGACGTGGGTGAGCCACTCCGCCATCACCGCTCACCCCGGTCTCGCGGCTCGAATCGTAGGCGGCGCGCGTTTATTCGCCAGTGACGCAAGAACGCACCAGCCGCGAGCAGTCCGCCGAGAATCGACGTTCCGTAGACGAACAGCCGGTCCCCTGGGCCGCGGTAATCGACGACGGTGTTCGTCGCTGCGAGCGTGACTCCGCCGTCCTGGACGGTGCCGACCACCTGCAGGCTCCCGCCCGGTTCGAGCTGCGACAGGACGGCCCGATCGACGTCGGTAACGGCGATGGTGGCCGAATCGACCCGGACGGCGACGGTTCCCTCGTCGGCGTCGATCGATTCCACTTCGCCGAAGACGAACGCGCGCTCGCCGTCGTGGCCCGCAGGATCGCCAGCGACGTCCGCGGAGGACGGCGTCGACCACAGGTCCGCGCTCGC
This sequence comes from Natrarchaeobius oligotrophus, assembly GCF_003841465.1. Lineage (GTDB taxonomy): Archaea > Halobacteriota > Halobacteria > Halobacteriales > Natrialbaceae > Natrarchaeobius > Natrarchaeobius oligotrophus. The sequence goes on from NZ_REFZ01000008.1 coordinate 183,792, forward strand.
GTAGCCGACGCAGAGGCCGACGGTCGCCAGAAGGAAAAGACAGAGTCCGAGCAGCCGATACCGATCGTTCATACGAAAGAGCGGGGGCTCCGACCGTAATAATCGTTGAGAAATCGATCGTTACGGCCAGTCGTCTCGAACCGGTTCGCCCTCCTCTTCGTCGGCTTCCACGCTGGTCGCCAGCACCCAGTCGGCGGCCTCGGCGGCGTCCTCGACGCCGAGATACTCCCAGCCGACCTCGTCCGCGAGCGACTCGTCTTCTTCGTCGACGCCGATGTAGACGTAGCGCTCCGTGTCGAACTGCTCTTTGACGCCCTCGAGACTCTCGGCTTTGCCGCGAGGACCGGAGAAGAAGTCCTGTCGGATTCGATTCTTCCGCGTGAAGTTCGTCACCACGTACGTCGGCTTCTCGGAGACGACCCCGATGTACTCCGTCCACCCTCTGGCGTCCTCGAAGACGGTCTCGGGCGAGGCGAGTTCCTTCAGCGCCTCGAGTTCGAACGCCAGGGTCATGTCGCTTTCGCCGTTCATACCGGATCGGACGTCCGCACCGGGGAAAACGGCTTCGATACGTCCGATCGACGCGCTCCGCGATCAGCCGCCTGCGATCCGGTAGTAGTCGGTGAAAACGATGACGTCACCGCGTTCGAGCCCGCACGTCGCGGGAACCGTCGATCGGCCGCCGTCGAGTAACTCGAGAAACAGCTGCAACGTCTCGCCCTCGAGCTGATCGACGTGTCTGATCCGGTCTCCGTTCTCGATCGAATCGGCCCGGTGAAGCGACGTCGATCGGGCGAGCGACCCGGGGGAAGAGCGATCGGTAAAGGACATGTGTGATGATACCATGTGCCATAGGATACTTAACTGTTTCGTGCCCTATTCACGGTGGCGAATTAATCGACGTGACGCTGCCAGACCGAAACTATCCCAATTATTGCAAATCATAATTACTATTGGTGTGGCGAGCTCTTATGCAGATATGACTATCGAACGGGTCCGCGATACGAAACGAGCCGGCGAGCGGTGGGACGAGATCTTCGAGGCGCTCTCGGCCGAACCGCGACGGCAGCTGATCGCAACGCTGTCGAACGCGCCGGCCGGTCGACGCGTTCTGCTTCCGGACGCCGCGACGTCATCGATCGAATCCGTCGACCGCGACGAGCTTCGGCTACAACTGATGCACCGACACCTCCCGGTGCTGTCCGAGTTCGGATTCGTCGACTGGACTACGGATCCGTTCTGTGCTCAGCGTGGAATGCGCTTTGGCGAAGTTGCGACGGTTTTCGACGCGCTCTGTTCGCACGCCGACGACGTACCGGATCACCTTCTCGCGGGGTCCGAGCGGTTCGAGAGCACGCGAGTGGAGTAACGTCTCGTCGAGCGTGAGGGCGTCACCGGACTCGAGGTGCGAACTCGGAGCCACTCGTTCGCGTGGGTGTGAGACGCGGTCAGAGCAACAGCGAGATGACCGCGAGCGCGAGGAACAGTAACACGAGCCACTTGGCGATCGACATCGTGAGTCCGGCGACGCCTGTCGCACCGAGGGCGCCCGCGACGATCGCGATCACGAGGAACAACAGTGCAAGTTCGAGCATACACTGACCGAAGCCCGCGCGTAGGAAGTGGGTTCGGCAGTCATTTGCCAGCCGTTCGAACAGTCACTCCTCCGCGATAGCTACTCGTTCAGGTGCGATCGATACCCCTTCGGCTCGAATCCCCGTCGGCAGATGACGCGTTTTCGACCGACGGTGATCGCGCTGATCTGATCGTCGTCTTCCATTCGGTCGATTACCGACTCGAGTCGGTCACTTGACCAGCCGGTCTCGTCGCGCACGGTCGATTCGTCGACGCGTCCGCCGCGTTTGACCAGCAATCGGAGTATCTTGTCTTCGTCCGGTAGCTCCTGTTCGTCGACGCCGTACTCGATCTCTTCGGCGTAGCTCAGCGTTTCGTCGCCGCGTTGGTCGTCGCTCGATTCGATCGTCGATACCGTCTCGGACTCGCTGGACGAACTCTCCTCGGACGATGCGCGTGGCCAGAGAGACAACAGACGAGCCCAGAGCGTACTGAATACCATTGTTGATCACGTTACCGGATTACTGACGACTGGAACGTCGTTAGTTGCACCTTCTGTACGATCGGTTATATTTTTGCCGCCGCTAACCGGTTCACGACGTCGATGACGGGTCCGGCGTGGAAGGGCGACCGCCTTGCAGGTCGCAAGGTAGTTATGTATAATAAACACGATCAGTCTCCGCGAACTGTATCCGGCGGTCACAGGTACTCCGGTCTCGTCGGCCGTCTTGCCGTCGGCTCGAGCGACGGCGTCGAACTGCCGACGCGTGCAGAGTCCAGCCAAAGGCCGCCGTTCCTCGGCGGTCGAGCGACCGTTTCGGACGCCGCCAGCGCGGGCCGTACCCGCCGAGCGGCCGTCCGAGACGTGGCGATTCGTTTCGACCGTCACCATAGCGATCCGTTCAACGGTCGGGTACAAATCACTCCGGGTCGCGGGAGCCATCGCCGCTGACGAGTAGCCGCCCTGGCCGAGCCCGTCCGCCGGAAACACCCCACTGCGCGGCTCCGAGGGGACGACGCGATCGACGACGTCGACGCAGCGTCCGGCTCGAGTCGTCATCCGTCTCGAGCGCCGACGATGTCCGCGTACGCGCTGGTTAGCTCTTCGAGAATTTCGTGGTGGTTCGTCGAGTGCGGTGCCGACAGCGGCGAGATGCTGATTCTCCCCTCGGCGATGGCACGTCGGTCGGTTCCGGCCGGATCCGGAATCTCCTCGGGATCCATCGTTTCCCAAACCCGATCGGTGAGGTGGATCGAGTCGCCGTTTCGTTGTGCGCCCATCTCGTAGCGCTTCGAGGGCGACGTGACCTCGATCGGTGCGGGCTCGTCGCCCGCCGGCGGAACGTTGACGTTGAGGTAGTCCGCGTGCTCGAAGACGCCCCGGTCGAGGGCGTGCTCGACGAGAAACGTGGTCACGCGCGTCGCCTCTGCGTAGTCGTCGATCCCGAGGTCGGCCTCCGAAAGCGACGTCTCGATCGGAACGTACATCGACGTCGCGATCGCGGGAACGTCGAAGAACGCGGCCTCGACGGCGGCGCTTATCGTTCCGGACCGACCCAAGACGTACTCGCCGAGATTCGCCCCCTCGTTACAGCCGGCGACGACGAGGTCCGGATCGGGGCCCAGCTCCGCCAATCCGGCGACGACGCAGTCCGCCGGCGTCCCCTCGACCGCGTAGCCGAGATCGTGTTCGACGACGTCGACCTCGTGGGAGATCGACCGGCCGCAGGCGCTCTGGTCGGTCGCCGGAGCCACCACCGTCACGTTCGCGCGTTCGGACAGCGCCTCCGAGAGCACGCGGATGCCGGTGCTGTCGATCCCGTCGTCGTTCGTCACCAGGATCTCGAGGGGGTCGCCCATACGAATCGACTCGGAGTCGGCCGCGAAAAGCCCTCCGCTTCGGGTCGCGCGGTGGTCGGGTTCAGGCGATTCGGTCGACGACCGTCTCCTCGTCGACGACCAGATTGTACGCCCCCTCGTCGTCGTTCCAGAGCGCGAGCGCCCGTTCGAACGAACACACCTCGCCGTAGTCGGCCTCGAGCAGCGACCGATTGAGCGCGGTCTCGTTCGTGAGGACGGCGTAGTGTGCGACGTCCTCGCTTCCGTCGCTCACCTTGAACAGCGGGTTCGCGCCGGCGTCGCGTCGATCGGTCGCGTCACCGCTCAGCGATCGACTGAGCTTCGCCGCGACGAGATCGATCCGGTTCGTCACGTGACGGTCCATCTCGGCCATCTTCGCCCAGTCGCTCGTCTCGAGCGAGAGGTCGATCCGGCGCGCGCCGTCGAGGCGAAGCAACGAGTAGGAAAACTGGACGTCGACGTTGACGAACTCGCCGGGCGCGTGATCGGCGTCGTCGTCCGGCGTCGCCTCCTCGAGGCGCTGCTGGACCGTCGGCACCGCGAGGTCGGGTCTGACGTCGAACGACCAGCATCGATCGGTCGGCCGGTCGTTGGGCCAGAGCCGAACCGCGGGCCCGTAGACGGTTACTCTGCCACACCGGTCGCCGGCGGATCCGGTTTCCGCACCGCCGTCGTCGGCCTCGCCGTCGCCGGTCGCAGCGTTCGCGTCGGACCGCCCGATCGCGTCGGCGTCGAAAATTCGTTCGTCCTCGAGTTCGCGTTCGACCTCCCGCAGCTGGACGCTCGTGTGTTTGTCGGCCGGGGCCATCGCGAGCATCGTTCCGTCGGGGGCGAGCGTCTCGAGCATCGAGCGGGAAACGGCGACGGGATCGTCGAGTTCGCTCAACACGTTACAGGCGAGCACGAGGTCGAACCCGTCGCCGGGAGCCGCGGGATCGAAGTCGCCGCCTCCGAGCGCCGCGGGGTCGAACGCCTCGGCGGTCGTCCGGTGGACCGTCGTGTGGACGTTTCGCCCGGTTTCCGCGAGCAGCTCCTCGAGGACGTCCGCCGCCGCGCTGGGTTCGATCGCGTGGTACTCCAGTAACGCGTCGTCCGGGAGGTACTCACAGAGGCCGATCGCGGGTCCGCCGACGCCGGCTCCGACGTCGAGGACGCGCAGGCTCCGATCGAGCAACCCCTGATGAGCGAGGTCGTCGAGGACGTACTGGATCGCCGCGTAGTAGCCCGGAAAGTGGTACACCGCGTACCCGGCCGCGACGTCCTCGTCGTACTCGACCGGGCGGCGGTCGAGGTAGCTGGCTTTGAACCGGCGGACGGTCGACCGCAGGAGGTCGCCGGTCGCGCCCTCGTGCCAGTCGACGCCGTAGCGATCGACCAGCAGCTCCTCGAGGCGCCGTTCGTACGCCCGCGGAACGCGTTCGACCGGACGGCTGCGGGCCGGAACCGGGTTTTCGTCGACTGGAACGAACGTTCCGTCGTCGCGCTCGATCAACTCGAGATCGACGGCCTCCTCGCGCAGCAACTGGCGAACGACGGCGGGGTGGGGGTCGCCCTCCACGTACGTGCAGATCTCTTCGGGATCGATCGGCCGAACGTTTCGCAGGTACTTCGCGTTCGATCGAACCCCCTCGCGCGGGTCGCTCATCGGCGCTCACCCGCGTCGGCGTCCGAATCGTTCGCCGCGTCGGTCCCGTCCAGCCCTCCCTGCCGATCCGCGCCGATCGGCTCCGATTGCCACCGCTTTGCCGCCCGGCGGTACAGTTCCTCGAGTTCGTCGGAATCGGCGGCGGCGACCTCGGTGGCCGCTCGAGCGACCGCGTCGGCCCCGTCGAACGTCCCCTGGATGTCGGCGTACACCCGGGGGGTCCCCTCGGTCAGCTGTTCGGCCAGCGTCCGCAACTGCTCGTAGATCGGCGTCTCGAATCCCTGAGGGACGGATTCCGCCACGAGCGCGAACGAGAGCACCGCGGCGTGGGTCGCCGCCTGAACGGTCTCCATCGCCTCGTCGTGTTCGCTCGCCGTCGTCTCGACGAGATCGTTCCCCCGCGAGTCGAGGTCCGCGAGCAGCCGATCGGTGACCGGACCGGATCGGTCCCGGGCGACGGCGATCGAACCCGGCGCGCGCTCGGGGGCAAACAGCGGGTGGAGGCTGACGCGTTCGAGCCCCGTCGCGTGCGCTTTCATCGCCTCGAGTGGCTCTCCCATCACGCCCGAGACGTCGACGATCGCCCGGTCGGCCCGACCGGCGTGGCTCGCGACCGCGTCCCCGACGTGAGTCATCGGCACCGCGACGCAGACGGCGTCGTACCGGTCGTCCCCCTCGAGGTCGCCGACTTCGCCGCCGACCGCCTCGGCCGCGGCGGCTGCCGCGTCCGGGTCGACGTCCGCGAACGTCACGTCGGCGTCGACGGCGCTGGCGAACCACGATCCCATCGATCCGGCGCCGACGATCAGTACGTCCATCGCCTTCAGGTATCCGCCGGCGTCGCAAAAGCGGTTCGATCGACCGTTCGACCGTCGCGGATCGATCGTCCGACGTCGAAAAAAGAATCGCGTGAGATCAGTCGTCCTCGAGCGCGTCGGCGATCCGCTTGAGCGCGCGAGTCTGATCGCGCATCTCGTCGCGAAGCTGTCGCACCTCCCGGACGAGTTCCTCGTTGCTCTCCTCGCCGCGTCCGCCCGGGCCGCCCGGGCCGCCGGGACCGCCGCCCATCATGCCGCCCATCATCTGTGCGAACGGATTGCCGCCGCCGCCCATTCCGCCGGGGCCGCCGCCACCGAACGGACTCTCCGGCGGCTCGCCACCTTCGCCCTCCTCGGCGCGTTTCTCGCGGATCTCTTCGACTCGCTCGCGGAACGATTTCTCCTCGCCCTCGTCGGCCTCGCCGTTCGTTTCGTTTTCGTCCGACATACTCTCGGATTCTCCACCTGCGCGGAAAAGAGTTGCCATGTCCGTGACTCGCGCGGTGCTCGAGGGGGCGACCGCGGGGCGAAGACGAACGACGTATTTCGCTTCGATCCCCACGTCCGGATATGGCAGGGCGCGTCCGCGCGATCTACGTTGCCGCCGACCGGGGAGAGCCGACCGAACGCGTCGAACGCGCCACCGCCGTCGCCGACCGCGGGCTCGAGGACGACCGCTACTTCGACACCGACGGAACGTTCGGCGAGCGCGAGGGATGCGACCTCACCCTCATCGAACGCGAGGCGCTCACGGCGGTCGAACGCGAACACGGGATCTCCCTCGAGCCGGGCGCCCACCGACGGAACGTCGAGACCGCGGACGTCTCGCTCGAGTCGCTGATCGGACGACGGTTTCGCGTCGGCGACGCGCGCTGTGTGGGAATCGAACGTTGTGCGCCCTGTGCGTACCTCGAACGTCACCTCGAGATCGACGACCTCCGAGAGGCGCTGGTTCGTCGGGGCGGACTCAGAGCGCGCATCCTCGAGGGAGGAACGATCGAGCCGGACGATCCGATCGTGTCGATCGACGGGAACACGGGAACGCAGCCGTCGACGCGGACGACCGCCGTCGACGAACCGACGGACTGATACGGTCCGCTGTCCCTCGTTTCCGGTGTAACCGCGAACCGTTCGCGATTGCGCCGGAAGATCGGGACGGCGATCCGGACGAATCGAGCCGAACGAGACGATCGATCGTCTCGTTCGAGAACCGAACCCCAAGGCTCAAGTCGACGACCTCGAACGCACAACCGATGAACGAACCGGGGATCCAGTCGCTGATGGATCAGGAAACGCTCGACGAGCGAGTGCGAGCCGGCGATACGCCCGAGTGGGTCGCGGCCCACTGGCGTTCGTTCCAGGAGGGGCTCCTCGGTGAGCGAAACGGATCGCCGTTTCCCTGCTTTTTCGGCGCGGAGTCCGTCGGCAAGGGCGAGCCGCTGTACACGGCGGTGCCGTCGATGAGCGACGCAAACGCGCTGTTGACGCTCCGCGATCGTATCCTCGAGTACCTCGAGGTGTACGAAGACCACGCAGAGCGCGCGTCGCTCGTCACCTTCTTCAAACCGCCCGAGCGGTCGCTTCCCGAACGCGAATATCACGACGCGCTGTGGCACGTCCTCCAGACGCTGCACCTCCACGATCCCGAACCGTGGCCGTCGGACATTCCGACCGATCCCGACGATCCGTACTGGGAGTTCTGCCTCGGCGGCGAGCCCATGTTCCCGACCTGCCGCGCGCCGTTTTACGACGACCGACGCAGCCGGTACTGCCCGATCGGTCTCGAGATCACCTTCCAGCCGCGCGCACTGTTCGAGCGGCTGAACGTCACCGCGGACACCGACACGGGTCAGCACGCCCGCGAGGTCATCCAGAACCGACTCGAGGAGTACGACGGCGTCTGCCCGCACGCCGACCTGGGCGACTGGGGCGTCGAAGGCGACCGCGAGTGGCCCCAGTACATGCTCTCGTCCGACGACGAGCAAGCGCCGTCGGAGTGTCCGATAACCGTCACTCGCGAACACCCGAAGCCGGCCGCGAGGGTACCGTGACCGACGATCACGAAACCGCGACGCCCCGCGATTCCGGGGGAGTCCGGACCGACGATTCCGACGGGAGCTCCGATGGCGGGACGACGACCCCCCTCGAGGACGCCGCTTTCCTCTCGATCGACTTCCAGCAGGGGTTCGACGAGCCGTCGTGGGGAAGCCGAAACAACCCCGACGCCGAAGCGAACGCGCGCCGTCTCCTCGAGCGCTGGCGCGAACGCGAGCGACCGATCGCGCACGTCCGACACGACTCGACGGAGCCGGAGTCGCCGTTGCGCGGGGACGTGCCGGGCTTTGCGTTCAAACCCGAGACGGCACCGCTTGCGGACGAACCGACGTTCGTCAAGTCGGTCAACGGCGCGTTCGTCGACACGGACCTCGAGGCGTGGCTCCGCGAACGCGGCCACGACGCGCTCGTCGTCGCGGGGCTGACGACGGACCACTGCGTCTCGACGACCGTTCGGATGGCCGAAAACCGCGGGTTCGACGTGACCGTCGTCGCCGACGCGTGCGCGACGTTCGATCGAACGTTCGACGGGGAGCGTTTCGACGCCGAGATCGTCCACCGGACCGCGCTGGCTCACCTCGAGGGCGAATTCGCGTCGATCGCGACGACGGACGCGGTACTCGAGGAGTTCTGAGTCCGGATCGTCGAGACCGGGAAAAAGCGGGAGTGGTGGTCGGTTGGCCGGTGAAAGCGAGCGAACCGGTGGACGAGGACCCCCAAGACGGAACACCCTCGGCGTGGGACGAGACGGTATGGACGACGACTCCACTGACCGAACGGCGATCGTACGCGAAGGGCGGTATCGAATCGTCGAGGGGTCGACGGAGGCCGAGTTCCGGCTCCTCGTCGACGACGCGGCGGACGACGCGAGCGACGGCGACGGATCGGATCGCGGCGTTCCGATCGAGGACACCGAGATCGACGACCTCTACGCCGTCGTCTCGCGCTTTCGAAGCACGTACACCGACTCGGACGACGACTCGAGCGGGGTCGAACTCGAGTGTCACGAGTGCGGCAAGCGATGGACGTACACCGGCTCGGACGAACAGGCGAGTTGTCCGAACTGCGAGACGACGGTACCGGTCGAAGGGATCGGCCCCTGACGATCGGCGTCACCCGAACGAACCGAGCGACGACTGGAGATCACGGCTCGTCTCGCCCGCTTCGAGTTCGTAGCCGACCAGGTCGCGCATGTCGACCGCGTAGGCCGTTCCGGCGTTCTCGAGTACGAGCAGTCGCCCCCGTACGCCGAGGACCGTCCCCGTCGCGACGGTCTCGCGGACCGGCCGCCGCTCGAGGTCGAGCCCGTAGTCGAACGAGAACCGATCGATCACGTCGAACTCGGAGAGAAGCGCCTCCCAGGCGTCGTCGTCGACGGTCGCCGCCAGCGAGTCGACCTTCGCGTCGGTCCTGACGCGATCGACGAGCCGTTCGGCGATCTCGGCTTCGATCTCGCGGGCGATCCGACCGTTCGAGACCGTGTGGACGTGAGCCGCCCGGTCGGCACCCTGCTCGCGCAGGCGGGTCTCGAGACGCCAGGAGCGAGTGACGCCGACTTTGAACGTGTCTGGGGCGAACGCCGCGAGGTAGACCGCGTGCTCTTCGTAACAGTCCATCTCGTCTTTCAGGCAGGTGCCCGTACAGCGCGCACAGACCCACGTGCTCGCGTGATAGTCGCAGTGGGGTGCCGAGGGGCGATCGCAGGCGACGTGCTCGCCGTCGTCGACGGTGCCGGCACACCGACGCGTTCCGAGGACGTACGCGAGCCGGTCGCCGGCCTCGAGCGGCCGGCGCTCGATCGTCCCGCCGTCGCCCACGACGAGGGCGGGTCCGCGTCCGCTCGGTTCGTAGCCGACCAGTTGCACGCCCCGAGGTTGGGCGGGACCGCCAATATACTGTTCGTCTCGCCGGGAGGTGAACCAAGGCATATGTGCGCCGCCGGCGATACCGAACGTATGGCACTCGAGGGGACGCTCGAAACGACGGTCTCGAAGGACGCGACCGGTCAGCCATCGGTCGAGTTCGCGTTCGGAGTCAGAAACGTCGGCTCCGAGGCGGTCGACCTCCAGTTCGCGGACGCGGCCAGAGCCGAGTTCGTCGTCCAGGACGAGGGTCGGGAGGTCTGGCGGTTCACCGACGGCCGCGCGTTCGCGCAGGTGCTCGGCTCCGACCGTCTCGCGCCCGACGAGGAGACGACCTACGAGGAACGCTGGGACGATCCGCAGCCGGGCGAGTACACCGTCGTCGCCGAGTTGCTCGCGCGGGAGACGGCCTGCGAGGCGCGCACGGAGCTTTCGGTGCCGGCCGACGGCTGAGGTCGGCGTTCGCGGCCCTTCGGTCACCCAAACGAAGGTGGCGGCGGTGGGCTTCCCGTCAGCGAAGTCCCTATACCCTCCCCATCCCAACGACGAGTCATGCAAGCGCTGGTCATCGCGGCACACGGATCGCACCTGAATCCGGACGCCTCGGATCCGACCTACGCCCACGCGGACGCCGTCCGCGAGGCGGGCGCGTTCGACGAGGTTCGGGAGGCCTTCTGGAAGGAGGAACCGCACTTTCGCGAGGTCGTCCGCACCCTCGAGTCCGAGGAGGTGTTCGTCGTTCCGCTGTTCATCAGCGAGGGCTACTTCACCGAACAGGTGATCCCGCGCGAACTCCGCCTCGAGGAGTGGGACCCCGAGCGCTGGGACTCCGACGGAACGGACGCCTCGCAGGCGACGCTCGAAGCGACCGACGTCGAGAAGACGGTTCACTACTGCGGGCCGGTCGGCACCCACGACGCGATGACCGACGTGATCGTCAGTCGCGCCGAGAGCGTGACGGACGACCCCGACGTCGGGGAGGGCGTCGGCCTCGCGGTCGTCGGCCACGGCACCGAGCGCAACGAAAACTCCGCGAAGGCGATCGAGTACCACGCCGATCGGATCCGCGGACGCGACCGCTTCGAGGAGGTGAAAGCGCTGTTCATGGACGAAGAGCCCGAAGTCGACGACGTCACCGACTACTTCGAGAGCGACGACGTCGTCGTCGTGCCGTTGTTCGTCGCCGACGGCTACCACACCCAGGAAGACATTCCGGAAGATATGGGACTCACCGACGACTTCCGGGAAGGCTGGGAAATCCCGGCAATCGTCGACGGCGTCCGGCTCTGGTACGCCGGCGCCGTCGGCACCGAGGAGTTGATGGCCGACGTTATTCTCGAGCGTGCGGCCGACGCCGGAGCCGACGTCGGCGACTCGATCGAAACCGGCCGCGAAGCGGCGGAGTCGGCCGGCGACGACGGAACGGACCCGAACGCTGGCGCAGGCGCGGGTGACTGACCGTGTCCGATCCCGCGAATCGGGTCGAGCCCCTGCTCGAGTCCGCACGCGACGGCGGCGTCCGTTTCGACGGCTTCCGGCTCGAGCGAACCGACGGCGCGTACGTCCTCGAAACGTCCGAGACGGATCGGATCGAGTTCGACGAGGCGACCGCCGACGACGCGCTCTCGACGGTCGCCGAGTACGTCTCGAACTGGTGGTACTGGCAGCGGGTCGTCGAGGGAGACGGAACCGCCCGACGGGCGTTCCTCCGGTGGTGCGAACGAGCACCACCGATCGAAGCCGAAGCGAACGGCGAGATTGCGGACGCCGACGGGATCGACGGCTCGAGGGAGGCAGACGAGAGATCACTGCCGGTTCCGGACCGCTACGAAGCGCTTCGCGACGGCGTCGACCGCGAGTGGGGGCAACTTCGCATCACGACCCGGTTCGTCGACGTGGACGAGCCCGACGGTGAGCGGGTCTACGACCTCTGGCACGCGGACGACGCGGGGACGGACCTCGCGGAACTCGACGTCTACGACGATCCCCGCGAGGCCCGTGAGATCGCGACCTACGACGACGACGGCCGGTACCGCCCGCTGAACACCGCGCCGACGCTGCCCTCCGGGTGGGCGTTCACCGGCTGCTCGGGCGAGGAGCTCGTCGAGGCGGTGGAGTTCTTCTACCCGGCGACGGTCGCGAACTGGCACCGCGAGCGGCTGGAAACGCTCGACGTCGACCACTGGCTCGAGACCGCCGAGCGTCAGACGGGTATCTACGACGTGATCGACGAACTCCCCCGGGAGGCCGTCGACTGGATGGCCGAAGCCTGCTGCGTCGACTCCCAGTGTCTCCGGCGTCGCGAGTGGGAGTACGAGGCCGACGACGAACTCGCGATCGACGGCGGCGACGGGCAGTTCCCTTGCCGCGAGCCGTGTTCGCTCGTGATCGCGGCCGCCCGCAAGTGGACGATCCTCGAGTCGGAGGACGAACGGACGTACGAACTCGAGCTGACGACGAGCGAGTTCAACCAGTTGGCCGAGCTGATCGACGCGGTCGCGGAAGGTCGCACCGACGAGATCCGGGAAGCGGACGTCTACGACGGCGCGAACCGCTACCGCGCACGGTACCTCCGGGCGAAGCGGTTCGACGACGGCTCGCTCGAGGCACGAACGCGCGGCGAGCAGTAAGACTGAGACGGCGCGCAGCCGGGAAACCGACGGGTGACGGGAAAACGGGGTCGGTATTACTGGAGCAAGAGCCACAGCGCGACGACGAGTCCGCCGGCGACGATGGCGAGACCGACCATCGTGATCGGTCCGCCGACGGTCGCCGCGGTCGCCGTCGCGATGGCCAGCGCCAGCGCGGCGAGGACGACGACGGCGACGGTCGACGTCTCGAGGTCGAGTCGCGGTCCCAGTCGATCGACGAGCGGCGATTGCGGTTTCGGGGACGGTTCGTCGCCGTCGGACGCCGCGTGCGGTCTGTTCGGTTTCGAGAGCGATTCGTCGACGTCGACGCTCGGGGGACCGGGCGTGATCGTGAGGTCGATCGCGATCGACTCCGCCCCGTAGCCCGTGACGACCTCGAGTTCGCCCGTCTGCGGTTCGTCGATCCGGTCGGCGTCGACGGCGATCGGAACCCCGATCACCTCGTCGGGTTCGACGTAGTAGTTTGGGCCGTCGATCCTGGCGACGCCGTCGAGATCACCGTCGAGTCGACAGTGAACGTGGGCGGGCCGTTCGTGACCGCGCAGGACGACCGCCGCGTCGCGATGCGTCTCGAGCGACTCGACGGAGGCCTCGAGCGTGTTCGCGCTCCCGCGGTTGACGTGGACGGTGATCTCTGCGTGGCGCACGGTCGATCTGGGCGTTCAGGCCGGCGCTTTCTCGCGCATGTCCGGTGGGAGCAGGTTCGGGATCCCGTCCTCGATCGGGTACCGTTCGCCGCACTCGCTGCAGACGAGCGTTCCGGAGACGACCTCTTCGCCCTCGTCGTCGTACTCGGCGTCTTCGAGTTCCAGTTCGTGTTTGTCCAGCGGACACCGGAGGATCTCCAGCAACGACTCCTTCATACTACGTACGGTGATCGCATTCAGCAAAAGGTTTCGGGAACGTCGCGAAATCGAATTCGTTCCGGCCGACCTCCCGGCGACCGGACCCGAGACGGTCCGAGGACACCGCTGAATCGACGCGGGATGCGTGATGAGCAAGCGCAAAACCTCGCCCTTCACAGTAGACACCGAACCTAATTCACGACGCTGGTGGTGAGGTTGTCTACTGTTCAGGGCGGGGAGGATGTCAATCGTAGGGGTTCTCGACGACGACGGTTTCCCCGCGACCGGGACCGACGCCGACGGCGTAAATCGGCGCATCGAGTTCCGTGGAGACGTACTCGAGATACGCGCGCGCGTTTTCGGGGATGGCGTCGTACCCTTCCGCGGCGACGGTTTCCCAGTCGACGTCCGGCCAGCCGTCGAACGTCCGGTAGATCGCCTCACAACGGCCCCACTTCTCGGTGGTCGCCGGCATCGTCAGCCGAGTCTCGCCGTCGTACTCGTAGGCGTGACCGACTTTTACCTCGTCCAGACCGGCGAGAACGTCGACGTGGTTGATCGCGAGGCCGGTGAAGCCGTTCGCGCGGGCGGCGTGACGGAGCATCGGCATGTCGAGCCAGCCGACGCGTCGTGGTCGGCCGGTGACGGTGCCGTACTCGCCGCCCTCGTCGCGGATGTACGTCGCGAGTTCCTCTTCGTCGGCGCTGCCGTCGGAATCGTAGCCCGGGGTCTGGCCCTCGACGCCGCCGAGTTCGGTCGGGAGCGGCCCCGTTCCCACGCGCGAAAGGTACCCTTTGACGATGCCGATGACCTCACCGCGCCCGACGACGGTCGGACCGAGACCCGTTCCGACGCTCGCCCCGCCCGCGGTCGGGTTCGAGGAGGTCACGTACGGATAGATACCGTGATCGATATCGATCGACGTTCCCTGGGCGCCCTCGAGCATGACGTTCTCGCCGGCGTCGATGCGCTCTTGCAGGAAGGTGCCGCAATCGACGGTCATCCCCTCGTCGGCGAGTCGCTCGCCGTACTCCCGGTAGGTCTCGTAGAGGTGATCGACGTCGAACGCCTCGGCGACGTTCACACCGAAGACGTCTTCGGCGAGCGCTCTCTTCTGGGGGACGACGTACTCGAGTCGCTCGCGGAGCACGTCCGGCTCGAGCAGGTCGCCGACGCGGACGCCGCGTCGACCCGCCTTGTCCTCGTAGGTCGGGCCGATTCCGCGACCGGTCGTGCCGGCGGCGAGGTCTTCTTTCTCGTCTTCTTCGATGCCGTCGAGCGCCCGGTGATAGGGCAGGATGACGTGTGCGCGTTCTGCGACGCGGACGTCGGGCTCGAGCCCGCGCTGTCGCAGCGTGTCGATCTCGTCGAACAGCGTCTCGGGGTTGACGACGCAGCCGTTACCGAGGACGCCGATCTTGCCCCGGACGGCTCCCGACGGGACGAGCGACAGTTTGTACTCGGTCCCGTCGTGGACGACGGTGTGTCCAGCGTTGTCGCCGCCCTGATAGCGAGCCACGACGTCGGCGGCGTCGCCGTAGAGATCGACGACGCCACCCTTGCCTTCGTCGCCGAGTTGCGACCCGACGATTGTGACGGTCATAACAGCGGCGGATTCTTGCCCGGCCGATAAACCGATTACGGTCTGGCCGGGTCGGCGACGAACGGTTGTGCACGTACGTGCAGTCACGACCGACAACGGTCGCACCGGTTTCGTCGGGTGATTCGACCCGTTCCGCCGCAAGCGGAAACGTTAACTACTGGCAAGACCGAGAGCCAAGTTAGGCGCAGTCCTTTCAATCGTGGAGAGTAACTTTTAAAGTCCCCAAAGACAAGTTAACAAATGCCATGATAGACCGGCTTGAGAAGGAAGTCGATATGCTGGAACGACATCTCCAGGTCCTGAAGATGGTTATCGAGAACGAACCGATCGGGATCGTGAAAATGTCGAACGAAACCGGATACCCTCATCACAAAGTTCGCTACTCGCTTCGCGTCCTCGAAGAGGAGAACCTCATCGAGCCCTCCAGCCAGGGTGCGATCAAGACCGAACGAACCGCGGAGTTCGTCGACGAGCTCGACGGGAAGATCGACGACATCATCGACAAGCTCGAGGGGATGAAGATCGAAGACGTAGCCGAAATAGAAAGCTAATTTCGTTTTACCTTCGACCGACGCACGACCGTTTCTGAACGACCGGCCGTTTCTGGCGTCGTTCGGCGTCGAGAAGCGCTCGAGAAGCGGTTCTTCGTCGACTTAGAGCTCCGGGGCGTTCATGTGAAAGCCCTCGGAGCGGGATTCGACGAGACAGAGGTGATACCCCTGTTTGCGAGAGAGGTTGACGTAGCTTCGCTTCGAGCCTCGACTGAGAAAGCCGCTGCTGGTCGCCTGCTCGGTCACTTCCAGCGCGCCGGGATCGAAGTAACTCGAGGTGACGACCATCGCGGCCGCGAGGTCCGGATAGTTCGCCTTGACCGCGGAGGCGGCCGCCTCCATCTCCTCGAGCATCTCGCGCGTCGCCGGCTCGCGCGAATCGTTCAGATTCACGACGATCAGCGGATTCCCCATCTTGTCGTAGGCGACGACGTCGAACGTGAGTTGATCGGGAACGTTCTCCGTGTCGTCGTCCTCGAGCGAGATCGACGCGTGGAGTTCGGCGCGGTCGATGCGCGGCAACGCGTCGTAAAGATCACCCAGTCCGTCCGCGTGACCGGTGTCGCGGATCTCGAACAGCAACACTTCCGTGAGCCAGTCGACGAACTGATACTCCATCGTCGAGGAGAGAAACTCCGCGTACGATCGACCGCCGACCGCCACGTCGCCGGCGTCGAACTCGGTGTGGTGTTCGATCTGCAGGTTCGACGCGAGATCGGCGCGATCTGTGTCCCCGGCGTGGGCCATCTCGAGCGTCGCGTGGCTCTTCGAACCGTAGCGAACGAACAGGTTCGTCCCCGACAGCGCCTGCTCGGCCGGTAACTGCGTGGACGCGTTCGACCCGGCGGTTCGATCTCCCCGTGCCCGCGTCCGCTCGAGTTCGTTTTCGAGTTCCTCGATGCGCGACTGTAGCCGCTCGACCGTCGCCGAGAGCTCGTCGTTTTCGGAACGGAGGTGGTCGCGCTCGGTCGCCAGTTCTTCGGTTTTCGTCTCGAGTTCCCGGCGACGGCTCTCGAGTTCCTCGATTCGCGACTGCAGCCGTTCGATCCGTTCGTCCGACTCGCCACGACTCTCCGAGGCGGTGACGCCGCCCGATCCGGAGAACGTGCGGCCGGAGCTCGTCGATTCGCTCGATTGGGACGGTCCGTTCGCACGCGACTCCCCGCCCGACCGTCCCGACGCCGCGGTCGACTCCCCAGCGCGCCGATCGGTGTCGTCGCGCTGTCGGGCCCTCGGCGATTTCGTGGCCGATCCGGCGACGGTGGCCGTCGAATCACTCGTCTGGGTGTTGTCGGGATCGATCGACGGGATGCTTCGCGTCGATCGCCACTGCGCCTCCTCTTCGAAGCGCTCCTCGAGCGAGTCGTCGTCCGCCTCTGCGGACGGCTCGCGTTCGTCGTCGGCCGGCGATCGATCGATCGAGCCCGGTTTCTCGTCGGGGGGCGTCCGGGAGCGATCGCCGGGTTGCGGTCGGCGTTCGGTTTCCGGCTCGGCGTCGGATTGGCCCGCCTCCGTCTCGGCGCCCACTTCGTCTTCGGTCCAGGAAATGTCGCTTCGATCGAGTTCCTCGGCCGCGGCCTCGACTTCGTCGGGATCGAGTCCCGACCGATCGTCCGACGCCGACTCCGAGTCGTACTCGACCTCGGTGGCGGCTGG
Source organism: Natrarchaeobius oligotrophus (assembly GCF_003841465.1). Lineage (GTDB taxonomy): Archaea > Halobacteriota > Halobacteria > Halobacteriales > Natrialbaceae > Natrarchaeobius > Natrarchaeobius oligotrophus. Next base: position 200,913 of record NZ_REFZ01000008.1, read on the forward strand.
CTCGTCCGTCGAGTGGGCCGGTTCGCCGGAAACGTCGACCGCGTCCCGTTCGTCGGAGACGTCCACCCCGTTCGTCCCGGAGTCGTCGACCGAATCCGCCTTCGAGTCGTCGTCGGTCGTCGTCTCGTCGGCCGTGATTCCGCGTTGGGCGTCGGGGTCGGCTGCGATCGACGGATCGTCCGTCGTAATTCCGTCGAGCTCGTCGTCCGGCGCACCGCTTGCGTCGACGCCGGCGACGTCGAGGTCGTCGAGAGACGAGGTTGGATCGGCGTCGACGTCGGCGTCCGTCTCGACCGAGAGCGACTCGAGTTCCGAATCCGCCCCGGGAATCGACGCCCCGGAACCGTCGCCGGGTTCCGTCCCGGATTCGGAACGCGAATCCGATCCGTCCGGCACGTCCGTCACGTCGACGTCGACGTCGATCACCTCGTAGATGCCGACCTCGTCGTTTGCGCGTTCGAACGCCTCGTCGCCGGTGACCAGCCGTTCTGCGTTGCCGATGAAGGCCGCGGCCATCCGTCGGCCGCCGTAGTAGACGGCGTAGTAATCCCCGCTGAGGACGTTCTCGCTCAGCTCGACGTAGCCGGTGAACGAGCCGTCCTGGAGCGTCTCGTCGACCTCCTCGAGCGGCGTCTCGTTAGTGTAGTACCTGGCGCGGGAGTCGCCCCCGCGTTCTTCCATGCAGCAAAGCAGTGGAAGGGACGGATGCGGTGCCTGGTAGATGGTTCCGGAGGCGGCCTCGAAGCTCTCGAGGTCGCCGTCGAACACGCCGACGATGCGTCCGTTGAGCATGAACAGCCACGCACCGGCTGCGGAGACGGCGCCCGAAAAACCACGATCGGCGAGATCAGATAAGCCATCGTATCCGCCACTGAACGGGCGAGAATCCCATTGCTCGACGCGCTTTTTCGTGCGCGAGTGCATAGTTTAACAAGCGGGAAACAGAACAAATACGTTTCGCCTAGATCTTCGACTCGGCGTCCTCGGCGAGTTCTTTCATACGTTTGCCAATTCGGCCCGCGCTCGAGAACTCGTCCTCGCTCATGGCCTTCGCCAGCGCGTTTCCGAGGACGAAGACGGCGTGTTTGTGCTCGCTCTTGGATTTGTGAACGTGCGACGGATCGACGTCGAGTTCGTGGTAGGGGTCGAACAGGCCCTCGTCGACCTCTTCGCGCTCCGAGAAGTACTCCATGATGATGACGAGTTCTTCGTGGAGCTCGAGAAGTTCGTCCTTGTGCATGGTCGCGTCTACGAACGGTCCCGGCTTAAGGGTTGTGTGCACACCGGTCGCAAAACCGTTCCTGACGACGTATACGGCACGGGAAACGGTTTCGGGTCGGTTCGACGGAGCGAGCAGCGTCGGCCGTGACGGGGCGACGATCGAGAGACTACGCGTCGACGGTCGACGGCTCGGCCGTTCGCTGGTTCGCAGGGAACCAGGCGAGTTCGTGATCAGCCGTAACGCGGACGGCGACGCGCTCGTCTAGGTTGATTCGATCGGAGTGGTTGTGCATGCACTCGATCGTCTCGCCCGAGTCCAGTTCGACCCGGTAGAGGACGGTCGGACCGAGATAGCGCCGGTAGACGACCCGGCCGTTGGCCTCGGATTCGTCGGCCGGATAGGCGGTCACGTCGTCCGGCCGAACGAGCAGATCGATGTCGGAGCCGTCGTACTCGTGGGCGAGGCCGTTGACGTCGTCTCGCAGAACGCGTCCGAGGGACGTATCGACGTGGTCGCCGCGGACCGCACCCGAGAGGAAGCTGGCGTGACCGAGAAAGCCGGCGACGAACCGGGATTTTGGGTCCTGAAAGACCCGTTCCGGCGTCCCGACCTGCTCGACGTCGCCGTCGTTCATGACCGCGACCCGATCGGAGATCGATAGCGCCTCCTCCTGATCGTGTGTAACCGAAATCGCGGTGACGCCCGCCTCCTTGATGATTCGGCGCACCTCTTCGCGCATTTCGACCCGGAGGTCGACGTCGAGACTCGAGAAGGGTTCGTCGAGCAACAGCATCTCCGGCTCGGGTGCGAGCGAGCGAGCGAGTGCGATGCGTTGTTGCTGGCCGCCCGAGAGCTCTTCGGGATAGTGGTCGTCGTGGCTCTCGAGGCCGACGAGTTCGAGCAGTTCCTGGACGCGGGCGTCGCGTTCGGCGTCGTTCCAACCGCTGAGCCCAAAGGCGACGTTTTCGCGGGCGGTGAGGTGGGGAAACAGGGCGAACTCCTGAAAGACGACGCCGACGCCGCGCTCTTCGGGTGGGACGAACTGATCGTCGTCGGCGACGGGAACGTCTTCCAGCCGAATTCGGCCGACGTCGGGTTGCTCGAGGCCGGCGATCAACCGAAGGGTGGTCGTCTTTCCACAACCGGACGGGCCGAGTAACGTGAGAATTTCGCCGTCGCGGACCGAAAGCGACAGACCCGAGATGACGTCCTCGGTTCCGTACCGCTTGACGACCCCGTCGAGTTCGAGAACGACGTCGTCGGTCGGTGACGCTGTGTCTCGAGTCGGTGCTTCGGCCGTCGTCGTAAGCAGTCGTCCGTTCCCCATTGTCGACCCTCCGGCGTCCGCCGGCGTACATTTGATTTAGGCGTGCCTAAAATACTTATAGCTGCCGGTCTCTTCCCCGTCGGTGGGAATTCAGAGTTCGACGCCGCTCGGGATCAGGCTGTGCTGGCGGAGCAGGCTCCCTTCGTCGTCGTAGACCAGAAACGTCCGCTTGTCGTAGCTGACGAAGTGCTCGCCTTCGAGGGTGAGTTCGACCTCGTACCGACCCTCGTCATCCGTCGCGTCCTCCCCGTAGCCGCGGGCCGCCCGGATGAACTTCAGCACGTCGTCAGCGTCCTCGTTGAGTTCGAGGATGAACTCTCCGGTGACGCGGTTCGTGACGCTGACGACGCCCGCGGCGTCGGCGGCGAGGGGTTCCTGCAATCGGAGGGCGACATCCGTCTCGCCCGCCTCGAGAACGTCGCCGTCGGGTCCGGTAAGGCGCTCGCGAAGCAGCGTCGATGGGCCGGTGAAGTCGATCGATACCGATGGTTTCCTCGGTTCGTCGTCGGTTTCGACCCAGTCGATATTGCGGACGTCTAACGTGAAATGCTCGCGCCTCATTCCGTACGCATCGGTTAGCACTCCCGCCGTATGAACGTAACGCACGATCTGTAACGCGGCCGATAGCTCTCCGGAGCGGACCGCGGATGGATCGGTCGCCGGCACGCACCTCGCCGCGGTTCGTTTCGGTCCGAACGGCCATCCGATTTAAGACGGATCCGGTTCGATATCGTGAAGAACTGCCGTGGTGCTCGAGGAGATTGATGGATAACGAAAGCGGCAAGCGAGCGAGCGGCGACGTCGGACGCGACGCGAAGGGTTCGAGAGCGCCGGATGCCGCCAGTCGGGCGGTCCCGTCCGACGAACACGACCGGACGGCGGTGGGACGGTCGTCGACGCTCGAGGCGGCCCTTCGGACGGTTCGCCGAGTGAGCGAGGCGATCCGTGGCTCGGAGATCGACGTCCCCGAGTACGATCCCGCGAGCCACGGACCGCTCGTCGACTTCGACGGCGTCGACGGGCTCGAGGAGGTCGACCGCTACTGGGTAAACGCGCCGTTTTCGTTCGTCTGGATCGGGCGCGATCCGACCACGAACCACCACCGCTACCACGTCGTCGAGCCGACGCTCGACGGGGACGAACGGGTGCTGTTCGACGCGCTGTACGACGACGTTCGCGATCCGCTACTGTATCGCGAACGCGACGGGGACGACGTCGAAACGCTGCTCAGAGAGACCGTGCGCGAGTATCTCGAGCGTTACGGTGCCGAGATCGATCCGTCGACGTTCTACCGGATATTTTATCGCTTGCACCGCGACTTTCGCGGATACGGCCGGCTCGACCCCATCATGCACGATCACCACGTCGAGGACGTCTCCTGTGACGGCTACGATCTCCCGCTTTTCGTCTACCACGACGAGTACACCGACGTCGAGACCAACGTCTCGTTCGAGCGAACGGCGCTCGACCGGTTCGTCGTTCGCCTCGCCCAGCACTCCGGCCGGCACATTTCCATCGGCGATCCGATGGTCGAAACGACGCTCCCCGACGGCTCTCGAGCCGAACTCGCGCTCGGTGAAGAGGTCACGCCACGAGGATCCGCGTTCACCATCCGAAAGTACGCCGACGAGCCGTTCACGCCGATCGATCTCGTCGAGTACGGGACGTTCAGCGTCGAACAGATGGCGTACCTCTGGCTCGCGATCGAACACAACAAGAGCCTCCTGTTCGCCGGCGGAACGGCGTCCGGCAAGACGACCAGCATGAACGCCGTCTCGATGTTCATCCCGCCGCGTTCGAAGGTGCTCACGATCGAGGACACCCGCGAACTGCAGCTCCACCACGACAACTGGCTCTCGTCGGTCACGCGCGATCGCATCCACGAGGGAACGCACGTGACGATGTACGACCTGTTGCGGTCGGCCCTTCGCCACCGACCCGAGTACATCGTCGTCGGCGAGGTTCGCGGCGAGGAGGCGATCACGCTCTTTCAGGCGATGAACACCGGCCACACCACGTACTCGACGATGCACGCCGACTCGGTCCAGACCGTGATCAACCGCCTGGAGAACGAGCCGATCAACGTCCCCCGACCGATGGTACAGAGCCTCGACGTGCTGTCGATCCAGCAGCTCACCCGACTCGAGGACGGACGCGTCCGCCGAAACAAGGTCCTCGCCGAGATCGAAGGTATCGACCAGCGAACCGGCGAACTCGACTACTCGCCGGCGTTTACGTGGGACGGCGAAACGGACACCGTCCAGTCGAAGGGGAGCCAGCTCCTCGAAGAGATTCGGGAAGAGCGAGGCTGGAGTCGTACCGAACTGCTCACCGAACTCGAGAACCGGGAGCGCTTCCTCGAGTACCTCCGTCGAAACGAGATTACCGACTACCGCCGCTTTACCGCGCTGATCAACGAGTACTACGCCGACAAAGCGCGCGTGCTCGAGGACGTCGACGCCGATGCAGTCGACGATTCCCTCGACTCCGACGCGGGGACGAACGGGGAGGGCGCGCGCCCCGTCGTCGACGCCGGTAGCCGGCGCGACGACCGATCCGACGAACGCGACGTGCGAGGCGACGAACGGTCGGACGGCGAGATGGGGCCGGATGAACGGTCGATCGACGAGATACGGCTGGACGAACGGCCGGACGAACGCGGTCCCAAGCGGGACCCGACCGACGGAGACGGCGGGGACGCCCCTCCGAACCACGACGGACCCGGGGACGATCCCGACGGACCGCTGGAGGGCGAGTTCGGGTGATCCCGGTGGCGTGGGCGAACGTCGTACCGCTCGCGGTCGCGGTCGGGCTGTGCGTGCCGATCGTCCTCGCTCGCCACCACGCCGGCCTGGATCGTTCGCTGACCCGAATCGCGGTGACGCTGTTCGGCCGGTACGTCGACGAGTTCGAGGCGGAGCACCCGGACCGAAAGGCCGCGCTTCGGGCCGCCCACTTTCCGACGACCTACCGCGAGTACGGTTCGAAGACGATCCTCTACGCCGCGTTTCTCGCGGTCGTCGGATCGATCGTCGGCATCTACGCCATCTGGGCCGTCCTGCTCGTGCTGGCGATCGATCCCGAGACGCTGCGCGAGGCGCTGCCGAGCGGCCTCGAGTTCCTCGCGAGGCTCGGTGGCGTACCGACGCTCTCGCCGAGTGAGCTGTTCGTCCTGTTTCTGGGCGCGTGTCTCACCGTCGGCGCGATCGCCGGCAGCGGCGCGTACTGGCTCCGGTGGTGGTACCCCGGATACGTCGCGGACGCACGCGCCAGACGAATCGAGCGCGCGCTCCCGGAGACTGTTTCGTTCGTCTACGCCCTCTCGCGGAGCGGGATGGAGTTTCCCGAGGTGATGCGGATCGTCGCGGAGAACGAGGACACCTACGGCGAGGCGGCCGCCGAGTTCGGCGTCGCCGTCCGACACGTGGACACCTTCGGCACCGACGTCGTCACCGCCCTCCAGCTTGCGGGGCGGCGCTCGCCGAGTCCGAAGTTCAGCGAGTTCGCCGAGAACCTCGTCAGCGTCCTCCAGAGCGGACACAGCCTGTCGTCGTTTCTCGAGCGCCAGTACCACGACTACCAGGAGGAAGCCGAGTCCCGCCAGGCACAGACGCTCGAGCTGCTCCGGACGCTCGCGGAAGCCTACGTGACGGTGCTCGTGGCCGGGCCACTCTTTCTGATCACGGTCCTCGTCGTGATCGGCATCGCCGTCAGCGACACGGTCGACCCGCTGCGAGCGCTCGTCTACGCCATCCTGCCGCTCGGAAACCTCGCGTTCATCGTCTACCTGAGCGTCGTCACCGACTCGATCGTCCCCGGCGAGCCCTCCGCGAACGTCGACGCCGAGTCCGTCGACGCACGCGGCCGTTCGAGGGTCTCACAATCCGACGGCGGCGTACCGGGGGAATCGGCGGCGGCTGGACGATCGACCCGCACGGCTGCGAACGCAGAACGCGTCCGGCACTATCGTCGGCTGCAGCGGGTTCGCGACCGGTTCGCGAATCCGAAGGAGGCGCTGCTGGAGCGACCGATCCGGTCGGTCGCCGTCACCGGACCGATCGCACTCGGTGCGGTGCTCTGGCGGCTGCCGGAGGCGTTCGCGGACGGACGGTTCGATGCGACGGCGATCGACGACATCGTCGCGCTCGGGCTGTTCGGTATGCTGGCGGGGTTCGCCGTCTGTTACGAGCTCCGGCGGCGGCGGATCGACGCCGTCGAAGCCGCGATTCCCGACCTGCTCGATCGACTCGCGAGCGTCAACGAGGCCGGTATGTCGGTCGTCTCCGCGGTCGAACACGTCCGCGAGTCGGAGCTCGGGCCCCTCGGCGACGAACTGGATCGCGTCTGGAACGACGTCCGGTGGGGGGCGGACCTCGAGACCGCGTGGCGGCGATTCGAAACGCGCGTTCGAACCCGCTCGATCTCGCGGGTCGTCACCCTGCTCACCGAGGCGATGAACGCGAGCGGGAACCTCGCGACGGTGCTCCGAATCGCGGGCCGACAGGCAGCGGCGGACCGGCGGCTCAAACGCGAGCGCGCCCAGGCGATGGTGGAGTACACGGTCGTCGTCTACGTCTCGTTTTTCGTCTTCCTGTTCATCGTCGCGGTGCTGGCCGCGTACCTGCTGCCGAATCTCCCGACCGAGGGCGTCGACACGGGCGGAGTCGCCGACGCGGATGCGACCGGTATCGGCGACCTCTCGGGCGACGCCGCCGGCACGTACGGCACGCTGTTCTATCACGCGGCGCTCGTCCAGGGGTTGCTCTCGGGGCTGATCGCGGGTCAGCTGAGCACCGGCGACCTCCGCGCCGGCGCGAAACACGCCGCCGTCATGCTGGCGCTCGCGGTCGTCCTGTTCGCGCTGCTCGGTTGAGGCCGGTCGAACGCTTTTTACAGCTCCCGGGACCACCTCCGACGATGGTCGAACCGGAGGACCGAGACGACCGACCGCGGCGCAGCGACGTCCGCGACACGTACGACCGGATCGCAACGCACTTCGCCTCCACCCGGGCGTACGCCTGGCCGGAAGTCGAGTCGTTCGTGACGGCACGGGCGGGCGAGCACGACTCGAGTTCCGGCGGGGACGCCGCGGATTTCGGAGCCGACGAGCCGACGGCGAGCGTCGGCCTCGACGTCGGCTGTGGCAACTGCCGTCACGCCGAGTTGCTCGCGACGACCACCGACCTCGAGACCGTCGTCGGGCTCGACGTCAGCGCCGGCCTGCTCGAGACGGCCCGGGAGCGGGCCCGCGAGAAGGGGTTTTCCGTGGGTCTCGTGCAAGGGGACGCCTCGACGCTCCCGCTCGCCGACGACGTCGTCTCGCTCGCGGTCTACGTCGCGACGCTTCACCACCTGCCCACCCGCGAAACCCGTCGCGCCAGCCTCGACGAACTCGCGCGGGTGCTCGCATCCGACGGCCGAGGGCTCGTCAGCGCCTGGTCGACCGCCCACGACGCCTTCGACGAGACCGAGGGGTTCGACACCACGGTCGACTGGACGCTGCCCGGCGGCGAGACCGTCGATCGCTTCTACCACATCTACGCACCGGAGGAGTTCGAGGCCGACCTCGCCGCGAGCGACCTCGAGCTCCTCGAGTGGGAGCTCTCGAGCGGAAACTGTTACGCGACGGTCGCGGGCTCGCGGCCCCGTTCAGCGGATCGCAGCTGAGCGTTCGCGATCCGAATCGGCGACGTCCGCACCGCTTCGGGCAGGTGCCCGAAGGACCGCGAATCGGCGGGCACTCGGCGATGTCATCGAGCAGCCATAATAAAAGAATAGATGGTCCGAAAATTATGTATGTGAGAGATAACGGCCACAATCAGCGCGTAGCCGCCGCCACGGCGGATTTCTTCCGGGTGGAAAACACCTCTGAAAAACAACTTTTAACCTCATTGCGTATAGTTAGCAGCGTGTATGTCACGAGCACTCAAGGTTTCGGGTTTCCTGGGACTGGCCGTCATGATGGGCGTCGGAATGTATCAGAACTTCCTCAACGCGACGGGCGCAGGCGTTCCAGCCTGGATGATCGGAGGGCACGCGCACCTGGGTGTACTGTCGATTCTCGCGATCGTCCTCGGGTTCGCGATCCCGGCGATGAAGGTAACGGGGACGCTCGAGCAGGTGGTCACCTGGACGTTCATCCTCGGACAGTGGGGACTACCGCTCGTTCCGTGGCTGGCGGTCGGCGGCGGAGTCGCGGTTCTTCACCCGACCGCGTTCCTGTGGGGCGGGCTGTTGATGATCTCGATGCTCATTATGACCTGGCAGGCAGCGACCCAGCCGGAGGCCGCGGTGGGCGGCGGCGGTGACGTGGACCCGACGCCCGCCGACGACTGACCGGAAATGAGAAGAGTCTTAACTCGGCCGCACCGAAAACCACCTGCCGAGCGCGGATGGTCTAGTGGTAGGACCTGAGCCTTCCAAGCTCATGGCCCGGGTTCAAATCCCGGTCCGCGCATTCCTGCGGCGAACAAATCCGTGAGCCGCAGGAATCGTACGAGGGATTTGAATTACGGAAGTCGCACGCTCGCGAGCGAAGCGAGCGAGATCGTCTTCCGGTGGTTCAAATCTCGGTCCGCGGGGCTTCTCAGCCCTTCTTCCTTGGTTTTCCGGGTTTCCAGCAATGGCCCAACCATGCCATTTCAAGCTCGCAACGTGGGTACTCAAACAGTATCGCTCCGCCGTCGTGCGATTAGAAAACGCTCTTGTATAGCACACTGTTGATGGACCCCCTCTTGCGATTTTGAGCTGATGATTATGAACTGATAGGGATCAGCAGAGATACTCATAGATCCTCGGTGAGTGCAGCGTTGGGAGTTTACTCGTGAGATACGCTTTCAGTTCTGAGAGTGTTCGATAGAGTTTGTTGGCACGTCCCTCGTTCACTTGACGCCAGCACTGTTCGAGTGGGTTCATTTCCGGTGCGTACGAGGGGAGGTATTCAAGAAGCAGGCCAGCTTTCGCGGCCTGCTTCTTGAGATGCTTCGCTATGAAATACGGTGCGTTGTCCAAGACAATCACCAGCTCCTTGCCGAACTCTTCTTGGAGAGCATGCAGAAAGTGTGCGGCAACCTTTCCAGTAAACGGCCCCTCAACGAATGAAATGAAGCGGTCACCGTCGTCGGTGACCGCGCCCAGCAGATTGATCGAAGCCCGACCGCCCGAGACCGGCAGTCTCGGGCGGGAGTTCACCGGAAACCAGCCGCGCTTTTGGTTGG
>NZ_REFZ01000009.1 GCF_003841465.1 Natrarchaeobius oligotrophus
CGCCGCCACCGCTGCTCGACCGGTTGATCGACGACGCACAGAAGATCCACCAGCAACGGCCAGTGTTACAAGAGACGCTCGCTACCGCTACGCAACCGAGGTGTGAGTCTTAGCTAAAGACGAATACCCCCGGACAGTTTCTGCTTGATCGACGCCCCACACACCACGTCGCGTTTGGACACGGGACCCACTTCTGTCTCGGCGCTAGCCTCGCCCGTCTCATCGCTCGGACGACTCTTGACGTGCTCTTGGAGCGATTCGAGGAAGTCACGGTCCACCGCGACCAGGCCAAACCGACAGGGAGTATGCTCGTGTACGGCCCCTCAACGCTCCCCGTGACTGTCGCGTGACGATTATGAAATTGTGTTCGGATGCTGATCGAACTGGTATTACTTCATCCGAACAACAACGTTCCTCCCCAGGCGATCGCCATCGCGAACGCGACCGCGGCACCGGCCTGACGGACCATCATCGCGAGCGCCCAGCGAATCGACACTTCTCGAGCGACGGTGAACGCCGTCACCAGACAGGGAAAGAGAACGCCCGCGAGGTAGACCGCCACGAGCACCTGCACCGGCGACAGTGCGGTGGCGCTTCCTCCGTCGGCAGCCAGAAGCGCGATCCCATCTTTTCGGATCGATGCGAGCACCACTGTCAGCGCGACGCCCCCGGGGAGGTTGAACAGCCCCATCGTCGGCTCGAGCACCGAACCCAGCGCGTCGACGACGCCGGCGCGATCGAGCGCGGCCGCGACGAACGTGATGAGCGCGAAGATCGGCAGCGCTTTCAGGACGAACTCGCGTAACGCGCTCCAGGCCTCCCGGGCGACCGCTCGCGGGTCCGGACGCTGGAGGAACGTCCGTCGGTCGACCACCGTAGACGATCGGCGGGCCTCCGAGGGGGCGATCGCCGCGACGTAGACCAGCGTGGTCGCGGCGAGGACGAGCAGATACGGGCCGACGAGCCAGCTCATTCCGACCGCGGCGAAAACCGCGAGCGTCGCGGGGAACTGGTAGGAGCAGGCCGAGCCGAACGAGATGGCCGATATCGTAGTACACCGGGTGCAATCCGAGCACGATCGGGTGTTCACCACCGCAGGAACGTTACAGCCGAACCCCATCACGACGCGCACGAGGTCTCGTCCCGAGAGCCCGAACCGTCGCATCGTCGGGTGTAACGAGACGGTCATTCGGGTGACCAGTCCGGTGTTCTTGTAGATCCCGAGGACGACTGCGAAGACGAGCATCGTCGGACCGGCCCAGACGAACAGGAACGGCCCCATCGTGAGAAAGCCGTACTCGCTCGCGAGCACCGTCGCGAACGGTTGGGGCAGCGTCGAAGCGCGAGCGACCGCGGGCTCGAACGCCGTCCCGACGAGCGGATCGAGTTCACCAGCGACCGCGTTAGCGAACCACACCGCGATCGCCGCCGGGACGAGCAACAACAGCGCGCTGACGACCGGGCCGACGGACGGCCGCTCGAGAATCGTCTTCGGCGGCTCGATCCGCCCGCCGACCCGCCGACGGGCCGATCCCGGGAACGGACCCGGCTGCTCGAGCGCGCGCAGAATGCGAGCGTAGTCGGTGTCGGGGCTCGCCGCCGCGGACGACTCCCGTCCGCCACCGCCGCGATCGACTCCGGCGTCGGTGACTCCGGCGTCGGTGACTCCGCCGTCGGTCATCGGTCGGGAGACGTCGCGCGCATCGACCGGTACGATCGGGACACCCAGGTCCGCGCTCAACTGTTCGAGCTCCCGTCTGGTATCGGCCGTCTCCGCGACTTTGTCCCAGAACGTGACGACGATCGTTCCCAGTCGCCCCTCGACGAGCGGGAGGAGGTCTGCGAGGTTGCGGTCGACGTCCGTCGCCGGAACCACGAGCATCACCCGTTCGTGATCTTCGAGCTGGGACAGCGCGTCACGCGTCGCTTCCGTATCAGCGTCGAGGACGATCCCCGGCGTATCGACGAACTCGAAGTCAGCCGTCACGTACCGCTCGCTTCGCACGGTCGACCCGCGGAAGTTGTCGCTCGTCGGACGATCGCCGGTCAGTGACGAGACGAGCGCGGATTTTCCGACGCTCTCTTTTCCGACGACGGCTACGGTTTCACGACCCGTTCGACGTCCGTCTTCGATCGCTCGAGTTGCTCCCCGCATCGGCTAACAATCACACAGATCCGGCTCGCAACAGGACAGATCGTCCAGAAACATGTTCGCCTCCCGATAGACCTGGAGGGGCTCCGTGTCGACTCCGAGTCGCTCGCCGATGGTCTCCGCGATCACCGGAAATCGCGCCCTGAACTTGTAGATGAAGCAGAACTCGACGTCGTCGTGTTCGACGGCCGGTCCGGCGAGAAACAGTCCGGGCGTCGACGGTGACTCGTCGCGATCGGTCAGCCGTATCGTTCCTTCCGCTCGCGGGAAGAGATTCGCAACCGGTCCGAGCGTCGGCTCGAACCCCGTCGCAAGTAGCGGTCGGGTCCCGACGGTGTACGTTCCGTCCCCGTCGTCGAGTTCGTATCCGTCGGCAGGGCGTGCGTCGACCTCGAAACAGCCGTCCGACCGCCGCCGAACCTCCTCGACGACGGCCCCGCCTTCGACCTGCAACCGATCGGAGTCCGCGACCGACTCGAGGCGCTCGAGCGTGTACGGTGACAGAACGTCGCTCGGATCGGGGCCACGAGCGGCCCAGGGCTCTCCGCTATCGAGGACGCGGACCCGACGGCCGGCTTCGACGAGCGCGACGGCCGCGTCGATCCCGCTCTCGAAGCCGCCGACGATCAGGAAGTCGTCCGCGCTCCTGGCTGCAGCGTAGTCGGCCCACGACTCGACCTCGCTCGTGTGGACGCACAGCGACGAACCCGGAACGTGATCCGTCCGCGGCGTTCCGAACTGCCCGCCAGCCCAGACGACGTACTCGCTGTGAATCGGACCGTCGTGCGTCTCGAGGACGAACCCGCCGTTCGTCTCCGGATCGTCGATCGCACCGCCGTCGACCGCCGTGACGGCATCTGCTCGCTCGCCATCGACCGCCGTGACGGCGTCTGCTCGTTCGCACTCGGAGGCCGTCTCCTCGTCGGATTCCGCTCCGGCGGGACCGCCGCGGGATTCGACGGCCGTCACCTCGACGCCCGTTTCGACGGGCAGTTCGTAGAACTCCGCGACGACCTCGAGGTAGTCGGCGTACTCGTCGCCGCTTGGATGCTCTCGATCGAGCGAGAGCGCGGGGGAGGTGTCGGGCGTAATCGCGTTCAGGTCCGTCAGCCCGAAGCTGTTGCTCGGAAACGACGGCGTGATACAACGCATCTCCGCGGGCCAGTATCGAAAGGACGCGCCGATCTCGTCGCGCTCGAGGATTCGTATCTCGAGGTCGAGCGCCGACAGGGCGACGCCGACGCCGATACCGGCGGCTCCCGCACCCACGATCGCGACGTCCACTCGCTCGTGGTCGGTCATCGAACCTCGTCGAGCGGTTCTGCGGAGATTTGCCCACGCTCGTTACCTGCACCGTGCTCGATTCCCGGTGTCTCGATCCGGAGCCGTCCGGAGCCGTCGCCGATCCGCGTACAGATCGAACACAGCGTCCGGTAAAGACCGGCGGTGACGACTGCAGCGGTCGAAGCGCCGAGAACGAACTGTTCCACGAGCGGGCCGCCGACCGCGAGTCCGACCCCGCCGCCGAGAGAGCCGCCGATGATCGCCGCTTTCACGGCGAACTGTGTGTCGTCGACAAGTTCGTACGTCCTCGAGTCGGTAGTCGACTTGCGCATTCTGATACCAACTTCCTGCCCAATATTATTAAAAGCTACTAATTATACTGATAACAAAAACATTAAAATTCTGAAATCCTCGATCGTCGCGGACGAGTTTCACGGAGACGTTGCAATTCGGTTGTTGTGCCCGCCGAAACGGCGCTCACGAGCGCAAGGGTTCAGTTTCGATTTCGGTACGGACGCAATTCGTCTGAATCGAAACCAAGCGTCGAAACGGACGTTCCCTATTACGTACGGAATCGTCGTCGCTCCGCACGCACGCTATGAAAGCATCATCCCTTGACAGACGTCGATTCGTGCAGGCGATCGGAATCGGTTCAGTCGCGGCGATCGCCGGCTGTTCGGACGACCAGGACGACCCGGTCGACGGCGACGACGACGTCGGCGCCGGAGACGACGAAGACGACGAGTTCGGAAACGGGGAGTCGGACGATACGCCCGGTGACGATGACGACGTCGCCGCCGGAGACGATGAGGAAGGTACCGACGAGATGGACGACGACGATGACGACCTCGCAGACGACGGGGACGACGGCGGTTTCGAGGACGACGACGATGGCCTCGAAGACGACGAATCGCCTTCCGACGAAAACGATGATGAAACGCCTGCCGACGACGAGGAAGACGACCTCGATGACGGGGAGGACGGTGATCCCGAGGAGTAACTACTCTCACCGCCGTCGAAGTTTCGATCGGTCGCCGCCAGCCCGCGGTCGTTCCGGCTGGCAGCCGGACGTTCCGACCGGTGAACGATCGGTGTCGGGCTCGACCGAGCGACGCCGTCGCCGATTCGACTCGCTTTTTCTGCCGATCAACTGACTCGCCACTCCGCGACGCAGTTGCCGGGGCGGAGCCGCGTCCCACGAATACGACTATTGCTGCTTCGAGCGTCGCCGCTTCGTCGGAGGCAGAACGTCGACTCGAGTAACCGGCTCACGTTTGTCCATTCGAGTAACCGGCTCACGTTTGTCCATTCGAGTAACCGGCTCACGTTTGTCCATTCGAGTAACCGGCTCACGTTTGTCCATTCGAGTAACCGGCTCACGTTTGTCCATTCGAGTAACCGGCTCACGTTTGTCCATTCGAGTAACCGGCTCACGTTTGTCCATTCGAGTAACCGGCTCACGTTTGTCCATTCGAGTAACCGGCTCACGTTTGTCCATTCGAGTAACCGGCTCTCAGTTACCGATTCGGGTGACCGGCTCACAGTTATCAGTTCCTCAAGTCGATGCCCGATCACCGCCTTCGCTGATCGCGTCGAGTTTAATTGGTCGATAATGATATAGCGAGCCTCTCTCTCCGCGGATAACACACGTGATTCGAACTGATCGATGCCGTCGCGCCGTCGGGCAATCGGCCGAACAGCCGGTCGACGGGAAACGAGGTGAGGTGAACCGATGAACCAACCGAACTCCGACGACAGGGACGCAACGTCCGAGAACTTCGACGAGGCTACAGCAACTGATGAATCGACCGAGACCGCTCGCGAGTCGACCAACCTCGAGACGCTGCTCGTCGGCATCGATGCGGCCTGTCTGTCGACCTTCGATCGACTCGAGCGGGCCGGCCGAATTCCGACGATCAGACGGCTCCGGTCGGACGGCGTCGCCGCTCCGCTCGAATCTCAGATACCGCCTTGGACGCCGAGCGCCTGGCCGTCGATCTACACGGGCGTCAATCCGGGCAAGCACGGTGCGATCGGTTTCGTCGGGTACGAGGGATACGACTGGCACGTGACCAGCAGCGACGACGTCGACGCGCACCCGTTCTGGACCCTGCTGGACCGGCAGGGACGGACGAGCGTCGTGGTCAACGTTCCGGTGACGCACCCGCCGGACGACTTCGACGGCGCGATCGTCCCCGGCTTCCTCGGCCCCGAGGACCCGACGTGTCACCCGGAGGGGGTGCTCGAGGACGTCCGCGATGCGATCGGGGAGTATCGCGTCTATCCCAACTACGTTCGCGACGACGACTCGATCTCGGACGAGGAGAAGATGGCGGAGTACCGGCGTCTGATCGAGATGCGGGGCGAAGCGTTTCGCTATCTCGTCGACGAGCACGACCCCGAGTTCGGCTTCGTCCAGTTCCAGAAGACCGACACGGTGTTTCACGAGTTCGCCGGTGACGAGGAAAACGTCGAGACCGTCTACGAGGCGACCGACGCCCAGATCGGCGCGATACTCGAGGCGTGCGATCCCGACCGCGTCTTTCTCGTGAGCGATCACGGCATGGGTCCGTACGACGGGTACGAGTTTCGTATCAACGAGTTCCTCCGCGACGAGGGGTACCTGGAGACGACGACCGGCGGGAAGGGGATGCCCTCGTGGACGCCGATGCGCAGGCGGCTCCGCGAGGGTGAGGAGTACGATTCCTGGGAACCGGGAACCGTCGCGCGGGCCGCCTCGGTCGCAGCACACTTCGGCGTCACCGCCCGTCGAGTCCGGGCGGCGCTCGAGCGGGTCGGACTTGCGGATCTCGCGACGAAGTACGCGCCCGGGGGCGTCTCCCGGACGGCGAACGAGCAGGTCGATTTCGCCGCCTCGAAAGCGTACGTCCGTGCTCGGACGGAACTCGGCGTCCGAATCAACCTCGAGGGGAGAGAGCCCGACGGCGTCGTTTCGCCCGACGAGTACGAGCGGGTTCGCGAAGCGCTCATCCGCACGCTCCAGCGAGTGGAGACGCCCGACGGCGAGCCGTTCTTCGAGACTGTCGCGCCGCGCGAACAGTACTTTCACGGGGAAAACGTCGACCGGACCGTCGACGTGGTGACGATTCCAGCGGCGTTCGACCACACGCTCTCCGAACAGGTCCGGACCGACGGCGATTACTTCGCGCCGACGGAACCGTGGAACCACAAGCTCGACGGCGTCTTCGTCGCGGCTGGCGACGGCATCGCCGAGGACGCCTCGCTCGATCGCGTTCACCTCTTCGACGTCGCGCCGACGGTCATGGCCTCGATGGGCGTTCCGTACAGCGACCGGATGGACGGTGAGGTCGCACCGATCGTCGACCGAACCGACCCCATTTCGTACGCGGCGTACGCGGATCGCGGAAACCGCGACCGGACCGCGGTGGGCGACGAGGTGACCGACCGGCTCGCTGATCTCGGATACGTCGACTGATACGGTCTGTTGTAACGATTTACTGGTGCAACCGCAGGGCGGTCGCGATTGCATCGGTAACGAGTTACAACAATCCGTATGAGGGGATTGTCGTCACGATTTCTGCGGGACGGCGCCCGACAGTTGCAGCGATCGCAACGGTCGCTATCCCCGGTATAAGTAACGCGTCCCGACCGCATCCGACGAACCGGGCGGAGATCGCTATGGGATTCATCGCAGAGATTCGGCTCGTCCACGACGAACTGCCGCTGGCGTCGACGATCGCGGCTCACCGATCGGTGACGATCAGATACGAGTACGCGCTCTCGACCGACCGACCGACGGCGTTCGTCTCCCTCTTCGGCGACGAGCACGCGTCGATCGAGGCGTCGATGGACGAGGACCCGACCGTGTCGAACCACATGCGCGTCGCGACGTTCGCGAACCGAACGATCCACCGAGTCGTCCTCGACACCGACCGACGGATCGTGCCCGACCGGTGCGGCGAGTGCGGGTCGTTCGTCTTCACGATCACGAGTGGGGAGCGGGGGTGGGTCGTGCGGATTCACTTTCCGGACCGGGAGTCGCTGACCGAACTACGGCGGTACTGTCGCGACCGCGGCATCTCCTTTCGAGTAACGCAACTGTACGATTCCACATCGAGCGACGACGGAACGTACGTTCTGACCGAACGACAGCACGAAATCCTTTCGATGGCGTACTACGGGGGATACTACGACGTTCCCAGGGCGATGACGCAGGACGACCTCGCGGAACGCCTCGGCGTTTCCGATTCCGCCGTGTCCCAGCGGCTCCGGCGCGCCGTCGCCGAATTGATCGAAGCTTCCCTCGAGACCGATCGAACCCCTGACGTGCCAGCCCGTCTCTAGTCGGATCCCCGTCGGTCCGAATCGCGCTTTCGGTTCCGACTGGCGGAGTCGAAACTTAAAAACTTGCTATCCGAATCCATAGATACTGAACCCGTACATGAGTCGGTGGACGTGAATGTCGCAGTCGGAAGGACGTAATTCTGGGGAAGCAGCGCGAACGAACGACGACACCCGTGAGACGAACGGTGGTGTGGATGACCGTTCGCCTGATGGAGCGTCGACGAACGTGGAACGGCAGTCAGCGACCACGGGACGATCCAGACGCTCATTGCTCCGAACCGTCGCGGTTGCGGCCGCGTCGGGTATCGGCCTAGTCGCCGCGAGCGAGCCGACCGCAGCGTTTCACGAGGGATACGATTCCGTCGTCGACGTCGTCGACGAGGGTGCGGACGATACGGGGAGCGAGTCGATCACACCCGTTCTCGAGGAACTCAGGGCGGACGACACCGCGTTCGTGTTTCCGGAGGGTCGCTACTACGTCGACTCGCAGTTTCGTTTCACGGGGTTCGAGAACCTCGGGTTCTTCGGGCGCGACGCGACGCTCGTGCCCGCGAACTACCACGATTTCGACGGGCCCCAGTACCGGCTGTTCCGGCTGGGCGTCTCGTACAACCCTGGCCGCGACCTCCGGTTCGAAGGGTTCGACGTCGACCAGTCGGCGCCCGACACGGGTATCCGCGTGATCGAAGCGACCGTCTCCCGATCCCTCGAGGTCCGCGACGTCAGCATCACCGGGGAACACGACAGTGGAACCTGGGGGCCCGGGATGTTCGCCGTCACCGATCCGGACGGTCGGGGCGTGATCGAACGGTTCCGCGCACCCGACGGCGGCGTCCACGCCGACGCGACGCCGCACGCCGGAAACGCGTGGCGCGGTCCGATCGGGATCGAGGCGAACACGAACGTGGGCACGCTCGAGTTCACCGACTGCGTGCTCGGGGGCTTTCCCGACAACGGGCTGTACGCGGTCAACGAAACGGGAACGGTGGTCGTCCAGGGCGGCCGCTTCGCCAACAGCAACGGCGCGAACGTACGTCTGGGCGGCGACGGGAGCGTCATCAAGGATGCGGTGATCGAGGTCGATCGCACGCGATCGTACGACGACGGTCAACGCGGTATTCGTCTCGAGAACGGCGACGACCTTCGCGTCGAGAACGTCGACGTCTCTATCAGCTCGCCACAGCCTACGAGTCACGCGATTTCGGTGATGAACACCTGCCGATCGTCCAGGATCGACGAGGCGACCATCGAGATCCGGGGAGACGAGGTGAACCACGGGATCGTCGTCTCGCCGAAGGCGGGGTACACCCACGTTTTCGACGGGGAGATCGTTCACGAGACGGCCGGCGGCTATCCGCTCTGGATTCGAGGCGGCGACGGACGGGAGCGGGTGCTGGTCGAACTCCTCGACGTCTCCGGCGAGTCCGGCGTCACGGCAGCCGGCTTCCGTGACGGAATCCGGTGTGAGCGAAACGGCTGTCGGTTCAGTCACGTGACCGTCGATCAGCCCGCTCGAGACGGGGCCGACCGAAACGGCCTCGTTCTCACGGGAGACGACGCCACCATCTACAGGGGAACCGTCCGCGCGAGTCAGTACCCGTACGTCGATCAGGGCGACGGCAACCACCTTCGCAACTCCGACGTCGAGTCCTACCGCGACGGCCTCGAAGGGGTGCGCCTCTATCCGGGTATCGACGGACCGGAGTTCAGGGTCAACAGGATCGCAAACGGGATCGACGACCTCGGGGCGAGCGACGTGCTGACCTGGCGAAACACGTACGATTGATTCGGCGTCGTGTAGCCGAACAGGAGGGTGCTACGCCGCGGACGGCTACTAGCCCGAACCGCCGACGGTCGCTTCGATCGCGTCGCGGAACGTGACGACCTCGAGGTCGCGTTCGTCGATCCACTCGAGGGTCTGGCGGATGCGATCGCCGGTGACCTCCTCTTTGAACGTGTGTGCGCCGACGACGCCGAGCGCCTCCTCGTGGGCGATTCGGTCGAGAGCCGATTCGACGTCGTCGGGAGTGGTGAACTCGATGAAGTAGTCCCGTCGCGTCTCGAACGGGTCGAACGTTTCCGGATCGTTGACCATCGAGCCCGGTCGCACGTTCGCGATTCCGGCGTAGTACTCTCGAGCGATTTCGACTGCCCACTCGTCGACGATGTCGTACGGCGCGAGCAGCGTCTCGATCTCGAAGCCGCGCCCCTCCAGTTCTCGCTTCGATTCGCCGAGGAACTCGCGCATGACGTCCGCCGGATAGCGCTCACGGGCGTCTCCGGCTCGAAACGACGTACCGAGGGGCTCGTCGAACTCGAGGTAGCCGCCGACGTCGTCGCGGTCGGACCCGACGACGGTTCGCCGAACGCTGTCGTCCCCGTCGGTGATTTCGATCTCGTACCCGTGGTGAAACCCGTGGTGTCGCCGTTCGGGGTAGATCCGAGTGTCGTCCGGACCGGCGTCCTCGACGAGTTCGAACGCACCCAGCGCGGTGTGTGCCGTCGTGTGGGAGGCGACCTCCCATCCGGCTGCCTCGAGTTCTCCGATCTGATCGACGTCCATCCAGTCGGTGCCCTGGAAGTCTTTCCGACCGATCCACTCGGTGACGATTCCCGCGGTCGCCGGCGCGTCGAACTCGCGGTGTACCGGATACGCGACCTCGTAGTCCTCGATCGGTCCGTCGTCGTAGACGAAGACGACCGCGCCTCCGTCGACGCCGGGAACGTCGTCGGGACCGGTTTCCGTCGCCGGCTCGTCTTTTCCGGTCGCGTGATCCTCGCCGTCGTTCGGTCCTGTGTTCGTGTCCGCGCCGTCCGAGCCACCGTCTCCGTCCGCCAGTCGTTCCAGACAGCCTGGGGTCGCTCCGATCACGCCCGTCCCGGCCGCCGCGACGAAACGGCGGCGAGTGGGTTCGTCACTCATCGCCCTCACCTGATTCGACCCGCGTCAATACGTATGCGTGGAATAACGATCGTTTCCGCCACGAAACCGCGGAGACGATCGTTTCGTACGGGCTGCGACGAGTCGTTCCCGGCTGATCGCAAAACGGCGGGCGATCGACCGGTGATCAGTCGTAGCAGACCACATCACGCGTCGCGATTAGCGGTGTGTACCGAACGTCTGTCATGGTGTCGTCCGACTGCTGCCGATTCGACGTCCGAACGACCGGACGCCGCATTTAACGCAGGTATAATAAGGGGATCGTGGCGATATCGCTCCGGTAGCGTGGACGCCGTACACGAACGCAACGGACCGGTCGCAGACGCTATCGACCGCCGACGTCGGGGGGACGGGGTGTGAACAGGAGCATCGCGAGCGGCGTCCTCTCGGTCGTCGGCGCGAAGGTGATCGTGCTGAGCGTGACGGTCGTCACGACGCCGCTTCTGTACCGGCTCCTCGGCGCGGGCGGGTTCGGCGAGTACGCCTTCTTGCTTTCCGTCTTCGCCATCTACATGATCTTCGTCAGTTCGGGAATTACGGACGGCGTCCGGAAGTTCCTCGCCGAGGATCGGAACGACCCGAACTGGAGCGAATCCGTCGTCGGATTCTACTTCAGGCTGGCGGCCGCGCTCGCCGCAGTGGGTGCGCTGGGGCTCGCACTCGCCGCCAGGTTCGACCTCGTCGCGGTCGCGTTCGGGGACGAGCTGACGATCTACTTCTACGCGCTCGCCCTCCTCGTGATCACGGCCCAGTTCCGAGACTACGCCCGCAAGACGCTCATGGGATTCGGCCTCGAGCGCTACTCGGAGCCGCTCACGGTCCTCGACAAGGTCTGCTTCGTGGCCGTCGCGATTCCCCTCGTTTCCGTCGGTTTCGGAGTGATGGGCGCGCTCGCGGGACATCTCTTCGCCAGCGCGCTCGTCGCGATTACCGGCCTGTTGCTCGTTCACCGACGTCTTTCCCTGTCGTGCGTCCGGAGTCGGTCGCCCGCTCGATTTCCACGGAAGCGACTGCTGACGTTCAACTCGATGAGCGTCGTGCTCGTGTTTCTGTTGATGTCGCTCTATCACATCGACATCGTGATGTTACAGCAGTTCGCCGAGAGCGAGTCGGTGGGGAACTACCGGGCGGCGCTCGCGCTCGCGGAGTTCCTCTGGTTCGTCCCGCTGGCGCTCCAGACGGTGTACGTTCACTCGACGTCGGAGCTGTGGTCGAACGACCGTCGTCGAGAAATCTCCGAACTGTCGTCCCAAACGACCCGATACACGTTCCTCCTGACCGGCGTCATGGCGCTCGGCCTCGCCGCGCTCGCTGACGTCGTGGTACCGCTGTACTTCGGCTCCGAGGCCGAGCCGGCCGTCTCGCCCCTCCTGCTATTGCTCCCCGGGGCGCTCGGATTCGCGCTGGCCCGTCCGATCCTCGCGGTCTCGCAGGGCGAAGGAACGCTCCGATACCCGGTCGCCGCGACCGGTTTCGCCGCCGCGATCAACGTGATCCTCAACGCGTCGCTGATCCCACGCTACGGGATGCACGGGGCCGCCGTGGCGACGAGCGTCGGCTACGCCACGATGTTCGTCTTCCACTGCTGGAGCGCACGGCGCGTCGGATTCGACCCCCTCTCGGACGCACGACTCGGACGTACGGTCGCGACGACGCTCCTCGCCGCCGGGCCGATCGTCGCCCTCGCGACGGCGATCACGAACCCGTGGCTCGCTCTCGCGATCGTCCCTCCCGCGGGGCTGACGATCTACCTCCTCTTTGCCGTCCTCGTCGGCGCGCTCGAGCCCGGTGAGCCGTTCGAACTCCTCGCGCTCTCTCCCGATCCGATCGGTTCGCGGGCGGACGCGGTCCTCCGTCGACTCCGGAACGCCGGCGTAGCCGAAACCCACGGCGGGCCGACGCGGAACTGGCTCCAGAACGCGTTGTTCGTGCTGGGACTCTCGCTGTTGCTCTCGGGATTCTCCCTTGGCGTCCTCGGTCCCGCTCTGGATGGGCTGGTTCGGTAACACCGCCGCCGGCCGACCGATGACCGCGTGCGAGTCGCGTTCGTCTATCGACGAAAATTGACTCCTGCTCGGACGGTTCGCTGTTAGACGGTCTGTCGTCAGTCGGTACCGGTGCAGTCGCGATACGTCCGCAGTTACGCCGATGGATCTCCACAGCAGTTCGTCTCGGTCGTCTCTGGAACGACTGCGGACGGACCGCACTCGGACTGGTACACGATCACGGCAGTCCGATCAACTGATCTGGGTCTCGAGATGCTCGTTTTCGGCCATGTCGAACGTCATCGCGAACAGGAGGAGCGCGACGCCGGCGACGAGCAGCACGGGACTTGCCGTCCCCGAGAGGCCGGATCCGAAGACGACCGTGGAGAGCCACCGCAGTCCGGCGACGGCGATCGTCGCCGTCCCGAACAGGTAAAACAGCGCGAGCGGATGAAAGTCCCGGACGAGGTACTTCGACCGCAGCCGCCACAGGAAGTTCCGAAGCAGCATCGTCGACACCTTCGGAACGTACTGAGAGTAGGTGATGCTCGACTCCTCGTCGCCGTAGACTGCGGGCATCGCGACGTCGGCGACGGCTAGCCCGCTCGCGTTCAGCTTCACCAGCAGGTCGTTACAGTAGCCGTAGTACTCGTAGAGTTCGTCGACGTCGACAGCCTCGAGCGCCTCGCGGGAGATGGCCGTGTAGCCGTTCTGGGGATCCATCGTCTTCCAGTAGCCCGAGGCAATCTTCGTCAGGAACGTCAGGATCGCGTTCCCGACCAGCCGAAAGCGCGGCATCGACGCCCGATACTCGCTCGACAGCAGCCGGTTTCCCTTCGCGTAGTCGGCGACTCCGTCGACGATCGGATCGAGCAGGCGCGGCATCAGGTCGAGATCCATCTGGCCGTCCGCGTCGACGGTAACCGTGGCGTCGACGCCCTCCTCGAGGGCGGCGAGGTAGCCGGTCTTGATCGCGCCGCCAGCACCGCGGTTCTCGCGGTGGCGGATGGGAACGACGCGACCGATGGAATCGCGAACCGTCGCCCGTCCCGGGAGCGCCGACGGTCCGCCGTCGGTCAGGGCCCGGTCCGGATCACTCCGCTCGGAGCGGTCGTTCCGATCCGCCGTCTGGTCGGTCCGTTCCCGCCCGCCCGCGGGGACGGTCGATCGGGAGCGTTCGTCGCGTTCTCGGTCCGCTTTTGCCGCCGCGTGGATCTCGTCCCACGTCCCGTCGGTCGACCGGTCGTCGACGACGTACAGCCGGTCGACGAACGACGGCATCTCGCGAATCACGTCGCCGACGAACCCCTCCTCGTTGTAGGCGGGTATCACGACGCCGACGATGTGCTCACGGTACATCGTCGCGCCCACCCCCGTCGAACCGACCGACCGGGTGGATTCCGTATCCCGTCTCGCTCATGCGTCCGCGTGCACCTCCGACGCCGTGACGACGTCGACCTCCCGGCTCGCGACGTGCTCGAGAAGGTCCTCGAACGCGCGCTCGCTCGTGCCCTCGCCGCCGACGTGCTCGAAGTGGAGCACCGCGAGCTGTCCGTACTCGGCGGCGTGATCCACGTAGGCTCTGGTCTCGTCGCCGGCCGCTCCCGAGACGAACCCGAGGTTGTACGGATCCGTGACCGGCAGCGCGTTCGGTCCGCCTCCGTACCGAAACGCCCGCTCGTGATACTCCGAGACGAGGTCGGCGGCCGTCGTGCTGAGCAGGTTCCGCGGCGTGACGAAGGTGTCCGCGCCGTCCTCGAAGCCGCGGTTCTCGAGCCAGGCGCGCGTCCGGCGGATCAGTCCCTCCTGTTCGTTGGGGGAGAACTCCTGGAGGTACTGCGCACCCGTCCGTGGTCGCGCGGCGACGTCCCAGCCGGCGTCGACCAGCTCTTCGAGTTCCTCGAGCGTGAGTCTGCCCGTCTCCCCGACTGCCTCGGGAATAACCGCCTCGACGCCCCCGAACCCGTACTCCTCGAGGCGATCGAACGCAACCCGGCGGTGGCTCTCGAGCGTGCCGTCGAACAGGAACAGAATCCGTCCTCGGTCGGGCCGGTCGACCGATCGCAGGTCGTCGATCCAGCACTCGATCGAACCCTCGTGATCGCCGCGTCGTCGGACGGTCAGTCGAATCTCGCGGACGTTCGAGAGGTCGGGATGGCCATCGACGCGCGTCGTTCCGAAGTCGACGCGAACCCAGCGGTCCTGCGGTCCCGTGAGCGTTCGTCGCATCGCGTGAACGTCGTTCGAGTTCGGCGCGAACAGCTCGAGGGTGAGCTGAAGCTGTTCCCGTCCCGTGTACTTAACCGCGAGCGAGAGGTTCGATTCGCTCAGGTCCAATCCGTCCGGAGTTGTCGTGTAGATACCCGCATACTCGGCGTCCGCTCCCGCCGAGAGGCGAGCCGACCGGGTGCCGACGTACGGGTCGTTCGCGTCGGCGCGCACGGTGCCGGCATCGAGCATCGACACCCACCCGTCGAGGTTCTCAACCGTCTCGAGAGGCTCTCCCGGCAGATCGTCACGGCCGTCGACTTCGACCGCCGGTTCGGACGGCTCGTCGTCCGGAACCGGTTCGTCACCCCCACGGTTCGGACCCCGGACGCTCGAGAGACAGCCGGCGAATCCGGCTACTGCGACCGCGGACGCTGCAGTTACGAACGATCGCCTGTTTCGTCCCGTCATTATCCGCCGCGACGAACCGTTTCGTCTTCCTTATGTGGTCGTTAGCGTCGTTCCGTTCGTTTACACCGTTACACCGGGAGTGACTCGCGCCCCGGAGTGCGTGACCATTGCGTGCGCTTCGGCGCCCACTGGAATCCGCGCGGTTTATCCTGTCGATAATAATGCAACCCGAACGGCAAGACGAGTGAGATGCCACGCGTCAGCGTCGTCATCCCGACGCACGACAGAGCGGAGACGCTACCGCGCGCGATCGACAGCGCGCTGGAACAGACGATCGACGATCTCGAGGTCGTCGTGGTCGACGACGGATCGACTGACGACACGCCGTCGGTCCTCTCGGCGTACGAGGACCCGCGGGTTCGACCGATCGTACACGCGACCAACCGCGGCGCGAACGTCGCCCGGAACACCGGGATCGATCACGCGCGCGGCGAGTACGTCGCCTTTCTCGACTCCGACGACGAGTGGCTCCCGGAGAAACTCGAGCGCCAGCTCGAGGTCCTCGAGCGCCGCTCGGACGAGTGGATCGGCGCGTACTGCGACGCGACGTTGGAGCTGTCCGGACCGAGCGGCAGACTCCGAAGCGCCGTCGCCGCCGCGCTCGCTCGGACGGACGAGGAACCGACGATGGAGGGAGGTGCGGAGTTGATCGGCGAGATCCTGGCGGACAACGTCCAGCCGGGGGCCGGCTCGACGCTGCTCGTTCGGACCGACGTCGCCCGCGACGTCGGCGGCTTCGACGAGCAACTCGATCGGTTTCAGGACCCCGAGTTCTGCCTGCGGCTGCTCGGCGAGGGCCGTCTCGCGTACGTCGACGAGCAACTCGTGAGCCGCGAGGAGACGGGTCATCCGCCGGCAGACGTCGTCAGGGCCGCCGACGAACGATACCTGTCGATGTACGAAGCGGAGGTCGACCGGTTCGAAGCCCGGGGATACGACGTTCGCTCGAGCCACGAACTCGTCCTCGCCAAGCGCTACCTGGCCGACGGGCGGTTTCTCCGGGGCGTCCGGCACGTGCTGGCGGCCGAACCGTCGCCGAGACGGTACCCGGGTCTGTGCTGGACCGCGGCCGAGGGTGTTAGACGCCGCCCGAGGCGGTTCGTCGCGGCGGTCGGACTGGCGTTCGCGGCGATCGTCGGCATTCGAGCGATACTCTCGAGCGTCGACGGTTACCGGTGATCGACGACGACAACAGCCGTTGTTCCGCAGCGGATGGCTCTTCGATCGAGGTGGCCGCGGAAAATGGATCGGAATCGACTCGAAAACGTGCGAGCCGTGCCCTGTGGATTCACGACGGATCGGTTCGAAGCTCCCAGAGGTCGTCGAACGTGATGACCTCGACGTCGGCGGCGTCGACGTGCTCGAGGAACGTCTCGTAGTCCGATTCCGACATCGTGTTCTCCTCGTCGAACGCGTGGAAGTTCAGGATCGTACACTGGTTGTGTTCTGCGGCGAGATCGACACACCGCTTCGAGATGTCGAGGTCGTGGGCGATCGTCCGCGGGAGCGCCATCGGATCGAAGCCGTAGACGTTCGTCGTGTTGACGTCTCCGGCCTGGTTGAAGCCGCCGCAGTAGTGGTAGTCGGTGAAGTACTCGAGGCTCGTCCGATCGTAGCTGTTGTGCGGGTAGACGATGTAGTTCGCCCCTTCGAACCCGTTCTCGACGAACCAGTGTTTGTCGCCCCTGATTCGGCTCTCGATTCGATCTTCGTCGTCGTACTCGTGGATCGGCTCGTGGGTTCCGTGGACGACGATCTGGTCACCGGCGTCCTGGCGCTCCTGGAGTTCGGAGACGCTCATGATACCATCCCGTCCCTCCTCGGTCCACCGTGGAACTGGTGCCTGGACCGTCCGGAAGTCGAACTCGTCGTGCAACGGCGCCGCGGTCTCGTAGTAGTCGCGGAATCCGTCGTCCCAGACCAGCATGACGTACCCCGTCTCGGGCGTGTCGTGCGTGCGCAGGTCGTCGATCCAGACCTCAGCTTCGTCCATGGTGTGGAGGACGTGAATCTCCAGGCGATCCAGTTCGTCCATCGCCGGTTCGATCTCGCTTTGCTCGTAGACGCCCGGACTCGACCGGAACCAGCCGACGTCGGGTGCGCGGTACGTGATTTCCCTGAGGGAGTAGTACCTGTCGCTCCCGAAGCTGTCCACGAGCCGAAGGTTGATCGTGACGTTCTGCGGGGTCGTCGTCCGGATCGCGAACGAGAGATCCGCGTCGGCCAAATCGGCGTCCTCGAGGTTGCGTCGCGCGACGACGTTCTCGGTTCCGTCGGACGTCAACTTGAAACTCTGCGTCCCGTCGAACACGACGTCTTCGTCGCCCTCGCCCGTTCCCCCGTCGACTTCCCAGCCATCGAGGTCCTCGAAGTCGACGAACGACTCGCCCGGCTGTCCGTACCGCTCGCGGCTATCGTACCGGGTCTCGAGCGCCGGAACGCCGTCGGCGAGCGCCGACACGTCGGCTTCCGTCGACTCGTTTCGCGGAGCGTCGTCGGTTCCGTCGTCCGAGATCAACTCGACCCTGTCGGCACAGCCCGCGATACCCGCGGTGACCGTCGCGCCGGACAAGGCGAGGAATCGTCGTCTCGTGGATCGTCCGTCCATCATAGCGAGACGACGGTTCCGACAGCGTACCCATTATTATAGAGCCGATAGGCCGTCGAGACGGTCGCTCGGATCGACCGAGCCGTCGCCGCAGAAGAGCCGATTTCGACCGCTTCGATCCTTAACGAGGACATAGTAAACGACCGAACGGGCGAACCGACACACGATCGGGCGATATCGAGGTCGAGGACGCGGCTCTCCGCGTCGATCGACCGTCGCCGGACGGTCGTGGTAGACGATGAACAGGGAACTCTTCGGCGTTTTCGGAGGTATCGACGCGTTCGAGCGGTTCAGATCGCGAGACGAATTCGATCGGGTAGTCGTCGGCCCGGACGTGACCGTCGGACTCGGAGACCCGGGCCTCGACCGAGCCGGATGGAGCGATATCGCCGTCGACGGCGCGAACGGGTGCGTCGTCTACGGCGAGGCGTACGCTCCCGACGACGAGGCTGGCGCTTCGTGGCTCCTCGAACGCACTGCGACCGAGGGCCTCGACGCGCTGGCGTCGTTCAACGGCTCGTATCTGGCCGTCATCGACCTCGACGGAGAGTTCCCGTTCGTCGTCACCGATCCGATTCGATCGCGGGAGTGTTTCTACACCGACGACCCGGGTGTTCGCGTCTTCGGTACCGACGCTTTAGCGGTCGCGCGGACGATCCGGGAACCGTCGCTCAAGGACGACGGT
Organism: Natrarchaeobius oligotrophus; assembly: GCF_003841465.1. GTDB lineage: Archaea > Halobacteriota > Halobacteria > Halobacteriales > Natrialbaceae > Natrarchaeobius > Natrarchaeobius oligotrophus. The sequence goes on from NZ_REFZ01000009.1 coordinate 18,661, forward strand.
GTCCTCGAGTTTCTCCACCTCGGCGTGACGCTCGGCGAGAAGACGTGGCTATCGGGACTCCGCCGCCTTCCGATCGATAGCCGACTCACGCCCGATGCGGTCGAGTCCCTGGGCAGGTTCGTCTACGAGCCGCGGGAGTTCGATTACGTCGACGAACTCGCAGCGCGTCTCTCCAGGGCTGTCCGTCGACGCTCGTCGACTCCGGGTCGGAAAGGCGTTCTGCTCTCCGCCGGCTACGATTCCCGAATTCTCCTCTCGCAGGTGTCGGGGATCGAGCGCAGCTACACGGTGGGGGCGTCGGACGCCCAGGAGGTTCGTGGCGCGAAACAGCTGGCAGACCAGTACGGAGCGAGCCACACGGCGCTTCCCCCCGACGAACGCTACTTGCTCGCCGACGAGTCCAAGGTCCGCTACTCGCAGGGTATCAAGGAATCGCTTCACATACATCACGCGGGGTACACCGACGACCTCGAGGTCGAGACGATGTATCACGGACTCCTCTCTGACACCCTCTTTCGCGGACACTTCGGTGCGCGCGACGGCGTCGACGTGCTCGGCAAGCGCGTCCCGTTCGAGCGCCTCGATTCCGATCCGGACCCCGTCGAAACGCTGCTCGAGAAGTTCGGATACGACCGCGACGCCAGCCTCGATCTCGCCGAACGGACCCGGTTTGACGCCGACCCGGAACCGTTCGTCAGGGCCGCCATCGCCGACGAGTTCGCGTCGAACCGGTGGCGAGCGAACGCGATACAGAACGCGATCACGTGTTGCGGGATCGCCAATCAGCCGTCGATGCCGTTTCACAACCACCTCGCCGATCGGTTCTACGCGCCGTTTCTGGCGACGGACGTCGAACTCGTCGACTGGCATCTTCGGACCCCGCCCGAGCATCGGACGACGGAGACGTTCCTGAAAGCCTGTCGACGAATCGACGACCGAATTCTGCGTCATCGCCCGCCGGATCGTCCGCGCGGTCACGTGCTCCTCAACGAGGTCGAAGGATTCATTCGGCGGAAGACGCCGCTCCTTTCGTCGTTCGAACCCCCGTGGCCGGATCGGGCGGCCCTCTTCGACCGATACGATCTCGACCGCCGACTGTTTTCGAACCGCAACCGGCTTCGATCGCTCCCGCCGCGGCACAAGCTTCGATTGAACGACGTGCAAACGTGGTTCGGCGCTTGCGTCGGCGCTGAAGACGAGTCCCGCCAACCGTTGCGAGCCTCGAGAGCGCCGTCCGAATCAGGAAACGGCTAATCGCCGTTGACGTTGGTGCACTCCCGTTCGCGAATCGGCGACCAGCACGCCCGTCGTGCCCGCTCGAGTGCGGGCGGTGAGCAAATCGCTCGCCGACTACTGGGGATGATTTCGCCGTGGTTGTGAACGGCTGGCGTGCGATTATCACGATTGATACCGTTTTCATCGGTCGATAATCGTCGTCCGCACCGCTCAACGATCCGCGCCGTGAAAATACTTATATATCGCCAAGGGATACCCTGCAATATGCGTCTGACGCCTTTCGGGCTCGGCTCTTCGACGGACGAATCCGACGGAGAGCGATCCGAGGACGACGAATCCCCGGAGGTTACCATCTACCACAACCAGGTAGATGGCGACACCACACCGCTTGACTCCCCGTCGGATGTGACGTCAGACTTCGTTCCGGAGTCCGATTCGGCGCTACTCGCCGTGCTGGAACAAACGGACACCCCCGCAACGGTCGACTCAGTCGTCGACCGGTTGACCGAGCCGGCGGAGCCGTCGATCGAGACGTGGGCCGCCGTGCACGAACGTCTTCACGACGAGCGCCTTCCCGAGCTGGATGCAAGCGGCGCGATCGAGTTCGACGCCGATCGAGGAACGGTCGAGACGGTCGAAGCCCGATCCACACAGCGGTCACTCCTAACGGCGCCCCTCGTCGGTGTGGCACTCGTCTCCGTCCTTTTCATCGTTCTCGTTGCGTGGTTGACGTCCACGTTGACCGCGTTGACGTTTACCTTCGTCGTCGTGATGATCGTCGCCTGGTTCGTTCCGGTGTCGGGAGTCGTCTGACGCACGTTACTGTACGAACTGCGTCATCGTTACCAGGGTGAATACGAGCAGGATCAGCGCGGCCAATCCGACTCCGGAGAGAAACGACGCGAACGGCAGCTCCAGCACCGCCCCGAGCAACGCGACGTAACAGATCGCCGTCGCGACGATGTAGTAGTCGTGGCGGGTCGTCTCGCCGGACTCCTGCTCCTCGCCGAAATCGTCATTCGGATCCACGTGGAGATACTGATCGACGCGATCCGCAAGCGGTTTGCGCTCGACGATTCCGCGATTCTTCTGGTACTCGATAACGCCAGCTTCGTCGAGTTTCGAGAGGTGTGATTGGTACAGCGGAATATACACGCGCTGTCGTTGCGTGGAGGTCAGCTCTTCGACCGTCGTTTCGTGTTCCCACGCCGCCACCTGCTCCGCGACGTCGCGCATGCGCACCGCCTCGTCGACGTCGCGAAGATATCTGAGAACCAGCCGACGCCGCTCGTTTTGCAGAAGGTGGAATATCTCGTCCTCCGATAGCTCGCGCTCGGATTCCGGACGGTCGTTCTCCTCGTCCGGTCCACCCTCAGTTTGTTCTTCAGGGCTGATATGAGTCGATTTCATCGCACCATCTTCCCCTCTCTCTTTCCGGGTAATAAAAGTAGAGGAACTGTACAGTGTCAGAAGAAAAACTTTTAGTGGTTTCACTGGCAAAGTTGACGCTTCATCACATTTTAGTACTCCAATATCGTGACTTTCAGGCCTTAAAGACAGTATTTTGTCCGTCTCAACCTATCCTTCATTCCCGTTCAGTTCATCAGGAAACATTCTATCATTTAATTTGATTTTGCCATCGTTCTTCACAGAACAACCGTTCTTGGATGGTCGAAATGACCTCCCTCAACAGCTATGTCAGGGTGGGTATGGTTGTCGGTCAAACGGGGCGTTCATCACCCGACAGTTTCCCGGCTTACCGGACCGATAATAAACCGCGCTCTGCGCGTCAACGACGATATGAGCGACTCCGACTGGTGGTTTCTCGATCTGGCCGCCGTCATCGCGGTCACCGGAACGCTTTCGTTCGCCCTCTTCGCCGGGATCTCCGGTCCTGTCCGGGTGCTCCTTGCGATCCCGCTCGTCCTCTTCCTGCCGGGGTACGCGCTGGTCGCGGTCCTGTATCCGGACGAACGTGGGGACGAGTATCGGGCGTTCGACGATCGAAAGACTGGACTCAGCAATCCGCTGTTGCTCACCCGTGGGCTCCGGCCGATCGAGCGACTCGTCCTGTCGGTCACGTTTAGCGTCGCCCTCGTTCCAGCGATCACCCTTCTTACGACCCTCTCCCCGGGGGGTATCGTAGCGGAATCCGTCCTTCTCGGGACTGCCACGGCGACGATCGTTCTCTCGGTCGGCGCGATCGCGTCGCGGTATCGCTGTTCACCCGACCGTCGGTACTCACCGTCGCTCGCAGCGACGGTCCCGTCGTTCACGCGAGTCCGACACGGAACGTACACCGTCACGGAGCCACGGCCGTACAACGTCGCCATCGCCCTTGCGTTCGTGCTCTTGCTCGCCAGCGCCGGATTTGCACTCGCTAACCCGCCGCAACACGACGGATTCACCGAGTTCGCGGTCGAAACGGAGAACGTAACCGGCGACGTCGAGACGATGTACCCGTCGACGTACGCACACGGCGAGACGCGGGATCTGACCGTCTCGATCACGAACCGCGAACACGAATCGCGGGCCTACACGACCGTCGTCTTGCTCGAGCGCGTCGACGCCGGAAACGGAGAGACGACCGTCGAGAACCGAGAAGAGCTGGCCCGGGAAGCGACGACGGTCGCCGACGGAACGAGCCAGGAGCAAACGCTCGAGATAACGCCGACCATGCGGGGCGACGACCTCCGGTTGACGCTGCTCCTCTACGAGGACGAGCCGCCGGATTCACCGACCGGTGACGACGCCTATCGCGCGATGCACCTGCCGATCGAGGTCGAGTAGCTGTGGCTGTGGGAACACGCTACCGCGCGTACGTCGGCGTTCACGCACGCGCGAGAGTAATTCGCCTTCGACGCAGGAGGCGATCGCCGCCGCCGTCGGACGCAGCTTCCGGACCTCGTCGACGAACCGCTCGCCTGAACGTTCGAATTCACGGAGACGGGATACTCGACCGACGCTCGTCTCTCCCGTCGTCAGTTTCGCGGTGTACGCCCGTACGCGCGGGAACGCGAATCACCGCTTTCGGGTGCGTTCCCATATCGCACCTCCCGTACCTCCCAACGTTCTCGATCCGTTTCACTCGAGACGTTCCGTGGAACCGCGTGGTCCTGTGTGATAGTAACAACTGCAACGATTTACACGCTGATCGTCGATCTGTCTGGCGATCAGGTGTGCAATAACGTGCAGTGGCTACTACAGGCTTCGTCGCCGCCAGCTGACGACTACGGCGGATTCGTCGATCACGTTGGAATTTACCCGTCGAACGCGACCTCCCTTCTTGGTGCGGATTCTCGACGGAGGCCCCGCTCTGTGCCTCTCTGACGGTCGCCGCCCTCACGGTTTGGTCGTCTGACGGCGCGCCGATTGCCAGCGACTGCGTTCGATTCGGTCTGTCGGTCGGGACTCTGCAGCCGTCGCTCGAGGGATCGGTGACTGGATGGAGACGGACGTCTAAAACGTCCAAGATGCTCGAGTCGACGATCACGCCGGCCCGGTCGCCGTAGACGAGTCGAGTCGCGACGGCGACCGGCGCAGACACTCGATTACGCGGTCGCGGGCGACGGCGTACACATCGTCACGTCCCCGTTGGTGTACACCGTTCCGTGATCGGGGCGGCACAGTCGGTCCTGACTGATCCGCTCGATTCGTCCCTCTCCGTTCTCGTCGACGAAGTAGACCGCGTCGGTCGACTGCCGCTCCCGGTAGACGACGTAGTCGTGTTCGGCGACGCCGTCGTCCGGAACGGTGGCCGACGTCGTCGAGGGATACGCACCGGTTCGACTGAACAGCGTCTGGTACGGGTGATCGGTGTACAGTCGCTGATCGGGTCGAATCTCCGCTCCGCGGGGCGAACCGGTCAGTTCGCCGATCGACTCGGCCGCGGCGAGTTCCGATTCGTCGTACGCGAGCCGTTCGCGCTGGTCCGAGAAGACCGGGTTGTCGGGATTGCTCTCGGCCGCTAGTATCATCGCTCCCGGGTAGACGAGTACGAACGTCAGCAGACAGACGACGACGACCGACGGCGAGAGATTCTGACTGATCGTCCGGAGTCCAATCGCGCCGAGGATCGCCATCGGCGCGTAGAGGAACGCGAACCACCGCGTCGGGATGAACGTGTGAATGCCGAACATCGGCATTCCGAGGACGAACACGAGCATGAACGCGGCCGCGAGTAAGAGCGTGAACACGGACTGCTCGGCGCGACGCCTGTGGACCACGTACAGGCAGCCGGCGAACGTCGCCCCGAGCAAAAACAGGAAGCCGGCCACGTCGACGTAGAGTGCCACCTGATCGAGCAGCGTCGGCGCGGCCGCCTCGACCCCGTCGGCTCCGCCGTCGTCCGGAGAGCCGCTCGCGATGTTGAGAAAGCCAGCGCTCTCCTCGAGCGTCTGTGTGAAGAAACTCAGTACGGTCGCGAGAAACGACTGCTGACGATACGGCGTCAGCGACCAGACGAAGATCGTCATCCCGAAGTTGAAGACGACCAGCCCGACGAGGTTCACCGGCTTTTTCGCCCGGAAGACGCTCGGATCCAGCCTCGTGAGACCGAACGGACCGACCACGAACACGATCTGGGCCACGAACGCCGCCAGCAACAACACGAGCATGATGAACGTCGACACCTGATGGGTGAGGATGACGGCGACGCTCAACAGGATCAGCAACGAGAAGTCCCGAAGCGTGTACTCGATGCGCATCACCCGAACGAGCGCGTACAGCATTCCGAGGAAAAACACCAGTCCGAGACTCGTCGGGATGAGGTGGATCCCCCACATCGAGACGTGACTGGCGAGGGCGTACGCGGCCGCCGCCAGCACCGACCACCGGTCCGAGACGAGCAGGTTCGTCGCCGCGTAGACGAGCAGAATCGACATCGGCATCACGAGACCGACGGTCAGATAGAGCGCCGAGCGCAGGGAAAGTTCGAACAACAGGGACGACGCGACCACCAGCAGGTGATAGAACGGCGACGCGTAGTGTTTGTCGTGAGCGATCGCGCCGAGCGACGACTCCTCTCGGATCGCGCTCACGAGTTCGACGTGAGTCCAGACGTCTATCCCGACGAACCCCGGCGTCGCGTACAGCGCCGCAAACCGGAACGCGTACGCGAAGAGCACGACCTGGACCAGCAACAGACCGCGGTTGAAGTGTCGATCGTCCGCGAAGGCGATCTGTCCGACGACGAGCGTCGCGACGACGCTCGAGAGACCGAAAAACGCCGGAGTCCGTTCGCCCTGGAGAACCGTCAGGCAGATCATCGCCGCGAGACCGACCAGCACCACGCTCGGCAGCGCCATCGTGACAGACGCCGGGAGCCGCGGATGCGTCGTCGCCTCGCTTCCCTGGTACAGCGAGAGAATGTAGAGCCCACACGCCGTCGCGAGCACCAGCGGAACCGTCTCGAGGTAGATCTGCGACGCGAACAGCCGGAGCGGAAACAGCGCCACCGCGATCGCGAGACCCGCGATCGCCGCGACGGTGTCGAGTCGCAACGGTCGCAGCCGCGACAGCGATCTATACACCACGGGCGACTCCCCTCCGGCGCTCCGTCCGATCGCACGTCTCGAGCGACCGACGGTACAGCGAGACCAGGCGGCGTCCCATCGCCTCGAGGCCCAGTTCGTCGACCCGCTCGCGGCCGTCGGAGCGGCCGCCGTCGTCGAGAACTGCCTCGAGACCGAGCACGAGTTCGCGGTCGTCGTCGCTGACCACGCAGTTCGCGACCCCCTCGAGCGTCTCGCGGACGAATCCGACGTTCGTCGAGACGACCGGCAGATCACAGGCGGCCGCTTCCTTGACGACCATCGGACCGCTCTCCCTGCTCGAGGTCACCAGGAGGACGTCGCTCGCGTTCAGGTAGTACGGCATCTCCTCGTAGTCGACGCCGTCGATCGTTCGTAACTCGAGGTCGGCGTCGACGGACTCGACCAGCCGGTTCGCGCGCGGGAAATCTTTTACCGACCGGGACGGATCGTACGGAAACAGCGCGATACGTCGCTCGGTTTCCCAGCCGAGTCGTTGGCGGGCCCGTTCGCGCGAGACCGGTCTGAACAGGTCCGTGTCGACGCCGAACGGAACCAGTTCGTGGTCGGCCTCGAGCCGTCGCGACATCGTCGGACTCGGAACGATCGCGGCGTCGGCCCGGCGCGCCGCGTATCGGCTGACCGACCGGAGCCACTCCTGTTCGCTCATCAGATCCGTTCCCCACAGCGTCACCACCACCGGGCGGATCGGCTGTGCCAGGGCGAACGGGGCGACGAGCCCGTAGTTCGCGTGGACCAGGTCGTACTCCGCCGAACGAAGTTCGGAGAGGACCTTCGGGTAGAACCTGACGTAGTCGATCGGCGTCCGACCCGAGTTTCCGCGGTACTCGCCGGGAACGTCGAGGACCGTACAGTCGAGGCCGCGTTCTTCGAGGACCGAAACCTGTTGCTCGAAGAACGGACGCGACGACGTAACGAGCTGTAGCACCTTCATCGTTCTATCCGGGGTTGACCGCAGGCGACGCGGGGATCGGTTCGCTCTCACGGGCGGTCGTCTCGATCGATCGAACGACGAACGCCGTCACGTCGATGCACTCGTCGAGGAGACGATCGCGGCGACGCTCCCAGACGTCCACCTCCGATTCGAGGATCGAGACGGCCGTTTCGAGCGCCTGCTCGTGACGTTCGTCACCGTTGTAGCTGTACAGCAGCCCGTACTTCGACAGCTCGTCCGTGTAGCCGAGCGAGAGCGAGTTCACGTACACCGCGGGTGTGCCCAGCACCGCGGCCTCGGCAGCCGTCGTCGCGCCCTCGCCGACGACGACGTCGGCGAACGCGAGCAGGTCGTGCATCCGCTCCGGCGGCGTCCGAAGCCGGTAGGACGCGACGTCCGACGGCGGCTCTCCCTCCGCGGTGACCAGGACGGTCGTCCCGGCGGCCTCGAGTCGCTCGATCACCTCGCGCGGATCGTCGAAGCCGCCGTGACCGACGTCGTGCGAGGCGTTCCAGCCGCTGAGGCGCACGACCGCGAACGATTCGTCGGGATCGACTCCGACCTCGTCGAGAACGGAGGGGTCGGGCTCGAACAGGTCGGGATGGAGGTACGCGAGCTCGTGGGTGCCCGGGTACGTCACCTGCTTCGAGCCGACGTCGCCCCGGTAGCACGCGGGCGTACAGACGACGTCGGCGAACGGATAGCCGAGCGACGTGATGAGCGACGCGTGTTCGGTGTCGTAGAAGACGAGGCTCTTCGTGCGAAGCGCCGCGGCGACGTGCGCCGCGGCGACGCCGCCGATGCCGGTGATCACGTCTGGATCGATCCGTCGAGCCCGGCACAACAGGCGCGCCTCGTAGGCCGCCTGCGTCTTCGCCAGCGAAAGCAGCGAGTCCGCGCCCCCGGCGAGCACCTCGTGGTCGATTCCGTACGCCTCGAGCAGGTCGATGGCGACTCCCTTCTCCCGCGCGAAGACGTGGACCTCGTGTTCCCGACGCTCGAGGTCGGCGACCGCGTTTCGGAAGAAGTGCACGTGTCCGGGATGCTGGATCGTCACGACGATCCGCATCACGTGAACACCTCCGCGACGGCATCGCCGATTCCCGCGCTCGTGAACATCATAGCGTTCGATAGGTGAACCCCGCTTCGACGGCGTCGCCCTCGTCGAGCACTCCCCCGACGTCGATCAGCGCGGGATCCTCCGCCAGTTCGTTCGCCGCCGCCTCGAGGTCGACGCGTTCGAACTCCGCGTGAGGCGTCGACAGCACGACCGCGTCGAATCCCTCGAAGGTGAGCCGATCCTGAACCTCGAGGTCGAACGACTCGCGGACGGCGTCTTCGCTCGCGAGCGGATCGAACCCCTCGACGTGTACGTCGTACTCCCGAAGTTCGTCGACGACGTCGGCGACTTTCGAGCTTCGAATGTCGCCCACGTTCGGCTTGTACGCGAGGCCGAGCACGAGCACCCGGCTCTCGCGGAGCGTCTTGTGACACCGGTTCAGCGCCTTGATCGTCAGCTCCGCGACGTAGTCGGGCATCGACTCGTTCACCGACCGACCGGATCGAACCAGCTCGGGTTCGAAGCCGTCGCGGGACGTGCGGTACGCCAGGAAGTACGGATCGACGGGGATACAGTGGCCGCCGACCAGCCCGGGGCGGTAGCCGTGGAAGTTCCACTTCGTCTCCGCGGCCTCGAGGACGGCCCGGGTGTCGACGTCCATGCGTTCGAACGCGATCGCGAGCTCGTTGACGAACGCGATGTTGAGATCGCGCTGAGCGTTCTCGACGACCTTCGAGGCTTCGGCGACCTCGATCGAGGGGGCGCGGTGGACGCCGGCGTCGACGATCGATTCGTATCGTCGTGCGACGTCCTCGAGGACCTTCTCGTTCTGACCGCTGACGACTTTCACGACGTCCTCGAGGCCGTGATCGTCGTCGCCCGGCGTCGCTCGCTCCGGGGAGTAGCCGACGAAGAAGTCTTCGCCCGCGGTCAGTCCGGAGGCGTCTTCGAGCGCGGGCATGAACACTTCCCGGGTCGCTCCGGGATAGACGGTCGACTCGAGAACTACCGTCGTTCCGGCGCTCATCCTCGAGCCCACAGTTCGGGCGGCGCTCTCGACGTAGCTCATGTCGGGTCTGCTCGCGTCGTCGATCGGCGTCGGGACGGCGACGATTACGTACTCGGCGTCGGCGATCGCCGTCGCTTTCGTCGTAAACGAGATGTCGGCCTCGTGGACGGCGTCGATCGGGAGTTCGCCGGTCGTCTTCGCTCCCGACCGAAGTCGCTCGACCGTCGATTCGTCGACGTCGTATCCGATAACGCGGTACTCCGCGCGTGCGAATCCGACCGCGAGCGGCAGCCCGACGTAGCCGAGTCCGACGACGCAGATCGTCGCGTTACGGGCCGATTCGTCGAACTCTTCCCGCCGACCGCTGGTTTCCGGTTCGGTGCGACCGACCGCGTACCGATCGTCCGTTCGATTCTCCGTGTCGCTGATTGTCGGAGTCATGGGTGGTACCTTCTCGAGGGAGGCGACGCACGTGGTCGTGCGTCAGCGTCCCGTCTGCTTCGAATCCCGCCGATTTCGGGACTGCCCTCGAACGAGGGAACCGGTCCCGATCCGTTTACTATACCCTCGATAAACGATTGCGACCGTCTCAACGCCCGAAAAGCCGAGATAGGTGCCGCATACGGTGGGTTTCCGACAGTTCGAATCAAATTCGAATGTGCGGCTTAGCCGGATGATAAGCGACCCTGTACGAACCCATAATGAAGTTCCCCGTCGTCACAGATCGGAGTGCGGTCGCCGCGACCTGGTCGACGCCCGGACGCGGCGGTCGCCTCGAATCGCGATAGCCATGAACGCTCGCTCCCAGATCGGCACCGGACCGGCCGACCCCGCGGAAGGGTACCGTGTCCCCATCGAAACGGTCTCGGCTGCCGCCTACGACGCGTACCCCGACGTTCCCGTCAGCTACCCGCTCGGCGCCGACGTCCCGATCGGCGGCTGGACGTTCTGGATCACGGCGATCCGGAACGCGTCTGCCTGGGAGTGGGCGCTGCTCGCGGTTCTGTTTTCGTTGATCGTCGCACTGGTCGGGATCCGGGGCAGACAGCTCCTGTTCGACCGCGACCTCGCGGTCGCATCGCCCCAACTGGGCTCCACCCACCCCGAACCGCCAGACGCCCCGAATTCCGACGAGGGGGAGGTCGATCGCTCCCGACCCGTCGGCCGGTGCGCGTACGAGCGCGTCGTTCCGGTCGAAACCCCACCGGAACTCCTCAGCGACGAGGGACGCGTCGTTCAGTTGCTCGTCGAAAACGACGGCGAGATCCGCCAGCACCGGATCACCGACGAAACGGGCTGGTCGAAGTCCAAGGTTAGCCGGCTCACCTCGAGTATGTGCGAGGACGGAACGATCGAGAAGACCACCGTCGGTCGAGAGAACGTCGTCTCGCTTCCGGAGTCGCGGCCCGACGAGCGAACCTCTCCCGCTGACGCCGACGATCCGCTTCCTCCTCGTAGCCGGTGAACGCCGGTGCAATCCCGTCGATAAACCGGCGACCGACACGACGTCCGCGGCCGCTCGAGTGCGACCGGCGAGTACGTCGATTCACTGCGTATCGCGCCGTCCAAGCGATCCGGCCGCCGATTCTCTCAGCAACGTTTCACGTTTGGTCCTTTCCCGATACCTTCGAGAAACTCTTTAGAGTCCGTATTGGCCCGATTCAGCGGATGCGGAGAGCGAGACCTCTTCCGATTCCTGACCGACGGATGACCGTTGCCGGCCGTTCGGTCGCACGCGTTGGTCGTCTCCTCGAAAGTCAACTTCCGATGGAGGTTCGCTTCATCGAGACCTCTCCCGTCGAGGTTCGTCTTCTCGCGACCTCTCCCGATCGACGACTCGCGCACGCTCGAGACGATCATCCCGTTCACCGCGTTTTCGATCCTGTCGGACCGGACAGCCGTTACCCCGTTCGTCCCGGCGGCCGGATTTTACCGCCGCCCTAAGCCGACGTGCAGCGCGTGCAATCGTCTCACCTCCTGGCACCGTCTGGAACGGCGCGTCGGGTGCCGTCCGATACGGACCGAAGAACGGGCGATCCGACGTTTGCTTCACGACGCGCAGCGCCGTCTGCGCCGCGGCTCCGCTTATTCGTTCTATAGTAAAGCGGCTTCCCGCCGTCGCGACCGATAGCGCCCCGGCCGTTCCACTCGGACGGTCGGGCACGATCCACCCATGACACGAACCAGCACCGAACGCCGGAGCGTCGTCCCGACTCGAGCCGTCGCGAATCCGTCCGTGCCGGACGAAACCGCCCCCGGGCGTCGTTCGCCGGCTGCTGTACCGCGGCGAACGGAGGTGACCGGCTGATGTGCGGCATCATCGCCCGGATCGGTCGCGACGAAGCGGCGGAGACGTTGCTTTCGGGACTCGAGAACCTCGAGTACCGCGGATACGATTCGGCTGGAATCGCCGTTCAGAACGGGTCGGGTGTCAAGGTCCACAAGTGTTCTGGCGACGTTTCCGACCTCGAATCCCAACTCGACGAAACGCCACACGGCAACGTCGGGATCGGTCACACCCGCTGGAGCACGCACGGGCCTCCCACGGACGAGAACGCCCACCCGCACACCGACACCGCGGGCGACGTGGCCGTCGTCCACAACGGCGTCATCGACAACTACGCCGAGCTGCGGGAGGATCTGCACTCGAGAGGACACGTCTTCGAGAGCGACACCGACACGGAGGTCATTCCGCACCTCATCGACGAGTACCTGAAGACGACTGACGAGACCGAACTGGCGGTCCGACGCGCCGTCGACACGCTCGAGGGTAGCTACGCGATCGCCGCGATCGTCGACGGCGAGGAACGCGTCTACGCGGCTCGGAAGGGCTCCCCACTCGTCCTCGGTCTGGACGACGGCGGCTGGTTCCTCGCGAGCGACGTGCCGGCGTTTCTCGAACACACGGACGAGGTCGTCTACCTCGAAGACGGCGACGCCGTCGTCCTCGAGCCGCACGACTACGCGATCACCGACCTCGAGGGCCGACCGGTCGAGCGACCGGTCGACACCGTCGACTGGGACCCACAGGACGCCGGAAAGGGAGAGTACGACCACTACATGCTCAAGGAGATCCACAGTCAGCCGACGGCGCTCTCGAACGCGATCGACGGGCGAGTCGTCGACGGCGAGGTTTCGTTCGAGGACCTGCCACCGGGCACGTTCGCCGACGTCGAAACGGTGCAACTCGTCGCCTGCGGGACGTCGTATCACGCGTCGCTGTTCGGCACGCATCTGCTGCGGTCCGCGGGCGTTTCGGCCGATGCGATTCGCGCGAGCGAGTACGAACCGGTCTCGGGTCCGGTCGACGAGCGCACGCTCGTGGTCGCGGTCACCCAGAGCGGCGAGACCGCCGATACGCTCGACGCCGTCCGAACTGCGAGCGACCGCGGCGCACGCTCGCTCGCCGTCACCAACGTCGTCGGCTCGACCGCGGCGCGCGAAGCCGACGACGCCCTCTACATCCGGGCCGGCCCGGAGGTCGGCGTCGCCGCGACGAAGACGTTCTCGTCGCAGGCTGTCACCCTCGCGCTGCTGTCCCAGCGACTCGCCGCGGACCTGCCCGAAGCGACTCCACCCGCCGACTCGACGGCGATGCTCGAGGCGCTCGACGACCTTCCGAACCAGGCCGAATCCGTGCTGGCGGAGAGTCGAGCGTCCGCCCTCGCGCGCGAACTGCTCGACGCTCGATCGTACTTTTTCATCGGTCGCGGACTGGGTCGGTCGGTCGCCCTCGAGGGCGCGTTGAAGTTCAAGGAGATCACGTACGAGCACGCCGAAGGGTTCGCGTCGGGGGCGCTCAAACACGGACCGCTCGCGCTCGTCACCGAGGAGTCGCCGGTGTTTGCGGTCTACACCGGCGGCGAGGACGGAAAGACGACGACCAACGCGACCGAGGCGCGCTCGCGCGGCGCGCCGATCGTCGCCGTCGGACCGGACGACCATCCGCTCGCCGACGCTGCAGACGCTCACCTGTCGGTTCCGGACACGCACCCCGTCTGGACGGCGCTGCTCGCGAACGTGCAGCTCCAGCTCGTCTCCTACCACGCGGCGGCCCTGCTGGATCGACCGATCGACAAACCTCGAAATCTCGCGAAGAGCGTGACGGTCGAATAGCGATCGTCCGAGCGAGACGCTCGTATCTTCCGTTCGTCAGATCCCGCTTTTCGTCCCGCGTTGGGCTCGTTCGTCCCTTCGGCCGTCGCTCTCTGATCGCCCGATCGTTGCGTCCCGCGCCGTCCGGCTCCCGCTTTATGTCCCGGAACGGCCCGCGACTCCGACCGGAGCACTGATCACGGATCGGCCGTCGGACCTCTCGTCGTCGGTTCTTGCACGTCCCGTTAGTAGCCACTGAACGTCAACGCTTACTCGATCGCACGGGGGGAGCGCGGTTCGGAGCGAACGAAGTGAGCGAGAACCGCGTACGGCGAGCGGGGAGGGACGACCCGCGAGCTACGAAGTGAGCGAGAACTGCGGATAGTGCGATCGGTGTGTGAATCGCTTCAGTCCAGTATATTCGTCCGGCCGGATTCCCACCCTTTCGAGCCCGATCGCCGTCGAACGTGGTCTAAACGATCGGGTATCGACTCCGTCGCCCGTCGCTGAAAACCGATCGGCTCGCCGCCGAAAACCGGTCGCGGCAGCGGGTACGTCGGACCCGTGACGAGTATACACGTACGAAACTGGGTCGACGTCAGCGGAATACGAAGGAGCCACTCGAGGTCGATCGACGCTCGAGAGGCCGAGTCACAGCGAGTCGGTAAAGTGGGCCGTTCACTGACGAGGCAGCTAGTCGTCTTCCGCGTCGAGGACCAACACGAGTTGCTCGTCGTCGCCGTCGAGTTCGATCTCGGCGTCGTCGTCCTCGTGGTCGTCCGCGGAGGCGACGACCTCGTAGGTTCCGTCCGCGAGATCGAACTCGACCTCGCCGTCGCCGTCGGTCGTCGCTTCTTCCCGATCGCCCAGGAGCCGCCGCTCGGTCACCTCGACCGTGGCGTCCTCGAGCGGATCGCCGTCGTCGTCGACGACCGTTACCGTGAGTACATTCCGCTCGTCGGCATCGTCGTTACCGTCGTCATCGTCGTCGCTCGGCTCGAGCACCAGCGTCAGGCGCTCGTCGTCGCCGTCGATCTCCATTTCCGCGCCGTCGTCCTCGTGGTCGTCCGCGGAGGCGACGACCTCGTAGGTTCCGTCCGCGAGATCGAACTCGACCTCGCCGTTGCCGTCCGTCTCGAGTTCGTCCTCGTCCGGCCCGCCCTCGTCGATCGCGTCGACCTCGACGGTGGCGTCCTCGAGGGGATCGCCGTCGTCGGTTTCGACCGCGACGGTCAGCGTGTGGCGTTCGTCTTCTCCGTCGCTGTCTTCCTCGTCGCCGTCATCGGCGTCGTCGTCCCCGCTGTCACCGCTGCCTCCGTCACCGATGTCGTCGTCTTCGTCGTCACTACTGTCGTCTTCGCTTCGATCGCCGTCGCTGTCGTCGGTTTCGTCGCTGCTCTCGCCGTCGCCGTTGTCGTCCGCGTCTCCGTCCTCGTCATCGACGCTTGCGTCGTCTTCGCCGCTACCGATTGGTTCTTCGGAGTCGTCTCCTCCGTCGGCGAACGAGCCGACCGTGTCGTCGATAGACGAGCCGCTCGCTGCGAGACCCAGTCCGGCGACGAGCAGCGCGACGCCGGCGACGACAAGCGCTACCTGCACGCCGGTCTGGATCGATCGCGTTCTCGCTTTCCGTGGACGGACGTCGGAGCGCATGGTTGTGTCTCGTCGTAGCTAGCCGCGGTACTCGATCGCGCTCTGTCCCGGCGGATCACCGGTGCGAGATCGCCGGTTCCCGACCGGCGCGGACCGATCCGCTTTCGTTTCGACGACGCGTCTTGTCTTCGCGTCGGCCCCTGCACCGTTCCACCGGGTGAGCGCTCTGGGTTGCATCGAGCGAACCGTTTCTCCCGCCGGCGGTTCACTATGGGGCCGTTAAATTCGTTTCGCGGTCGAAATCTCAGCGTCCGCCGGCCGCTCACGACCCGCCCGACGACGACTGCGGCGCATCGATGAAACCCGTCGCTCGCTCGAGCGAAATCCGGTCAACACCCGTCTCCGAACGTTCCGTCCAGCGCCATCGAGTGGTGATCGTAGTATGCATAGAGGTTCTTCGGGGAGACGTACCGACCGCCGTAGTAGCCGGCGGGCCCCGTCGTCTCGATGACGTTGTCCTCGAGGTCGGCGGTGAATCGCACGTCGCGTCGATCGTAGACGAGATCGCCGTCGAGGCGGTACTGGACGACGCCGTCGGCGTTCGCCCGACCGTTCGTGACCGTGTTCACGCAGACGTAGTATCCGAACTCGTACCACCGGCCCGGTACGATTTCGGCCTCGTTCACGACGTACTCCTCGCCGTCGAGGAGGTAGTCGTGATCCTGGGACTCGTCCATGTGGTAGGTGTGCGAGAGGAGCCGGAACGGCCCGTCGGCCTCGCCCCCGCTGGTGGTGACGTAGAGTCGATTGCTCCAGCCGTTCGTTCCGTCGGGGACGCCGCCGCCCGCACTTCCCTCGCCCAGCGCCATCGCGCAGTTCCAGAGTCGACAGTTCGACGGATCGCGACCGGGCATCTCCCAGCCCGTGTCGAGCGCGAAGTGGACTCGTCCATCGAGTTCGAAGACGCCGTCGTCGAGATCGTAGTGGGTGCTCACGCCCCAGCTCTGTCCGTCGCGAATGCGCATCTGGAGCGCGCGCTCCCCGGAGTACGTGGGACTGGCGACCAGGGTCGCGTTGTCGGGATCGCCGTTGGATCGCCAGTAGACGTCGTCCCAGCTGTCGTAGTCGTCGTAATCGAGGTGGATCTCCTCCGTCGGTCTGTTACAGCCACTCGCTGCGCTCGCAGCGGCGGCTCCCGTCGATCCCAGGAGTGCGGTGGCACCCAGCAGACTCCCCGAACGAAGGGCGCGCCGGCGTGTCATCCCTGGCGCGATCGCTGGATCGGCCGCGTCGTTCGTCCGTTCGCCATCGGTCGTACGGCTGCGAGAGTCTTCCGTCATGCTGGTTGTGATCGGAATCGCTCGCACAATAGTATTGAACGGCTGACCGATCGTAACAAACTCCTTCCTGATCGCGGCGGCTCGGCGCGATTTCCGCGCGAGACGATCAGATCTCCGCTTGCACTGTTCGCGGCGTGCAACGATTGCTACTCGCACAACCGTTTGAAATCCCCGTTCCCGCGACCGTTGACGCCCGAACCGCGATCGCGACGAATCGAACGCCGTGACCGAGTGACCGACCATTCCAGAATCGAAACGTGTTCGACGCTCCGCCGGGCCAACCGATGCTCGCGTCGGTCGGATCTCCCGAGCGGTATCGAGGCCCACTCCTCGACGGGAGAGCGCTTCGTGGATCGTCCCCCCGTCGGCTCGCCGACGGCCGACCGCTCCGGCTACTCGGCGAACGCGCCGGCGACCAGAAGCGGGAACACGAGCGTCGCTTCCGCCTCGACGAGCGTGTAGTTGTCCTCGGCCTCCTTGATCTTGCCCCACGAAACCGCCTCGTTCGGCGGGGCGCCCGAGAGCGAGCCGTCGCCCTCGATGCCGGTCGAGATGTAGACGACGTAGTCGGCGCCGCCCCGAAAGAGGTTCGTCATGATCGCGTGGTGTTTGGGGACGCCGCCGCCGACGGCGATCAGTCCCGTCGTGTCGGCCAGCAGTCCGTCCTCGATGAGCGAGTCGTAGTCGTCGAGGATCTCGATTCCGACCTCCGAGTCGTACCCCTGGCGGTAGTAGTAGAGGAAGTTGCCGACCTCGGCGTCGGTCAGCGCCGGACAGTACACCGGGACGTCGTTGTCCGCGGCCTGTTTCAACACGGAGTCTTCGTCGTCGAGCGTCTCGCCCAGCTCGCGCGCGAACGCCGTCGGCGTCCGGACCTTCTCCTCGGCGAAGAAGTCCTCGAAGAAGTCGTAGAGGTACTCCTCGAGCCAGACGTACCGGTCGGAGGGGACGAAGATGTTTCCGAGCCGGTTGATTCCGCGCTCTCTGAGCGCCTCTTCGTCGGCGTTCCACTGGCCCATCTTGAACGGCTTCGCGGTCTTGATCACGTCCTCGGTCAGCGAGCCGGACGTCGTGATGATCACGTCGACGTACCCCTCCCGGACGAGGTGGGCGACGGTCTCGCGCAGCCCCGAGGAGACGATGTTCGAGGTGAACGTGAGATAGACCGTGGCGTCGTCTTCTTGCATCCGCCGGGAGATGTCGATCGCCTCGGCGAGTTGCGTCGCCTGAAAGCCCGTCGTCGCGTACGACTCGAGCAACTCGTCGAAGTCGAACGAGCCGCGGAAGTCGTAGCCGCGGACGTCCGCCCCGGAGAGCTCCTCGTCGGTGCCGGGTACGACGTGTTCTCGAGAGGTGTCTTCGTCCATACGCGTCCGTATTACGCCGGACGGATTTGAACTCCTCGAAACGCGACGCCTCGGATCCGGCTCTCGGTGACGACATCGATCGACTACGCGTTCGCGTTTGCCGTCACCGCTCGAGTCGTCTCGCTCGCGACGCCCCCGGTCGCGCGCCTTGAGGGGCTTCGAAGTGGAACGACGAGAAGATTTTCCGCCGAAAATCGGTCGGAACGCGGATCAGAGCAGCCCGAGGGCGGCCACGACGTGGGTCATCGCGGCGATGACCGGAACGAGGATGATCGTCCGCATGACGAACAGCAACACGAGATCGCGGAACCGGATCGGGATGTCGCTGAACATGTCCATCATCATCGGGCCGACCGCGGAGAAGAAGATCAGCTGGGAGATGGAGAGAACGGCGATGAAGAACCGGGCCATCGCGTCGGCTTCGGCGACGAGCAACGCGGGGATGAACATCTCGGTGATGCCGATGATCGTCGCGGGCGCGACGACCTCGGCGTCCGGAATCCCGAGCAGCTCGATCACCGGCACGAGTGGCTGGGAGATCACGTCGAAGACGGGCGTGTACTCGGCGATGACGACGGCGGCGAGGCCGATCGAGAGGATCGTTCCGAGGATGAGGATCGCGAGTTTGAGACCGTCGACGAAACCGCGGATCGACGCGCCGACGATCGAGCCACCCTCCTCGGCCTTCTTGACCGCCTCGGAGAGCCCGAACCGGAAGTAATCCCGCGGCGAGCCCCGGAACGGCGTTTCGGGGTTCGGCTCGGTGATGTACTCGTCGGGGACGTTACTGAGCGGCGGGATCCGCACGAGGATGAACCCGGTGATCCCGATGCAGATGACGTACGCGACGAAGATGATCGGGAACAGCTCGAGCAAGTCGACGGTCGCGGCCACGACGCCGACGAAGCCGATCGACACCGTCGCGAAACACGTGCTGATGACGTAGACGTCCTGTTTCGAGTACTCGCCGCGGTCGAAGACGTTGCGCGTGACGTACAGCCCGACGCTGTAGGAGCCGACCCAGGAGGCCACGCTGTCGAGGGCCGCGCGGCCGGGGATGTTGAACAGCGGCCGCATGATGGGGCGGGCCATCGTCCCGACGAACTCGAGGCCCCCGAGTTCGACGAAGAGGTTGATGAAGATCGCGCCGATCGGGATGATGACGGCCACGCTCAGGATGAGCGTCCCCCAGACGAGGCCGCCGGTCGCGGGCGAGACCATCCATTCGGGACCGATTCCGAAAAACAGGAACGGAGCCAGGATCGCGCCCACGACGCGAAACAGCCAGAAGCTGGCGGCCGTCTCCCAGTACGGCAGCGTCAGTCGGGACGCCGTTTCGTCGTCGATGTCGACGAACCCGCGCTTTCGAAACTCGGCGACCGTGGTCAGCACGCCGCCGGCGACGATGAGCGCCATCGCGTACACCCCGGCGATCGTCGGGAACGATCCGGTGATCCAGCTGACGACGATGTCGAACGGAACCGTCACCTGTCCGTCCCACGGGACGGGAACGAGGAAGAAGACGAATCCGATCAGGAACGCGATGACGAACTTCGTCACCGGCCCCCGCCGGATCTCGACGAGGTCGATCTCCTCGATCGTCTTCGCGCTCGGTTCGGCCTCAACCCGTTTCGTCTCCTGTGTGTCGTCGATCCACGGTGTTTCATCTAGCATTACTTATTGACGATTGCTACCAACACTCAAGTTGAATATGCCGCCATAGGGTGGCAGATTTACGTGCGATCGGACGTCGAAACGTCGCTGCAATCGTTCGGAAGCCGTCTCGAACTCGAGTCAGTACGTTTCGACGGTAATCGCGTCGACGCGTTCGAACGACTCGCGCCACTCGCGAGCGGCGGCAGCCTCGCCTTCGTCGATCATCCCCGCGAGGTCACTCACGGCTCGGCGGGTGCGGAGCCGTCGGCTCGAGCGTCGGCCGCCCCGCAGCAGTCCGTCTCGGATCGTCGGTCGCCCCTGGAGCTGCGCCCTGGTGCCGACGTCCAGACTCTCGAGACGGCCCATCGTCGGCTACAATCGTCCGTCGATCGATTCGCCTCGAGCACCGGTCGGATCCAAACCGCACCCCGTCCGTCGTCTCCTGCCGGTACGAAACCACTTACCACGCTGACGCGGAAACCGTTCGTCAGGGTAGAAATCGATGGTAGTACTCGCAGCGATCGGCGAAGAACGGCATCCGAAGAAAGTGATCGAAACGGCACACGAACTGGCCCAGCGGTACGAGACTCGACTCGTCGTGGTCCACGTCATTCCTCGAGAGGACTTCGAGAGCCACCGGCAACTTCTCGAGCAACGCAGCGAACTCGACGGACTCACGGTCGATCAGGAGGCCGAAAGCGCCGCCGAGTTCGTTCGGCTGGCCGTCGAGAACGTTCTCGGAGAGTTCGACGACGCGATCGAAGCGCGCGGTCGCGTCGGCAACCCGGCGGAGGAGATCGTCGCGGAAGCCGACCGGATCGAACCCCAGTTCGTCGTGATCGGACGGCCGCAAGCGTCCCGGATCGAAAAGACCGTCTTCGGAAGCGTCCCACAGAGCATCGTCCAGAACACGGAGTACAACGTGGTCAGTACCGTGATCGGAACCGACGACTGATACGGACTGCTGTCGGTCAGGTCCGGTCCGCCCGCGGTCGTCCGACGGCTCCTCCGGTGATTCGGTACGCCAGATCGCGCGAGGCGCGTTTCGTTTCGTTTCGGTCTCTCTCGCCACGCGTTCGGAACCGATCCGGAATACTGTCCGCTCTCGAATCCGTTACTTCGAAAATCGAAGTAATGGTACAGATCGATTCTCTGGATGCTTCCGACGGTTCGTGTGTGATCGAAATGGCTCCGGGGACTCGAGGGTCATCCGTCCCGGAGAATCGAGCGACGGACGACCACCGACCCGACGCGGGGGCTCTTACACGCTGAGAAGACCGTCGTCGTCTTCTCCATCGTCCTCGTCGTCATCTCCGCCGCCGTTCGCGTCTTCGTCGTCCTCGTCGTCACCTTCGTCGTCGTTCACGTCATCTTCCCCGTCCGCGTCGTCTTCTTCACCGTCTTCGGCATCGTCGCTCTCGCCATCGTCGCTCCCGGCGTCGTCTTCGCCCTCGAAGTCGACGTCGTCGGACACCGCTTCCATCAGAGTCACGACGTTCTCGCGCTCCTGTCGCTCGAGGTCCCGGGGGTAGACGCCGATGGCGACGACCAGGTCGTCGCCGGCCGAGACGGCCTCGGTGACGTGGAGGTAGACCTCGACGTCCGAGCCGTCGAACTCCGCGTCCGCAGCGAACGTGGACATGGTCGTCGACTCGCCGAGGACAGTCACTTCGCCGTCAGACTCGTGGACCACGTCGTCGATGCCGTCGTAGTTCGCGACGACCAGATCGACCAGCTCCTCGGTCGATTTGTCCTCGACGGGGTTGACCTGGCGACCGGCGATCGAGATCCGCGGCGTCGAGAGGACCATAAAGACCGCACCGCGAAGCCTGCCGAGCGGACCCATGTCCACGGCCTTTTCGTGTTCGGTCAGCTGGTTGCGGACGACGACGGTCTCGGAGTAGCCGAGCGCACCGACGCTCTCTTCGATCGTAAGCTCCTCGACGGCTGTCAGCTCGTAGTCGGTCTCCGACCGGGCTTCGTCCTCGACGCCGACCGCTCCCGACGCGTGTTCCGCGAGTCCAGCCGCCTCGAGACAACCCGCCGCACCGACCAGTCCTGCGCTTGCGATCCCGGCGAGCAGCGTTCGACGATTCATCAGGACTTCGGTGGCTACCCCGGAACCATAAGGATGTCGTCTCTCCTAGTGTTCGGTTTTTCATGTGAACTGTTCACCGGATGGACGGCGAGCGGTGAATATCGCACCGAGATGCACTGTGAACCTCTTTCGTGTCCGTTGAGGCGGTCGTTCGATGGTGTCACTGTTTTCGGTAGTTTACGCTCCTTCGCTCCAGAAGACATTTACGCCGGACCGACTATCACCACGACCGACCTATGACGCTCACACGTCGTCGGATGGTGCAAGCCACGGGTGCGGGAACGTGCGCGCTCTTGCTCTCTGGACGGAGCGCCGCGAACCCCAGCGGGGAGCACCGCGTGTTCGTCCATCCCGCCGCCGACACCGTCTCCGCCGTGATCGACGCACTCGAGGCGCTCGGCGGCGCGACGCTTCGCCGGTACGACAACTTCGACTTCGTCGCGGCGACGATCCCGGCCGCCAGCCGGGCCGACCTCGAGGCGGATTCGCGGGTCGCGCTCGTCGAAGACGACGAACCGATCGAGGCGACGGCGACGCCGGTGGACGACCTCCTCGACGGCGTCGACGACCTCCTCGAGTTCGGCGGCGGCGACGATCGGGACTGTACCGTCCACCCCGCTCAGCAACCCGCCTGGGGGTGGGAGCGCATCGGCGCTGACGACGTCGACGAGACGGGAACCGGCGTGGATCTCGCAGTTCTCGACACGGGCATCGAGACCGGTCACTGCGACCTCGAGGTCGCCGGCGGCCGAAATTTCACGACCGACGGTCCGCCGGGCGATTACGAGGACCGGAACGGACACGGAACTCACTGTGCCGGGATCGCCTGCGCACTCGACAACGACCTGGGCGTCGTCGGCGTCGCCCCCCAAGCGAACCTGCACGCGGTCAAGGTCCTCGGAGACGACGGAACCGGCTACCACAGCTGGATGGCCGCCGGGATCGACTGGTGTCTGTCGAACGAAATCGAACTCGTCTCGATGAGCTTCGGCAGCGAAGCCGGTACCGCGACGATGGACGCCGTGATCGAGCGCGCCCGCGAGGAGGGACACCTCCTGGTGGCGTCGGCCGGTAACGAAGGGAACGACGGCGGTGACGCCTGCGGCGAGGATAACGTCCGCTATCCGGCGACACACGAGGACGTGATCGCGGTCTCCGCGATGGATTCGGACGACTCGATCGCATCCTACAGCAGCCTCGGCGACGAGATCGATCTGCTGGCTCCCGGCTCGAGCGTCGTCTCCACCGACGTCGATAACCGCTACCGCTCCCGTAGCGGGACGAGCATGGCCTGCCCGTACGTCGCCGGAGTCGCCGCTCTCGCCTGGGCGCGCCACGGCGAGTCGGGCCCCGGCCCGAACGACGAAATTCGACGCGCGCTCGAGGCGGCCGCGGAGTCGGTGGTCGATTCGTGTGCGGAGGGTCACGGGCTCGTCCGCGCCGCCGCCGATCTGGACGGATCGAACGGGGGGGACGACGGCGACGACGGAAGCGACGCGGACGATTCGACCGGCGGAGGGTCGAACGGGGGGTCCTCGACCGGCGAAAGCGAGCGGACGGACGCCGACGGCGACTCCGGTCTGGGCTCGATCTGGCAGTCGGTGCTCGAGGCGATCGAAGGGCTGTTCGATCGACTTCTGGGCCGTTCGTAGCTCCGTTTCGTTCTCGGTCGGCTGCGAACCGGTCCGCTCGTTCGCCGGTTCTCTCGTCGTTGCCGTTTCCCTCGTTGTTGCCGTTTCCTGTCCCGCCGCGGGTCACACCCGGACATCTACCGGCACAGCTATTTCCGTATCCGGGGTGAACGAGGAGCAATTGTGGACCCGTTCGAATCTCTCTCCGCGCTCGAGGACATGGACGCCGGCCTCTCGACCGACGAGGTGTTGCGATTGCTCTCCGACGCCCGAATCCGGACGATCGTCACGTATCTGTACGATCGGCCGGACGCGACCCTCGAGGAACTCGCCGCGATCGTCGCCACCGTCGAAGCCGCGCGATCGTCGACGATCGCGACGCCGACGGATTACGAACGTGCGACCGTCGAACTCTACCATTCGACTCTACCCCGCCTCGACGACCACGAGTTCGTCTCGTTCGATCCGGACGAGGGGATCGTCCGCGCGACGGACGTTCCACCGCCGGTTCACGCGCTTCTCGGCATCACCGACCCACAATGAATCCGTTTCACACTGCCCTCGAGACGGTCGAGCGTCACCGCAAACGCCTCGACGTCTACACCGACGACGCCGAGGTCGCAGCCGAACTCAAACGACAGTTCGAAACCCGCAACGCGGACGTGGGCCACCATCCGGTCACCGGATTCGACGAACCCGGATTCGTCATCGTCCGGGGCTCGGACGACGAGTTTCGCGGCGGACTCGGCCTCGATCAGTTCGCGGCGGTGCTCTCTCCGGAGGTTCATCCGCCGTGGGAAATCGGGACCTCCGAGGCCGACTCCGGCGATCTGTTCAGCTTTCTCGATAACACGCTGTTCACCGCGTACAGCCGTCGACAGCTGCTCGCAGCCGCCCGCGAAATCGAGGAACGAGCCTGGCGCGCGGCCGGCGGCCACCTGTACACCGGCTTTCAGCGCGAGGAGGCGCTTTCGGACCAAACGGCGGTGTACGAGCGCCTCGCCGACCGCGGGGATCTCGAGACGACCGTCTTCGTCGCCGACGGATGGACGGTTCCGTTCGAGGACGTAGAGGTCGTCGTCGATTCCGACGGCGAGGTCACCGAGTTCTGGTTCGTCCTCTTCGACGGCGGTGGCACCGAACTACAAAAGTCCGGACTCGTCGCGGAAAATCGACGAGCGGATCGGTACCGGGGCTTCTGGACGTACGATCCTGATACCGTCGACGAGTTGATCGCGTACCTCGAGTCGGCGGTCCGCTGACGGCGCTCGATACGGTGTCACCGACGGGCGATCGATCGCCGCCCTCGACACACCGGAGTTCCGGTGAACCCGTAACCGGGACACCGAACTCCGGCGAAGCCGTGGCGGCACACCCGGGTTGCAGTGAGATCGTGCGTGTCGGACTGACGGTTCGATACGATCGTCACCCGGTCCGAAGGTCGCCGGACTCCGTCGGACGCGGCCGCTCGAGTCCGTGTCGAACGCATTCGGATCACTTCCGGGGCTCTGGTCTCGAACTCTCCGCGCTCTGGTCAGCAGACGTGTCGTTTTGTCTAATGAGTTATGCTCGTGGAACTATAACGAAGATGCGAATCATATCCGATAGGTATATCTGTTTTCCTTACCTATCCCCGTCCGGATATGTACGATTTAACAGGCTTCCAGCGCGATCTGCTGTACGTCATCGCCGGACTCGACGAACCGCACGGCCTCGCGATCAAAGACGAGCTCGAGAATTACTACGAATCCGAGATCCACCACGGACGCCTGTATCCGAACCTGGATACGCTCGTCGATAAGGGGCTGGTCGAAAAAGGGACGCGCGACCGTCGAACGAACGTGTACAATCCGACCCGCCGGGGCCGCCGGGAGATCGAGGCCCGCCGCGAGTGGGAGGATCAGTACGTTCAAGAGATCGTCTAGGACGCGTCCGGTCGTCGAACATACCTTCTCGTTTGCGTCGGAACGTTGGTACCTCGTTGCGAGCGTCGACTGCCGAGCGAAATCGGTACTCGTCGTCTGCGTTCGGCCAGCAGGTTCGGCGTGGACCGCCAGAAAGTTCGATTGCTAGTCTTCTGTTCGACTGCACGTAGTGGGTTGTTAAATGTTGGTGACATTCTCAGAAGCGCAGATATGTAATACATTCCATACAAAATACGTCCACGCTCATTTTTCGCTTTCGGGACGGACACGTGATCGGCTCTCCCGATCTGGTTTTCTACAACTGGCCACCCGAAATATGTTTTTAAGCCTGAATTAAAATTTGATGTGAACGATTTAGGTACAACAGAACTTTAGAATGAATAGCTGAGACCTGATTTTTGCGTACAATAAGAAATAAGTGACGTCCAATTAATGAACGATCGAGAACTACCAGTCGTATGAACCTACCAGAACGAATCTTTTCGACGGGGGGAGCAGGAAAAAAGATCGCTTTCGAACTGTTGGAATCGGAGTGGGTGCTCCGCGAGATCCTACGACCTCGCCCGAACCCACAGTCGGTCACGGTTACGATAATCGACACCGCCGAGGAAGAGGAGAATTCGGACCGACAGCGCATCGCGGATATTCGGGAGAACATCGCGTCGATCAAGGACGAACTCCGTTCCACGGACAACGGCCGTCCCGGCGACATCGACGTCGAGTACAAGCTGATCACGCGAAACATCCAGCTCAACGACCAGAACGATCTCATCGGAGAGAGCGCGGTTCCCCGAATCACCGCCGGCAACGGAATGGACGAGGAGAACTGGTGGGTGGAAGAACAACACATCAACGAAAACCTCGACTTCGCGACCGGCGTCGTCCGAAAGCGGGGTCTCGGAAAGGCGATGTACTACAAGGCCTACGCCGAAGACGACGAACTCTCGACGTACATCGACCTCCCCGATAAGGGGAAAGTCGCCGTTCTCTCCGGTCTCGGTGGCGGAACCGGCTCGGGACTCATCATCGACCTCGCCCGCCACCTCCAGCAGAAACAGCGAACCGCCGAGATCACGCTTTTCGGTATCCTTCCGAATCACACCGAGGGAATCCGCGAGAACGCGAACGCGTTCGCCGCGCTCTCGGAACTCGAGTACCTCAACCTGATCGGCGAACCGGCGTTCAAAGACCGAATTCTGTTGCCGATCGATCCCACCGACTTCGACGGAAAGGGCGGGAACAAGATCCAGAACAGCCAGCTCCTCCAGGAGTTCGACGAGGCGATCATCTACCTGATGGCCGCCTACTACAACACCGTCGGAACCGAGGATCCGTTCGCCGACGCGCCCGACTACGCTCCGTTCACGATCGGGGTTCCACAGATCCTGCGGTACAACGTCGAAGCGATAAACGAGGGCAGGACCGCGATCCGGGAGATCCTCAACTGCAAGCAGGAGGCCGTCCAGGCCGAACGAGAGATTTACACGAAGCTCGAGCGGTTCCTCGACAACCAGTACGGCGGTCCGACCGGGGACGGACTCCGTGACCTCGACCGGGCGGACCTGAACAGCCGGCTCGACGACGCCCAGTCGCTGCTCGAGTTCGAACTGTTCAACGAACTCGAGTACGAGTCGGTATCGATCTTCTCCGACATCATCACCGACGCCGAAAACGAGACCGACGACGTCGGCGAGCGAATCGACATCATCTCAGGGTCGCTTCGCGCCGTCGATACGACGGGCAAAGAGGCAGGACGGTTCGTCGACACCATCGACGAACACCTCGCTGAGGTCATCGAGGCCGACCTGCAGGCGATCGTCCAGCGGAACCGGTTGCTCATTCAGAAGCAATCGATCGACGACAACCGCGTCAGGGACGCCGTCGAGTACCTGATCGGCAGCGACGACGGGAGCGGCAATCCGGGCGTGAAGCTGAACCGACTCGAAACCCAGCTCGAGGACATCGAGTCACAGCGGGATAGCCGGGAAACCGAACTCGAGGAGACGCTCGAGGAACTCGAGACGCTCGAGCAACAGCAGGCCGACGAGATCGACCGCAAGGTTGGAAACTGGATTCGGGATGCGACGACCGACATCGAACAGTACCAGGAGATCGACGTCGACGGCGTCGAGAACGACCTCTCGTCGCTGACTCGCGCGCTCGAGCAGTTCCGATCGGAGGTCGTCAACGCCAAGGCGGAAGACGAGGTCGACCGGGTAGGCACCCAGGAGATCACCCAACAACTCGACGATATCGAACGCAAACTCGAACGCGCCGGCCTCTCGTTCGGCGAGCACCGAAGCGACGTCAAAACCTCGACGGCGGCGCTCAAAGAGGCGCGAAAGGCGTTCCTGACCATGAACGAGGAAGAAGGGACGCTGGAAAAGCTCACGCCGTGGTCCGGAAAGACGGAGCAAGCGAAAGAGGAGGCCCACCGGAACTTCCGCGTCCAGAAGAACAAGATCGAAGACCGCGGCGTGTTCAGCGTCGGCCCGCCGGGAGCGTCGTTCAGCGCGGAGGTCACGTACGACGGCCAGTCGGTGACCGCCGACCTGCGGGATCGCGAACAGACGCTCCAGAACGAGATATTCGCCTCGCTGCGCGAACGCCTCGACGACCTGTCGGACGAGCACCGACGCGAGGTGGAATCGGTCCTGGATCGCGACGCGTCGATCGAGCGACTCCGCGACATCGCCCGGGACGCCTTCAAAGACGAGATCGAGGGAACGGACGAGGTCAAAGCTCGCAAGAACGAGATCGAAGACGAACTCGACCAGCTCGAAACGGACCGCGACATCTACGAATCGACGATCGATCTGTTCGAGGAGTTGAATCAACAGCGAGAAACCTACTCGGACCGCCTCGCCGAGTTCAACCGGAAACAAAACGAGTACGAAACCGAGTCCACCCGGTCGGTATCGACGGAGCGCGAGGACTCCGCCTACATCAAGACCACGAAACCGAACGACGTCTTCCGGGTGACGGGAGACGAAGGAATCGGCGAGAGCGACCTCTTCTCTAGCAAAGAGGAGAACCAGCGCACCTACGGTGCCCTCGAGGATCTCGTCGAAAACGTCTTCAACGAACGGTACTCCGGGATCAAGCGCCGTCGATTCAGCAAGGGACGACAGCGGTACGACGACATCAAAATCCGCGTCGGCGTCCTGAGTCAGGCCGTCGATCAGATCGACCCGGACGCCATCGACTTCGAGAACCGATTCAACAACGCGTTCGACCTCGGCGCGACTGGCAATCGCGTCGAAAACCCGTACACGAGCTGGCAACACGACATCGGCGACAAGTGGGACATCGGCCTGTGCGTGTTCATCGACGGCATCTTCCTCGACAACATCCGGAAGATGGTACAGGCCGACGGCTACCGGGCGGGCTACGAGACGCGCCGATCCGAACTCGGCGACGACATCCTCGTCCACCACAACTACGGCCTCGAGGACGGATTCTACGTCCGAAGAGCGAAGACGCTCAACATGGAAGACGAGGACGACGCCGGCTTCTACCTGCAGGACGAGTCCGACATCGTCGACGAACTACTGGAACGATACGTCGAGACGGTTCCAACGAACGACTCGGCCGACGCCGGCGTCGACGCCGGCGCTGGAACCGACGGGCAGTCCGACGACGAGGGCGAGATCCAGTCGTACGAGTACAGCGGTGAGATGGAATGATAGGTAACGTCGCCGATGCAATCCATACGCATCGGGAGAAGGTGACGCTCGTCAGCTACTTCGGGATCATGCTGGTCCTGACGGCTCCGCTGGCGACGCTGTTCGGATCCGCCTACGAGGAGGGACACCTCTCGCGAGCGGTCATCGACCTCCACCACCTGATCGACGTCATCGACCTCGAGGGGATCAGCGTCTTCCTGCTCGGCATCTTCCTGGGACTGCTCGTCCTGATGACGATCGATCCTAAAAAACGCTGGCAGGGATATCTGCTCTGGATCGGGCTCGGTATCGCGATGCTCGGTCTCCAGTCGATGGGACTGTTCATTCCGAACATCGAGTTCACCGATACGTCGAATCTCACCTGGCTCGGTATCGGTCTCGTCCTCGGGTTGGTCGCCGGCGGTGGACGAACGCTCTTGCGGACGCGGACCGCCGAAGCCCTCGAGTTCAGGCGCGCGGCCTTCGGGATTTACCTGATGGTCGTACTCCTGATCGTCGGCTCCCTGTTCGAGTATCACGTGACGTATCCGGAGTTCGTCGAGGTTTCGCCGGAGGGGCTCGTCGTCTACGCGATCGAAAACCCGGAGTTCGCCATCGAGAGCGAGGGGCTCCTTCGCAACGTCGCGATCGCCGGTGTCTTCGTCGTCACGATTCGGAAGTTCATCCAGTACGATTCGAAAGAGGACTTCTTCGTCCTCGGCCCGCCCGCCTCCGGCAAGAGTCTGTTCCTGATCGGCGCGTACCTCGCGGCTATGAACCGCAATCCGAACGACGAAGCGACTAACAAGACGCCGCTCCATCCGAGCCAGGATCTGATGGAGATGGTGCAGAACCTCGACCAGCGCTCCTCGGGGTGGATCGTCGACGCGACCGGACAGGGCGAGATCAAGAACCTCGAGTTCCAGTACGTCCACGGCTCGACGTTTCCGAAGAACGTCAAGATAGAGAGCATCGACTACGCGGGCGAGTATCTGAGCCGGTTACCCGACGTGTTGTCCGGTGCCGTCGCCGAGGAGGACACGGACAACACGCTGTTGCGTCTCTCGCAGGGCGTCGAGGAGGCGGATACGCTCATCCTGTTGCTCGACACCGAACGGTACGTCAACGGTGAGGCGCTCGACATCTCGGAGTACTTCAGTCTACTCCAGGCCGTCGATAACACGAGCGTGTTCATCGTCGCGACGAAAGCCGACATCCTCGCCGAACGGTTCCGGGAGGACGAAGGCATCGAAGCTCACCTGGCGTTCGACGAGTTCAAAGCGTACGTCGGGAGGGAGCTCCGCCAGAGCGAGCAGGTCGATGCGCTCATCCGCCAGACGACGGGTGCGCAGATTCACCCGGTCTACTACCAGACGCGGGTCAACGAGGACGGCGATCGAGTCCCGATGCGCGACGACACGGGCTCGGTCATGACGATCGGCTTCGACCAGTTGCTGAACGAACTCGGACGGTGATCACAGATGGCCGAACTAACGATATACGATTCACGCGGAAAACCGTACAAGGAGTCGGGGGGAACAGGGCAACCGAACGAGTTGATCAAGAACTTCTTTTTCGGCGGGGTGAAGGTCTACGCCGATTTCGGCTCACAGACCAAGATCGCCGTCTTCTTCCGGGCGCGGGAATCGAACGCCGGCCGTGCGGAGCAGTACTACGCGGTCTACCAGACGCGCTCTCGGAACGACGTCTTCGGAAATCTCAAAGCGGACCTTCGACAGCGCGTCGAAGGGGAGTACGGGATGTCGATCCAGACGGATTCCGACGACGTCGACGTCTTCCGATCGCTCGAACAGACCCACAGCGGCGTCCCCGGATCGGAGTTCGACCACGAACTCATCGAGAAGTTGTTGAACTCGGGCCAGCGCCTTCGGTTCGGCGTCTCGAGCACCGAGGACGCCCTCGGACTGTTCGACAGGTACGGTCGACGACCGGCCCAGCGGATCGCGATCGCCGACAACCCCGACGTCGAACAGCTCGAAAACTGCGATCTGGCGATCTCGGTCGGGAACTACAGCGGACTCGAGCCGATCGGCGAGACCGAGCGGCTGATGCGGGAGGGCCGATCCCGATACGAGGAGAAGTTCATCGGCCAGAAAGTATCGAACATCAGGGCGGAACTCTCCGAGCTACGGAGCCAGTCCACCAAGACGGACGAAGAGATCAGACACCGGCTCAAGCGGGACCTGTCGATCTTCGAATCGCCGCCTCCCAACGCACTCGGCAAGCAGGGGAAGGGCGGCCCGCTCTCACAGCTCGGAACGAAGACGAAAGTCGCCGTCGTGAGCTTCGGCGTCGTCGTCGCCGCTTTCCTGGTTCTGCTGGTCGCCGTCAATCTGTTGGCGGTCGCCGGGTACTCGGCTCCGACCGCGACCGATTCGCTCGTCGTGGTCTCCGACGACGACGAGGCGACGCTCGAGCAGGTCACGGTCGAAGGCGCGGCGGTCCACAATTTGACGGAAGGCGGTGAGTTCGTCAACGAAACGCAAACAGTCGAACCGGTCGACGGCGAACTGACGGTGAGCGGCGTGACCAACCAGGACCACGCACAGGTCTCGTTCACACCGGCCGACGGCGGAGAGCCGATCAACGAAACGTACAACGAGGTTACGAACGAATCGTTCTCCATCACGCTCGAGGGGATCGAAACGGGCGGCGACCTCACGATCAGCGCCGGTGAGTGGGCCTCGACCGACGAGTACGACTGGCTGATCAACGGTACCGTCACCCTCGAGGTCGAGGCGTCCGGCGACGAGAACGGAACGGACGACGCGGCGGATACCGACGACGCGACCGACGGGGACGAAACGGACGGCGAGGCGTCCGACGATACCGGGGAGACGGACGACGATGACGAAGAAGAATCGGCCGACGACGAGGAGACGGGCGGCGAGGACGATTCCGACGACGAGGAGGATTCCACCGATGAAACCGAGTAACGCCCGCGGTATCGGAGTCGTATCGAGACGACGGCTGTCCCGTGACGAGGGGAGGTACGCCGATGACCCGCTCGTGTAACCGCCGCCAGGCGCTGGCCGCGATCGGCGGTGCCGCCCTCGCGACGGGAACGCTCGGCCCGATCGGAGCCGCGGCAGCCGACGCCGGCGATACCGTGTACGTCGGCGAGGACGGCAATTACGTGCGCGCGCTCGACGTCTCAGACGGCTCGGAACGGTGGAGTCGCCGCCTCGGCACTCGAGTCACCTCGCCGCTTCCGACGGTCTGGAACGGAACCGTCTACGCGGCCGTCGCCGCCGATTCCGAGACCGTACACGCCCTCGACGCCGACGACGGATCCGTGCGGTGGACCGCCTCGACGGAAGGGACTGCACGGACGCATCCCACGGTCGTCGACGGCGTCGTCTACGTCGGCGACGAGGAGGGAGTACTGACCGCGCTCGATGCGGCGGACGGAACGACGAAGTGGGAGTTCGAAGCGAACAGCGCGATCCACGCTTCGCCGACGGTCGCAGGGGGAACGGTGTATTTCGGCTCGGACGACGGAAACGTGTACGCGATCGACGCCGACACCGGCGGCGAATCGTGGTCGTTCGGAACGTCGAATCGGGTTCGAACGACGCCCGTCGTCGACGGTTCGACCGTTTACTTCGGATCGGACGATCAGTACCTCTACGCCGTTTCTACGGCCGGAAGTGAGCGGTGGCGGTACGAAACCGACGGATACGTTCGGTCGACGCCGGTGGTCGACGACGACCACGTGTACGTCGCATCGGCCGACGAGACGCTCTATGCGCTCGAGCGATCGGACGCATCGGAAGTGTGGGAGTTTTCCACCGTCGACGTCGCGCGAACGACGCCGATCCTCGACGACGGAACGCTGTACATCGGCTCCGATAACGGCGATCTCTTCGCGGTGTCGACCGACGACGGTAGCAGAGAGTGGTCGTTTTCCACGGCGCGTCCCGTCCGCTCCTCGCCGACGCTCGCCGACGGAACGGTGTTCGTCGGCTCCGACATCGAGTCGCTCTTCGCGATCGACGCCGAGACGGGCGTCGAGGAGTGGGAGGTCGAGATGACCGGCGCCGTGCGCTCGTCACCCGCAATCTCGCGTGCCGACGAGGGTCCCGCCGACGAGGAAGCCGGCGACGAAGCGGACGAAGCGGAGGACGCGGACGACGAACCCGCGGACGAGACGGAAGGGGACGACGATGAATCGGACGAAGCCGCGACCGACGACGATGCCTCGCAATCGGACGAACCCGAAGTCGCGTTCGAAGTTCCGGGATTCGAAATCGCAAGCGCGCTTCTCAGCATCGGCATCGTGAGCTACCTCCTGAAAAAACGCGCCGATTGACTCCCTCCACACGGCTGAAAAACCGACGCCGAACCGGCGAACCAACGAGCGTTTGCCTCTCGCACTTTGGAACGAGACAGTTCGCACACCGGATCCGGTGAGCGGTCGGAGCCGTCGGCGAGCGGCCACGAGACGAAGGCGGTTGCAACGCTCATCCCACAGTTTCGTCCGGACCAGTGTAACTCGTTGCAGTAATCCGTCTCAGTCGTCCTCGATGAGTTCCGCGAGTTCCTCGAGTACCGCTTCCGGCTCGGTCCCGGTAACCGCGTATCGGACGAGTTCGCCGATCTCGTTTCGCTGGTAGATCCAGGCTTCCCCGGCCGGCTCGGGAACTCCCCACTCGGCGCTTGACCGAATCGCATCGACGTACGGTTCGTACGGCGTCGAATCGAAGAGCCCGTCGGCGAGCGGTCCGCGACCGAACGGGATTTCGGACCGACTGTCGACGATCGCCTCCGCAAACTCCGACGACCGGAACGCACTCGCCACCTCGAGGCTCTCGGCGAGATGTTCCGTGTTCGGGTTCAACGCGACGTACGATCCGAAGGCGGTCGTCGCCGGCCTCTCGGGTCCCGTCAGGCCCGGGACGATCCCGATATCGTCCGCTCCGAACTCTTCGATCGCGTTGAACGCGAACGACAGGGGCATCTGCGCGGCGACGGCTTCCCGCTCGAAAAACAGCTCCTGGACCTCGGGGAGCCCGAACGAAAAGACGTCTTCGGTGGCACACTGCTGGATGGACAGCGCCGACCGGTCGTCGCCGGTCACGAAGTCGTGGACGACGTTCGCCGCCTCGACGGCCGCCGACGACGCGACCGTTACGTTCCGTTCGCCGATCGGCCCTATCGACGCATCCACGGTATCGTAGTACGCCCCTCCGAATCCCGATAGGACCGTCGTAAACATCCACGAGAGGTAGTTCGTATCGCCTGCCCAGATGAAGCCGAGCGGATTATTCAGCTCCTCGCGGACGACCGAGACGGCTTCCGACCAGTATTCCATCGTCGGCGGGTCGGTTATCCACCGCTCGAACTCGCTCCCGTCGAGCCCGATCTCCCGGAGCGGTTCCGTGTGGTACGCGATCACAAGCGGCGAAAACCCGTACGGAATCGCGTGGGGCTCGTCCTCGTTCGGATGGACGCTCATCTCCCGGTACGCGGGCGGGAGGTCGGAGAACGCGTCTTCGATCCGGCCGGACGTGACGTACTCGCCGAGGGGCTCGGTCGCTTCGGCCGCCGTGAGCGTTCCCAGTTCGGCTTCGTTCACGGTCACGAGATCCGGCTGCGGATCTCCGGACTCGGCCCGAGCGCGGAGCTCTTCGACGCGCTCTGGCGAACCGACCGCTCCCGTGCGGAGTCGGATATCGACCTCCGGCGGAACGCCCGCGTCGTCGGCCACGTCCTCGAGCGCCTCGAGCCACGACCGGTGACCGACGTCGACGTGGACGGTTCCGCCGCTGACTGCGTCCGGACCGGACTCCGCATCGTCCACCGGGAGGGATCCTCCGGTCGAGTCGTCCCCGGCGAGGAGCGGATAGCCGAGGTACGCCGCGCCGACGCCGCTCGCCACGACGGCGCCGTACTTGAGGACGGCTCGCCGCGAACCGGATCCGCTCGCGTCGGCCTCTCTCGTCGATTCGCCGACGTCGGCCGCGGTCGTCTCCGACGTCCGGTCTGCTTTCGGTCCGCCGTCGTCCGTGCCGGACGGTTCGTCCGAATCGTCTCGCTCGTCGGCCGCATCGACGTTCTCACGGTCGGGAGCCGGTGTCCCGACCGCCGCGATCGGATCGGTGTTTCGCTTCCCGGTCGCCGGAACGTCCTCGAGCAGGTCGAGTCGGAACTTGTGGGTCGTCGGATACCTGTCCGCCGGATCGACGGCCGTCGCTCGAGCGATCGTCGATCGAACACCCTCCGGCAGCGTCGCCTCGTCGATTCCGTCCCGGATCGCGTTCGCGAGCGCGTCGGGATCGTCGTCGTCGTCGATCCCCTTGGGAAACGGCGTCGATCCGGAGAGCAGGTGCGCGGCGAGGACGCCGACTCGATACACGTCCGTGCGCTTGCTCGCGTGCTCGCCGACTTCGAGCTGTTCGGGTGCGGTGTACGGCGTCACCGGCGGATCGCTCGCGAGCCTGCTGAGTCCCCAGTCGTCGACGACGGCCACGGGGCCGTCTGATCCGTCTCGAACCGAGAGGCAGTCCGGGTGGATCGCGAGGTGGTGAGAGGTCGATCCGTACCGGCTGTAGGTCCGAACGATCTCGCAGACGTCGCCGACGAGTTCGGCGTTCGTGCGGTCGTCGCAGTCGGCGACGGCGTCGACCATCTTCCCCGCTGCGTACCGTTCGATTTCGGCCGGCTCGTACTCGACGGCGACCCACGGTCTGGGGTCGCTCCCCCAGTCGACGACGTTCCTCGCCGATTCGCGATCGGCGATCCCCACCCACTGTCTCAACAGATCGTCGAACCGACCGAGACTCGAGTCGGGGATCTCCCGCTGTAACGTCCTGATCGCGACTGGCTTTCCGGCCCGCGTCCGTCCGGTGTACGTTCGCCAGTGCGTTCCCGATCCGGCTCGCTCTCGGACGACGCACGTCACGTCGTGGCCGGTGAGCTCCTCGTCTCGCAATCCCATATCCGGCTATTCGAACGGAGCACAATAGTTCGGTCGTATTCGGTCTTCGACCGACGCGTCGGCGTTCGGCGCTCGAAACCGAGCGGCGAACGGCACTCACTTCGCACCCCCTCTCAGTCGGCGACTCGAGCGGGCGAGCTTCGCCTCCAGGCGGAACGGGCCGAGCGCCTCGGGGCTTGACCTCGAGGCGGTTCACCGAAGAATCGAGGCGGATGCCACGGGGCTTGACCCCGTGGAGGAAGCCGACACTCGATGACGCAAACCACGCTACAGTGATAGGCCGACTCCCGAATGTATAAGTAACACCAGCCGTATATGTGAAAACAGAGTGGAATACCGTCGTACCGCCGTTATCAAACTCGACACTTCTGAAGGAGCAGACGACTCCCTCCGAGAGACTGTCGAGCAGTTCAAACACTGTGCCAACACCGCGAGCGAGTGGTGCTGGCACGGCGACGACGGATACCATGTCACTTCCAAAGCGAAAGCCGAACGCGCTCTCTACGACCGACTCCGCGACGAAACCGACCTCACCGCAAATCTCGTCCAGAAAGGGATTCGGCGGGCGGTCGAAGCCGTTAAAAGCGGAGTCGAACGTCTCAAACGTGGCGAGAATACGTCTCAACCGCACTTTTCTGCCGATAGCGCGGTCTACGACAAGCGGAGTGCGACGTTCCACCGCGACCACGTTTCTCTATCAACCATAGACGGGCGCGTTGAGTGCAATTACATCCTTCCCGACGACTCGGAGACACCGCCGACGAAGTACGTCTCCGGCGAGGACTTCGAGTTTCGGATGGCCCACCTCCAGTACCGCGACGGCAACTGGTATCTCCACGCTTCGATGCGGAAAGTCAAAGTAGACGAGGAATCGCCTGAATCCGAGTCCAAGCACAGAACAGTCCTTGGTGTGGATTTGGGCGTGAACAACCTCGCCGTTGCTTCGACTGGGCGATTCTGGTCAGCAGACGAGTTCAATCACTGGCATCGAGAGTACGAAAAGCGCCGTGGGTCGCTTCAGCAGTGTGGTTCTCGACACGCCCACGAAAACATCGAGAGCGTTGGGCGGAAAGAGTATGGTCGGTTCGAGATATACCTGCACACGGTGGCGAACGAACTTATTGAGGAGGCCCTCGAGACCGACTGTTCGCATATCGTGTTCGAGGACTTGACCCACATTCGGGAGAACATTCCCGAAGCGACGTGGCAACACGTCTGGGCGTTCCGACGCCTCTACGAGTACGTCGAATACAAGGCCGAAGAACACGGCGTCGAAGCCGTGCAGGTTGACCCGCGAAACACGTCGAAGCGTTGCTCAACGTGTGGGTTTACCCACGATGACAATCGCCATCAAGAATCGTTCGAGTGCCAAAAGTGCGGGTACGAGAACCACGCCGACTACAACGCAGCGAAGAACATCGGTTTGCAGTATCTTCGTCGTCGGCAAAATGCAGGCGACGGAGGCGCACCCGTAGATGTGCGCTTGAATCGCGGGACGCTGAACGTGAGCGGGGAGTACATACCCCCTGCCTCTGTTGAGGCATAGAACGGGAGTCCACGCGAAAGCCTCGGGGCTTGACCCCGAGGCGATTTACCGGTACGTCGCCCACTCGGGCTTTCCGGGAAAGTTGACGAACTCGTCGAGCCGATCGTATCCCCCCTCCAGGACGGCCGAGCCGTGAAAGACGAGCACGGCGTCGAACTCGTACTCGAGCAGCCGTTCCATGCTGCGTTCCGCTTCGTTCACGTCGTCTGAGTACAGCGCGGGCGGTGCGACGAGATAGCCCTCGGGCAGCCCGCGAAAGTCCGCCCCGAACACCGCGTCGCCCGGGACGAGCAGCGCTGCATCCTCGTCGACGAGCGCGTAATTGTCCGGCTGGTGGCCGGGGGTGTGGACCGCTTCGAACGGCCCGATCTCGTCGCCGTGACCGTACCGTTTGTCGGGCTCGACGGACGAGTCGAGGTCCGTCTCTTCCGGCACCCACGTCTCGAGGTCGTACTCCTCGACAACGGCGTCGTACCCGCCGACGTGATCGCTGTCGCCGTGGGTGACGATCAGCCGTTCGGGCTCCGTTCCGATCGCCTCGATCCCGTCGAACAGCGCGTCCGTCGTCTCCGCGAACCCGGTATCGACGAGCGTCGGGACGGTTCTGTTCAGGAGGTAGACGCGCATTCTCCGGCCGTCGCTCTCCGAGACCGTCACGTCGTATACGTCGGGCAAAACCTCGTCGATCATACACGGTATCCGTTCCGTCGACCCCTAAGTGCTTTTCGCCGACGTTTCTCTCGGTTTCTCGCCCAGCCGGCGGTCGACCCCGTTCGAGTCGCGAGTTCGAAACGTTGCACGCCCGACCGAATGCGTCTCGATGTCTTCGCCCTTTGGTGTTCATCAGTTGTGTTCATCGTATACATTCATTCGTTGTGTTCATTACTGTGGACGACTCGAGACCTCGGCGAGAAGGCCCGATCCGTTCGCCCACCGCGAGTCGCGCCGTTCGGTCAGCCGCTCGATCGCGCCCGAAAATCGGCCGTGGTGCACGGATCGACCGGTGGGCCAGACCGTCCGAGCCCCGACCGAACGGCGTCCCACTGCGCGCGTTTTATATTCCGTCACTCGTTCGCAATGGTATGTCCGCAGAGAGCGATCCGGTTCGACTCGAGATCGACGGAACGATCGCGGTCGTCACGCTCCACCGACCCGAACGGAAGAACGCGCTGTCGAAGGCGCTCGTCGACGACCTCCTCGAGGTCGTCCACCGCGTCGAGGAGACGTCCGCTCGAGTCGTGATCCTCCGGGGTGCCGAGGGGACGTTCAGCGCCGGCGGCGACCTCGAACAGCCGCCGGACGAGTTCGTCGACGAAGTCTCGGCCTCGATCGACGCGATCGAGGCGATCCGCTCGTCCTCGCGGCCGTACGTCGCCGCTATCGAGGGCGCTGCCGTCGGCGGTGGGCTCGAACTCGCGCTCGGCTGTGACCTCCGGATCGCCGGTTCGGACGCTCGCCTCGGGCTCCCAGAGACGAGCGTCGGCATCTTTCCCTGCGCCGGCGGAACCAGGTTGCTCCCCCGGTTGATCGGCTCGACGCGAGCGAACGAGTTACTCCTCACCGGGCGGCTGATTTCGGGAGACCGGGCGGATGACTGGGGGCTCGTGAACCGGGCCGTCGACGACGCCGACGTGATGGACACCGCCCGGGAGTTCGCCGAGACGATCGCATCGAACTCGCCACGCGGGATCGAGGCGACGCTTCGATCGACGAACGACGCGTTCGAGCGATCCGTGATCGACGGAACCAGGTGGGACGAGGAACTCGCCCGGACCGTCGCACACCACCCGGACTTCGAGGAAGGAAAGACGGCGTTTCTCGACGGACGCTCGCCGACGTTCGAGGATCCGTAGCCGCGTAGCCGCGTTTCAGCCGCGACGAGAATCGGATCAGCCTTCTCGAGCCGATTCTTCCCCCTCCGCGCTCGGCCGGACCGTCGCGCTCCCGGCCGCGACCGCCGTTTCGTCGTTCGTTTCGGCGGTCAACTCGAGTTCGACGACGCACGCCCCGTCTTCCTCCCGGACGTCGGAGACGACGCCGAACGCCCGAACGGTGTCGCCCGGACGGACGGTGTCGAGGAAGCGAACGTCGAACGCGCGAACCGCGCCGACGCCGAACCACTCCGTGGCGGCTCGCGAGAGGATGCCGGCGGTGAACATCCCCTGGGCGAAGACGCCGTCGTGGCCGGCCGCCCGCGCGTACTCGTCGTCGTAGTGTAGCGGGTTGAAATCGCCGCTCGCGCCCGCATACCGCACGAAGTCCCGCCGATCGACGGATTCCGCGACGATCGTCGGTCCCCGCGTTCCGATCGATACCGTTTCCGACGCAGCCCCCGCCGTTCGATCCGAGTCGGGTGACTCGTCGCTCACGAGTCGCCCTCCGTCGTATCGCGTTCCGGAAGCTCGATGACGGTCATCTCCTCGGTCGCGACCGGCTCCCCGGACTCGGTCGCGTACTCGAGTTCCTGGACGGCTAACGTCATCGTCCCGTCGGTCCCCTCCCGCTCGTAGACGTCGACGAGCGTCGCGGTGCCGGTGAGCGTCTCCCCGACGTAGATCGATCGCTCGAACTCGAACGCGTGTTCGCCGTGTACCTCCCGCGCCGCGTCGAACCCCAGATCGAAGACCGGATCGCGGTCCGCTCCCTCGCGTCGGTACCGCGGAAACACGGACGTTCGCAGGAACGTGGTCGGGGCCGGGATCCCCTCGAGGCCGGCCGCGTTCGCGGCGTCTTCGTCGTAGTAGACGGGAGATTCGCAGCCGATCGCGCGCGCGAACTCGGCGACCTTTCCGGCTTCGACGCGGAACCCGTCGACGACCGTTCTCGACGTTCCGACCATCGCCTCCAGTTCGGCGAGTGAACGCTCGGGCATCGTCCGCTATCGAGGCCCCCCCTCGACGTCGACGAGGTCGGTCTTGTACTCGGACTGCTCGATTTCCTCGGCCGGAACGAGCGTCGGCTCCACGCGAACGCCGAGGCGGTTTCTGACCGCCGACGTGACGTCGTCGACGATCGCGTCGTCCGTTCGGCCCGCGGTTCCGTCCCGACCGACGCGGATCGGAATCGGCTCCGTGAACGCGACCTTCTCCTCGTGGGGGAGGACGACTTTCATCCGCGGCGTGACGCCGTCGACGTCGGCGACCACCTCCCGGATCGCCTCCGGGTAGACGTTTTTCGCCTTGTAGATGAGCATGTCGTCCGAGCGGCCGACGACGCGGAGCCGCGGGGTCCGTAACCCGCAATCGCAGTCCATTCCGAGCACCCGCACGTAGTCGCCGGAGCGAAACCGCAACAGCGGCGTGGCCTCCCGGCGAAGGGGCGTGTAGACGAGTTCGCCCTCCGCGCCGGCTTCGAAGGGCCGCCGGTCTCCGGTCTCCGGATCGATCAACTCGGGGTGGACGTGGCCGTCCGCGATGAAGTGTGCGCCGCCCTCTTCGGGACACTCCGCCGCGACCGCCCCGGACACGTCGCCGATCCCCATCACGTCGCGGATTCCGTCGACGCCCCACCCCTGTCTGACCCGCTCGCGAATCTCGGGATTGCCGAAACCGGGTTCGCCGCCCCCGACGAGGATCCGAATCCCGAGTTCCTCGAGGCCGTGGCCCAGGATCTCGGGTGCGCGGTCGACCAGGTACTCGAGGTGCGAGGGCGTCGAGTGGAGGACGTCCGGCGAGAGGTCCGCAAGCACGGTGAGCAGCTGTTCGCTGCTCCCGCCGCCCGCCGGAACGACGTTCGCGCCGACCCTGGCGAAGCCGTTGATGTACGGGAGGCCGCCGGGAACGATCGGCCGGCCGATGGCGTGGACCACCGTATCGTCGGCCCGAACGCCCATGGTCCGTGCAGCTTTCGCCACCAGCGTTTCCCAGTCGGCCCGGTCCTGCGTGGTCAGTCCGAAGTACGTCGGCGTTCCGGTCGTGCCGGACGACGAAAGCGTGAGTGCGAGTTCGTCCGTCGGTGCCGCTTGGTGGGCTCCGAGCGGTTGCGACGGGTCCGTCTCGCGTTGACACCGCCGCTCGTCGTCTTTCGTCGTGAACGGGACGCGAGCCAGGTCCTCGAGCGTTCGGATCGCTCCCGGATCGATCTCCCACTCGTCGAACTTTCGGCGGTAGTACTCCGAGTTCTCGGCGAGGTACGCGATCTGTTCTCCTAGCGTTCGTTCGTGGCTCTCGAGAATCGACGTCCACGATGGGGGCTCGGCTCCCTCCTCTGTGTGAGACATTATCGGTGTATTCGCACGTGGGTTAACCGTCCTTATAAAGTGACGCTGCCCGAGCGCCGACCGTTTAAATAGCGAGGGGAAACGAACGGCGCTCGGTGAAACGACGTTCGATCCGAGCCGCTAACCGAGAACGCCCCCGCGGATACGACGACCATCGAGCCGGCCGGTGGCCAGCGCGATTCGCTCACTCCGCGATCGTCAAGCCTCTCGCGATCGTCGATATCAGCGTCTCCTGGAGGTGTTCGTAGTACCCCTGATCGATGGTTTCGAGTTCGGTTTCGTACAGTTCGTACTCGTCTTTGTGAATCATCAGCCAGCCGAGCGTCCCCGACATCAGCCCGCCGATCGTCAGCGGATCCATCTTCGCGACCGGGCCGTCGCTGCGGGCTTTGATCTCTTCGATGATCGGGACGAACTCCGCCCACCGCTGCTCTTGCACGTCGTTTAACGCTTCTCCCGACGAGCGCTCGATCAGCTCCCGGTAGTTTCCCCGGATGATCATCTGCTGAACGAACGGATTTTCCTCGCCGAACTCGACGTAACACCAAAAAAACCGCTCGAGCGCCTCCTGCGGGTCGTCGATCCCCTCGAGTTCCGTCCGGACGTTCTCGACGTACTCTTCGATTTCGCGCTCGAGAATCTCGAGGTAGAGATCCGACTTTGCATCGAAAAACTGATAGAACGTGGGTTTCGCGATTCCGACGGGAT
Organism: Natrarchaeobius oligotrophus; assembly: GCF_003841465.1. Classification (GTDB taxonomy): domain Archaea; phylum Halobacteriota; class Halobacteria; order Halobacteriales; family Natrialbaceae; genus Natrarchaeobius; species Natrarchaeobius oligotrophus. The sequence goes on from NZ_REFZ01000009.1 coordinate 61,256, forward strand.
CGGTGACGTCCTTGACGGTCGTTTTCTCCGGCCCGTACGTTAGTACCAGCTCGCGTCCGGTCCGGACCAACTGCTCTCTGATCCGTTCTCGTTCCTCGTCGCTGAACTTCTTCATACAATCGTCTCGGCTCTGTAAACTCATAACCGAATCGGTTTTCAGTTATTACTTCATAACCAAAAAAGATATTTAGTCATAGAGTTACTCATCGAGTATGGGAGCCATCGAAGTGGCAGAGCTGACGAAGGAGTACGGGAGCGTTCTCGGCGTCGATTCGATCTCGTTTTCCGTCGACGAGGGGGAGGTGTTCGGATTCCTCGGACCGAACGGAGCCGGAAAGACGACCACTATTCGAACGCTTCTGGGCTTGTTCGCGCCGACGTCGGGCGGGGCGACGGTACTCGGTGCTGACGTTCGCGACGAGCGTGCACTCGTCGACGCCAAACGACGAATCGGATACCTGCCCGCGAATCTGGGATTTCACGAGGAGGTAACCGGCGAGCAGGTCCTCGAGTATCACGCGTCGATCAAGGGCGATCGACGGCTGGACGACCTGCTCGACGTGTTCACGCCGCCGATCGAACGCCCGATTCGCGAGTACTCGACCGGCAATGAGCAGATGCTCGGCATCGTTCAGGCGTTCATGCACGACCCCGACCTCGTGATCATGGACGAGCCGACGTCGGGACTCGACCCCCTCAAACAGGAGCGGTTCAACGAGTTCGTCCGATGCGAGAGCGACCGCGGCACGACGATCTTCTTTTCCTCGCACGTGTTGAGCGAAGTTCGACGCGTCTGCGATCGCGTCGGAATCCTTCGCGACGGGGAACTCGTCGGACTCGAGGACGTCGAAACCCTGCTCGATCAGGGCGGCAAGCGCGTCCGCGTTCAGACGATCGACGAGGCCAGCGAGGCGCTCGCGACGCTCGACGGCGTCGTCGACGTCGATGCGTTCGCCGACGGCCTCCAGTTCGTCTACACCGGCGACTACAACGCGTTGCTCGAAGCGCTCGCGTCGTACGACGTTCGCGAGATCGAGATCAGCGAGCCGCCGCTCGAGGACGTCTTCATGCACTACTACGGACCGGACGGGTCGGCCACCGACGATCCGGAGGGCGAGTCCAGTGTTTGAGACGACCCGGTACGAAATGGGCCGTCGCGTTCGCGGGACGGCGATACTGACCGTCGCGATCGGCCTGTACGCGGCGTTCATCGTCTGGTACTTCACCGTTCTGGAGGGGGTCGACTACGATCAGATGCTCGAGTCGATGCCGCCCGCGATGATGGACGCGTTCGGGATCGAGACCCTGGCGACGATCGAGGGCTTTCTGGGATCGCAGATCTACAGTTTCGTCTGGCTGCTCGGACTGGGACTGTACTTCGCCTACGCCGCCGGCGGGCTCGTCGCGAACGACGCCGAGCACGACCGGCTGGATCTGTTGCTTTCGTTTCCCGTTTCCAGATCGCGTCTCCTCCTCGAGAAAGTCGCTTCACTTTTCCTCCCGTTGATCGCGCTCAACGTCGGCGTCGGCGCGACCGTTTACGTCCTCGCCGCGGTGATCGGCGAACCGATCGACGTCGCCAATCTCGCGCTCGCCCACGCGCTGTCGGTCCCGTACCTGCTGGTCTGTGCGGGGATCGGGCTGGTGCTGTCCGTGCTGGTCGACCGGGCCGCCGTCGCGGAACGAGCCGCGATCGGCGTCGTGTTCGTGCTCTTTCTGCTCGAGTCGGTCGTCGGCGGGGCGGACGAACTCGAGTGGATCCAGTATCTCAGTCCAACGTACTACTACGAGCCGACGCCGGTTCTCATCGACGGCTCGTACGAACCGATCGACGCCGCGATCCTGCTGACCGCGTTCGTCGGACTGGTGATCGTCGCAACGGTGTTGTTTGACCGACGCGACGTGTAGTTCCGCAATCTGACGTTCGTCGACCCCGAAACGACGATCGACGGCCCAACCCCACACCGCTTTCACCGATCGCACGCATTCTCGGGTATGAACCGACGGGCGATCGAGTCACGACGCGCGGCTGCGCTCGCGACGTTGCGACTCCAGTACCCGGATACGCTGTCGGCCGTTGGCGTGCGTCCGCTCCACCCGCGAACCGGCGATCCGTACCCCGACGACGAGCGCCACCTCGTGGCGACCTGCCGTTCGGTATCGAACTTCGCGATCGGAGCACTCCTCGACGGACCGGACTGGTGTCAGGACGCCGCCAACCGCGCGCTCGAGTGCTTGCATCCGTTTCGGGCGACCGATGGCTCGGGCTACCACCGTCTGGTCGCGTCGACCGGCGAGCCGACCGATCGAACGAGGTCGGCCTACGGTCACGCGTTCGTCCTCCTCGCGTATGCGCGGGCGACCGACGCCGGGATCGACGGCGCTCGGGACCGGCTCGAGCACGCGGCCGATCTGATCGACGACGAGTTTCGCGACGCCGGCGGGCTGATTCGCAGCGACTGCGATCCGGACTGGACCGAACGCGAACCCTACCGCGGACAGAACGCGAACATGCACGCTTGCGAGGCGTTCCTCGCGGCACACGAGGCGACCGACGACATCCGCCACCTCGAGCGGGCGGGGCAGATTGCCGAGCGGATCGCCGTCGAGCTGGCGACCGAAACCGACGGACTGCTCTGGGAACACTACACCGACGAGTGGGAACACGACTTCGCGTACAACCGCGATCGGCCACACCACCAGTTTCGACCGCCGGGCTACCAGCCCGGCCATCACGTCGAGTGGGCGAAACTCCTCGCGCTCCTCGACCGATACGACGACGCGAACGCGCCGCCCGACGGCTGGTACGAACGCGCCACCGAGCTGTTCGACGCGGCCGTCGACCTCGGCTGGACCGGCGACGGCTTCGCCTACACCGTCGACGCCGACGGTGCGACCATCGTTTCGGACCGCTACGGCTGGGCGCTCGCTGAAGGCATCGGTGCGGCTGCGGCGCTCGCCGAGCGAGCGTCAGCACACGGTGACGTCGAGGCTCGCGACCGGTTTCTCTCTTGGGAGTCTCGGTTCCTCGAGTGCGCAGACGAGTATCGGGGTCCCGCGGGACTCTGGTACGAAAAGCGCCTGGCTGACGCGCAAGGCGGCGACCTTCTCGCACCGGAGCCGCCCGTCGTCGAGCCGGATTACCACCCGGTTACCGCGTTCTTCGAATCCTGGCGATCCCGACGAGCGATCGCGGACTCGAGGTGATCGGTTCGATCTCGCACGCGTTTCTACCAGCAGCGTTCTTCGACGGGGTTGGGGTGGATTCCTTCGATAGTCGGCAGGGCGGTGTATCACGCAAAATTCGACATCGGCATAAAAACCAATTCACAAATCTATTAGTGATACTATCATATTATAATCAAAATCAGCGATATGGGGGACTTTCGAGGCTGGAAATAAATCTGAGATATATTGACGAAATATACTTCTTTCGATCTATATGTGAATGTATATATCTCAACATTAGTGTTTCTCACAACAGCAGCCGACTGACACCTCTGTCGCCCACGTTCGATCTCATCATCACAAAATGATATACTAGTCTAGTTCCTGTTGGAATGGGGAGAACACTCATTTCGTTCGTCTCGACAGCCGACACATGTGCGCTCGATGCGAACCGTTCTCTCGGACACGCCAGTTGCGCGTACCACTACCGTTCAGACTCACCAGCGTTCCCGCGTCGAGACGCTCGCGATGATCGACGTGTTCCGTCCAAACTTATATATCCTCTAAACGGATACGTTAAAATATGAGTACCATACTACTGCCGATCGACGACGACGAACAGCACGCGAAGGACCAGATCGCAACCATCACCGGTCTGCCGTTCGAAACCCACGAGCTAACCGTCACGGTGTTACACGTCTTCACGGACAATCCGAACAGCGCATCGATAACCCAGCTCAAGTCCGCGCGTCTCATCGAGGAGGCGCTTCAGGACGAAGGCATCGACGTCGAACTGGACGAACGGAGTAACGATCCGGCGGACGAGATCTTATCGTACGCCGAAGAACACGACGTGGACGCGATCTGTCTCGCCGGACGCAAGCGATCGAGGACCGGAAAGTTACTCTTCGGAAGCGTCACGCAGGACGTCATTTTGAACTCGAACCTGCCGATACTCGTCGCTGGAACCGATCCCGTAGAGTAGCGCCCGTCTCCCTCGCTGGAGTGTCGGCCGTCCCTCGGCGGAAACCGTTCGTTCCCGTTATCAGTACACCTCGAGCCGCCGTTCTCTCGACTGTTCGTCCGTTCCTGTCCCGTCCACCGACCGATGCGGCCACTCGGTAGGTCCTCTTGCCTGGTCGATCGTCCCTTCGAATCTACAGCAGGTGGGGTATGGGTTGATACACTCCGAACTGACCGATCGACGCGCGTCCCATCGCGGCTCTACGGGCGTTGCCTACACGAACGCAACTGGCCGGGCCCATCCGGCACTGGCGTTTTCGATCTTGATCGGATAGGTTACCAGGTGGACCCCCGTTCGCCGGGGAAGCTCGTCGAAGTTCGCCATCTTTTCGATCTGACAGTATTCGGCCTCGCGTCCGGCCAGGTGTGCGGGCCACAGTTCGGAGTTGTCCTGCGTTTCCTTGTATCGCTCTCCCATCGTTTCGAACGGTTTGTCGAAGCCGTACGCGTCGATACCGATCACTTTCACTCCCTGGTTCACGAGGTGTTTGGTCGCTTCCGCGCCCATCCCAGGAAAGTCGGTGAGATACTCGGGCGAACCCCAGAGTTCGTCCGCGCCGGTTTCGATGAGAACGATCTCCCCGGCTGAGAGCGTGTGATCGATCGTCTCGAGCTGTTCGTCGATCTCGTGCGGTTGAATCTCCGTCCCGTTGTCTTTCCAGGTGAAATCCAGCACGACGGCTTCACCGCAGAACCAGTCCGTGGGTAGTTCGTCGATCGTTTTCGACGTCTCTCCTTCCGACTCCGGTCCGTAGTGCCAGGGTGCATCGACGTGCGTTCCCGTGTGCGGAATCGCGGTCACTTCTTCCCAGGCGAGGCCGCTCCCGCCCGGAAAATCGTCCGCCGTGATATCTCCGTACCCCGACTCACGAAGGTTCTGTGCGAGCCGTTCTGCTCCACCCTCGTGATCCCAGTAGTCCACGTGGGGTTTCCACGGTTCGCTGTCCGAATCCGGAACGATGCCAAGACTGAGGTCTATTTGCTCCAGCGAGTCGAATGCTTTCATGCAGTGCTGCGAATCTATTCCGAATAGATCCTCTTAAGTGATTTGGTTACGGTATCCCTTTCTTCCTCTCCCGAGGGGATAGACGCTCGTGAACGAGCCGCTTTCGACGCTGGATCATCCAAAGATTAATGTGCCGCAGTGAATTCTATCGTGGCATGTCAACCCACGGCCAGACAGCACTGCCCAGTGAAATGGACGCGCTCGTCGTCGAGGAGGCGGGAGAGTGGTCGATAGAGACGGTAGATACGCCGGAGATCGATCAAACCGACAACGTCCTGTGTAAGGTCGAGACGGTATCGATCTGTGGAACCGACCCCAAGATATTCCACGGCGACGTCGACGGCTGGCCGCCTTCGTTCCCGTTCACGCCGGGACACGAGTGGGCCGGGACCGTCGTCGAAACCGGCGACGACGTCTCGAGACTGTCGCCGGGCGACCGAGTCTTCGCGGAGACCCACCACGGCTGTGGCTACTGCGAAAACTGTCGGAACGGCAAGTACAACCTCTGTGAAAATTACGGCGATTTCGATAGCGGACACCGCCAGATCGGACACACCTCGAGCGGCGCCTACGCGGAGTACATCGCGGCACCCGCGGACACGCTGTATCACCTGCCCGAATCGATCTCCTTTACGGAAGGCGCGTTGCTCGACGTGAACGCGATCGCGCTGTACCTCGCGGAGCGGGGCAACATCGGGCCCGCCGCGAACGTCGCCGTGATCGGGACGGGAACCGTCGGCTTGCTGGCGATACAGAACGCGAAGGCACTGGGTGCCGGCAACGTAATCGCGATCGGAAGCGAGGATCGAAACGCGGTTGGAGCGGATCTCGGCGCGGATCACACGATTCCGTACACCGACGACGACGTCGTCGAACAGGTGCTGTCGCTCACCGACGGCGTCGGCGTGGACGTCACCCTCGAGGCGGCGGGAACGTCCTCGTCGTTCTCGCAGGCGGTGACGATCACTCGAAAGGGCGGCACCGTCAGTCTCGACGGCATTCCGAAGAACAATCACCAGGAGATTCCGATGGCCGATCTGGTGACGGAGGAGATCGAATTCCGCGGCTGCAGGGCCCACGCGAACCGGGCTGAGGCGAGCGCGCGGTTAGTGGAGAACGAAACCGTCGACGTTTCGGCGCTCGTCACCCACGAGTTTTCGTTCGACGAGTTCGAGACAGCCTACGAAACGTTCGTCGAACGCCGTGACGGCGCGATCAAGGTCGCTTTGCACGTCTGATCGTCGGACGAACCCGTCGCCACATCACCCGAAACGCGATCGAACGATACGGTCGGTAACTCGTCGGAAATGAAGTCACCCGTCGCCCACGTGATGTTAGTGCTCGGTACGATCGGGTACGTCTGGCTCATGTTCGTTTGGCTGCTCGTTCCGGCGTTTCTCGGTCCGATCAGCGACGAACTCTCGCTCTCGAACACGCAGGCGGGGCTCCTTACGGGTGCGATCTCCTTCGTCTACATTCCATTTGCGCTGTGGAGCGGAATCATCACCGACCGAATCGGTGCCCCCCGAGCGATCGGATACGGACTGGCCCTGTTCGGTTGCGCACAGCTTCTCAGGAGCTTCGCACACGAGTTCTGGTCGATTCTGTTGCTGACCGTGCTGATCGGGGTCGGCGGGACTGCGATTACGTTCGGCCTCCCGAAACTCGTCTCGACGCTGTACCCTCCCGAGCGCTCGGGGACGATGTCGTCGCTGTACCTCGTCGGGATGTACGCCGGGACCGCCGCAGCGTTCGCGATCGGTCGATCGATAGCAGGACCGTTGCTCGGCGGATGGCGACCGGTATTTTTTTACAGCGGTCTCGCCGTTCTGGGCTTCTGTGCCGTCTGGTTTCTGGCGTTCGTCTGGGCGAGACGGCATGTGTCCGCGTGGCGAACCGCTGACGGTCGAACCGACGGACGCTCCGCCGGAGGATCTTCGGACGTCTCTTCCGATCTCCGACGTCTCCTCCGGCATCGGGGCGTACTTCTGCTCGCGGTCGTCGGGTTCTCGTATCTCCTGCTCGTCCACGGGTTGCAAAACTGGCTGACCGTTATCCTCCAAGAACGCGGCGTGACGACGGAGATCGCCGTGTGGACGACCAGTCTGTTCGTCGCGGCGCAACTCGTCGGAACGCTTGTTCTGCCGCCGATATCGGATTTCAAGACGAGCCGTCGATCTGCCGTTTTCTCGTGTGGCGTATTTGCGTCGGCGGGAACGTTTGCCTTGCTGGTGGTCGACGACGCCGTCGTTCCGATCGCGTTCGCCGTTTTCGTTGCCGGTTTCGGCCTCGGCGGCCTGGCGACGTTCGTTCGCTCGCTTCCCGTCGAGATGGAAGGCGTCGAGAGTACGCTGGTGGCGACCGCGGTGGGCCTGGTGTTCATGATCGGGGAGGTCGGCGGATTCGTCGGTCCTCTACTCGTCGGCGCTCTCGCGGACCGAACGGGCTCGTTTACGCTCAGCATTTTTTCCCTCCTGATCGGTAGTCTGGTAATACTCGCCGCGAGCGCCTTCCTCACGCACGCCGATCACGGATAGCGCGGATGCGCTCCCCTCGGCAACGGCGTATTCGCCGAGAACCGATCCGCAGGCCAAGCCAAAATTTAATGTATCGACCGTACGATGATCTGTCATGGCCGAATTCGTCGATCTGAGCCAGGAGATTTACAGCCAACACCCCGTCTACTTCGCGCACCCGGATACGGTGGTCTGGACCGACACGACGTTCGAGGATTCCGAGTACATCTTTCGGACGCAGGCCGGAATCGACGAGCCGACGTTCACGTACGAGTCGCGTACGTTTCAGATATCGGAACACGGTCCGAGCCACGTCGATTCGATCCGACACTTCAAACCCGACGGGGAGCCGATCGACGAAATGCCCCTCGAAAACTTTCACACGCCGGGCAAGGCGATCGACGTTTCCCACTGCGATCCGAACGGGTACGTTACGGTCGACGACGTACGCACGGCTCTCTCCGAGACCGGCCAGACGCTCGAGGAAGGCGATACCTTGTTACTCCACACCGGTCACTACGACCGAACCTATCCCGAGCGCTCGTACAACGAACAGCACACCGGCTTGACGGAAGCGGCGACTCGATGGATTATCGAAGCGGGCGTCGCGAACTTCGGCGTGGATCAACCCAGCCCGGACAATCCGAGCGGAACGTATCCGTGTCACACCCTCTGCACCGAGTACGAAGTACCCCACATGGAAAACCTCTGTAATATCGACCGCGTAGTGGGTGACGATTTCACGTTTATCGGGTTTCCGCTGCCGTTACGTGGTGGAACCGGCTCTCCGATTCGGGCGGTAGCCAAGCTCGAAGACGAGTGACCGTCTGCTCGATCCAGGAGGAGGTTCCGTTTGGAGCCGCCTAGATATTCAGAACTCTTGCTATTCCGTCGTGGCTGTGCGTTGGCTCGAATCCCGAACCATGGGGTGTGTTAAGTGATCCCACAATTTGGGACGTTCCACCTGCGCGGTTTCCTCGCCGGAACGCGCCGCTGGATCGCCGTCGAGAGTCTACTGGCGATCGCGAGTCCGTTCCACTATTTCCCCGCTGATCGTAGTACGGCAAGTAGCTCGCCCGCTAGCTCATTGCTCGGTACGTTTTGATACCGGAGCGCTCGTATCGCCTTCACGCGTGGTATCACGACTCGTCGAGTCTCGTCGAGTCGGCTCGCCTTTCGTAGAGAGCCCCGCCGTGGAATCTGTGCGTTCCATTATTCGGAATACTATATCCCACGGCCAGTGTCGTGTCCCCGTCGGCTCGGGGAGCTCCGGAAACTTTTGACAGTCGTACGAGAGTAAATATCTGGGATTTATCTCGCCGCTATCCTGTACTCTGGCCCGAGTGTATTTATTTACGACCGTACTCGTGTAATGCTACGTCGGATCGGCCGCCTCTCACTATATATAGTTCTCCTATGCGGAATCCTCTCGAAACGTTCGCCGGGAATAACCGTCTCTGACCGTATCCTAACATAATGTTCCACTCTGTGGAATCAGCGGCGAACACTATGATATATGTTGTCCATTCACTTGCCACTCGTCCGGTCGCCGATTCGAACAGCCAGCGACGGATCGAGACGCGGCGTTCGCCGACGGAAGCAACGCGCTCACCACAATTTTTTATCGAAGCCGGGTGAAGGTTCGTGCATGGTACTGAGCGAATTCACTCACACCAGCGTCCTGGCCACCGACCTCGAGGAATCCGTCGCATTCTACGAAGAACTGTTCGGGATGGAGCGAGTCCCGTCCCCGCGATTTTCGGTGCCGGTCGAGTGGCTCCGCTGTGGCGACCGTACGTTGCACCTGTTCAAACGGGAGATGGAGGCGGCCGACTTCTACCACGTCGGCATTCACGTAGACGATTTCGAATCAGTCTACCGCAAGTCGGTAGAGCGCGGTCTCGAATCGGATTTCGATTCGGCGGGTGACGAACCGGTCGTCTACGAGCTGCCCGACGGTGCGGTGCAGTTCTACATCGACGATCCGGCTGGAAATCTCGTGGAAGTGAACTATCCGAACGTCGACGAACTCGATACGTCGATCGTCAGCAACGTGATCAAACGCGCCGATCAGCTCGAGCAGACCGGCGATGCAGCGGACGCAAAACTGTACTTCGAAAACACGACGTCGGCGATCGAACCTAGGGAGTGACGACGAGTTTCCCGAGGAAACTCTCCTCGACGACGTCCTCGTGGGCCTGTGCCACTTCGTCGAGGCCGTACGTGCGTTCGATCACCGGCGAAACCTGACCGTTCCCCGCAAGCGTTGCGACGCGTTCGAGCGCGGGGGCGAACGTCGCCATCTGGGGCATCGCGAAGTGATGGAGCGTTTGCATCTTCCCGCGTGCCATCCCGCTGTTCGAATACGTCAGCTCGATATCCGTACCGGAAATCGCCACGATACGCCCGCCCTGTGCGGCAACTTGCGTGTTCAGATCGATGTTCTCGTTGATCCGGTGGTCCATGATCACGTCGGGCGCTCCGGCGTTCGCGATCGCGTCGGCGAGATCGTCGCGGGAGTAATCGAGAACCGTGTCCGCGCCGAGCTTCTCCACCTGGTCGTGGTACTGCGGCGAGGCCGTCGCCGTAACGGACGCGCCCGCCGCCTTCGCGACCTGGACCGCGACGTGACCCACGCCGCCGCTCCCGCCGTGGACGAGACACCGGTCGCCGGCTTTGAGTCCCGCTTTCTCGACTAATCCTTCCCAGGACGTTACGCCGACCAGAGCGAGAGCGGCTCCCTCTTCGAACGAGACGTTGTCCGGCAACTGCGCGACGTGTTCGAGTGACGCGCAGACGTACTCCGCGCAGGACCCTTGTCTTCCGATTCCGAGGCCCGTCCCGAACACGCGGTCGTCTTCCGCGAAGTCGGTAACGCCGGGACCGACCGCGGTTACGACGCCTGCGAAATCAGCACCGGGCGTCATCGGCGGGGTCGCCCACTCGTACGCTCCGGAACGCAGCTTGGTGTCGAGCGGATTCACCCCCGCTGCCTCGACCGCGACGACGACTTCGCCCCGATCGGGCTCCGGCTGCTCGACGTCTTCGACCTGTAGTACGTTCGGCTCACCGTATTCTCGATAGCGATTAGCTCGCATGAGTAAGTCGTCCCTTGCAATCGGGATAAAAGTTCTGAAACCGGTTAACCACCCGTCGCCGCCGCTCGTCTACAAGCTCAGCCCCTCACACGAAACCCGTCGGAGTGCGCGCGTTCGCTCGGCCGCGATACCGGTATACCCTGTCGGAGTGCGTGCGACCGGTGTTGCACGCACGGCTTGATGGTCGACAGACGCGCTCACACACCCGCGTCCCCGGCGATCAATCGTGGAAAATTTTAAATACATGGCTTGTGACTTGCGACTATGGGTAACGAGAGTCACACCCAGGAAAATGGTGCAGGTACAGCTTCGAACTCCCGGCGTCACGTCCTCAAAGCGATCGGTGCTTCGGGTGCCGTGGCACTGGCTGGTTGTGCGGGTGAAGGAAACGGAAACGGGAACGGCACTGGGAACGGAAACGGGAACGGGGCCGATGACCACGCTCCCATCGGGAACTACCCGATCGAAGGCGATACCGCGATGTACGGCTGGCACGGTCCACTGAGCGGTATCCTCGCGCCCGACGGGGAAGAGCAGGAACGCGGTTTCGAACTCGCGATCGATCACCTGAACAACGGCGGTGGGTTGGTCGATCACTACGATCCCCTCTCCGGAGATGGCGTTCTCGATTACGAGATCGATTACGTGACCGGCGATTCCGCCGGTGACGAGGAGACCTCGATCGACAACGTAGAGCGCATGATCGACCGAGATAACATTCAGTTCTGGACCGGTGGCGTTTCCAGTGGCGTCTGTCAGGCGCTTCAGCCCATCGCCCAACGCGAGCGGGTGATTCAGCTGACTTCGATTTCGCACGCGGGTCCGATAACCGGCGAGAACTGCGAGCGCTACTCCTTCCGTCCGTCGATGAGCGCGCGAACGTCCGCCGAAGCGCTGGCTGCGACGTTGCCCGACCTTCTCGGAGATGACGTGGACTTCTTCCAGATCTACCTCGACTACTCCTACGGAATTTCGAACCGCGATTCGATGACCGAACTCATGGAGGGGCAGGGGTGGAACGAGATCGGACAGAGCGCCATCGCGTTTGGAGAGTCCGATCACTCCTCGCAGATCGCCGACCTCGACGAAGCCGATCCCGACGTCCTCGTGTTTACGACCTTCGGAACGGCGATGGCCGACGGCATCAGTCAGATGCAAGAAGCGGGGGTCGCAGAGGACATCGACATCGTCGTGCCGTTGCTCAGTGCGTTCTCGATGGAGCCGGCCGGCGGCGACGCGGAAGGCGTCATCGGGACCGCGAACTGGCACCCGCTGCGCGGCGACGAGCTGTCCGAAACGTTCGTCGACGCGTACATGGACGAGTACGACGAGCTGCCCGGCCAGGCGGCGTACGAGGTGTACGATAACGTCCTGCACTACTCCGCAGCCGTCGAGAACGCGGGAACTTTCCACCCGCCGACGGTCGTCAGAGAACTCGAGGAGTTCGAGTGGAACCTCGCGATGGGCGAGATGGCCTACAGGGAGTGCGACCACCAGGCCTCGCGTCCCGTTTACGTCTGTCGAGGCGTGTCGGAGTCGGAACAGCAGGAAACGGGGACCTACCTCGAACTGGTCGAGGAGGTCTCGCCGGAGGACAGCTCGTACGACTGTGATATCGAACCGGCAGCCAGCTGCGAGATGTCGGAGTACGAGTAGTGAAGCCGGAAGCATCATAAGCTGATCACCATCCTTTCAGAGAGACAATGATTATGGGGACACCAAAAAAATGAGTTTACTAGAATCGGCGGTGAGATTCACCTATCTGAGCCTGAGCATCGCATCAGTGTACATCCTCGTCGCGGTCGGATTCTCCATCGCGTTCGGAACCTTGAAGTTCGTCAATATGGCCCACGGTGCGCTCTACCTCTTCGGAGCGTACATCGGCCTGTTCGTCGCCTTCGAGTACAACGTCGGCGGATCGCTCGGTGCGTACTCTCCGGTCGGTCTCGATCTCGGGTTCGCAGCCGCGTTGATCCTCGTTCCGGTGGTCGTGTTCGCGATCGGTCTCGTCATGGAACGGCTGATCGCAAATCCGTTCTACGAACGGAGTCTGCTCGATCAACTGCTCGTTACGTTCGGAATCCTGCTCATCCTGCAGGAATTCGTCGCCATACTCGTGGGACGGGGTGGATTCAGTTACGATCGAACCGGGTGGGCGACTGGAACGATACCGCTCCCCGGGATCGGTACCGCCTCGCGGTGGCGGATCTACGTAATCGCCTTTACCATCGTGCTCCTGGCGGTCCTGTACGCGTTCTACAAGTACACGGACTACGGACTCGCGGTCCGGGCGGGAACGGAAGACGCCGAGATGGTTCAGATGCTCGGAATTAAGATCTCCCGACCGTTCGCGCTGATATTCGCTATCGGTGCCGCGTACGCCGGACTGGGGGGTATCCTCGGCGGCTCCCTGTTCACGGTCCATCCGGAGATCGGCATCGAAATCTTGATTCCGGCGCTGCTCGTCGTCGTCGTGGGCGGCGTCGGTAGCCTTACCGGGACGATCGTCGCCGGTCTTCTGCTCGGGGTCACGTTCACCGCGACGACTCGCGTCTATCCCGAAATGGCGACGGCGAGCCTCTTCCTGTTAGCCATCATCATCCTGAGTATCAAACCGACCGGTCTCTTCGGAAAGGAGGAGGTGACTGCATGAGCGAAGAGACTGCCCAGCAGCTAACGGATACGGACGCGGCCATCCTTAGCTGGGAAACCTGGGACCGAGTAAAGCACACGGAGCGGTTCGCCATCGTCGCGGCCGTCGTTTTCGTCGCGCTCTGGTCGTGGCTGTTCGCCAGAGCTCCGATCACCAGCGAACTGGGCGGTTACCACTCGCTCGCAACGACGATCCTCATCTGGAGCGTCTTTGCGATCGGATTCAATCTGCTGTTGGGACAGACCGGGCTGCTCTCGTTCGGACACGCGATGTTCTGGGGTGGCGGCGGATACGCGGCAGCACTCGTCAGCTTACACGTCTACGGCGATCCGGTCCTGATGCTCGTCGTCGGAACGACGTTCACGTTACTGCTCGCCGCTCTCACCGGTGTCATCGCACTGCGTTTACACGCGGTGTACTTCGCGATCATTACGCTTGCGATGGGTCAACTGCTCTACTACCTCGCTACGTCACCGCTTCGGCCCATTACCGGCGGTCGCAACGGGTTGACCGGAATCCAACTGGAACCGATATTCGGACTGGTGTACCTCGGGATGCCCCTCCCGGGCATCTTTGGAACGCTCTGGGTCAATTACGAGTATCTCCTCGTTGCAACCGTCTTCGTCCTGGTCATCGCGTTCGTCAATCGGATTCGAAAGTCTCCGTACGGGCTGATCTTTCGCGCAATCCGGGAAAACGAACAGCGCGTCTCGTTCGTCGGATTGAACGTGTGGCGATACAAGTTCGCCGCGTTTCTCATGTCCGGCGGTATCGTCGGACTCGGCGGGAGCCTCATGACGATCGAATCGCAGTTCGCCGGGCTCGGATCGCTGTACTGGATCACCAGCGGCGAGGTCGTCATCATGACGGTCCTTGGCGGAGTCGGAACGTTGTTCGGACCGGTTCTCGGTGCGGTCATCTTCCTGTACTTCGAAGGCGTCGTCGACGGCTTCCCGATCGTCGGACGGTACTGGCTCTTGATGCTCGCGACCGTCTTTACCGCGATCGTCTGGAAGTATCCGGACGGTCTGTGGGGAATGCTCAAACTGATCGCCTCGCGGATTCGATCGAGCGTGGAGGATAACCCATGACGCTACTCCAAACGCGAAACCTGACGAAGAGTTTCGGGGGACTGGTCGCCGTGGATACGGTCGAAATCGAAGTCGAAGAAAACGAACTGGTCTCGGTGATCGGTCCGAACGGGGCTGGAAAGTCGACGTTGATCAATCTCATTACTGGGATGTTGACCCCGACGGACGGCGACGTCCTCTACAGGGATACGAACCTCGCCGGGAAGGACCCCTACGAGATCACCCAGCTGGGCATCGGCCGCTCGTTCCAGACGGCGTCGATCTTCCCGGAGTTGACCGTACAGGATAACGTCGACGTCGCCTCGTTCGCGGCCGAACAGGGCTCGTTCACCGTGAACTTCCTCCGGCGGCGCGATCGTTACGACAGCGTTCGTCAGCGAACCGCAGATGCACTCGAACTCGTCGACCTGGAGGACGAAGCCGACGTCCCCGCCGCGTCGCTGCCGTACGGTGACAAGCGTCGCCTCGAGGTCGCGATCGGACTGGCGACCGACCCCGATCTGCTGTTCATGGACGAACCGACAGCCGGCATGTCGCCGGCCGAAACCGAGATGACGACGAACCTGATCGAACGGATGCAAACGGAGCGAGGAATGACGATCGTTCTCGTCGAGCACGACATGGACATCGTCTTCGACGTTTCCGACAAGATTCTCGTCCTTCACAGGGGCGAAATCATCGCTGACGGAACGCCGGACGAGATCCGGAACGACGAGACGGTTCGATCCGCGTACCTCGGAGGTGAGGAAATATGAGCCTGCTCGAGCTCGAAGACGTCCACTCCTACTACGGTCACAGTCACATCCTCCGCGGGGTCTCGATGGAGGTCGAGGAAGGTGAGATCGTCTCCCTCCTCGGCCGAAACGGTGCGGGGAAGACGACGACGCTTCGGAGCATCGCCGGTGCGGAACCGCCGGAGGTTCGGTCTGGGCACATCCAGTTCAACGGGACCGACATAACCGACCTGGAGACCGAGGACGTCATCATGAGCGGTATCGCAATCGTTCCGGAAGAGCGTCGATTGTTCTCGAACTTGACAGTCGAAGAGAACCTGGAGCTCTCGAGAATCAGTCAGAACACGTGGAACACGATTCGGCGCAAGATCGGCCTTTCCGATCCGTCCGGAAAAAGCCTCGACGAGTTGTACGAGCTGTTCCCCGTGTTAGAAGAGCGAAAGGAACAGCAAGCGGGAACCCTGTCGGGCGGCGAACAACAGATGCTCTCGATCGCGCGGACGCTTCGTCTGCCGAACGTCGAGCTACTGATGCTCGACGAGCCGTCCGAGGGACTCGCCCCGCAGATCGTCGAGACGGTGATGAACGCGATCGAGACGATCGCCGCCGAGGGTACGACCGTCCTGCTCATCGAACAGAACGTGCAGGCCGCACTCGAGCTCGCCGACCGGGGCTACGTTCTCGATATGGGGAGCATCGTCTACGAGGGGACCGCAGAAGAGCTCCGGAACGAAGACGATCTCGATCAGTACCTCACCGTCTAACGGCCTGTCGATCGGAAACCTCGTTTCTGTCCTATTTTTGTCACGTTTCGAACACTGCCCGTCCCGCCTCTCTGTTCACTCCAGTGCGTACACCCGGTTGTCGACGCCGCCGAAGTAGAGGACGCCGTCGACCAGCGCCGGACTCGAGCCCACGCCTCGATCGCCGACTTCGAACAGCCACCGTTCGTCGCCGTCCGTCGTGAGGGCGTGGACGCCCGTCGGCTCGGTTTCGACCGGACTGTGCGAGCCGATGTAGACGCGATCGTCGGTGACGACCGGGCTACTCCCGATCTCTAACACGTCGGTCTCGAACGACCACCGCTCGTCACCGCTTCGACGGTCGATCGCGATCACCTCCGCGTCGTTTCGTTCGCCGCCCTGCGGATAGTTGGCCGGAACGACCCCGATGTAGACGGCGTCGTCGTCGACGGCCGGCGAACTCGAGAGATACGCCCCGAACGTGTTGTGCGTCCACTGTTCTTCCCCCGTCGACTCGTCGACCGCGACGACGTTTCCGTCGAAGTCGCCGAGGTAGACGGTCCCGAACGCGACCGCCGGACTGGACCAGATCCAGTCGGCGGCCTCGTACGTCCATCTCTCCTCGCCGGTCGCCGCATCGATCGCGTACAGATGGTCGTCCGAGCTTCCGACGTAGACCGTTCCGTCGTTGACCGCGGGCGTGCTGACGGCTTCGCTTCCGACCTCGTATTGCCAGTTCGTCTCGCCCGTCTCCGGATCCAGCGAGTAAATCCATCCGAGCTCCGGTGGTTGGTCTTCTGCCGATTCTTCGGATTCCGCACCCTCCGTGGCGTACCACTCGCACGCGAGGTTGAAACAGCCCACGCCGATGTAGACCGCCTGGTCCGTAACGGTCGGGCTCCCACGGATGAGCCCGTTTGCCTCGTACTCCCACCGTTTTTCGCCGGTGTCCGCCTCGAGCGCGTAGACGGCCCGATCGTACGAGCCGACGTAGACGGTCCCGTCGCCAACCGCCGGCGATCCCTCGATCCGGTGGCCGGTTCGAAACCGCCAGCTTTCTTCTCCGGTGGTCGCGTCCAGCGCGTACAGATAGTTGTCCGTACTCCCGATGTAGACGGTTCCGTCGGCGACCACCGGACTTCCCCAGACGTCGTCGCCGGTTTCGAACGTCCACGCGACGGACGGTTCGTCGCGAACTTCCCGGGCTCCCCTCGCGTAGCCCGTATTTCGCTGATCCAGGCGAAACGACGGCCAGTCGGTGGGCGTCTCGGATATTGGGTGACTCTCGTCGCTTCGTGCGACACACCCTGACAGACCGGCGACGGAAATCGGAACCGATCGAAGGAGCGTTCTTCGCGTAATTCCAGTCATTCCTCACATGTATGCCGCTATCTATTGTTAACGTTTTCGCCACCGAGACGGAACGGCGTCTCCGTCCCAATCGTAGCACAGAACAACGCTACCCCTTTTTTGGCGCTAATCGAGGGATAGTCCCTAATTTTGATAGTCTACCACTTGATCCGCTCAGAAAGAACTGCCGCTCTCGGTCGACCGTATCAGGATCGACTCGGTATCTCACCGGGCGGAACGATCTCGCAGTCCGGCAGATCCGCCAACACCTCCTCGGGACCGGCCGGCGCGTACACCGCGAGCAGTTGCAGCGTTTCCCACCCAGTATTCATCGTTCCGTGCTCGACGTTTTCGGGAACGTACACCAGCTCTCCCGGACCGATCTCGCGCGTTTCGTCGCCGACGATTTGCTCGCCAGTTCCGCTGATGACGAAGAGGAGTTCGTCGCTATCGGGGTGGGTGTGAAGTTCGTGCCCGCGTCCGGGATCCAAATTGACGATTCCCGCACTGAACCGCTCGGAGCCGGTTACATCCGGCCGGCTCATCCACTTTATCGTCCCCCAGTCGAACACTTGCGTCGATACGTCTTCACTCCTAACGAACGTTTTCTCGGACATCCTTTGGAAGGTACGCTCGAACCTTAATAAATTTTTGCGCGGAATGTGGCCCCTCCCACGAATCGAACGAAACGGTTCTCCCCGGACACGGGGACTGCTCACGGAGTCGGGTGAGAGTCACGAGCGCCGCCGGTCGGATCGCTCGCTCCTGAAACTCTCACCTGAGGAAAATATTTAATAGGACTCCACCTGTCTACGCGAACAGATTATGCAGTTCACACGGGAGCAATCCCTCGAACGACTGCGATCGGTGGTAGAGAGCGGTGAACCGATAATCGGCGCGGGTGCGGGAACGGGAATTTCGGCGAAGTTCGCCGAGCAGGGCGGGGTCGACCTCCTGATCATCTACAACTCCGGGCGGTATCGGATGAACGGCCGGGGATCGCTGGCCGGATTGCTCCCGTACGGCGACGCGAACGAGATCGTCGTCGAGATGGGCCACGAAGTGTTGCCGGTCGTCGAGGACACGCCCGTCCTGGCCGGGGTCAACGGGACCGATCCGTTCCGGCAGATGGACGTCTTCGTCGAGGACCTGAAACGGCGCGGGTTCTCCGGCGTTCAGAACTTCCCGACCGTCGGCCTCTTCGAGGAGGAAACGCAGTTCCGTCGGAACATCGAGGAGACCGGGATGGGATACGACAAGGAGGTCGACATGATCCAGGAGGCCGCCGAACAGGACATGCTGACGTGCCCGTACGTGTTCACCGAAGAGCAAGCCCGAGAGATGACCGAGGCGGGTGCCGACGTCGTCGTCTCGCACATGGGGTTGACGACGTCCGGCGACATCGGCGCCGAAACCGCGCTCGGGCTGGAGGAGGCCGCCGAGCGCGTCCAGGCGCACCACGACGCCGCAAAAGCGGTCGACGACGACGTCATCGTCATCTGTCACGGCGGACCGATCGCCTGGCCGGACGACGCCGAATACGTCCTGAACAACACCGACGGCGTCGTCGGCTTCTTCGGTGCGTCAAGCCTCGAGCGGCTGCCGACGGAGGAGGCGATTCGAAACCAGGCCCGCGAGTTCAAGGAGATCGAGTTCTGATATGACGGTCGTCATCGTCGGAACGGTCGATACGAAAGGCGAGGAGATCGGTTTCGCCCGGGACGTCCTCGAGGCCGAAGGAGTCGACGTTCACGTGGTCGACACGGGGGTTATCGACGAGCCGTCGTTCGAGCCGGACACGTCCGCCGACGAGGTTGCTCGAGCCGCGGACACCACGCTCGAGTCCCTTCGCGAAGACGCCGATCGCGGTCGGGCGATGGAAGCCATGGGTGAGGGGGCGGCCGCCGTCGTCAATCGCATTCACGATGCTGGCGAACTTGACGGCGTGCTCGGGCTGGGCGGCTCGGGGAACACGTCCATCGCGACGACGGCGATGCGCGCGCTTCCCGTCGGTGTGCCGAAGCTGATGGTGTCGACGATGGCGTCGGGCGACGTCGAGCCGTACGTCGGCGCGAAGGACGTGATGATGATGTATTCCGTCGCGGATATCGAAGGGCTCAACCGGCTCTCCCAGCGGGTGATCGCCAACGCGGCGCTCGCAATGGTCGGCATGGTCACCAACGAACCGGACGTCGAGATTTCGGACGCGCCGACGATCGGCATCACGATGTTCGGCGTCACCACGCCGTGCGTCCAGACGGCGAGGGAGTACCTCGAGGAACAGGGCTACGAGACGATCGTCTTCCACGCGACCGGAACCGGCGGTACCGCGATGGAAAATCTCGTCCGCCAGGGCATCATCGACGGCGTTCTGGACGTCACGACCACAGAGTGGGCGGACGAGCTCGTCGGCGGCGTTCTGAACGCCGGCCCCGATCGCCTCGACGCCGCCGCGGAGACGGGGACGCCGCAGGTGGTCTCGACCGGCGCGCTCGATATGGTAAACTTCGGACCGAGAGAGTCGGTACCGGACGAGTTCGAGGACAGGCAGTTCCACATTCACAATCCGCAGGTGACGTTGATGCGGACGACGCCGGAGGAAAACGCCGAATTAGGCGAAATCGTCGCCGAGAAGCTCTCGGCCGCGACCGGTCCGACGGCCCTGTTCCTGCCGCTCGAGGGCGTCTCCATGATCGACGTCGAAGGCGAGGATTTCCACGATCCCGAAGCGGACGCGGCGCTGTTCGATGCGCTGCGGGCGGAACTCGCCGAGAACGTCGAACGGCTCGAACTCGAGACCGACGTCAACGACGACGAGTTCGCGCTGGCGATGGCGAAGAAACTCGACGAGTACATGCGCGAGACCGGTCGAGCGTAGCTCGACTCGGCCCCGTCGTTTCCGGTTCGACTCGAGGGCGGCTTCGACCGAAACTCCGCCTTTCGATTACGGTTCCAGAACGACGCGGAACCTGGCGTCACCGCTTTTCGTGCGTTCGTCGGCTGCGTCGGCCTCCTCGACGGATACCGCCCGCTTTCGGTTCGCTCGTCATCACGTCGTCGGTTTTCCTCGCTACCACAGTGGAAACACTTAAGTCTGCGAGAGAGCCAGTTAGTGTCACATCACAAGAGGTGTTCAGAGATGAAACTCGCAACTTTCGAACCCCCGGAAGAGACCTGTCTCGATCAGCGCGTCGGATGCTACGACGACGACGCGGAGACGCTAGTCGACGTCACTGCCGCCTACGCGACATTACTCGCGGAGCGGGGGGAGCCGTGCCCGAACGAGATCGCACGGGTGCACGCGCCGTCCGACATGATCGCGTTCCTAAAGCGCGGCGAGCGGGCGACGGACGCGGCCGAGGAGGCGATCGAGTTCGTCCGCGAAACCGACGGCGGTACCGGAATCGACGGCCGTCGACTCAGCTACGACGTCGACGAGGTGTCCCTCCTCAGTCCCGTTCCCAACCCGACGTCCGTTCGCGACTACATGGTCGTAGAAGAGCACGTTCGGAACGCACTCGGCGACGACATCCCGGACGAGTGGTTCGAGTTGCCGGTGTATTACAAGGCGGACAGCAACTGCATCGGCCACCCCAACCAGGATATCGAGTGGCCGAGCTACACCGAGGAGATGGATTACGAGCTGGAACTCGCCGCGGTTATCGGGAAAGAGGGTCGCGATATCGCCGCGGAAGACGCCGACGAGTACATCGCCGGCTACACCATCTACAACGATCTCAGCGCTCGAGATATGCAATTTCGAGAGATGGAGGTGAATCTCGGTCCTTCCAAGGGAAAGGATTTCAACGGATCGAACGTGCTGGGTCCGTACCTCGTCACTCCGGATTCGATCCGGATAGACGACGTGCAGATGACGGCTCGCGTAAACGGTGAGGTCTGGTCCGAGGGGACGCTCGGAGCGATGCAGCACTCGTTCGGGGAGATGATCGAACACACCTCTCAGAGCCAGTATCTCTATCCGGGAGACGTACTCGGCAGCGGAACGATCGGAATGGGCTGTGGACTCGAGATGGATCGGTATCTCAGCCGAGGCGACACCGTCGAACTCGAGGTCGAAGGCATCGGCACGTTGCGCAACCGAATCGTCGAACTGTGACCTGCTGAGAGCGTGACCGCGCCGGCGGCTACGCGATTGACAGCCTATCCGAAGTGCGAAGCAGAAAAGGTCGTTGCGGCGGCGTCGATCGCTACTTCTGTACCCACACCGTCTTCTCGTTTACGAACTCGCGTATTCCCTGCTGACTCAGCTCGCGGCCGTATCCGGAGTCCTTGATACCGCCGAACGGAACTCTGGGATCCGATTTGACGATCTCGTTTACGAACACGCAGCCGGCCTCGATTCGGCCAGCCAGTCGTTCTCCGCGTTCGAGATCCTCCGTCCATACCGATCCACCGAGTCCGTACCGTGTCCGATTCGCGATTTCGATCGCGTCCTCGGCGTCGTCGGCGCGAATCACCGCAGCGACGGGGCCGAACGTTTCTTCACTCGCCGCCGGACAGTCCCGCGGAACGTCCGTCAGGATCGTCGGCGGATAGAAGTGGCCGTCTCCCTCGAGGGGTTCTCCGCCGGTTAGGACCGTCGCGCCCGCTTCTCTGCTCCGCTCGACCTGATCGTGAAGCTCTTCCATCAGTCCCGCTCTCGCCTGCGGTCCGATGTCGGTCGATTCGTCGAGGGGGTCCCCAACGTCCAGTTCGCGAACCGCCTCGACGAATCGATCGGTGAACTCGTCGTAAATCTCGTCCACGACGACGAACCGTTTGGCGGCGATACACGACTGACCTGAGTTCTGATTTCTCGCCGTCACTGCGGTTTCGACGGCCGACTCGAGCGGGGCATCCTCCAGTACGACGAACGGATCGCTCCCACCCAGTTCGAGTACGGTCTTTTTCAACTCACGCCCGGCCGTTTCGGCCACTGCCTTGCCGGCGAACTCGCTTCCGGTTACCGTCACCGCCTGCACCCTCGAGTCCGTTATCACGTCGTCTACCTTTCCCGAACCGATCAACAGCGAGGAGAACGCGTGCTCCGGGAATCCGGCCTCTTCGAACACCTCCTCGATCGCGAGCGCACAGCCGGGCACGTTCGACGCGTGTTTGAGGACGCCGACGTTGCCGGCGGCCAGCGTCGGAGCCGCGAACCGAAACGCTTGCCAGAACGGATAGTTCCAGGGCATCACCGCGAGAACGACTCCCAGCGGCTCGTACCGGACGTACGCTTTCGCCTCGGGAACCGTGCCGATCACTTCGTCCTGCAGGAACTCGATCGCACGCTCGGCGTAGAACTCGCACCCCCAGGCGCACTTTTCCACCTCGGAAACCGCCTGTGAGATGGGCTTTCCCATCTCCCGGGTGATGAGTTCGGCGTACTCCGTTTTGTTCTCCCGGAGAACGTCAGCCGCGTTCGACAGTAACTGCTGGCGCTCTCGGATCTCCGTCTGGCTCCAGTCGGCGAACGCTCGATCCGCCTCCTCCAGGGCAGTCTCGACCTCGCCGTCGGTGTACTCGGCGTAGCTATCGATAGTCTCCTCAGTAGCTGGATTGACGCTGTCCATACTTCGTCGGATGCTACGGAGGCGAAACACCTAATCCTTCCGCAACGATCCGGTGGAGCCGTCGTCTTCCGGTCTCCCTGCTGCCGACTCGAACCCTCGTGCCGGCCGCTCAGCTCGCCTCGGACGGTCGACTTCGTCGAAAGTCCGACGTTGTACGCGACGGGGTCGTCGTCTCGGACGTGTACGGTCGCCGGCGCGACTCCAGGGGGACGCTCGACTCCGGATGGGGGTGGACACCGGAAATTATATACATTTGTTACTGAAACACAATGGTGGACAGTGGCGTCCCACAGCAATGATTGGAACTGCACACCACTACGGCGTTACAGTATCGAATCTCGACGACGTGTTGCCGTTTTACCGCGATACCCTCGGTCTCGAGGTCGTCTCGGAGGGTCACGTAGAACGCGACACCGAGGATAGCGAAAAGTTCGAACACTTCGTCGGCGTCGACGGCGCGGTCGACGTCGAGGTCGTCTTCCTCGATGCGGGCGGTTGTCAGATCGAGTTGCTTCAGTACAACCATCCCCCGGGCGACGACGCTCACGGCGCGGACAACAACGACGCCGGCGCGTCGCACTTTTGCCTCGAGGTCGACGACATCGACGCGGTCTACGAGGAACTCACCGACGAGGGGATCGAATTCATCTACGAACCGATCACGCTCTCGAAAGGCGTTCGCGTGGCGTACATGTACGATCCGGAGGGCAACATCGTGGAGCTCTCCGATCGGTCGCGAATGTGATCGAACCCACAAAAGATTCAAGTAGAATACGGATAATGATCACGTATACCAATGAGTATGATATTCGACGGTGAGTTCGAGACTCACCGCGCTCCCGATGAACTGTGGACCTACTTCGTCGATCCCGATATCGTCGCGGACTGTGCACCCGGAATGGAAGAGATGAATCGCATCTCGGATTCGGAGTACGAGGCGACGATCACCGTCGGAGTCGGCAGCGTCAAACCAACGTTTTCGGTCGATGCAACCGTCCTGGAGATGGAAGAGCCGGAAATGCTGGTGATGAAAGCCGAGGGTAGCGGCGGGCGGAAAGGCGCGTTCGAGGCCGTCTCGAGGATGGAAATGAGCGAGAGCGAGGACGGGGGAACGATTCTGCAGTGGGAGGCCGAAGCGAACGTTTCCGGTATCATCGCCAGTCTCGGCCAGCGTGCCCTGGGGAGCGTGGCGGAACGACTCATCGGCCAGTTCTTCGACTGCATGGAGGGGAAGGTGGAACAGGGGGTGGACGCGACGCCACGAATGGCACCGAAATCGGACGCCGAGGCCGATCTCGACTGAGCGGATTCGACGTATTCGTCTTCGGTGATCTCTTCGGGGGTCGATCGCCGACGTCCTTCGGCTGGCGATTTCGACTGCTTTAATCGGACTACTTTTGACCCCTGGTAACAGAGTACAACTCACATGGCACAACACTGTCCGGTCTGTGGAGGCGTCTTCGAACACGTGCGACGGGAACGGCCCGAGGATCCGTCGTCTCATCCGGACGCGATTCCGGGGCCCAACGCGTCGATCGAAGTCGAGGACCTCTGTCGAACCGACGACGAAGATCAGTGGGACCGCATCTGTCACAGAGCAGCGATCGAGCGAGCCCACGGATCGATTATTCCCGTGCTCGAGGTCTTCTATCACTACTACGGCGACGACTGACTGCATTTTTCGCCTTATGTCACCCGTAATATGCGGAGGCCGTGGAGAGTCGGATAGTTCACTTCGTCGTCCGAAACTCCCGCTGACGTTCGAGCGGGAGTGAGAGTGTTATCCACAGGCAAAGATTTATGTTCCGGGTGATACCAATTCTACCCTGTACCATGAAATCAGAACCGTTCGTGTATCATTCACCGTCGTCGGTGGAGGAAGTCGTATCGTTGATGAACGAGCACGATCACGCGGAACTCGTCGCCGGGAACCAGTCGCTCGCGATCCAGATGAACAACCGGTTGGCGACGCCGGATCACCTGATCGACCTCAACGGCGTCGACGAGCTCGCGTACGTCGACGAGCGCGACGGCGAGATCGAAATCGGCGCGATGACGACCCACAAAACGATCGCCAATTCGGACGCTATCGATCGCACGGTGCCGATCCTCGCGGAGGCTGCACAGCAGATCGCCGGGCCGTCAGTCAGGAACGTGGGGACGCTGGGCGGCGGTATCGGCGAGGCCGATCCGGCGGGGAACTATCCGACCGTGCTGACCGCACTGGACGCGACGATCACGATCACGTCGGAGTCCGGCGACCGCGACGTCGGCGTCGACGAGTTCTTCATCGCGTACATGATGACCGAGGTCGGTGAGAACGAGATGATCACCGGTGCCACGGTTCCGACCGACCCGTTCCCGATCGGCCGGACCGGAATGTCGTTCCTCGAGCTCAAACGCGTTCCACACACCTGGCCGAAACTGAGCGCGGCGGGGATCGTGCGAGTCGACGATCCGACTCGGGACGATCCCACCGTCGAGGAGGCGCGTTTGACGTTCGCCAACGCGTCGGACACGCCGCTCCGCGTGGAGGCGGCCGAGAGTGCGGTCGAAGGAACGTCGCTCACCGACGACGCGCTCGAGGAAGCTGCAGAAATCGCGATGGACAGCGCCGATCCGGCGGACGAGATGCAGGCCGAAGCCGAGTACAAAGAAGAACAGGTCGGCATCTTCACCAAACGTGCGCTCCGAGAGGCGTACGATCGCGCTCTTGACCAGTAGCACGTACCAACCACCGCAGTCGAACCACGTAACCGCTCGGTCACCATCGATTCGGACAGGGCAAAAAACGAGGTTGAACTGGTCGCACGCGGGAGTCACGTACTCCTCAGCGAAAAAACTAAGACGCCTGGAAAGAAAGACAGAATCTGTGCGTTAAACCATGATAGACAATACCAGTGATCGGCCTACGCAGGAGATTACTCTCACCGTCAACGGAAACGAAATCACCGAGGAGGTAGAGCCTCGCCACAAGTTATCGGACTTCTTGCGATATCGGGCCGACGAAACGGACGTCAGGGTGGGTTGTGAACACGGTGCCTGCGGGGCGTGTACCGTGGAGGTAGATGGGAAGAACGTGAAATCGTGTATGCTCTTTGCCGTTCAGGCGGACGGTTCTGAGGTTCTAACGTCGAAGGCCCTCAACGACGACGACGAGCTAGGTCCGATTCAGGAAGCCTTCCACGAAAACCACGCACTCCAGTGCGGATTTTGTACGAGTGGATTTATTATGGCGACGAAGGAGTTGCTGGAAGAGAACCCCGATCCCGACCGCGAGGAGATCGTCGAGGGTCTCTCGGACAACATCTGTCGGTGTACAGGATACGTGAACATCATCAAAGCGGTGGAAGACGCCGCCGATCGAATAGATACGGTAAGCCAGGCTACGGGTGACGACTAACCATGAGCCAAGCAGAGGAATCCAAAGCGGAACGGGTGAAAGAGGTAGAAGATCACATCTCGAACCAGCCGACGCCGCAGAACTACGTCGGTTCGGAGGTTCGACGAAAGGAAGACGAAAAAATACTGAAAGACCATCGGGAGTACGTTCAGGATCGAAATCCGCCGGACGCGCTGCACGCGGCGTACGTTCGCAGCCCGCATGCCCACGCTGAAATCACGGACATCGATACGAGCGCGGCGGAGGAACACGACGAGTGCAAACTCGTGATGACCGTCGACGACTACAGGGACGCCGGCTACGCGCCGATGCTCTGTGGCATTCAGGAGTGGGCAGAGTGGCCGCTGGCTGACGGAAAAGTGACGTACGTCGGCCAGTGCGTCGCGATGGTCGTCGCGACCGATCGGTACGTCGCCGAGGACATCGCCGACCTCGTCGAGGTCGAATACGAGCGGCTGGATCCGCTCGTCGACGTCATGGAGGCCAGAGACTCCGACAACGTCCTCTACCCGGAGATGGGGCCAAACGCCCCCTCCAACGTCGCGTTCGACGAGACGTTCGAACTCGGCGATCCCGACGGGGTGTTCGAGGAGGCGGACCACGTCATCGAAAAGGAGTTCGACTGGGAGAGTCGCGCGTCCGGCGTTCCGCTCGAGACGCCGTCAGCCCTCGGAACGTGCAACATGAATCCCGAGGACGGGGAGGAGAAATTCCACGTCTGGTCGAATCAGCAACTCCACACCTGGGCCGACGTCGCGATCTACGCCGCCCTTGACCAGCCGCGAGAAGAGGTTCGCGTCGAAGTGCCGTTGACCGCCGGTGGAAGTTACGGGACGAAACACGCGACGGTCTACCGTCACGCCGTGCTCACCGCCGTCGCCTCCGAGATGGTCGGCGGAAACCCGGTCAAGTACGTCGAAGATCGCATCGAGGATCTACAGGGCGGTGACAGCGCCTCGACCGATCGCCACTACAAGGCGAAGATCGCGTTCAACGACGACGGCGAGATTCTCGCCAACGACTTCTGGCTCGCTGATAATTTCGGGGCGTTTCCGCGGTTCATTTGCACGAATCAGGTCCTGAAACCCCTGGCCATCGTCAACGGTCCGTACGACGTCGAACACGCACGCTACGAGTACGAGATCGTCTGTACGAACAAGATGCCACAGACCTCCTACCGCGGCTTCGGAACGCCCGCCCACAGTTGGGTGTGGGAGATGCTGATGGACGAAGCGGCGGACGTCCTCGATATGGATCCGACGGAGATCCGACTGAAGAACTACATCGACGAGGAGGACATGCCGTACAAGACGCCCTCGGCCAACGTCTACGGCGAAGGGGACTACGCGAAGACGGTCCGGAAAGTGTGGGACCTCGTCGAAGACGAGAAGGACGGCGGGCTTCTGGATCCGGACCGGGTAGAGGAGCTTCGTGAGGAGGGCATTTACCGCGGCTCCGGATCCGCACTGGTGCTCGAGCCCGGTCTCGGCTGTTACGATTACCACACGCGCCAGTTCATTCCGCGCGACGAACTCGCGACGTACTACACCCCCGAGAATCGGGACTTCAGCGACGTCGTGACGATGGCGGAGCCCCTCGAGGCCTACATTCGGACGGACGGAAAGGTCGTCGTGAAGATTTCCTCCGACGACCAGGGTCAGGGCCACCAGACCATCGCGTCGCAGATGTTGGCCGACGAGCTCGGGATCACGCCGGACGACGTCGTCGTGCCACAACAGGACAACCTCGACGTCGCCAGCGACGTCGGGAGCGCGTCCTCGCGCATGGCCACGGTCATGTCGAGCGCCGCGATCGGCCTCGGGGAAAAACTGCGCGGCCAGCTCGAGGAACTGGCCGCCGATCACTGGGGCATCGACACGGAGCAGGTCGAGTTCGACGAAGGCGGCGTGAAACAGCTCTCGACCGAGGGCGTCGAGCCGGTCGACAAGCGCCACGCCGAGCGTCTCGAACAGGAGTTCCTGACGCTTACGGAGCTCGTTCACATCGACAAGATGATGGAGACCGGCGACTCTCACTTCAAGCCCCAGGCCGAACTCAAAACGTACGCGTACTACGAGTACCCGGACGTCGCCTACGAGAACAGGGAGTACTTCGAAGAGGCCATGATTCGAAAGCGGCCCACGTACCCCAGCATCTCCTTCGCCGCGAACGTCCCGATCGTCGACGTCGACGTCGAGACGGGCGAGATCGAGATCCAGAAGATCTACTCGGTCCGCGACTCCGGACGCATCATCAATCCGATGATCGTCGAAGGTCAGCACCACGGCGGTATCATGCAGGGTATCGGCGCGGCCCTCCAGGAGGAGTTCGGATACTCCGAGGACGGACAGCCGCAATCGACGACGTTCTTCGACATGATGTTGCCGAGCATCGAGAACCTCCCCGAACTCGAAATCGAAAAGCAGGAGACGTGGTCCGTGTTCTCGAAATCCGGCGCGAAGGGCGTCGGCGAAACCGGCATCATGGACATCCCGGCGAGCCTCGCACACAGCGTCAACGACGCGTTGAAGCCCCTCGACGTCACCGTCGAAGAGATGCCGATGACGCCGAACCGGGTTCGCAGTTGGATCAGAGACGCGGGAGACGCTCCCGCACCGGCAGACGACTAGGTCGGATTCCCGCTTTCGCGTCGCCGATACACGTCCCTTTTCGATCGAACCTGTCGGGAACTTTCGAGTCCGTAACGAACTCACGTTCGCGATAGCTCGCGTGCGGTTGAATCGTGGCGTACGATAGTCGTTGAGACGGACTCCCGTACCGATTCACCGACGCAGCCCCGGCGCGTCTCGCGGTTGTGCTGGTCATCACCTACAGCGAACCGCCCGAATCGCCGCGTGATTTACGTCCATCGTCACGGCGTTCGTCTTCCCGTTACGACGATCGTCTCGATCCGACGCACTTCTTGTTTTCACGCAGCTACTCCAAGACGAATTACCATTCGTCCCATAACATTTAGTGTGATTACGACCAACTGGAGAGTATGGGAGATGATAGCATCAACCCCGCGATTATTAAAGCACGAATTGTTGACAATATGGCCGTCGCTCGGGAGTACAGCACCGAACTCATCGCGCGAGAAACGGACCTCTCGACCGAAACGGCTCACGAGTATCTCGAGGAACTCGCCCGGGAGAACCGGATCCGAAAACGTGAGGACGAGGCGGGCGAAAAGTGGGTTCTCCTTCAGTAGCGTCCCCGCAAACGAATAGCGAGCACTACCGACGATGATCATAGCGCACGCGACGGTGTCCGCTGACCGAACGCATCGACCGGCGGCGTCCCGTCTTCGGGAGATGATTGCCCAGCATCTTCGTCCACAGACTGCTCAGAAAGAGAAAACGCATGTTACCAGTTGACTACGTCCGACTGCTCGAACGCCAGTACTCGAACGACCTCGCCGGAACCGCGGAGAAACGATCCGATTCCGAGCGGAAACCGCCCGCTGTGGTCCGCGCGGATGGTGGACGGATCGAGACCGATATCCCGGACTCGTCTCGCGACGACGGATTGGGGGGAACGACTGCTCCCCTCAGTATTCACGACGTGCTAGACGTCTTCCCGATGCCCGCCTTCGTTCTCGATGCGACTCACACGGTCGTCGCCTGGAACGCGGCCATCGAAGCGTTGTACGGCCGACCGAGAGAACAGGTGCTCGGAACCGACGAGTACGTCGGGCGCGACGAGGACGGCAATCCGGTTCCGACGCTCGCGGACAAAATCCTCGAGTCGCCGCGAACGGTTCCGGATTTTGACGGTGCCGAGACGTACGACAGCCCCTACACTGACGGACACATCTACACGGGCAACGCTACGATCCAGACCGCAAGCGGCGACGCGCGTCACTTCCGGCTGATCGGGGTACCGGTTTTTCGCGACGACGAGGTGATCGGCGTCGTACAGCAGTTCGAAGACCGAACCGACGTCGTCCGCCGACAGACGATCACGGAGAACGCCGTCGAGGAGGCGATGGCGACGCTGAGACGTATCGGCGAGGGCGACCTCTCGGCGCGGGCCGAGCTCTCGGAGGAACAACGACGACACACGGACGACTACTTGCTCGACGTCGTCCGAGGGATCAACGACAACGCACACGCGCTCGAGTCGCTGGTCGAGGAGGTCCAACGCTCGACGGAAACGTTGACCGGCCGGACTCACGAGATTGCAGACCGAACGGAGGCGATCTCGAAGTTAGTTGCGCATCAAAACGAGACGCTCGAACGGACGGCCGACGAGGTGAGCAATTTCAGCGCCTCGATGGAGGAAGTTGCCGCGACGGCCGACTCCGTCGCGGAGGCGACGGAAAGCGCACAGCGGGCCGCCTCTCGCGGTCAGCGATCCGGCGAACAGGCGAGAGACGCGATCGACGCTATGACAGACCAGGTGGACCAGCTACTCGCCGTCGCCGAGCAACTCGAGTCGAGGGTGAACGAGGTCGACCGGATCGTCGAGGTGATCGACGAAATCGCCGATCAGACGAACATTCTCGCGCTCAACGCGACCATTCAGGCCGCCAGAACCGGCGGCGAATCGGACGGGTTCGCGGTCGTCGCGAACGAGGTCAAACAACTGGCCGAGGAGACGAAATCGAAGACCGACGATATCGCCGGCCATATCGCCGAGGTGCAGTCGTACACTCAACAGACGTCTGAGGCGGTCGAGGATACCGGTCGCCACATCGAACGGGGTACCGAGACGATCGACGAAGCGCTCGCCGCGCTCGACCAGAACGCAACCGACATCGGTGACATCGCCGACAGTATCCAGGAGGTCGCGGAGGCCAACGACCACCAGGCGTCGACCGCGGAAACCGTGGCGTCGTCCATCGAGGCGGCCCGGGACAGAGCCAGCGAGATCGAGTCCGCGAGCGAGGAGATCACCGATCTGGTCGGCCGACAGCGGGATACGAGCGAGTCGCTTTCGACCCAGGTTCGGGAGATCAGTACCGGCAGTTCACGACGATAGCGTCCCCAGTGACGCGACGAGGGAGACCCCGCTCTCGACAACCAATCGAGCGATGAGCGTCCGCCCAGTCGCCATCTGCGCGTGCGGAATCGCCTGCGTGCGGATGAGACGTCGTCGTAGCGGGTTGCTCGCGAGCGGCCCGCGGTCCACGCCGACGGATCGCGCAGGCGCTCGCGGTTGTGGCGTCCGCTCGCGTTCGCCGATCGCCACTTCGCCCCGGACGAACACTTATGTAGGTTCCCGATAGAGTACGATCCATGGGTAATGTCGTCAACGACAGTGATTTGAGCGAGCAAACCATCTCGGACGGGTTTCACGTCACTCGAATCGGGCAGAACGATCTGATGAGCATCCAGCGCTGGGTGTGCGATCCCGGCGGGTCGTTCCCCGAACACTCGCACCCGCACCAGCAGATCGGCTACGTGTACAAGGGCGAGATGCACGTCTCCATCGAGGGGGAGCAGTACGTCCTCGGTCCGGGAGATACCTACCTCGTCGATGGGAACGAAGTCCACGCCGGAACCAACGAGGGCGACGAGCCGGCCGAAGGCGTCGACATTTTCAGTCCGCCGCTGAAAGATTCCGACTGGATCGGCTGATCGATCGACCCGGACGGTGTCGGGTCTCCGGCCCCTTCGATCCGCGAGTGCGATCGTCGGAACAGCGGGCAGTACAGTCCGAATCTGAACGACGGATCCGGTCTCTGCGAGGCCGAACGACGCAGTCTCACGAGGCCTGCGTTCGGTCGCGGTGTTGCGACGGACGACGGTATCGCGCCAACACCGTCCGGGTTCGTCCGCGTCGTACCGGTTGCGTCCGGGGGCAGAATCCCGGCGGTCAACCGGTACGATTTAACCCGCGCGGCCACTATCGACCGATATGGACACCGACGTTCCCGATCCGTGGAGCACGACGACTGCGGAGCTGTATCGCACGCTTCGCGCGCGATTGGACGACGACGATCCCGCGGCGCTGGCCACGATCGTCGACGTCGAAGGCTCGGCGTATCGGCGCCAGGGTGCGAAAATGATCGTCGTTCCCGGCGACGACAGCTACGGCTCGATCACGGCCGGTTGTCTGGAGGGTCCCGTCGTCGATCTGGCGAACGCCGTGTTGGACGAGGGACGTGCTCGCGTCGAAACGTTCGACCTCATGGACGGCGACGAGTGGGGCCTCGGCCTCGGCTGTAACGGCGTGATCGATATCCTGCTCGAGCCCCTCGACGACAGCTTCGGCGTCGCCCTCGAGGCGCTCGCGAACCACGAACCTGCGACGGTCCTCACGGCGGTCGAGTCGTCCGATCCGGACGTGGCGGTCGGCGACCGAACGGTTCTCGGCCCCGATCGCTCGCCGCTCGGCGACTCCGACCGGAATCGGCTTCCGACCGAACTCCTCTCGAACGCGTCGGACGTGACCGCGTCCCTCCGGGAGTCCGCGAGCGCCAAGACGGTACGGCTCGAGACGTCGGCCGGGAGCGCGTCGGTGTTCGTCGATCACCTGGAGCCGGTTCCAGAACTGTTGCTCTTCGGGAACCAGAACGACGTTCATCCGGTCGCGCGGCTCGGTCGAGACGTCGGTTTCCGCGTCGCCGTCGCATCGTCACGCGGCTCGCGGTCGGACGAGTCCGACTTCCCGGACGCTCACCGGGTGGTCTCGACGCACCCGACGGAGATCGACGATGCGGTTCGAACGCCGGAGAATACGTACGCCGTCTTGATGTCGCACAACTTTCTCGACGATCGCCTGGCGCTCGAAACCCTCCTCGAGGAGACGTCGGTTCCGTACGTCGGCCTCATGGGACCACGAAAACGCTTCGAGGAGATGCGGACGGAGTTCGAACAGGAGGACGTGCAGTTTTCGAACTCCCAGCTAGAGCGCGTGAGCACCCCCGTCGGTCTCGATCTTGGCTCGGACGAGCCGATCCAGATCGCACTCAGTATCGTGAGCGAAGCGCTCGCCGTCCGCAACGATCGAAGCGGTGGCCGATTGAAAGCGCGAGAGGGCCCGATCCACGAACGCGTGAAGACGCCGTAGCGAGTCGACCGACGCGATCGTGACGCGACCGGATCGACTCTCATACAGGTATCACTCCCGGAGCCCCGGCGGCGGACCACCAGGAAGCCGATCGCGGTCGTGGCCGGATTCGAAGTCGAGTCGCGGACCGACCGGAACGAATCCCGTCGGATTGAGGTCCTCGTGACCGCGGTAGTAGTGGTCTTTCACGTGCCGCATCCGACAGACGTCTCCTACCCCGGGCAGCTGGTACAGCTCTTTCGTGTAGTTCCAGAGGTTCGGATAGTCGACGATCCGCTTTACGGTACACTTGAAGTGCGTGTGGTAGACCGCGTCGAACCGAAAGAGCGTCGTGAACAGACAGACGTCGGCCTCGGTGAGGACCTCGCCACAGGCGTACCTGCGGTCGTCGAGCGCGCGCTCCCAGCGATCCAGTGCGTCGAACAGGTCGGTGACGGCCGACTCGTACTCCTCCTGCGTGTCGGCGAACCCCGCCCGATAGACGCCGTCGTTTATCGGGCCGTACAGTTCGTCGATCGCGCGATCGATCTCGTCGCGGTAGCCGTCGGGGTACAGCGTCACCCCGTTCCCGTAGCCGTCGAACGCGGTGTCGAGCATTCGCACGATCTCCCGCGACTCGTTGTTGACGATGGTGTCGGTCTTGGCGTCCCAGAGGACTGGAACCGTCACCGCGCCCGTGTACGACGGGTGCGCCGCCGCGTAGACGTCTCTGAGGAATCGACGACCGTTCACCGTATCCGCGGTACAGCCCCGCTTCTCCGGGGAGAACTCCCATCCGTCGTTCTCGCGAACCGGGTCGACGACGTCCATCGAGACGACGTCCTCGAGACCGCGTAGCCGCCGGAGCAAGATCGTCCGATGCGCCCACGGACAGGACCACGAGACGTAGAGGTGGTACCGGTTCGGCTCCGCCGGAAAGCGACCGTCTTTCCCTTCGATCCACCCTCTGAACGACGTCTCCTCGCGTTCGTACCCTTCGTCGTCGGGGTGCTTGTCGACGTCGGCGTGCCACTCGCCGTCGATCATCCGTCCCATGCTATCCGGTCTCCGGCGGGCCCGAGGTGCACCGTCGTCGATTCCACGGACGTCGCGACTGGTCACCCCGACGGTCCTCTGCACGTTGCATCGGTTATACGTCGACGTCGCTGTCCTATAAAACCAGCAGTCGTTTCGATCTGCTGGGCCGCTCCGCACGCACATCGTCCCACGGCAGGACGACAGAATTATCCCTCAGTCGGTCGACTCTCTCCGTATGTCGAACGAGAGCTATCACCTCGTCACCGTCGACGACGTCGAAACGGAACCCGACCGTCCCGATATCGACCCCGAACCGGATCCGATCGCCGACTCGTTCTCGATCAGTGCGGAAACGGGCCTCGAGATCCTCGGCCTCCGAACCTACGCGGCCGAACCGGGCGAACAGCTCCCCCTCGCCTACCACTACCACGAAACGCAGGAAGAGGCCTTCTACGTGCTCGATGGGACGTTGCACGTCGAAACGCCGGAGAAGGAGTACGTCGTTCGACCGGGCCAGCTCTTCGCCGCCGAAGGGGGGAGCCCGCACCGCGCGCACGTACCCGAAGGGGCGGGGGAACCGGTCCGCGTGCTCGCGATCGGTGCCCCTTCCGACGATACTGGCCGAGTCTACGATCCGGACGACGACTCGTGAGGCGGATCGGTCGCGCATTTCCCGACGAACTGACAGAACACTTTTAGCGCTACCGAGTCTTGGTCGAGAGCATGCGGGAGCTTCCCAGTCGAAACGTCGTAGTGACCTGCGCCGTCACGGGCGCGCTACACACGCCCACGATGTCTCCGCACCTGCCGATTACTCCCGACGAAATCGTCGAGGAGTGCGTGGCGGCGAGCGAAGCCGGCGCGTCGATCGTTCACGTGCACGTTCGCGATCCCGAAACCGGCGAACCGGTTTCTGATCTCGAGCTGTTTTCCGAGGTGGCGAGGCGGGTGAACGACCGCACTGACGTCATCGTGCAGCCGTCGACCGGGGGGTCCCCGACGATGGAACCGGAAGAACGGGTCGCGGTCGTTCCCGAGCTCGACCCCGAGATGTGTTCCTGTAATATGGGATCGATAAATTACGCGCTCTACCCGCTCGCGGAGCGATACGACGACTGGAAACACGAGTGGGAAGCGGACTACCTGGCGGAGACGAAGGACTCGATCTTCAAAAATACGTTCGAAGATCTTGACGTCTTCCTGAACACCATGCGCGGACACGACACCGTACCGTGTCTCGGCTGCTACGACGTCGGCCACCTCTACAACGTTCGTCGCTGTCTCGATCACGGGTGGCTCGATCCGCCGATCTACCTCGAGTTCGTGTTCGGGATCGACGGCGGTATCGGGGTCGATCCGTCGAACCTCGCGTACATGAAAGCCGTCGCGGAGGAGCTGTTCGACGACGCGTACTCGTTTTCGGTGATCCCCATGGGGACGATTCCGTTCCCCCTCGCGCTCCAATCCGTCTCGATGGGGGGCCACGTGCGGGTCGGGCTCGAGGACAACCTGTACGTCGAGGAGGGGGTTCTCGCCACGAGCAACGCCGAACTCGTCTCGAAAACGGTCGAACAGATTACCGCGTTCACCGACCGGGAGCCGGCGACTCCCGACGAAGTTCGAGAGTTCCTCGATCTGAAAGGTCGATCGCGGACCGCGTTCTCGTAGGACGACCGCGACGGACCGACGCGCCGTTGGGGCGGCGGCCTCCGGTAGCGGCTCAGCGTCGGATCGCCCGCGGTTGGACGCGACCGGGGGAGTCGACGTCGAATCGATCGCCGAGGGAAACGGGTTCGATCACCCGTGGAAACTCGAACGAAGCCGCGTGCTCGGAGAGCACGGCCGGGTTCGCGCCGACGCCGCGCCACAGGCCGTGATGCACCGGCAAGAGCCGCTCGAGCTCCAGCTGATTCGCGGCTTCGATGAGCTGATTTTCGTCCATGTACCACCGTGTTCGCTCAATTCCGTCCCCGTCTGGAGCCGAGACGTTCCCGACGGACCCGAGCGCGAGCGCGCCCACGTCGAGGTCGAACTCGTCGGCGATCGCGGAAAACTCCTCGGGATCAGGACGGCTATCGCCGCCGTTGAAGAACGTTCCCGACTCGTGATCGACGACGTACGAGACTTCGTCGATGGCGGCCGGATCGTTCGCGCCGCGAACGTGGACGTCGAGGTCGCCGATTCGGACGGTGTCTCCTGGCGCGACCACGTGCGCTTTTTCGTCGGGAACGCTGACCTCTCCGTCGTACTGCGGGGCGTCGTAACACGCCGACGGCGCGTACACGTCGGCTCCGAGACCGTCGACGAGCGGCAGGAACGACGGCGGGTGCATGTGATCGAGGTGCTCGTGCGTGACCAGCACCGCGTCGCACTCGGTCGCGTCCGCCGGATCGAGCGGAACCGGCAGCATCCGGACGACGTTCGGTGGATCGCCGTCACCGAAGTACGGATCGACGTACACGGTCGCCTCGGGGCTGCGCACCACGAATCCGGTACCACCGAGATACCACATCGTTACACCGAGCGGTTCCACTGCTTCTATCTCGTCGCTGACGAACCAGGTTCCCCAGTTCGAGTGAACCATGTCGCGTACACGTCCACCACGACGATAAGGATTCACCCGACGGCCGATCGTCTTCCTCCCGCGACGCGGCACGCACCGAAATTCCGGCCGAACCTGCCTCTCGCGCCATCGGGGAGCGACTGGACGAGATTTCCACACCGAGAGCACCTCACAGCCGCGAGACGGGTGGCCGAGTTAGGGGTACGCGATATTGATCTCCAGTTCGTTCGCCGCACCGACCAACAGATTTTGAATCTCCCGCTTGAAGTTGTCCCCGGACATGCGACCCGACGGACCGGAGATGCCGAGCGCTCCCTGGATCGCCCCACTCGGACCTTTCACCGGCACGCTGACGGTACTCAGTCCCTGTATATACTCCTCTTCCGCGAAGCCGACGCCCTTCTCGCGAATCTCCTCTAGCTCCTCGTAGAGCTCTTGTCTGGTGGTGATGGTCTCGGACGTCAGCTCCGGTAATCCTCGTGATTCGATGATCTCTTCGATCTTCCGATCGGGCGAGTGGGCCAGAATAACTTTTCCGGCGGAGGTCGCGTGCATGGGGATGCGTTTCCCCTGGTGGGAGTTGGCCCGAACGGCGGTTTCGCCGATCGCCCTGTGAACGAAGACCGCGTATCCGTGCTCTTCGACGATGAACTCCGCGCGCTCGCCGGTTTCCTGCGCTAACTGTTCGACTTTCGGCTTCGCCAGTTTGTAAACCTCGTTTCGGTTTTGTGCACAATCTGCAAGCTCGAGAAACCGCAATCCCACGTAATACAGGTCACCTTCCTGCGTAATAAACTCGTTTTTCTTCAGCGAAGAGAGATATCTGTGAGCCGTACTGTTCGCGAGATCGAGTTCGTCGGCAACTTCAGAAACCCGAGCCCCGTCCAGCTCTTTCAGCGTTTCGAGTATCCGAGCCGTGCGGTCGATCGTTTTCACGTTGCTTTGCTCGGTGGTTCTGATCGCCATATGATCCGTATTAACACGCACCATACTAAAAGTTTCTCACAGTGGGAACGCCGAGCGCCCCCTCCCTGGATCCAATCTCTGATCCGTCGAACCGTCGATCGCGCGTCCGTTGCGATCGTGTCGAGCGAGAACGGCTTCAACCGTACCGACGTCCTTTCCCGAGGTGGTGCAACGGTTCCTGGGCTCACAACGGCGTCCGCCCACCGTATGCGACCGTCGCAACGTCCCCAACCGCGTTGGTAGATCTGGTACCGCTGCGAGTTCGATATTCGACGCGGTACGCAATACCTGGGTCGCCGATCCCACCTGCCGTCGGTCGGGGACGGTCGCCTCAAGGTACCAGCGGTTGCGCGAATCTGTCGAAACCGCGAACCGGTATCGCGGCGTCAACAACTGTGTGGTGTGTATACTAATACCACTATTTAACGTTCCGCGTCGTGGAGTGCAGTAGTGGCGGTCATGCAAACTGCCAGCACGCGGTGACGCCTCTACCGACGTCTTCGCTCCGAACCTGCGGTTACGTAGCGTGAGATACCGTTGTGCAAATCGCGTCTCGCTCGCTCGTTCCCGCGATGTAGAATGATAGACTGATCGTCCGCTCGTGCGTGTGCCTTCGCGAAGAGCGATCCTGGACCCGCCGGGAACGTCCAGTGTGGGCGGTTTGGACGGACCGAAGAGCGCTCCGCCGCTAACGATTTACGCAGCCGCACCGAGTCCGAACGCGTACTGACTGCGCCTCCGAACTCTCACCGTCAGATCGTCCGATAACACCTCGAGGGTGTGTGGGATTTTTTATTCAACTTACCCTCTGGGAAAAGTAGGCTTCCAACGAGTTACACGTGTACTTTTGTAATCGAGAGTTTCAAAATTCAACATGCGGAATCTTATACTGGTTATTGGCTCCCCTCTCTCATATTGTGAGTAATTCTCATTCACTAACGGTTTATTTTACGAACAAGAACGAGAGATAACTCCTCCGTGGCCGGTAGTCGCACGGTCGAGCGAGTCGTTTCCGGGATGTGAAATTGGGACGAGGGGTCGTTCGATTACCGACGCAGGACGACCTCACCGACAGCGAAACCGTCTCGTGACGGATAACGCCGTCTGCGGATTCTCTCTGCGACCGAGGAGACGATCCTAGCCACGGATCCGCGTCCGTTCTTTCCCCTTCAACCCGAGGAACTCACGCGTTTCCGACGCGGTCGCGATCTCGCGTCCGGTCAAATTTTCCGTCAACCGTACAACCTTCTCGACGAGATCCGCGTTGCTCTTCGCCAGTTTTCCCGATTCGAGATAGAGGTTGTCTTCCAGGCCAACTCGAGCGTGACCGCCCATCTCGGCCGCCTGAATCGCTCGTGGAAACTCGTGGCGACCGGCTCCGAGGACGGAAAACGAGTACTCGTCTCCGAACAGTTTGTCCGCGATGTGGACCATGTGCGTCAGGTTTTCCACGTCCGGGCCGATGCCGCCGTGTATTCCCATGACGAACTGGAAGTGAAGCGGCGTCTCTAGTAGCCCCCGATCGACGTAGTGTTTCGCGTTGTACAGGTGGCCGACGTCGTAACACTCGAGTTCGGGCTTCGTTCCGTGCTCGTCGAAGATCGGGAGGATGGTATCGAGATCTTCGAACGTGTTGTGAAAAATCAGGTCCCGGCTCCCCTCCAGGTACTCCCGTTCCCAGTCGTGCTCGAACTCGTCGTATTTCTCGAGTATGGGGTACAACCCGAAGTTGATCGAGCCCATGTTGCAGGAAGCCATCTCGGGTTCGAGTTCGGGGACGACTTTGATCCGCTCTTCGGGTTCCATCGTCGGTGCACCTCCCGTAGTCGGCTGAACGATGACGTCACAGGCATCGTGTATTCGACTCGCGACGTCCTGGAAGAGCTCCAGATCCGTCACCGGCTCTCCCGTTTCGGGATCGCGAACGTGCAAGTGGATGATACTCGCCCCGGCCTCTGCTGCTGCGATCGCTTCTTCGGCAATTTCCTCCGGTTCGATCGGCAAGTACGGTGACATCGTCGGTACGTGTATCGCCCCGGTCACCGCACACGTGACGATCACCTTGTCAAACGAGCGCATGAACCTTCGTACTGTACGGATTCAGATAGATCTTCCGGTGGGCACGACCCCGAACCGGCGAAAAACGTCGGTGCGACCGCCGCCGACCGTCCCCGAACGGGAGCGAAAGGGGACTCGTCACGCCGTTTCGGTACCACAACAGTTAACTTATTCAGCCGCGACGTTCCGTCGAAAGACGTCTACCGCACGTACGCAAACGTGCCCGCTCGTTCCGACAGACGTCACGTTCGGTGGAACAACCAATGGAATCCGATACCAATACAGAGACGATCGATGAGTTCGACGTCGTCCACGAACCCTCGAGCGAGTTCGTCGAATCGACGAACGTCCGAGCGTTCATGGACGCACACGACATCGGGGACTACGAGGAGTTGATCGCTCGAACGACCGGCGACGTCGACGGCGTCGACGCCTCGGGGATCGACTGGTTCTGGGACGAGGTGATCGACTACCTCGACATCGAGTTTTTCGAGCCCTATAGAACCGCCCGGGACGATTCGGACGGCCCGCAGTTTACCGACTGGTACCCCGGCGGGACGATCAACGCCGCGCACAACGTCCTCGACAGACACGCAGCGACGGACAGCGCGACCCGAAACCGCGTCGCCTGCATCTGGGAGGGCGAACCCGGCGACGTTCGCGAGCTCACGTACCACGAACTCGCCCGACAGACGAACAGGGTCGCAAACGAACTCGAGGCCCGCGGCGTCGGCGTCGGCGATACGGTCGGCCTGTACATGCCGATGGTTCCCGAGGTGATCTCGATTCTCTACGGCTGCTTTTCGGTCGGAGCGATCGCGGTGCCCATCTTCTCCGGATTCGGAGTAGACGCGACCGCAACCCGCATCGAGGACAGCGAGTGCTCGATCCTGTTCACCGGCGA
The DNA here is from genome assembly GCF_003841465.1 of Natrarchaeobius oligotrophus. Taxonomy (GTDB): domain Archaea; phylum Halobacteriota; class Halobacteria; order Halobacteriales; family Natrialbaceae; genus Natrarchaeobius; species Natrarchaeobius oligotrophus. Next base: position 102,139 of record NZ_REFZ01000009.1, read on the forward strand.
CGGGTTCTACCGGCGTGGTCGAGAGGTCACCCTCAAAGCGACGGCCGACGACGCGATCGAACAGGCCGGGCACGTGACGGACGTGATCGTCTTCGATCGACTCGGTTCGAGCGATCCCGAGAACGACCTCGAGATTCCCTGGAACGAGTCGACCGACCACTGGTGGCACGACACCGTCTCCCGTCGTTCGTCGGATCACCGGACGGTCGAACTCCCGTCCGATCACGAGTCGATGATACTGTACTCGTCGGGGACGACCGGAACGCCGAAGGGCATCGTCCACACCCACGCGGGTGCGCTCGTCCAGGCGGCCAAGGAAGTCTACTTCGGATTCGACCACAAGCCCGGGGACCGCTTCTTCTGGGTGAGCGACATCGGCTGGATGATGGGGCCGTGGACGTTACTCGGCAACCACGCGTTCGGCGGAACCGTCTTCGTGTACGAGGGCGCGCCTGACCATCCCGAACCCGATCGGTACTGGGAGATGATCGACCGCCACGGCATCACCACGTTCGGCATCTCGCCGACGGCGATTCGATCGCTGCGCAAGCACGGGAATCAGTGGCTCGAGGGACACGACCTCTCCTCGCTGCGAATTCTCGGCTCGACGGGCGAGCCGTGGGATCCCGAATCGTGGCGGTGGTTCTACGAGCACATCGGTCGCGGGGAGTGCCCGATCATGAACATCTCCGGCGGCACCGAGATCATGGGCTGTTTTCTCATGCCGATGCCGATCCAGTCGCTCAAACCCTGCACGCTCGGGGGCCCGGGCCTGGGGATGGACGTCGACGTCGTCGATTCCTCCGGCGAGTCGGTCGCCGACGATCACGAGCGCGGATTCCTCGTCGCCCGCGATTCGTGTCCCAGCATGACGAAATCGCTTCTCGACGGCGACGACCGCTACTTAGAGGAATACTGGTCGACGTGGGACGACTGCTGGGATCACGGCGACTGGGCCCGGAAGGACCCCGACGGCTTCTGGTTCCTCCACGGGCGCGCGGACGACGCGCTCAACGTCGCCGGTCGAAAGGTCGGGCCGGCCGAAGTCGAGGGCGCGGCGATGGAACACGACGACGTCAACCAGGCCGCGGCGATCGGCGTTCCCGACGAGACGATCGGAACCGCCGTGGTTCTCTACGTCGTACTCGAACCGGGCGCTGACGAGTCCGATCGGCTCAGAGACGAGATCCGCGCCGTCGTCGGCGACGAACAGGGGAAGCCGTTTCGCCCGCGAGAGGTGCTGTTCGTCGACCAGTTCCCGAAGACCCAGTCCGGAAAGATCGTGCGGCGCGCGATCCAGACCGCGTACACCGGCGACGATCCGGGCGATATCTCGAGCATCGAGAATCCGGACGCGCTCGACGCGATCGAGGAGGCGCGATGACGGTGTCGACGAAAACGATTCGAACGACCGTCGGCGCGCGGGACGTTCTCGCGTCGGGGGCTCTGTAAACGGATGACCGACGTTCGAATCGTCGGCGCTGGTATGACTCCCTTCGGCGATCACGCCGGTCGGACGGGACGGGAGCTGTTCGGCGATGCCGCGCGACGCGCGCTCGAAGACGCGTCGCTCCCCGCGGACGCCGTCGACGAGTTGTTTTTCTCCGCGTTCGCGGGCGAACTGTCCGAGTCACAGAGCCACCAGGGCCCGCTGATGGCCTCGGCGGCCGGCGTCTCTGCCCCGGCGACGCGCGTCGAGGCCGCCTGCGCCTCCGGTGGCGCGGCCGTTCGTCAGGCGGTGACGGCCATCCGGGCCGGCGTCGCCGACGTCGTGCTCGTCGGCGGTGGCGAAAAGCTGACTCACCTCTCGACGCCCGACGCGACCGAAGCCCTGTCGCTGGCGGCCGACGAGCGGTGGGAAACCCGGATCGGAACGACGTTCCCCGGGGCCTACGCGCTGATGACCAGAGCGTACTTCGACCGATTTGGTGCCGACCGAACGGATCTCGCGCACGTGGCCGTCAAAAATCACGCGAACGCCGTCGACAACGAACTCGCCCAGTATCGCAACGAAATCACCGTCGAAGACGTTCTCGAGGCGCCGATCGTCTCGGAGCCGCTCGGACTGTTCGACTCATGTCCGCTGACCGACGGCGCGGCAGCCCTCGTTCTGGCCAGCGACGACGTCGTGCGGTCGCGGAACCTCCCCGCGTCGGTAGCGGTCGCTGGTGTCGGTCAGGCGAGCGATCGGCTCTCGCTGCAGGAACGCGACTCGCTGTGTGAAACGCCGGCGACGGAAACCGCAGCGGAACGCGCGTACGCCGCGTCGGGTATCGGACCGTCCGACGTGGATCTCGCGGAGGTACACGACTGCTTCACTATCGCGGAAGTCCTGGCGATCGAAGGCCTCGGGTTCGCGGAAAACGGCGAGGGATACGGCGCGGCCCGAGACGGAACGACCACCGCGACGGGTTCGATCCCGGTCAATCTCTCGGGTGGTCTGAAGGCGAAGGGTCACCCGGTCGGCGCGACCGGGGTTGCACAGATCGCCGAACTGGTGAAACTCCTGACCGGGGGGCACGCGAACGCGGACGCAGTCCCCGACGCGACCGTGGGGCTCGCCCACAACGCGGGCGGAACGGTCGCCTCCGCGGTCGTCACCGTCCTGGAGGTAGTCGAATGATCGGCGAAGTCGGTCTCGAGGAGTGGCTGGACGCGGTGGCTCTCGGAGACGGATACTACTACCGCTGCCCGAAGGGCCACGCGACGCTCCCTCCACGCGACTGTTGTCCGGAGTGTGGTGGGGGACTCGAACGACGGCCGCTGCCATCTCGCGGTGAACTGCGTTCGTACACCGTCTCGAACGTCTCGACGCCCGAGTACGACGATCACACGCCGCTGGGGATCGGTATCGCGACGTTCGGGCCGGTCGACGTAACCGGTCGGTTGCCGGCGGCCGAATCCGGAACGCTCGAGACGGGAACGACCGTCCGTCTGGCCGTCGAGGAACGGCCGTCGGACGGCTCTCGCGTTCCGGTCTTCCGGATCGATCGGTAGCGAACGAACGATTCGGACGCGATGTCCCAAGATTCCACGCGAGGGGTGCCGAAGCGGAGGCTTCATAGCGGTCGATCGTCGATAGGTATTGCATGGCCGACATCGAGAACCGATCGGCGCTTTCACGAACGACGGGACACGAGACGGCGCTCGCCTGTCTCGAGGCCGGCATCGAAGCCACACGTCCGGACGGCCTCGTCGCCGAACGACTCTCGCTCGAGGGCGACGAGCTCGCGATCGACGGCCTCGGTACCGGGCGAACGACGTTCGACCTCGCTCGGTACGACGACGTCGTTCTCGTCGGCGGCGGGAACGCAGCCAGCCAGCTCGCCCGCGCGCTCGAGGCGCTGCTCGGCGAGCGAATCAGCGGGGGCGCTATCGTCACGGACGATCCGGTCGAGACGGATCGAATCGACGTCTTCGCCGGCGATCATCCGGTTCCGAGCCGTCGCGGCGTCCGCAACGCCGAGCGCGTTCTCGAACTCACACGGCGCGCGACCGAAGACGATCTCGTAATCGCCTGCCTGACCGGGGGTGGGAGCGCGTTACTCCCGGCCCCGGTCGATGCGATCTCGCTTTCGGAGTTGCAAACGACGACCGATCGGCTGCTCGCGTCCGGCGCGGCGATCGACGAGATCAACGCGGTGCGAAAGCACTGTTCGCTGATCAAAGGCGGCCAGCTCGCACGCAGCGCGTCTCCCGCGACCGTCGTCGGCCTGGTGGTGAGCGACGTGGTAGGCGACGATCCCAGCGTCGTCGCGAGCGGACCGACCGTCCCGGATCCGACGACGTACGAGGACGCGATCGGCGTGCTCGAGCGGTACGATCTCGACGTCCCCGACGCCGTCCGCACCCACCTTCGAAACGGCGTCGACGGCTCAGTTCCGGAGACGCCCGGACCCGACGATCCGCTGTTCGATCGCGTTTCGACGCACGTTATCGGGAACAACCGAACCGCTCTCGACGCGGCGGCCGAGACGGCTGCCGCCCGCGGCTACGAGCCGGTCGTTCTCTCCGCTCGAGTGCGGGGTGAAGCGCGCGAGGCCGCGCTCACGCACGTCGCGATCGCGGAGGAGTGCCGGACGACGGGGGATCCGATCGCGCCGCCCGCGGTCTTCCTCTCGGGGGGTGAAACGACGGTGACGCTCGGAGAGGAGTACGGGTCGGGCGGTCCCAACCAGGAGTTCGTCTTGAGCGCCGCCGTCGAACTCGAGGATGACGGCGTCGTCGTCGCCGCGGTGGACACCGACGGAATCGACGGTGCGACCGACGCGGCCGGCGCGATCGCGGACGCGTCGTCCGTGGATACCGACGCGGGGAGAGCCGCGCTGGCGTCGAACGATTCGACGACCGCGCTGTCCGACGCGGATTCGATCGTTCGAACGGGACCGACGGGGACCAACGTCAACGACCTGCGCGTTTTCGTCGTCGACTCGAACCGGTGAGCGCTCCGTCGTCGGCTCGATACTAGCGTTCGTCTGCGCCGACACACGGCGTCCGATACGCCGCGTCAGTCGTTGCGATCCACCACGTCGGCCACCCGCGGGGAGGCCGACGAGCCTCTCGCGAGTATCACCACGGAGAGGACGGAGCCGGCCGCCGCGATCACCGCGAGGGACAGGAAAAACGCCTCCATCGAGAACTGGTTGAGGAGTAACCCACCGACCGAAATGCTCGCAGCACCCAGACCGAACATGCCGAGGTACGTGTACCCGTAGGAAAGCCCGCGGGTTTCCGCGGGAGTGTAGACGGCGACCGACTCCTGGTAGAACGGTTCGATCGCAAAGAGCGTGAATCCAAGAACGCCACAGAAGAGGAGTATCGGGAGGAGCCCCATCGACGCGACGGGGACGAACGCGACCGCGAGGAGGCCGAGCGCCACGAAAATCGCGGCGAGCCCGCGCGCGACGGGGACGCGACTCGTTAGCTTCCCCGCGACGTACTGGCCCGCCATTCCCGCGACGAGCAACCAGACGTAAAAGTAGTCCCCGAGCGAGAACTCCATCAGGTCGCCCGGCGGCGCTATCCCGTCCATCGCGGGTACCCCGTTCAGTATCTCGGGGAGGTAGGTGAGAACGCCCCTGTAGTAGAGCCCGACGACCGTCACGATCGCGAACACGAGGAGGAACGTACTCGCAAACAGCGTCCGAGAGTTCGAGACGAGTTCGGAGAGAGACAGCGTTCCGCCGGAGTCGTCGCCCCCATCGCGCTCGAGCGCGGCGGTCGGATCGAACCGAGCCCGGAATCCGTAGACGGTCGCGAGGATCCCCGGAACGGCGAGGACGAGCGCGACGTGTTGCCACTCGAGAACGAGGAGCATCGTCGCGGTGGCGAACGGCCCGAGCGCGATTCCGACGTTACCGGCGATTCCGTGCCAGGCGAACACCGTCCCTCGTTGTTCGACACCGGTACTGATCAGCGCGAGCCCTGCTGGGTGATACACGCTCGCGGTGACGCCCCAGAGCGTCAGGCTGACCGCGATCGCGTACACCGAATCGGAGAATCCGAGGAGGACGAACGAGGCGCTCATTCCGCCGAGACACGCGAGGATGAGCCGCCTGGGACCGTACCGATCGACGAGCAATCCGGCCGGTAGCGCCCCGAGCCCGAACGGGGCGTATCCCAGCGCGACGATTAGCCCGAGCAGCGCCACGGACACGTCGAATTGACCGATCCACACGACGAGAAAGATCGGGATCGCCAACTCGAACCAGTGAACGATGCCGTGGGCGATCATCGTGAACGCGGCGATGGCTCTATCGTTCTGATTCAACCCGTCCCGTGATGCGTTCATCGATAGCCGATACCTGTTGCTCTACCTACTTAGCAACTCTGATGCGTTGAAACGAGGATTCGATACGGTACGTCCGGCCGAACGATCGTGCGTGGGAAACGAGCGCTACAACACTCGTTTTCCCGGCAGGCTCGGGACGAGTCCACAGATCGGACGGGCTGGCTCTCTGTTCGCACGTCGCCGGAACCGCTCGCTTTGTATCATCCGACTGTATCCACTCTCTACCCCAAACCAATCGAATTGGCATATATGATAATAACACTATATTTAGTGTCGGGCGAAACTACCGCAGATCAAACACGGCTCGGATCGACTCGGTTCACGTTCCCGAAGAGCTGTGATCGCTTTCACGGTAGAAGAGAGAAATTTCCTGCGATGGCCGCATATAGAGCCGATTTTCCCGTGCGACGAAACCAACGTCGCGATCGTGTCCAAAAGCGACCCTTTCAATACGTCTGCGACTAACTCGGGAAAACAAGCGTAGTGTGGGAGGACAGATCGATACAATATTACAATTTCGGTCTTATTATTGTACGAACGTGTCTTTCACAACCGTGTCCTCCGCTGTTCTGGACTCGTTGTGAATAGTTCGACACTCCGTGACGCGTTATAATATGCCTAAGTTATATGATGGCCTAATCATATGGCATATGATAAATAATGGGATTTATGATGCGGCGTGTGCCCCGTCCATCTCAGAAACGTCGACAGGGAACGTACGTCGATGCGTCAGTCCCACTGGTCGATCAATGATTTCCCGCTCACCAACCACGAGTCGCCGCGGGGCGGCGTCCTCGATCCCTGTGTCCGGCGTCCTGGCTATTGCTCGCGCGATCGTCGTTCTCGAACCTGGTTGAGTCTCCGACGACACGAGTCGTCGTGATTTCGCGTCCCCCCTCATCCCGTGGCTCCTCTGCCAACAAAATTACAGCAGTACTCTCGTAAACGACGGAAACCGTCGATTGCGAACGACCGCGGATTGCGTGGCGTTCCGGCCGGCGACGCTGTCTCCATCAGCGACGACGGCATTCCACTGACAACCGTACTGCTGTAATCTTTCCTTTCGGTCGAGTACAGCGACCCCCCGACGCACCGTGTGGTACGTTCCCGGCGGATTCGCCGCGGCTGTCGGATCTACTCGGACTCGAGCGTGCTGTAACCGGCGCTGGGTGTGTTTCGCCGCGCGTGATCCGACAGAGACAAATTCGAGGACGAGCGAACCCGAAAACTCGAGGTCCGTTGGACGACGACGGCGACTTCGAACGGGGTCAGTCGCAGCTACTTGTAGGTGAGGTTCACTCCGATTTCGTTCGTCGTGCCGAGCAAGAGATCCGAAAGTTCGTTTTCGACGAAATCGCCTTTGAGGCGGTGCGTCGGTCCGGCGATGCTGAGCGCTCCGTAGACGCGTCCCGTGTTGTCGATGATGGGTGCGCCGATGGCGTTGACGCCTTTGACGTAGTGTTCCGTGTTGAGTGCGATCCCGTCGCTTCTGATCGTATCGAGCGTTTCGATGAGGGTTTCACGGTCACTGAACGCTGACTCCGGGCCGAATTCGTAGCCGTCGATGATCTCGCTGCGACGCGGTTCGGGGAGGTTTGCGAGGATCGCTCGTCCGCCGGCAAGATCGATCAGTTCCGCCTGCTTTCCGACGTAGGTGTCGGTCTGGATCGCGTGTTCACCGCTGCCCCCACAGAGGTAGATCGCCTTTCCGTTTTCTTCGGTAATGCACCAGACCTGTTCGTCCGTCTTCTCGGAGAGCTCGTCCACTTTGACCTTCGCGATGTCGTACAGCTCGCGCCCGTTTCGCGCGATCATCCCGTAATCGAGGAATCTGAGACCCAGGCTGTACCGTCCGTTCTCTTTGACGACGAAATCGTGCTTTTCCAGCGTCGACAGGTGGACGTGAACGCTGCTTTTTGGAAGATCCACGGCCTTGGCCAGCTCCGTTACCCCGGCCTCCTCCCGCTGCTTTAGGGCCTCCATGATCGTAAAGAGGCGTTCGTCCGATTTCACCGTCTTGCTCATACGCTAGTCATGGAACACCACCCTCATAAAATTGTTCACTCACATCGAACGATTTACCGATATCGTCTCTCTTCGAGGTCGATCACTGTGAACCGTTATGGCGACTTTCAGCATTTGTTCCGGAGAAATTCACCGGAGTGCTCGCCCCTATCGGAACTGCACCCCTCGTCCGATATTTGCTACACGGTAACGAACATCATTCAATGACGGAGCGTAAACGGCGATTCGTTCAACGAGAGTGAACGCCCGCTAGTACCGGTCGACCGCAGCCGAGACCACCTATCGTATCTACTACGCGAAATAGTGGAACATCGGCCGAATTTCGTCGCCCGCTCGAAATACCGAGGAACAGGTATTCTATCCGGTTTCTGCACGGGGCGGACCGGATTACAATTTCGAATTTTCCGCCGATATCAGCAATCGACATCGGACCGGCAAGTCTTGCTGTCGTCCTCGTACAGAGGTATCGATCGTTGCACTGTCGGCTCGACCCGAGGTCTGTTACGGCCAGTGTACGTATCCGATCGAGCACTCGTACTGTCTTTGGCCACGGAAATACGCGGAAAACTTCGGATAGAAGCCCTGAAGGTTGCCGTTAGCTATGGAAATTATTTATCTCAATCCACGTCGACAATCGGTTAGTTCTCTCTTCTTTCGGCACCTACTCTGTGTACCAAAGATCGACGCGTTGGGGACCGTCCGTTCACTCTCATTGAACGCAGTGGGTGCGTCAGATCGGCGATTCCATTCCAAATACCCCCGGTAGATACCGTCTTACGACAGGTTCCGAAGGGAATATATGGGGCGAAGCGAATGCCGTAGTATGGCGAAAACGATACCACAGCTAACGGAGCTTTTTAAGCGAGAGCTCGAGATGTGTGACGTCACGCCCGACGAGACCGTCCTGGTCGTCAGTCAGGCAGAATCCCGCGAACCGTACATCGAGGCGTTCAAAAACGCCGCCGAGGTTATCGGTTCGACGGTCTCTCACCTCGAGCTTCCCGGACTCAAACACCCCATGTTTCCCTACGGCGGAAGTCCCGACTCGATGCCGCTCAGCGACGTCGACGAGCACATCCAGAACGATCCCGCCGCACGCGGAGCCCTGGAGAACTCCGACTTCGTCGTCGACCTCACCGCGGAGGGGTTAATCCACACGAAAGCGCGTACGCTCACGCTCGAAAACGGCGCTCGAATGATCTCCTGTTGGGAACCTGCGTCCATCCTCGAGCAGATGTTCCCGCGCGAAGATCTCCGAGAGCGAGTCGAAACCGCCGAACAGATGGTTATCGACGCCGACGAGATGCGCGTCACCTCGAAGGCCGGCACGGACGTCACCGTCGAAGTCGGTCAGGATCCGCCGACGGTTCCACAGTACGGGTACACCGACGAACCCGGCCGCTGGGACCACTTCGTCAGCGGCTTCATCGCGTTCTACCCGGTCGACGGCTCGCAGAACGGGAAAATCGTTCTCGACGCCGGCGACGTGATCCTCCCGCTGCGACGGTACGTCGACAACCCGATCGAGTTCACGCTCGAAGACGGTTTCATCACCGATATCGACGGCGACGGTGCCGACTGTGCGCTGATCGAAAGTTACCTCGAGATGTGGGACGACGAGGATGCCTACGCCGCCTCGCACTTCGGGTGGGGAATGGACGAAACCGCTTCCTGGGAGAACATCGCCGCGTACGCGACGACCGGCGTCGACGCACGCGGAACGAACAATCGTTCGCAGATCGGGAACTTCATGTGGTCGACCGGTCCGAATCGGTTCGTCGGTCGGGACACGAGAGCTCATCTTGACTTCCCAATGCGTAACTGTACCGTCTCCCTCGACGGCGAGGTCGTCGTCGAAGACGGCGACGTCGTCGATTCGCGACTGACGCCGAATCGGTAACGCCGGTTCCCGCCCACGAGGGCGACGCTCATCTCACCTTTTGCGTCGCGGCCGATCGGCGCCGGTTCGCAGTTCTCGAGCAGCGGCTACCGCGAGTGGTGGAACTGCCGTCGAGACGAATCGACGCCGGAGAACGTGCCGGCGCGATCGATGCGATTGGTTACGAATCCGGCCAGTCGTAGGCGTCGGGCCGACGCTGGGGCAGCGTCGGCACCTTCTCACGCACCTCTTCGATCCGGCTCAGATCGAGGTCGGCGGTAATCACGCGCTCGCCGTCCGACGCCTTGTTCGTCACCGTTCCCCACGGATCTGCGACGAGACTTCGGCCGTACGTCCACGCTCCGCCGGGCTTTTGCTTGCACGTCCCCGGCGCGACGACGAAGTACTGGTTTTCGATCGCCCGGCTACACAGGAGGTGGTCCCAGTGGTCCTTCCCGGTGTGGAGGGTGAACATCGCCGGGACAAGTACCACGTCGGCACCCTCGAGGCCGAGGATCCGGAACAGCTCGGGGTATCGCACGTCGAAACAGATCGTCATCCCGACGTCGACGCCGTTGACGTCCGCGATGACGATGTCGTCGCCCCCGCGCTCGACGTTGTCGCCGGTGTAGGCGTTGCCCCCGACGTTGGCGTTGAAGATGTGCATCTTCTCGTACGTTTCCTGCACCTCGCCGTCCGGATCGATCAAGACGCTCACGTTCCGGAGGAGGTCGTCGTCGTCGACTTCCATCTTGATCGAACCCGCGACGACGTGGACGCCGAGATCGGACGCCGCATCCTGGAGTTTCGGAAGCGTCGGACCGTCCATCGTCTCTGCGTGGGCTTTCTTTTCCTCGTCCGTTCCGGTGAAGTTGAAATTTTCCGGAAGGACGATCAGCTCGGGGTCGTCCTCGGCCGCTTCGTAGATATACTCCAGCGCCTTTTCGACGTTGTGCTCCCGGTCGCCGGTCACCTGCATCTGGACCAGCGACACCCGAAAGTCGGTATCCCGTACCATACTACTGTGGTACGAGGGCGACACCATAAACGCTGTGTTGGAAGGTCGGTCTCCGAACCGAGACCGTACCCGCCGATTACAAGTTCGACTTGCTCGAGCCGCCGTCGACGGGAATCGCCGCGCCGTTGATGTAACTCGCGTGATCAGAACAGAGGAACGCGATCGTCTCGCCGAGTTCGCGAGGCTCGCCCATCCTGTTCAGGGGAACGCTCTCGGACCGGGCTCCGATCCCCTCCTCGTAGCTGTCGTACCTGCCTTTCTCGACTTCGTGTTCGATCTGCTCTTCGATGCGTGCTGTTTCGTACGGGCCGGGCATGACCGCATTCGCGCGCACTTCGGGGGCGAGTTCCTGCGAAAGGGTCTTTTCGAGACCGATGACGCTCATTCGAACCGAGTTCGAGAGCAGCAGCATCGGAATCGCCTCTTTGACGGTTTTCGACGTGATCGAGACGATCGATCCGCCGTCCCCTTCTTTCAGGTGGGGAGCGGCTTCGCGGACGAGGCGAACGACGCTCATCACGAGCAGATCGTAGGCCTGATACCAGTCCTCGTCGCTCGTCTCGAGGAACGACCCCGGTGCGGGGCCGCCCGCGTTCGTCACGAGGTGGTCCAGCCCGCCGAACTCCTCGACTGCCGTCTCGACCATCGCCTCGATGTCGTCGTACTCGGTCAAATCACCCTGGCAGCCGACGACCTCCGCGTCGGTCGCCGCGTTCAGCTCCGACACCGCTTCGTCTAGCTTGTCTTCGTCGCGCCCGTTGATGACCACGTTGACGCCGTTCTCCGCGAGCGCTTTGGCCGCTGCTTTGCCGAGCCCGCTGCTCGAAGCCGAAACCAGTGCACTGTTGCCGCTGATATCCATCTGCATCGTCCTCACGTTCGCATCCAGTACCAAAAAGGATGGTGTCTCGGTCCGACGTTCGGGTCGAACGGTCACGGATCGCTCGATAGCGGATCCCGGGCCGATCAGTGTTCGTCTTCCGGCCCGTACGGATCCTCGAGCAGCGAGGAGAATTCGTCGACGTCCTGACGAGCGATGCTCTCGAGGTGTGCGACGCTCAGACGGATCGAAAAGCCGAGCTTCGGACTCTCGAGGGCGAGCGCGTCGCCGTTTTCCGTAACGACTCTGGTGAACGTGACCTGTGCGAACTCGTTTGCGATCTGAACCGGTTTGTCGCTCTCTACGACGTCGGCGTCAGAAACGGACTCCCGGCCGACGGGGAGTTCGAACGGAAAGTCGGCCGGATCCTGCCAGGCGATCGACTCGAGCGCCAGCGGATCGAGGCGGATTCGGTCGCCGTCTTCGTCGTCGATCTCGAGTCGGGACCCCTTCGGGGTGTGAATCCGACAGACCGTGACCGTCCGCGAGCCGTCGGTGATCTCTAGGGGATCGTCGCGTTCGATGTGTCTCTCTCGATCGCTGTCACTCATGATCAGAGGAACTCCGAGAGGTTCTGGGTTCCCATTACGGTCTGGTCGAGGAGGACGCGCCGGTCCGCCAGTTTGAGGTAGCCGTCCTCTCGGCGGAGAGTATCGACGCGTTCGCCGGAGATGAACGTCGGCTCCGCCTCCTCGCCCCGGAGGCGAAGCAACAACATGTTGTTACGCTCGCGAACCTCGTCGCCGTCGACCGACTCGATGCGCACGTTCGTCACGAACCGACGCGTCCGGGACGGCGGGTTCTCCGCCCAGGCGTAGTCCTTCTCGTATCGCGCGATCCGCGCTTCGAACGAGTCGATGTCCTCCTGAAGGTGGAAACTCTTCTCGCTGAACACCGGGACGTCGTCGCCCGCTTCCCGGGTGATCCGTCGCGGAACCTCGTAGCTGATGTCGTCCGTGAGGAGGTCGAGCCACTCGTCGAGGTCGCGATTGTCGAGGAGATCGGCCTCGTACGCGAGAAACGTCCGAACCTCTTCGAGGAGTTCACGGCGTTCCTGGGTTGGCTTGACGTAGCTCATTCTGCTCCCTCCGGAAGCGGTTCCTTCGTGATTTCTTCCTGCCAGCGGCGGTGGAACCAGCGACCGTACCCTTCCTGGTAGTGGTTGTTGTAACAGACGCCCGGACCCGGCCACTCGTCGTGGATCTCGGTGTTGCTCATGTTGCCGAGCCCCATCTCGTAGCTCGTCTCGACGCCCTGTCTCTTGGCGACGGTCGATCCCGCAGCCTCGGTGATCCCGTCCCAGACCGCGAGATCGTCTTGCTCCCAGTTGCCCGCCGGCGTGAACGAACTGAGCGCGACGTTGTTGATCTTCCGTTTTTGCTCTTCGGGTGCGTCTTTCGGAACGAGCACCCACGACCAGAGTTCGGTTTCGCCAGGCGCTCGAGGCTGCCACTGGCGGAGACAGAGGAAGCCGCTGTCGTTGCTTCCGGTTCCCTTGCCGACCTGGATGAACGAGAGGTTCGGGAAGATCGTTCCGATGTTGACGACGGACCGGCGAGCGAGGTCGTACTGCTCCTGGCTGATGTTCTCCGCCGAGAAGCAGTCGTGGATCTCCTCGTCGTAGCCGTAAAACGGCGAGTAGTCCTCGCCGATCATCCCCGCCGCAAAGGAGTGGCCCATCTCGGGTAACTCCTCGAAGTGCGTGTGAACGCGCTCTGCGAGCCCGCCGTAGGGACCCTCGTCCCAGTGCCAGATCTCGGAGATCAGCCCGCCTTCGATCGCCGACTGGTGGGTCGTCGAGATGTGGTAGTCGTCTCCACCGAAGTTCTCACAGGGCTGCTTCCAGTCGACCGGCAGCACGTAGCGGTACGGTTCCCCGTAGACCTCCATGCCGTTGGTGGGGAATTTGAAGTTCATGTCGATGTACCACTTCATATCCCCGAGATGCTCCTCGAGCGAGGGGGAGTCGGGGTTCATCGTCGCGAAGACGAGTCCAGCGTAGCTGTCGACTTTCGCCGGCTTCGGCAGCTTCCACTCGTCGGGATCGATCTCCTTGTACGCCTCGTGTTTGAACGTGACCCCGACTAGCTCTCCCTTGTTGTTGTACGTCCACCCGTGGTAGGGACACCGGAAGTGGGAGGTGTTACCCTGCTCGGCGCGACAGAGCTTGGTGCCGCGGTGTCCGCAGCTGTCGAACAGCACCTGAACGTTCCCGTCCTCGTCTCGCGTGAAGATGAACGGATCGGAGCCGCCGATGTACCGCCGCGCGTAATCACCAGGCTCGGGAATCTCGGATTCGTGTCCGATGAAGACCCAGTTGTCGTTGAACACTCGGTCCTGTTCGAGTTCGAACACTGCCTCGTCGTTGCGCAACCGGATCGGGTATCTCCCGTCCATGAGGGACTGATCGAGCTGTTCGATCATTTCCTTGGTTTCGGTCGAGAGGTTTGTTGCTGCCATCTCAACTGATCCTAGCAGGCAGTAATAAAAAATCCTTATGCTCTTGTCGGCTCCGGGGAATTCCTCTCTCTGTTCAGCGCCATCCCAGCGGCCGTAACCGTCGTCGAATCGTTCGGAGCCGTCCGAGTTACAAGGAGTCGACGGTCACCCGCCGAAAAAACTGCTGGCGATCGAGCGCGCCGTGAGTTACTTGAAGAGACTTCGGACGCGATTCCGGTATCCATCCGACTGCGATTCGTCCGATTCCGGCTGGAGTCGCGACTCGAGGTCGCTGAAGAAGCGGTTGACGACCCTGTTCGCGACGGGCGTGATCAGCCGCTGTCCCATCCGCGCCAGCCTGCCGAAGACGTCCGTTTCGGTCCACCAGTCGATACGAACGCCGGTTTCGGTTTCGTGGAGTTCCATTCCCGACTCCATCTCGAACGAACTGTCGCTGGCCGATCCCTCGCCGGCCGCGTTCATGACCGGGAACTCCCGGTCGGTGATCGTGACGATCGTCTCGAAGGAGGGTTTGACGCTTCCGACGCCGAGTTCGATCAGAGCCGCGTACTGGCCTCCGTCCTCGAACGCTCGCTCGGCGACGACTTCGGGATCGGCGTTCGGTAACAAGTCCTCTTCGTCCGGGCCGTCGTCCGCCTGGGCGGCGAGCTCGTCGAAATCGGGGTCATCGCCGTCGACCTGAACGAGAAACTGACAGCCCGGCAACGCTGCCTCGATCATCCTCGGATCCGAGAGTGCGAGCCAGGCTTCTTCGATGCTGACGTCCTCCAGTTCGAACGAACCATTGAACTCCATCTGACGAATCGAACTGGGGTTGCGCCCGGTAAAAATATTGCTATACCGCGGTTCTTCACCCCTGAATCACGACGGCGATCCGCTCTCCCGATCAGAAACTCGGCATAACCTCGTCGCGAACGGTCTCGATGAACCGTTCCTGGTCGGGACTCGCGCTGTGGAAGACGACCCGGTCGAAGCCGGCATCGTTCCACTCGTCGACGATGTCGATCAGATCGGCGGGATCAGTGGTGATCGTGAACGAGTCCGCGAGCTGCTCTTCGCCGACGAGATCGCCGTGTTTCTGGAGGTAGCGGGGATCGGAAACCGCGTGTTCGAACATCATCGGGAGCAATAGGACGCGCCAGGGCTTGATCGAGCGCATCGCTTCGTTTTCGGTTTCGCCGTACGAGACGAGGACGTTGACCGATCGTTCGATTTCGTCCGGATCCTCGTTGTGTGCGGACTTCTCGACGCCCCGTTCGATGCCCGGGAACAGGTCCCCGGCGAGCGACTCCGGATCGGCCTCCGGAACGGTGAACAGCCCGTCCCCGAGATCCCCGGCCATCCGCGCCGACATCGGGCCGTTCGCCGCGACGTGGATCGGCGGCGCTTCGTTCGGCCCGTTGTACAGGTGTGCGGAGTTAAGCTGCCAGAAGTTTCCGTCGAAGTCGACGTAGTCCTCCTCGAAAAGTTTCCGTACGATGCGAATCGCCTCCGCGGTGCGCCGAGCCCGCTCACCGTACTCCGGCCATGGAAATCCGAGCGGATCCTCGTTCAACGGCGCGCCGGTTCCGATACCGAAGACGAGCCGATCGGGGTACAGCTCCGCGATCGTCGCCATGTGGTGTGCGAGGTTCGCGGGGTGATGGCGGTTCAGTACCGCGGTTACCCCCGGCCCGATCGTGATATCATCCGTCCGCTCCAGCGCGACCGGCATCCACGTCCAGCAGTCGCCCCCGTTCGCCTCGGATCCGTCCCCGACGCGGTCGAACCAGGGGTGGAAGTGGTCGTTCACCCAGACGCTCTCGAAGCCAGCCTCCTCTGCCAGCACGGTCTGTTCGAGACACTCCGCCGGAGAGAACTGCTCCAGCGACGCGTACAGGCCAATATCTACCATCGTCCTCGATTTGGGACGCCCCCTAGTTATAGTTTGGCGACCCGACGATGTCGCGTGGTATCGTCCGTTCCCCGTCCGACCGTCTCACGGGGAATCGTACGTTCCACGACCGACGGTGAATCCCTCTTCGTGTTTGATCACCTCCGGATTGACGACGTGTCGGAGCCGCTTGCCACACAGCGCGCGGCTGATCTCGTCGCGTCCCATCTCGATCGCGCGTTCGGTGGTCTCGACCGTGTCGCCGCCGTGGTGGGGCGAACAGACGATCCCCTCACACGAGAGCACCGCCCCCTCCGGCGGCTCCGTCTCGAAGACGTCCAACCCCGCTCCTGCGAGTCTGTCCTCCGTGACTGCCGCGACGAGCGCGTCCTCGTCGACGACCGGCCCGCGGGCCGTGTTGATCAGGATTGCATCGTCGTCGAGTCGCTCGAGCGCCTGCTCGTCGAACAGGTGGTGCGTTTCCGCGGTTAGCTGGCAGTGGATACTCACCGCGTCGGCTCGCGACAGGAGTTCGTCGAACCCGACGCGCTCGACGCCCAGTCGATCGAAGAGGTCGCTCGGAACGTACGGATCGAAGGCGATCACTTCGAGGCCGAGCGCCGCCGCCTTCTCCGCGAACGTCCGCCCGACCTGACCGAAGCCGACGATCCCGACCGTTTCGCCCGCGACCGACCTGACGTACGTCCGGTCTCCCCATCCCGGTTCGGAGCGCATCTGGCGATCGCAGTAGGCGACGTCACGGGCGACCGCGAGCAACAGCGCGATCGCGTGTTCGGCCAGCTCGTCGTTCATGTATCCCCTGAGCGCGGAGACGGCCACCCCGAGTCGGTTCGCGGCCGCGACGTCGATCGTGTCGTACCCTGCGCCGTTTCGAAACGCCAGTCGGAGGTCGGTCGCCGACTCGAGCATCGGCGCCGTCACCGGCGTCGTCGTCGTCACTACGACGGTCGCGTCGCGACACTCTTCGATTCGGTCGGCCTCGGTCTCGGCGTCGCTCTCGCGGACCGTACCGCCCGCGTCGCGAATCGCTTCGGCGTACGGTTTGCGCGTTCCGAACCGTCTGTCCAGGAAGAGTACAGTTTCGGCCATACACGCTCGTCTCACTGCGAGACGTTAACGCCACCGGCTCGGCGGTCCGTTCCGACGGTCGACTGCGGCCATCGTCGTCGGCCACTCGAGAAAACGCCGGCGCTGGTCGATCGGACGGCGTCGAAAAAACGATCGACCGGGCGGTCGGCTTTCGGTCTACAGCTGCGAGACGGCTCGCGTCAGCGCGCGCTTCGAGTACACCTTCAACTTCTGTTCGCGGAACTCGGGCGACGCGTCCTGATCGCTCATCATCATCGCCGTGTTTAGCGATTCACCGGCGCGTTCGGCGGCAGCCTCTACCGCCGCCTCGGTTGCTTCGCTTCCTTCGAGGGCCTCCTCGACGGCCGACAGTCGGGACGGCCGGTCCATCGCGCCGTTTGCCGTAACGGCGGCGTCGACGATCGTTCCGTCGTCGGCTTCGAGGACGACCGCGACGCCGACGATCGCGTACCCCGACGCCGGGCTGCGATCCTTCTCGTAGGTGCTCACGGCGTTCGGACCGTGTGCCGGTACCGTAATCGAGGTGACGAGCTCCGCCGGACCGACGTCGGTTTCGTACATTCCGTAGAAGAACTCGTCCGCGTCGACCGTTCGATCCCCGTCGGAGCCGGTGATCGTGACCGATCCGCCGTGTGCGAGCAGCGCCGCGGGCAGGTCCGAGGCGGGGTCGGCGTGGGCGATGTTCCCGCCGACGGTTCCGCGGTTTCTGACCTGCCTGTCGCCGATGTTCTCCGCGGCTTCCGCGAAGGCCGTCGCCTCGTCGTGGAGTTCGTCGGATTTCGCGACCGGTGCGTAGTTGGTCGTCGCACCGATCTCGAAGCCGTCGTCGGTTCGCTCGATTCCCGACAGTTCCGAGAGTCGGCTGATATCGATCAACAGATCTGGGGTAGCGAGCCCGGTCTTCATCATCGGGATCAGGCTGTGGCCGCCTGCGAGCACCTTGACGTCGCGGTCGTCGTTCGTTTCGAGCAACTCGACCGCGTGTTCCGCGCTCTCGGCCGTCTCGTGGTCGAACTGTGGCGGGTACATTACTGCTCACCTCCTTTCTCGACCGCACGCCAGACTTTCTCCGGCGTCGCGGGTAGTTCGACGTGATCGACGCCGAACGGCTCGAGCGCGTCGACGACGGCGTTGACGAGTGCCGTCGGCGCGGGGATCGTTCCCGCTTCACCGATTCCTTTCAATCCGAGCTCGTTCGTCGGCGACGGCGTCACCGTACACTCGACGTCGTAGTCCGGTAGCTGGTTCGCCTTCGGAAGCGCGTAGTCCATGAGGGTTCCGGAGACCAGCGAGGCGTTGTCGTCGTACTTGCCCTCCTCGAACAGCGCCGGACCGAGGCCCTGTGCGATGCCGCCGTGGATCTGTCCCTTCACGATCTGGGGGTTGATCTGTTCGCCGCAGTCGTCGACGGCGACGTACTCGAGAAAGTCGATCTCGCCGCTTTCCGGATCGACCTCGACGATACAGACCTGCGAGCCGAACGGAATCGTCGGCGCGTCCGGATCGAAGAACGTCGTCGCGTCGAGGCCGGGTTCCATCCCGTCCGGGATGGCGTTCGCCTGGTGGGCCTCGTGGGCGATTTCGGCCATCGAGATCGAGCGCTCCGGAGCGCCCTTGATGGAGAACTCCCCGTCCTCGAAGACGACGTCGTCCTCGTCGGCTTCGAACTGGTGGGCGGCGATTTTGGTCGCCTTCTCCACGATCTTCTCGGCGCTTTTCGCCATCGCGTTACCGCCGACGACCGCGCTTCGGCTTGCGAACGCGCCGGTTCCCTGCGGAACCTGATCGGTGTCGCCCTGGATCACTTCGACGTCCTCGTAGGGGACGCCGAGTTCCTCCGCGACGACCTGTGCGAACGCGGTCTTGTGACCTTGTCCCTGATCCGCGGTGCCCGAGTACGCCGTCACCGTACCCGAGGGGTGGAACCTGATCAACGAACTCTCGTGGAACGTCGGCAACGGTCCCGGAACTCCCGGCTTCGAGGGGCCGAGACCCGTGAGTTCGACGAACGAGGCGATGCCGATTCCGACGTAGCGGTCCTCGTCGCGCAGCTCTTTCTGTCGCTGTCGGTACTGATCGTAGTCTGCGATTTCGAGCGCTTTCTCGAGCGTTTTCTCGTAGTCGCCGCTGTCGTAGACCATGTTCCCCACCGTTTCGGCGTACGGGAACTCCTCCGGGGGGATGAAGTTCCGCCGGCGAATCTCGGCCGAATCGATGTCGAGGTCCCTGGCAGCCATCTCGAGCAGCCGCTGGATGACGAACGTCGCTTCCGGCTGTCCCGCGCCGCGGTATGCGTCGACCGGCGACGTGTTGGTGAACGTCCCGATGACGTTCACTCGCATCGCCGGAACGTCGAACGGTCCGGGGAGCATCATCCCGTACGATCCGGTGGGGATCAGCGGCGCGTGCGTCGACACGTACGCGCCGAGAGCCGCGTGGGTGTCGGCCTGTAGCCCGAGAATGGTTCCGTCGTCGTCGAGGGCCATCGACGCTTCGGTGACGTGGCCGCGGGCGTGGGCGTCCGTCATGTGTGCCTCGGATCGCTTCTGCACCCACTTCACCGGCCGCTCGAGTTCCATCGAACACCAGGACGTGAGCGCCTCCTCCGGGTAGTGGTGGATCTTGACGCCGAACCCGCCGCCGACTTCGGGGGCGACGATCCGGATCTTGTGTTCCGGATAGTCGAGCGTGTTCGAGAGCCAGAGCCGATGGTGGTGTGGGTTCTGGCTCGTCATCTCGACGGTGAGCTTCTCGGTCAGCGGATCGAAGTCCGCGATGGTCGCCCGCGGCTCGATCGCGTCCGGGATCACCCGGGGATGCTCGAGTTCGATGTCGACCGTGTGGTCCGCGGACTCGAACGCCTCGTCGACGGCCTCCGGATCGCCGAGTTCCCAGTCGAAGATGACGTTGTCGGGTGCACCTTCGTAGAGGGCGGGAGCGTCGTCCTCGGTCGCTTCGGCCGGATTCGCGACGGCATCGAGTCGCTCGTACTCGACGTCGACCAGTTCGGTCGCGTCGTTGGCGACGTAGCGGTCGGTCGCCACCACGACGGCGACCGGATGGCCCTGGTGGAGGGCCCGGTCGCCCGCGAGCAGCGGGTAATCGGGCAGGAACATCTCGGCCGGACCGGCCTCCATCGGCCAGTTCTCTTTGGGCACCATCATTCCGATCGACTCGAGCGTCCCCGGCAGGTCGCTCTCGGCGAGATCTTCCGGCGTCAGGACGAGCTCGACGTCCTCGTGGGCCTCGGCCTCGCTCGCGTCCACGCGTTCGACCTTCGCGTGCCCGTACGGGCAACGGACGACGGACATGTGGAGCATGCCGTCGTGCGTGATGTCGTCCGTGTACTTCGCCTCGCCGGTCAACAGCGACGGATCTTCGCGGCGATCGAGTGCGGCTCCGAGAACCCCTCCGTCGGGTCCCTCGTCGTCGGTCATCGTGCCTCCTCCGTCGCGAGCTTGTCGGCCGCCTCCTCGACGGCGTTGACGATGTTGTGGTAGCCGGTACACCGACAGATGTTCCCCTCGAGCGCCTCCCGGATCTCCTCGCGGGTCGGGTCCGGGTTTTCCTCGAGGAACGAGGCGGTCGAAAGCAACATGCCGGGCGTACAGTAGCCACACTGCAGTCCGTGTTCTTCCTGGAAGCTCCGCTGGATGGGGTGGAGCTCGTCGTCGTCACCCAGCCCTTCGACCGTCTGAATCTCCGCACCGTCGGCCTGGACCGCCAGAACGGTACACGATTTCACGACGTCTCCGTCCAGACGAACCGTACACGCCCCACAGAGCGTACTTTCGCAACCGACTTTCGGGCCGGTGTAACCGAGTTCTTCTCTGAGCGCGTGGACGAGCAACGTCCGGGGCTCGACCTCGAGTTCGTGTTCGGAACCGTTGACCGTTACGTCGACGGTAGTTGTGTTTTGCGCTGTCACATGGAGCAATAGCGAGAATGCGGTGATAATGTTTGTGGTGAGCGCCTGATACGGATCGTTGTACCGATTTGCCGGTGCAAGCGCGGCCCCCCTTCGGTTGACCGGCACCGACGGACAACGGACCGTCTGTGCCCGCCACGACCGATCCCGTCACCGTCACGGGGCGGCGTTATCCGAACACCGCCTCGAGACCGATCTCGAGGGCTTCGATCACGCGATCGACGTCGTCCCGGTCGACACAGAACGGCGGCGCGAGGATGAGCTGGGTCGACGGCCGGCCAGGCAGCGTGAGGACGCCTTCGTCGGCCATCCGATCCGCGACGGCGTCGACCGGATTCTCCCCGGCGTCGACTCTCGGATCGACGAACGGCCTCCCGGTTTCCGGATCGACGATCGGCAGACCGAACAGCAGTCCCCGTCCCCGAACGTCGGCCACGACGTCGTGATCCGATTCGACCCCCCGTAGCCGCCGCTCGAGGTACGGACCGACGTCGTTGACGGCGTCCAGCCCCCATTCATCGTACTCGTCGATGGCCGCGATCCCCGCCGAACAGGAGAGCGCGTGGCCCCCGAACGTCTGGCCGAGCTCGACTCCCTCGCGGCGAACCCACGAGCCGATTTCCTCGGAAACGGTGACGCCCGCGAGCGGAGCGTGTGCGCTCGTGACGCCTTTCGCGAAACTCATCAGGTCCGGCTCGATCCCCTCGGTCTGGTGTGCGAACCACTCGCCGCACCGCCCGAACCCGGTGAGCACCTCGTCCGCGACGAGCAGGATGTCGTACTCGTCACAGAGCGATCTGACGCGCTCGAAGTAGCCGGGCGGTGGCGCGTACGCCCCGCTGCTGCCGCCGACGACCTCCGTGAGCAGCGCCGCGATCGAGTCGGGTCCCTCGTTGCGGATGACGAACTCGAGGTGAGCAATCGCCCGGTCAGCGAGCTCGTCCGGATCGTCGACGTCGAACGCTTCGGGGGAGAGGGGTGGCAGGAATTTTGCGGAACCGGGCACGCCGACCGTCGACGAGAGGGCGGTTCGCGTCGCCGTGTCTCCACCCAGCGTTCCGGTTCCGAGCGTCGTTCCGTGATAGGACCGATACCGCGTGAGTACGGTCGGGGCGTCCGTCATCGCCCGTGCCAGGTGGACGGCGACCTCGTTCGCTTCGCTTCCCGACACCGAGAAGAACACGTCGCTGTGGCGTTCGGGACCGACGGCGAGTATCCGGTCGGCGAGTTCCGTTCTGACGTCGTTGTGCGACCCCGGCGAGACGAATTGCACCCGTTCTAGCTGCTCGCTCATCGCCGCCGCGATCCGGTCGTTGCTGTGCCCGAGATTGACACAACAGAGTTGCGACAGCGCGTCGAGATACGTCCGCCCGTCTGCGTCCGTGACGTACGCTCCGTCCCCGTCGACGATCGTCGGTACGTCGACGCCGGGGTGGTGCCAGTGCGATAGCACGTCCGATCGTTGGCTCGACTCAACCATGTTCCTGTGTTTCGCTCGGCTGTCAAAAAGATAGCGCCGGTTTTTCACCGACGTCTCCGCGGACGCAGGTTCCGTCCGTCAGTAGTTGACGAATCCACCGTCCACGTTCAGCGCCTGTCCGGTGACGATTCCGCTCTCTTCGGTTGCGAGGTAGCTAACCGCGCTGGCGATATCCGATGGAGTGACTCGTCGGTCGAGATCCTGTTGGTCGACGATCGCGTCCCAGAACTCCTCGCCGGCCTGTAGCGAGGCCGGTGACGTCGTCAACCCGGGCATGACCGCGTTCACCCGGATCCCGTCATCGCCGAGTTCGGTCGCCATCGAGCGCGTCAGTCCGAGCACCGCCGCCTTCGACGCCACGTAGTGGAGAAAGCCCGGCACGCCCGTTACCGCCACGTTCGAGGAGATGTTCACGATCGATCCTCCCTCCGACATCCGTGTGATCGCGGCCTTCGACGTGAGAAAGACGCCCGTGACGTTGACGTCGAACACCCGCTCCCACTCCTCGCGTTCGATCTCGTCGAAGCGCTTTTTGTCCGTAACGAGGGGCTCGAAGTAGCCCGCGTTGTTGACGAGGACGTCCACCGAGAGACCGTCGAACGCCTCCTCGAGGGACTCCTCGTTCGTAACGTCTGCTCGTCGGTACTCTGCGCTTCCACCCGCCTCGCGAATCGACTCGATCGTTTCCGCCGCGTCCTGAACGTCGAAGACGACGACGTGGAATCCATCTGCGGCGAGCGTTTCGCTGATTTCCCGTCCGATTCCAACTGCACCGCCGGTAACGACTGCCGCTCGATCCGACATACGGCTATAACTAGTGATGGGTGACGTATTATCCTGCCGAAAAGGGTGTTCGTCCGTCGGCGTTTCATCCCCCTCCACGATCCGAGGGACGCAGTTCGTGGTCGATTAGGATCCTTCGGAGAAGGATTCCGGCGGCGTAATTCCGCCCCAGGAGGTGAACGTGAACGTCTCTTCCCGATGGACGGTGTCCGTCTCCGGCGGCAACGCCGTCATCTCGGTGCTGAGTTCGATACGGTTTCCGGTCGGCGTCCAGAAGTACGCGAAGATGTTGTTTCCGGCTCGGTGTCGACTCATCGCCGACTCCATTTCGACGTCGTTGCGGGCGAGTTCGTCGATCATCGTCTTCATGTGATCGACGCTCGGGAACGTAAAGGAGATGTGGTGGAGGTTGTAGTCCGGAGTATCCGTGATCGTAAACGCGACGTCGTGGTGGTAGTCGCCAAAGCGCGTGAAGACGAGTTCGTAGTGTCCCTCGTCGGGATCGCGCTGAATCTCCGAGACGTCGAAGTCGAGGACGTCCTTCACGAACTCCACGTCCGACTCGACGTCGTTCGAACAGAGGTTGACGTGGTCGAAATCCGTGGGGGTGAACGCCGACCGCTCCGGAAGGCCGGTGTCGTTGACCTGAAGGTACCGCTCGACGTCGACGACGAGCAGTTCGTAGTCGATACCCGTCGGGCTCGTCACCGTGAGCCCGCGCCGGTCGCCCGGCTCCTCGTCGCCGGTGTACTCGTAGTCGACCCCGTCCTCCTCGAACCGTCGTTCGAACTCGTCGAACTGATCGTCGGTAATCCGAATCGCGACGTGGTCGAGGCCGGTGCCCCCCTCGGTCACACCGAGGTCGAACCGGTCGTCGAGTCCGCAACCCAGGTAGACAGTGTCGTCGTTTCGATCGATCTCGATCAGTCCCAGCTGTTCCGTGTAAAACTCGACTGCAGCGTCCAAATCGGTCACTCGGACGACTGCGTGCTCTGTCATCTGAACCATGGTCTGGTACGAAGACGATTCGTCGGTTCGTATATAAAACTCCCTGTCTCGTCCCGGATCGGTAGAACCGATCAGATGTTGAGAAGGATCTCCTCGAGGTTCTCCGACATGAGCGCGGCCTCGCTCTCGGCCGAGAGCTCGAGTTCCGCGATCTGATCCTGGGTGGTGGCCGGGCTGTCTTTGGGTCCGAACGGGAAGTCCGAGCCGAAAACGAGACGGTCACCCACGAGGTCGTGGGTCATCTCCATCGCTCGCGGGAACGTCATGGCCGTGTCGTACCAGAAATCGTCGAGGTACGACGGCGGATGTCGATCGAGCGTCGTGATCTGGTGTTCCGCGAACGCCGGATCGTTCTCGCTGTAGAGGAACTCGAGGCGGCGACGGATGTACGGCAACGTTCCACCGAGGTGCGAGAGGATGATCTCGAGGTCGTCGTAGGCTTCCATGAATCCCGAGTAGATCATGTACGAGGCGACGAGCGCGGTGTCGGTCGGGAACCCGACCATGCTCTCGGTGTAGTAGCGGGTCATTCGCTCTTTTCCTGCCGGGTTCGTCGGGTGGATGAACACCGGCACGTTCCGGTCGTTCGCGTGCTCGAAGAACGGGCGGAACGGTTCCTCGGAGAGGTACTGTCCGAAGACGTTCGAGTCGAGACAGACTCCCTGCAGTCCGAGATCGTCGATCGCCCGATCGAGTTCTTCGATGGCCGCGTCTGCGTCGACCAGCGGAACGCTCGCGTAGCCGTACAGTCTGTCGGGATGTTGTTCGTGAATCTCCGCCAGGTTATCGTTGACGATCCGTGAGAACGCACCGTACACCGACGGCTGTTTCAGGTACTCCGCGTCGATGAACGACTCCGGGGACGGGAACGAGAGGACGGCGCTCTCCTGTCCCCACTCGTCCATCATCTCGACTCGCTCGTCGGCTTCCTCGGTCGTAAATCCGAGATCCTCGGATTCGTAGAAGGATTTGATCGACGCGTGCGAGCCGATCTCGTCGACGATCATCTCGTTCAACTCGTCCATCATCGACTGGCCGAAGTAGTGAATATGGGTATCCATTACCATATATCGCAAGAGGCAGGTTCTGACCGTATAGTTTTTTCGGGCCGTGGCGATCCTACCGACGATCGACTCGAGGAACACCGTTATTATCACCCACTCGAAACGGGTAGCGCATGACGGCTCTGCTCGAGCGCCGCTGGAGAGTGATGGTCGCCCTCTGGCTCGTATTGGTGTCGATGTCCGCCTACGAGATCGTTCCCGCGAGCGTTCTGTTGCTCATCATCGAGGACCTCTCGATTTCGGCGTCCGCGGCGAGCTGGCTCATCAGCGTACAACTGCTCGCGATGGCGCTTCTGGCTATTCCGGCGGGAATGATCCTCGATCAACGGGACAACCGCTTCATCTCGCTCGTCGCGGTCTGTGCACTCTTCGGGGCCGCAGTCTGGTCGTGGTGGGCCGCGGTCGGCGGGGAGTACTACTCCCTTTTGGCCTCCAGACTCTTCGGCGGCGTCGCCGCCGTCGTCCTCTGGACGGCGAGCGTGAACGTCGTCAGCGGCGTCTTCGCCGACGATCGACAGGCCACTGCGGTCGGCTTCGTCTCGACGGCCATCCCCGCGGGATTCGTCTTCGGGCAGCTGTTCGGTCCCCAGATCGCGACCGCCTACGGATGGGAGATGACGTTCCCGATCCTGGCTGCTCCCGCGGTCGTCATGATGGCCGTGTTCGCTCTCGATAGCCGATCCGTTTCGCCGGCGGCCACCGGCCGCCAGGCACCGGTCTGGAGCGAGTTCAGAACCCTCTTTCGTAACCGCAACGTGCTTCTCGTCTCCGTCATGGGGTTTCTCGCGCTCTCGCTCAGTATGTTCTACAACAGCTGGCTCCCGAGCTTTCTCGTCGACCAGTTCGGCTTCTCGCTCGCCGGAAGCGGAATGCTCGCAGCAATTTTTCCCGCGATCGGAATCGTCGCCCGCGCCGCGAGCGGCCCCATCTCGTTTCGCCTCTTCGGCGGCCGGCGTCAACCCGTCGTCGTCGCTTCGTTTGCGGTTCTCCTGCCGACGACCGTCGTCATCGCGTACGTCGGGCGGGGGGCGATTCTGTACGTACTGCTCGTGCTCGCCGGATTTTTCACCCAGTTCGGCATCGCGTTGATGTACACGTACGTCCGGGAGTTCGCGGCAAAAAACGTCGTCGCGACGGCGCTCGCGATCCTCAACGCGCTGGGGTTTTTCGGCGCGTTTACCGCCCCCATCATCGCCGGCGTTCTCATCGATCAGACCGACTCGTACGTCGCAGCGTTCGGCTACGCGAGTGCGCTCGCGTTACTCGGCCTCGCCCTCGCCCTCCGGACCCCCGAACCGGTGCGATGACGTCCGAAAAACCGCAACCCGGTGGCGGCGTCCGCCGCCCGGTCAGGGTCGTTCGAAGACGACGTCGAGCGAGTCGGCGGCCAGTGCCACGATCGTCTCGATCCTCGTCTTCTGCACGTTTTCCGACGCGAAATAGCAATCCAGCTTCCGAAGCGTCTCTTCGCTTCCCCGGAATCCGTAGGTGTGTCGTGCGAGACGCCCCTCGGGACAGCGCGTCGTCGCGATCAACGGGACGCCGTTCCCGGCGACCGACTCGAGCGGTTCGATGATCGACGGTGGAATGTGGCCCGCCCCCGTCGCTGCGAAACACAGCGCCTCTGCGTCGGCCGCCGCCTCGATCTGTGCGATCGGCATGTCCGCCGTCACCGTCACCGCGTGGACGTCGTTCGTGATCCGATCCGGATCGGGGTCGAGCGCCGGCGGTCGACTCGCGCGTTCTCGAAACCAGACGACGCGATCCTCGTCGATCGCGCCCAGCGGCCCCACCTCGGGAGAGCGGAACGTGTCGACGTTCATCGAGTTCGTCTTCGTGACGTCCGCAGCGGCGTGGATTCGGTCGTTGAAACAGACCAGCGCACCGCGCTCTTCGGCGCTCTCGTCGGCGGCCGTTCGAACGCTCGCCAGCAGATTGGCGGGACCGTCCGGACTCGGGAGCGACGGGTTGCGCATCGCACCGGTAAAGACGACCGGCGTCTCGCCGTCGTACCAGCAGTCGACGAAGTACGCCGACTCCTCGAGGACGTCCGTACCCTGTGTGACGACGACTCCGTCTACCTCTTCGTCGGCGTCGTACGCTTCGATCTCGGACGCGAGTTCGGCCATCTGCTCGATTTCGAAGTAGGCGCTCGGAACGTTCGAGAAATCGCGCGTACGCAACGACGCGACGTCGCCCAGCTCCGGAACGCTCGCGATCAAGTTCTCCGCCGTCAGTTCGGGCGCAGCTCCGTCCTCACCGTCGTCTTCGGTCGATGCGATCGTGCCGCCGGTCGAGACGATTACGACTGTCACGACTCCGTATCGGTGGGATTCGACAATCAACGTTGCGGATTCGGACTCTTTCGACCCGGACGCGACGTCGGACACCGGTGGCCTGCAGGCTCGCACCGATTGCTATAAGGTAATTCAGCCGACTTGTAGCGTATGGCCGGACCACCACTCGCGGATCGAGCCACCGGGTTCGAGGGATCGCAGATTCGGGTCATGTTCGACCTCGCAAACGAGTCCGACAGCGACGATCTCGTCCGACTCGAGATCGGCGAACCGGACTTTCACACCCCTGAACACGTCGTCGAGGCCGCCTACGAGGCGGCGATGGCCGGCGAGACTCACTATACGTCGACGCTCGGCCTGCCGGAGTTGCGAGTAGCGATCGCGGAAAAACTCGAGCGCGAGAACGGCGTCTCCGTCGACCCCGCTTCCGAGCTACTGATCACCATGGGCGGTATCGAGGCGGTCTACCTCGCGTTACTGGTTTCCGCGAATCGCGGTGACCGCGTCCTCATTCCGGAACCGCGCTGGCCAAACTACGAGATGCAAGCCGAACTGATCGGCGCGACTCCCGTCCGGGTCCCGCTCTCGGGCGATGACGGGTTCGCGCTCGATCCCGATCGACTGATCGAGGAGATCGACGACGACACGGGTGCGATCGTGTTGACGACCCCGTCCAATCCGACCGGGCGGGTGTACGACGCCGACGCGGTTCGCGCGGTCACCGAAGCGGCGGCCGACCACGACGCGTTCGTCATCTCCGATGCGATCTACGAACGGCTCGTCTTCGACGAGGCGGCACAGACGGTCGCCGCGGCGACTGACAGTCCGGCGAACGTCATCGAGGTCAACTCCTTCTCGAAGGGGTACGCGATGACCGGCTGGCGCATCGGCTGGCTCGCCGCCAAACCCGAGGTCGTCAGCGCCGCTCAGCAGCTCCGTCAGTGTCTGAGTCTCTGTCCCAACACGATCTCACAGTACGCGGCGATCGCGGCCCTGACCGGCCCCCAGGAACCGTTCGACGAGATGCGCGACGCGTACGCCGAGCGTCGCGACGTCGTCGTCGATCGAATCGCGGACATCCCCGAACTCTCGTGTGCGCGTCCGGAGGGTGCGTTCTACGCGATGGTCGACGCGACGGCACTCGAGCGCCCCAGTCTCGAGATGTCCAAGGAGTTGTTGACGGAACACGACGTCGTAACGACGCCCGGTTCCGCGTTCGGTCCCGCCGCAAACGGATACATCCGACTGAGCTTCGCAAACAGCATCGAGCGACTCGAGACCGGCTTCGATCGGATCGAGTCGTACGTTCGCTCACGGCGATAACCGAATATCGGTTCGATCGATCGACCGGTTCGCGCCCACGACGTCGAGTATCGGTACGAGCAGATCTGGTGAAACTCGTGTCCGACACACTCGAGAGCGGTCTGCGGTCGTGGCGGTACATCGCCACACCAGTCCGTCTCAGTATAACGACTCGGTTACGGCGGTCGCGTCGAACGCCACGGTATCGACGTCGTCGACGGCGTCTTCGACCGGCCCGACGTGTTTGTGACCGCTTCCGGTAACGGTGAGAACGACGGTATCGTCGTCGCCGACGACTCCGTCGGAAACGAGGCGCTCGAGCGCCGGCACCACCGAGGCCGCCGCCGGCTCGGCCCAGACGCCGGTACGCTGGGCGAGTTCGCGCTCGCCGGCGAGAATCTCTTCGTCAGAGACAGCGACGGCGGTTCCGCCGCTTTCGCGGACCGTCTCGAGCGCGTGACGGCCGGAAAATGCGGCGTCGATTCCGGACGCGATCGTCTCCGGCTCCACCTCGACGGGCTCGTCCGTTCCGCGCTCGATCGACTCGACGAGCGGAGCGGCCCCCGACGCCTGCACGCCGACCATCCGCGGCAAGCGGTCGAGGAGGTTCGCCGACCGTAGCTCGCGGTACCCTTTGTACTGAGCCACGATGTTGTCGCCGCCGCCGACGGGCGTCACGACGACGTCCGGTGCGGTCCATTCGAGTTGTTCCGCCACCTCGAACGAGATCGTCTTCACCCCTTCCATCGAGAGCGGGCTGAGCGGCTGGTGGGCGACCGCGAGGTAGGCCTCGAGGCGGTCCGCGACGCTCTCCAGGAAGGATTCGAACGCCGTCGCGGAGGCGTCGAATAGACCGTCGACGCGAACGATCTCCGCACCGTAGAGCGACGGTTCGAGTAGCTTTTCGTCGGGGGTATCCCCGTCGACGAGGAGGAGACAGGTGAGATTACCTCGAGCGGCGTAGTGGGCACAGGCCGTTGCGGCGTTCCCGGTCGAGGCGGTGAGAATGCGGTCTTCCCCGCTCTCGGCGGCGGCGGAGAGCATCGGCGCGAACGCCCGGTCTTTGAAGCTTCCGGTCGGATTCCGACGCTCGTCTTTCAGATAAATGGTTGCGTCGGTGCCGACGCTCGAGGCGAGACGGTCGGCCTCGATTAACGGCGTTCCTCCCTCGACTCCCGCGAGCGAGCCGTCGGAGGGGAGTCGATCCGGATACTTACCGAACAGCGTTCGGTTGTTGAGAATCCGACCGAGCCGTAACACGCCGTCGAACTCGGTTTCGAGAACGGTTTCACATTCCATACACCGACGTTCGCCGGGCCCGTCGTAGTGAACAGCACAGCGTCGACAGTACAATCGCATTGATTGTCGATATTGGTGAACCGGGTGAAAGCAATTTCGGTCATCCGCTTCTCTCGTCTCGAGAGATCCCCGACGACTACTATTAAATAGGTGTCGTGACAATTGTCTTCGACAGCGCACTCATGACAGAGACAACTGTTTCAGTCGAGACGGCCGCCGAAGGCATCCTCGAGGCGCTCAACCTCAACGGGATCGACTACGTGTTCGGTTCGCCGGGCTCGGACGACGTCCCGTTCTGGAATCACCTCGAGCAGTTCGAAGACGAGGGGCGAACGCCCGGATACGTCCAGTGTCGCCACGAAAAATTGGCGGTCGACATGGCGCGCGGATACGCGATGATGACCGGGGATCCGCAGGTCGTCAAACTCCACGTGACGGTCGGCCCGCTCAACGCTGCACTCGGTATCTGGGGTGCGTACGCGAGCGAGACGCCGATGGTGATTCTCTCGTCGTACGTTCGAGAGCACGAAGGCGAGACTGCAGGCGGTCCGTACGACCTCGATTTCCATCAACCGGGCGGACACGAGAACAACTTCCAGCGGTATCTCAAGTGGATGAGTTCGGTTGAGACGTCCGAAAGTATTGCTGACTACGTCGCCCGCGCCGTTCGTCTCGCGCGCTCGTCGCCCGGTGGACCAACCATGCTGACGCTCCCGAAGGAAGTCCCGTTCGAGGACGTCGGAGAACTCCGCATCTCCGCCGACGAACCCGCGGCGCCGACCGTTCCGTCACCGGGGACGCTGTCCGAGATCGCCGAGATCCTCGAGTCGGCCGAGCGCCCGGTCGCGATCGCCGGGGGACTCGGAAGCGACCGATCAGCGGTCGAGGCACTCGTTTCGATGGCGGAACGCCTCGAGATGGG
Source organism: Natrarchaeobius oligotrophus (assembly GCF_003841465.1). Taxonomy (GTDB): domain Archaea; phylum Halobacteriota; class Halobacteria; order Halobacteriales; family Natrialbaceae; genus Natrarchaeobius; species Natrarchaeobius oligotrophus. Next base: position 133,258 of record NZ_REFZ01000009.1, read on the forward strand.
CGTCTTCGAAACGCCGAAACTCCGCCACAGCTTCCCCATGGATCATCCGCTCTACCTCGGCAACAGCGCCTACGGCGTTCGTCACCGCGGCGACCAGGTGCTCGAAGACGCCGACGCCGTCTTCGTCGTCGATTCTCCGATTCCGTGGTATCCGCCGCGCGGGTCCGCGCCCGACGCCGACGTCGTCTTTCTCGGTACGGATCCCGTCCAGCAACGACGCGCAAACTGGGGGTATCCCGCGGACGTCGTCGCGACCGGCGATTCCGCAGCGACGCTTCCGCTGTTGCTCGATCAGCTCTCGGACGGAACTGCGGACGGCGACGGACACTGGCGGAGCCGTCACGACGAGTGGCGGGACCGATGGGCCGACAGGGTCGATGCGGGCAGCGATACCGACGCGATCGATCCCTTCCGCGCGGCGTCGACCGTCGACGAACTCGTACCCGACGACGCGATCGTCGTCAACGAGACGATCGATCACGGCTCGTGCGTATCAAACCTAATCGACGACGGCGACGACCGGCGGTACCTCTCGCCGGAACGAGAGAACGCCGGCGGACTCGGCTCCGGACTCGGTCTGGCGCTCGGTTCCAAACTGGCCGAACCGGACCGAACTGTGACGCTGCTGACGGGCGACGGCTCGTTCAACTACAACCCCGTCCAGGCGGCGTTTGGCGCGATACAGGAACACGACCTCCCCATCCTCGTCGTCATCTTCAACAACGAGGGTTACCAGGTGATGAGCGCGGCGTTCGCCAAGGATTACCCGGACAGAATGAACGTCACCGAAACGCACGGTACGCCGATTACGCCGACGCCGGACTACGCGCTCCAGGCCGAAGCCTGGGGAGCGTTCGGCGAGACGGTGACGGAACCCGACGACGTCCGGCCGACGCTCGAGCGGGCGCTCGAGGCCGTCGCGGCGGGCCGACCGGCGCTCGTCGATCTGCGGATGCCGTCGCGTCCGATCGAGGATCACCCTTAATGGGCATGCCCGTGCGGTACAGACCCGCGTCGTGCTGTTGAGCTCGTGGTCGCCGGTCTCGATCGATCCGCTTATCTGCTGGTCGATCACGTGGTTTTCGTTGGCACGGACCTTACTTACGGGAGTATGCGCGTAAAAGAAATGCACGTAATAGATCGTCATACACACCGTGAACCGCGGCAACTGCTATCAGTAAACGCGTGTCGCCCTCCCAAGAATACAAATAGAATGACGACAATCGGATGGTATGGATCTCGTCGAGATCGATCGAAGTGACCACGCTTCGGAGACGGAGCTGACGCCGGAATCGGGTTGGGAACATTGCTACATCGACGGCGAGTGGGTGCCGGCCGGCGATCGGGACCTGATCGAGGTCGAAAATCCTGCCACCGGTGAGACGATCGCGAGGGTTCCCGCTGCGACCACCGACGACGTCGACGCCGCGTACGAGGCGGCCGCATCAGCGCAGGCCGAGTGGGCCGACACGCTCCCCCAGGAGCGAGCCGAGGTTCTCGGGAAGATCAGCCACCTGATGGGCGAGTACGCGGAGGATCTCACCCACTTGATCGCCATCGAAGCCGGCGGGGTACAACTCAAAGGCGAAGTCGAGGTCGAAGTCACCCAGGGAATGATTCAGGTCAGCAGCGGATTGCCGTTCAAGGCGAGCGGTGATCAGCACGACTCGGTCATCCCGGGACGGGAGAATCTCGTCGTCCGAGAGCCGGTCGGCGTCGTCGGGATCATCACTCCCTGGAACTATCCGCTGAATCTCGCGCTCCGAGCCGTCATTCCGGCGATCGCGCTCGGAAACGCCGTCGTCCTGAAACCCGACGAACACACGCCGGTCGTCGGCGGGCTCGCGATCGCCGCGCTGCTCGAGGAGGCGGGCGTTCCGCCGGGACTGTTCAACGTCGTCACCGGCCGCGGCTCGGAGATCGGCGATCACTTCTCGTCGCATCCGACGCCCTCGGTCGTCTCCTTTACCGGCTCGACGGCGGTCGGTCGACGGGTCGCGAAAAACGCCGCCGAGCAGCTCCACCTGCCACAGCTCGAACTGGGCGGTAACTGCCCGCACGTGGTTACGGAGCAGGCCGACCTCGACCTCGCGGTCGACGCCGCGATGCTCGGAACCTTCATCAATCAGGGCCAGGGCTGCATCTCGATCAACCGCCACCTCGTCCACGAGTCGCTGTACGACGACTACGTCGACCAACTCGCGAGCCGGGCGGCCGAACTGCCGATCGGCGATCCGCGCGATCCCGACGTCGTAATCGGTCCCATCAGTTACGAGGAGCAACACGCGACCGTCGGCGAGTTCCTCGAGCGAACGATAGCGGAGGGTGCCACCGTCGAGACCGGCGGAACTGCCGAGTGGCCGTACATCGAACCGACGGTCCTCTCGGGCGTCACCAACGAGATGTCCGCGGCGTGTAACGAGCACTTCGGCCCGATCGCGCCGGTCATCCCGTTCGAAACCGACGACGAAGCGGTCGAACTGGCGAACGATACCGAGTACGGACTCGCCGCGTCCGTTCACTCGCGCGACCTGGGTCACGCACGCGACATCGCCGATCGGATCGACGCGGGAATGGTCCACATCAACGATCAGCCGACGAACGACGAGCCCCACATGCCCTTCGGTGGGACGAAGGCGTCCGGCCTCGGTCGATTCAACGACCGCTGGGTCATGGACGAGTACACCGAACCCAAGTGGATCTCGGTCCAGCGGGAAGATCGGGACTATCCGCTTTAACCGAGCCGACCGCACCTCTAGGATATCAAATAGAAATGTTTATTTGATCGCTGTTGATATCTTTTCCCGTTGTATGGTAGCACAATCCACAGGGTGGTGCCATACCGAGACATCGAGGTGATTACCCATGGGAACGATGCAATCGACGACGACGGAGCAAAGTTCGACGGAACGACGACTGCGAGCGATACTCCCCATCGCGTGCGTGATCCTGTTTTTTCTCCCGGCGATCGGGCATTATACGGGCGGGATCTTCGCGATGCGAATCGCCGGCGTGGAACTCGCACTCTTTCTGGGATGGATCTCGCTGATCATCATCCCAGCCGCCTGCGTCGCGTACGTATACACGTTCGAAGCCAACGGTGAGAAGGCATGAGTTTACTTTCAACCGAGTTCATCATCGTTGCGCTCTACCTCCTGGTGATGGTCGGCATCGGCGTCTTCTACAGCAGTCGGGCCAGCGACCGAACCGGGTTCCTGGTGGCCGACAGGAGCATCGGTGCCATTCTCGGCGGCGGCGCGATCGCCGTCACCTATACGACGGCGTCGTCGGTACTGGCTCTCACCGGCTTCGCCGTCCTCGTCGGTATTTCGTATGCGATCCTGGCGTCGATCGGGACCGTTCTGGCGTTTCTCATCGCGATGTTCTGGCTGGGCCCGAGACTACGGGAAGTCGACGCTGAGACGCTTCCCGAGTACTTCGACATTCGATTCGGCGACGCCTCGAAGAAGATGAGCGCGCTGATCATCGGGATCATCTACACCGTCTACCTGGTTGCCCAGCTGACCGGCGGTGCGTTCATCGCGACGTTCCTCCTGGACGTCAGCCACGGACAGGCGGTCATCCTCATTGCAGCCGCGATGATCGTCTACACGTTCCTCGGTGGCATGTACTCGATCACCGTGACGAGTTTCATCCAGTACTGCATGGTGATGGTCAGCATCATCATCGTCGCCGCGCTCAGCCTCAGCGAGGTCGGCGGGAGCGTGGCCGCGTGGGGTTCGTTCGTCAGCACGGTCAACTCCGGCAGCGAAATCTACTGGACGAACGCCGGCGGCGGACTGCTGTTCGGAATGTCGTTCGGTCTGATCATCTTCCTCGAGACGACGGCCCGCCCGGACGTGCTCTTCCGATACTTCGCCCTGCGCGACGTCGTGACGGCCCGGAAGACGGCCGCGGTGGGAATGCTCGCCGCCGGTATCTTCTATTTCGTGATGGCGATCCCGGCTGCGGGATTCATCGGCATGGAACTGGAGATGGTCGACGACAATCCCGACACGGCGTTTCTGGTACTGACCGAGACCATCGTCGGGAGCGAGATCCTCGTCGGGCTGATATTCGCCTCCGTTCTGGCTGCAGCGATGTCGTCCGCTGACGCCATGCTCGTCAACGCGTCCTCTGCGTGGGTCCACGACATCGGTGGGGACTACCTCCCCGAAGAGCACCAGACCGACAGGCGGATGACGCTCTACCTCCGCATCGTGACCGTTCTCATCGGGATCGTCGCGGTCGCGTTCGCCTTCGAGCCGCCGGGGCTGATCCTCGAGATCGTTATCGTCGCGTTCGCGCTCTTCGCCGGCGCGTTCGTCACCCCCCTGATGATGTCGATAATCTTCGACAAGAGTTCGGATTACGCGGCTGCCGGTGCAATGTTGCTCGGAATGCTCGCCGCGGGAATCTCACATCCGTCCACGCCGCTTCTGGCCGTTCCGGAGGATCCGATCGCCGGCGGCGTCGGCGTCGTCGTCGCGATCGTCGCGTTCCTCGTCATCTCGACGCTCGACTGAGCGTTCGGCGTCCTGAACTCCCTTTTCGTTGCCGGAGAACCAAACGCTTATACTTCCCTAGTCGAACCGTTTCGGCATGGTTCGGAAGATTAGCAGGCGGTCAGCCCTCGGAGCAGCAGGTGCAGCGATCGGAACGACTCTCGCCGGCTGTGCCGGGGACACGGACGACGACGGCGGGGAAGCGTTCCGTCTCGGATACGCGACCTTTCAGGCTGGACCGTACGCGGTGTACGGCGAGGAGATCATTGCGGCGGTCGAACTGCTGGTCGAGGACTGGAACGACGACGGCGGCGTCCAGGGACAGCAGATCGAGCTATCGACGGTCGACACCCGCGGAGAACCCGAAGAAGCGATTCAGGGTGCTCAGGAGCTGGTTCAACAGGAGGACGTCCACGCGATGGGACACATCGTGAGCACGCCCGAAACGCCGGCGCTCGCCGGAGTGACCAACGAGAACGAGGTCCCGCTGCAGACGTGTACGACCACCGGCGTGCAGGCGTACGACGACGTCTGTAACGATTACTTCTTCCAGGGCAACCGCCTCACGACGCCGGTCGCGAGACTCGGTGCCCCGTTCGCCGTCGAAGAACTCGGGGGCGAGGTCTTCCAGCTGAATCCCGACGATTCGTTCGGTCGATCCGTTCGCGACGACTGGCGGGAAGCGATCGAGGATGCAGGCGGCGAAGTCGTCGATAGCACGGAAGCGTCCCTCGACCAGGAGGACTTTTCGTCGCACATCTCCCAGATCCTCTCGGCGGACCCCGACTGGGTCCAGATGGGACAGTCCGGCGGCGACGCGCTGTCGTTCATGAATCAGGCGAACGAGGAGGACTTCACGTACCCGATCTACGCTCACTTGATGTTCGAGCAACTCATGATGGGCGTCGACGAGAGCTTCTTCGAAGACGCCCCCATGTACTTCACGACCGATTACACCCACAGCATCGACACGCCGGAGAACCAGGCGTTCGTCGAGTCTTTCGAGGACGAGATGGACGTCAAACCGAGCGGCGTCGCCGGCTGGGCGTACTACCACATGGACGCGATGCTCCAGAGCATCGACGAGCAGGATTCGTTCGACGCCGATACCATCGTCGAGGGCTTCAAGGACTACGAGACGACGTCGCTCACCGGCGAGTACTCGATGCGCGGCTGTGACAATCTCGGCGCGAGTCCGATGGTGTACGCACGCTCGTCCGGCTTCGCCGACGGCATTCCCGAGTGGGACATCGTCGACGAGGTGAGCCACGACGAGGTGCTCGACGATTGCGGATCGTATGGCTGCGAGCTATAATATGGACGATATCGTCGTAAACAGCATCAGGGCGCTCTTCAACGGGGTCTCGTACGGGATGATCCTCGTTCTGATGTCGATCGGGCTCTCGCTCGTCTTCGGGCTGATGGGCGTCGCAAACTTCGCTCACGGCGAGTTCTACGCGCTGGGCGCCTACATGGGCTTTTTCGCCTTCGGCCTCACCGGGAACTTCATCGTCGCGATGCTCGCGTCCGTGTTGGCGGTCGCTGCCGTCGGCGGCGCCATCGAAGCGACGACGATTCGTCCGCTCTACGGTCGCGATCCCCTCATCCAGATCCCAGCGACGTTCGGTCTCGCGATCGTCATGGTGGAAGTCATCAGATACGTCTGGGGATCCACGAGCCACCCGTTCCCAGTTCCGGAGTTGCTCTCGGGAACGTACCTCGTCGGCGGAATGGCGTTCTCGACGTATCGATCGTTCCTGATCGTCGCCGGAACCGCACTGACGATTCTCATGTGGCTCTTTCTTGTTCGAACGCAGTACGGGCTCGTGATCCGCGGAGCGATCTTCGACAAGGAGATGGTCGAATCGATGGGATACCGCGTCTCGCGTGCGTACACCCTCCTGTTCGGACTCGGTGCAGCGTACGCCGCGATCGCTGGCGTCCTCATCGCACCGCTGTTCGGGGTCTTCCCCGGAATGGGTACTCAGATGATTCTACTCGCGTTCATCGTCGTCATCCTCGGCGGAATGGGTAGTTTCAAGGGTCCGATTCTCGCCGGGTTACTCATCGGCGTGCTCTTCGGGTTCGGACAGATGTTCGTCGGTGCCTGGGCCGAGGTCGTTCCGTACGCACTGATGATCCTCGTCCTCGTCTACCGGCCACGCGGGCTGTTCGGAACCAAGGGGGTGTTCCAGTGATTCCGAACACCGTCGCCGCTGCTCGGACCGAGCTGCTGGAACGCGGATCCACGCTGGTCGATCGGTATCGGTCGGTGAGCCCGCTCGGGATACCTGGAACAGTCGGTCTCGCGCTGATCATCCTGGGTGCGGTCATCCAGCCGTTTCATCTGACGCTCCTCACGCGGATCGTCATCCTCGGCATCTTCTGTATGGCGTACGATCTGCTGTTCGGATACACCGGCGTCCTGTCGTTCGGACACGCGATGTTCTTCGGCGGCGGCGCCTACGTTACGGCAGTGACGCTCGGCGAGCTGGGTTCGGTTCCACTGCTCGGGGTGCTCCTCATCGTCGCCGTCGCGGCGATCGCGTTGAGTCTCGTCGCGGGTGCGATCGCGTTCCGGACGAAAGGCGTCTACTTCGCGATCGTGACGCTCGCGATCGGCCAGTTCATCTACCTGGTGGCGATCCGGTTACAGTACATCGGCGGCTCCTCGGGCTATCCGGTTCCCGGTCGGCCGTCGACGATACTGCCGATCGACATCAACGACCCGTACGTCTTCTACGTCATCACCGTCGTCGCGCTCGTCGCGACGTACCTGTGTTTCCGGCGGCTGCTCGATTCGCCGGTCGGCCAGGTGTTCCAGGGAATTCGCGAGAACGAACAGCGGGTTCGGATGGTGGGGTACAACGTCTTCCACTACAAGCTCCTGGTGTTCACGATTTCGGGCGTCGTGTCGGCGCTCGCTGGATCGCTCTACGCACAGTTCGTGCTCTTTGCGTCCCCGAGCAACCTCGACTGGATCATGTCCGGCGAGGTTCTGATCATGACGCTGATCGGCGGTGCAGGTACGCTCGTCGGACCGGCGCTCGGTGCTGCCTTCTTCATCCTCATCGAGGTCCTGCTCGAGCCGATCACCGGCCTCTGGTACATGTTCGTCGGGCTCGCGCTGTTGCTCGTGATCATCTTCTTGCCCCGGGGGATCGTCGGACTGGTCACCGACGACTAGTCCGTCGTCGTTACCTCGAGTCGTTTTTCGCCGTTTTCGGCTCGAGCGAGCCGCTCGGTGGTGGTTCGGTTTCGTCCGCAACTGCTAGAGTAGCGTTCGTGCTCTTCCCGTCGCCCGTCGACCGAGACTTCACTCCGCGTCGGCCGGCCGCACCCGAACGCTCCAGAGAACGCTATCGCTGCGAACCGATCCGATCGAAGCGAACGTTGATCGCGCTCGTGCCCCCCTCTGACTGCTTCTCAGACACGCAAACATCCCCTCCTCGTCCGTGACGAACGCGTTTCATACGTTCTATCGTGCCGATTTCCGGTGAGACCGGGGACGGGTCGCGGTCCCACCGGCAGTGACGTCCGATACTCCGTCTCACTGGTCGGGTCTGGCGTGTGGGGGTTCCGTCTGTCCGACGACGGTTCGCTCGACCTCGCGTCGGCTCCGTTTCGTCAACCGCCGTCGATCTTTGCACTGTCTTCGATCTACTCGAGGTACGGTGCTGTCATCCCTCGTTCCGCCGCCTGTCCAATAGCCGCGTTCCGTCGCGGCCGTCGGCGAGTTCGCCACCCGCGTCGGACACAGACTGCTTGTCCACCACACGTGACGTTCCCTCTCCGTGTGCGATGGCGCTGGCCTATCCGCTTCTGGCGGTTCTGAAGCGACGTCCGCGAGCCACGCAAAAAAGCCGACCGCCGGTTGATACGGCGGAGTCGCTCCCGTGACCGATCTTCGCTATTCGTTTGCCCCTTCCACCTGCTGCTCTGCGGATCGTGATCCGCTCTCAAGCTCCTCGAGCGCCGCCTCACCCGCCGCGGTAAGCTGGTGTTTCTGTCGGATCCAGCCGGAGCCGTCGATGTACTCGAGCTGGAGGAGTCGCTGGATGATCGGGACGACGTCCGAGTTGGGTTTGCTCATCCGGTTGGAGATGTCGTCGACGATGATTCCCGGCTCGTCGTTCACGATCCGAATGACCGACTCCATCTCCTCGTTCACCTGGAACTCGGTGAACGCTTCGTCCGTGTCGACGACCTGGGCGTCGACGAGCGCTCGTTTCCCTCTCTCGGTCAGTTCGAAGTCGTAGAAGTCGTGCGATCGCATCCCCTTTCGGTGGATGTACCGGGCCCGGTCCAGTTCTTCGACGAAGTCGTTGACCTCGTTGCTCGGCAGTCGGAGCGTATCGAGGAAGTCGGCAAAGCGCGTTCCGCCGGTCGCGATCGATTCGAGGATTTCGAGTTGCTCGTCGGCGAGTTCGACGTCGTCTGCGCGTTCGACCGCCTCGCTCGAGGGAACGACCTCCCAGCCGTCTTCGGCGTAGTACTTGTTCGAGGTGACGAGTCCGCCCAGGACGCCGATGCCGACGGTCAGCCCCAGCGCGATCCACACCTGGTGGATACCGGTCGACGCCGCGAGTCCGCTGAAGGTCCAGCCGAGAACCCCAAGAATTCCGGCCACCGCCGCGAGGAACGCCGAACGGGACGTCATCACCTTCCAGTGCATGTCGATGAGGATGATGACGCTCGAGATGCCGAGCATCGTCAGGAACAGCTCGACGAGCCCCTGGACGTCGAGGATCAGCGTGAAGATGAACGCCACGACGATGACGAGCACCGAGATGACTCGAGACGGCATGAGGAGTTCCTCGGGGTCCGCCTCGGGGGCGACGAATCGCTGGTAGAAGTCGCGCAGGACGAGCGCGGCGGACGCGATGACGTCGGTCGTGTACGTCGAGATCGACGCCGCGACGAATCCGATCGGGATCAACACGCCGAGTGCGAGCGGAATGCTCGTCGCGAGAACACCGTAGGCTCCTTCGGGCGGAACCTCACCGCCCGCGACGACGTACGCCTCCGGCGCGAGCGCGAACGCGTACATCGCAAGGAGCGGCATGACGATGGTCATCAGCAAGAGACCGAGTATACCTGCGATGACGTATCCGTCCCGTGCGACTTTATCGCTTCGTGCGGACCCCGCACGCGTCCAGTAGTACGTGGTGCCGTACACGAGCGCGACGAACCACATCACGCCCCAGGTGATGTAACTCGTCTCTCCCAGCGAGGAGAAGTCCCAGCCTCCAGGGAACGAGAATCCGTGAGCGTCCGCCGGCACGTTCGCGACGAGCCAGTCGAACCCGCCGACGAACACCATGAGGTAGACCAGCACCGCCGGGAAGATGACGAGCCCGTACACCGTGAGGACGATGTTGCTGATCGTCACTCCCCAGAGGCCGCCGAACAGGACGACCAGTCCGACGACGGCCAGCAAGAGGATGACCGTCGGCACGATCGGCCATCCGGCGTACCCGTTGAGGATCGCCGCCGCTCCAAGGCTTCCCGCCGAGATGATGAAGATCACGCCGAACAGCTGTGAGATCGAGATCGCCGCTCGAGTCGGGTAATCGAAGCGCATCTCGTACCACTCGGTGATGGTCGACGTGCCCACGTTTCTGACCATCTTGACGAGGATCAGCCCGTAGACGATCCACGCGACGTAGACGATTCCCATCGACATCGCCGGGAAGAACCCGTAGACGATCGCGAAGATCGCGAACAGGACCGAGATGTCGGTCGCGAATCCGAACGCGAGGACGCCACAGGCCAGCAGCGACGCGGACACCTCGCGACCCGCCAGAATGTAGTCCCCGGAACTCCCGATCCACTTTTTGGTCAGTAAGCTCAGCACCGTGATGCCGAGTAACATCGTACCCACTCCCACCGCGAGTAGCACTTGCTGTGTCATTCTGACTCACACAGGACGCGAGAGAATAATAATACTACCGGAATTGCTCCGCTCGTTGACCCAAATCTCTCGATTTCACGCGCTGGATTCGGAGACCGAAACGCCGAGGTACTCCCGAACGAGTTCGGAATCCGGGTCCAGTTCGGCGGTTTCGGCGACGATCTGTCCCTTGTCCATCACGTAGAATCGATCGCCCAGCTCCCGGACGACGTTCAGATTCTGCTCGACGAGCAGAACCGTCGTTTCGGTGAATATCTCCGTCAGTGCGTCGACGACCTGTTCGACGATCATCGGAGCTAATCCCTCCGTGGGCTCGTCGATCAACAGGAGATCGAACTCCCCGAGCACGCCGCGAGCGATCGCGAGCATCTGCTGTTCGCCCCCGCTCAGATTTCTGCCCTGATTCTGGGATCGCTCCTCCAGTCGCGGGAACAGCTCGTAGGCCGTTTCGATGGACTCGTTCCCGCCTCGAAGCGAGAGCTGGAGATTCTCCTCGACGGTAAGCGACGGCAGGATCCGCCGCTCCTCCGGGACCCAACCGATCCCGCGCTGGGCGACGTCCGACGGCTCCGCACCGGTGATGTCCGAACCGTCGTACGTGATCGTCCCCCGTTCGGGCGGCGTGTGGCCGAGAATGCTTCGCAGCGTCGTGGTCTTTCCGACGCCGTTCCGACCGACCAGTACGGCGATTTCTCCCCGTTCTACCTCGAGCGAGACGTCGTGGAGAATGTGGGATTCGCCGTAGAACGTGTCGATGTCCTCGACGGATAAAAGCGCCATTCAGGCACCCCCCAGGTAAACCTGCTGAACCTGACTGTCCGTCTGAATCTCCGACGGCGTTCCCTCCGAGACGACCGCGCCGTCCGCCATCACCGTGATCCTGTCTGCGGTTTCGGTCACCAGATCCATATTGTGATCGATGAACAGTATCGTATACTCCTCCGCGAGCCGCTCGAGGAGCGTTCTGAGCTCCCCGACCTCCGCCTGGGACATACCGGCGGCCGGTTCGTCGAGCAACAGCAGTTCCGGATCGCAGGCGATCGCGATGGCCAGTTCGAGCTGACGTTTCTCGCCGTGGGAGAGATTTTTCGCCACCGTCTCCGGTTGCTCCTCGAGTCCGACCTCCGCGAGCACCTCGAGTGCGGTCTCGGTCAGCTCCGGAAGGTCGTCGGTCTTCGACCAGAAGTTCCACTGGTGGCCCTCCTGGCGCTGTCGCGCGATCTTCACGTTTTGCAACACGGTGAGCTCCGGAAAGATGTTGGTTATCTGGTACGATTTCGCGAGTCCGCAGTGAACTCGTTCGTGGGGATCCAGTCCGACGAGATCCGTCCCGTCGAACGAGATCGTTCCCGTGTCGGGAGTGTGCGTCCCCGCGATGAGCTTGAAAAGCGTCGTTTTCCCCGCGCCGTTGGGTCCGATCACCGCGTGGACTGAGTCCCGATCGATCTCCAGGGACAGATCGTCGACGGCGGTGATCCCGCCGAACGTCTTCGTAAGCGAAGCTATCTCCAGCAGCATACGTGCGAACTTATTCCTGGTCCCATTATACCTTTCGATGGTCCCTTTCGGCGGGTCCGCACGTCGTTCGGCCGCGAGTCAGCGCGGACCGTTTGCGTGCGCCAATCGTTTACTGTTTCCTGTCATCGATCTTTGGGATAGATTTGTCTGCCTTTCACACCCGTGGTTCTCGGTACGTGGTGATCGTTACCAGTGAGCAGTACCTTTATCACCAATGAGCTTGAGGTGGGACTATGCAGCCCGGTGACAGCAATCTGAACCGTAGAGACTTCACAAAAGCAGCGACGCTGGCAGCTGGTGGTGCAATGGTGGGACTCGCTGGATGTGCAGGCGGCGAGAACGGCGGGAATGGGATCGAACTCGAGATAACGGTCAACAATCCGTCGTTCGATCCGTTCCGGTACGAGTACGCACAGATGGTCGCGGATAGCTGGGAGGAGCTCGGGTTCGCCGTCGAGGTCAACTCGATGGACTGGAACGCGGTCGTCGAGGAGGCGCTGATCGCCCAGGAGTACGACACGTCCGTCATCACCTGGGACGGATCGCCCGAACGGATCGATCCCCACACCTTCCTGTACGATCTGTTTCACTCCTCGAACTCGGTCGAAGGCGGTCGAAACGAGGTCAACTACGACAATCCCGACTACGACGACCTCGCGGAGGAACAGGCCCGGATTTTCGACGACGACGAACGTCAGGAGGTCGTTTACGAGTGCCAGAAGGTCCTCGCGGAGGAACAGCCCCGGACGCCGGTCGCGAACCGAACGCAGATCATGCCGTACAACAACGAGCGCTTCTCGGATCCCGAGGTGTTGATCGGGGAATCGTTGTTGAGCTTCTGGAACATGATCGGCGTCGAGCCGGCCGACGGCGTCGAAGATCTCCGGTTCGGTTATCCGGAGGAAGTTGGCAGCCTGAACCCGCTCGACTACGTCGGTGCTCACGACCGAACGGCGATCCGGCTCATCTACGATCGACTCGCGCGAATCGATCAGGACGGGCTCCCGGCGCCGTGGGCGGCCGAAGAAATCGACATTCTCGACGAAGACGGCGAAGTTGCCGTTACGATCCGGGAAGGAATGACCTGGCACGACGGCGAGGACGTCACGGTCGAGGACGTGCAGTTTTCTTTCGAGTTTGCCAACGAGCACTCGCCGATCGGGTCCGACTGGACGGACATCATCGACGAGATCGAAATCGTCGACGATCGAGAACTCGTATTCCACCTCGAGGAGCCGTTCGCCCCGTTCGTTTCGAACACGCTGACGCAGGTCAACCTGATTCCGATGCACGTCTGGGAGGACGTTCCCGACGAGATCGACGAGGAACCGGTCGACTGGGACGAACCGGATCACATCGGCAGCGGCCCGTTCCAGCTGGATTACTGGGAACTCGAAGAGGAGATGGTGATGACCGCGTTCGACGATCACTTCGAACCGCCGAACGTCGAACGACTCATCAAGGTTCCGGGCTCGGATATGTCCTCGCTGGTCGGATTCCTCGAGGAAGAACAGATCGACATGATCGGCCAGACGCCGGAACCGAACACGATCGACCGGCTCGAGGACGAGGAGTTCATTTCGTTCGCGGAGGTCGACGATCACGGCTTCCACCACGTCAATTATCAGATGGAGCGCGAACCCTTCGACGACGTCGCAGTACGTCGTGCGCTCGCTCGGGCCATCCCGAAGGCGGACATCGTCGATGCGCTGTTGGACGGCCGTGGCACGGTCGCCGACTCGGTGATCGCGGAGGTCAACGAGTTCTGGCACAATCCCGACGTCGAACGGCTCGAGTACGACCTCGACGCCGCCCGGGCCGAACTCGAGGAGGCCGGTTACACGTGGAACGGAGACGGGCAGATTCAGTACCCGGAGTAAGCGAACATCGATGGAGCTACGGACTCACTACGAACGAACGGAGTTTGTGCCACTCTCGGCAGAGTTACCGGCCCGTCTCGCGTCCACGTGCTCGACGGTTTCGACGGACGGTCTCCCCGTCGAATCCCGGATCTCACCACCGGAGGGGGCCCGATAATGAGCTTCCAGTCGTACGTAATTCGTCGAATCGGACAGGTAATCGTCACGTACTGGGCGTTTCTGACGATTCTGTTCGTCCTGTTTCGCGTCGTTCCCGGCGACCCCGTTTCGATGCACGTACAGGATCTGGGTGCGGAGGCTCGCGAAGAGCGGATCGCAGAACTCGGACTCGACCAACCGTTGTACGTCCAGTACGTCGAGTATCTCAGACAACTCGCTCGAGCGGATCTGGGCCAATCGATGATCTACAACGAATCGGTCTGGAACATCATCGTGGTGAAGTTCTGGAACACGATCATCCTGATGGCGGCTTCGTTGATCCTCGCGTACGCGATCGGAATTTTAGGTGGCGCGTTGCTCGCCTGGTATCGTGGAACTGCCTTCGAGAAGGGTGGTATCGTGCTCACCCTCCTCGCCCGCTCGTCGCCCGAGTTCTGGACCGGGATCGTGTTGCTCGGCGTGTTCGTCTTCTGGCTCGGTCTCTTTCCGGTCGGGGGTATGCGATCGATCGGGAGCGAACTCGCCACCGGCGTTGGACGATATCTGTCGTGGGATTTCGTCTATCACGCCGTGTTGCCGGCGCTTACGGGGGCGATCTACTTCCTCGGGACACCCGCGTTGTTGATGCGAAACTCGATGCTCGACGTGCTCAACGCCGACTTCATCGAGATCAAGAAAGCGGAGGGTCTCCATCCGTGGAACGTCCTCTACAAACACGCCGTTCGAAATTCGATCCTTCCGCTCGTGACGATCGCGGCGATCGCGGTCGGAATGGCGATCGGCGGCTCGGTCGTCATCGAGACCGTGTTCAACTGGCCGGGAATGGGGCGAGCGATGGTGGATGCGGTCAACAACAACGACTATCAGCTCGCGATGGCGGCGTTCTTCCTGATGGGGAGCGTCGTCATCCTGATGAATTTCGTCGCGGATCTGCTCTACGTCTATCTCGATCCGAGGGTGACCTATGAGTAACCGACAGCACGAACCAGCGTCGACGACGAATAGCCTTGCCGACCAGGTTCGACGGGGTTGGTCGACGTTCACGGCGCTGTTCGGGAACGATCGCCTCGGACAGATCGGATTGCTTCTCCTCCTCGGCTTCATCTTCATCGGCGCGTTCGCTCCGTTTCTCGCCCCCTATGATCCAGGTGAGATGAATCGTGACGATCAGGGTGATATCTTGCGTCTGGACGGTCCCTCTACGGATCACCTGTTCGGAACGACACAACTCGGCCGTGACGTCTTCTCGCAGGTGATCGTCGGTACGCGAGTGTCGCTGCTCGTCGGCGTTTCGGCCGCCACGATGTCCGTCTTCATCGGCACGAACGTCGGCCTGATAAGCGGCTACAAGGGGGGATACGTCGACGATGTCCTGATGCGGATCACGGACATCGCGTACGCGCTTCCGTTCCTTCCGTTCGTTATCGTTCTCGTCGTGATTCTCGGCGCGGACATCATGAACATCATCATCGCTATCGCGTTGATACAGTGGCGGTCGACCGCACGGGTCGTCAGATCACAGGTCCTCTCGCACAAGGAACGTCCGTACGTCGAATCGGCGTACGCGGCGGGAGCAGGCGATCTTCGGGTGATGTATCGCCACATCCTTCCCAACGTTCTTCCGCTCGTTTTCCTCTATGCAGCGCTGGCGATCGCCTGGGCGATCATTGCGGAGGCGAGCATCGCGTTTCTCGGGTTCGGCGACCCCGAACTCCACTCGTGGGGCCAGATGATCTACGACGCGTACAACGTCGATGCGATTCGATTCGCGTACTGGTGGGTCATTCCGCCGGGAATGTCGATCGTCTTGCTCGCGATGTCCGTCTTCTTCGTCGGCCGAACGCTCGAACAGATCACGAACCCGGAACTACGACACAGAGAATGACACTGCTCGAAATCACCGACCTTCAGACGCAGTTCGAAACGTCCGAGGGACGGGTTCACGCCGTCGATGGCGTAAACCTCTCTCTCGAAGCGAACGAGTCGCTCGGTATCATCGGCGAGAGCGGAAGCGGGAAGACGACGATCGCCAAATCGATCGTCCGGCTGTTGCCCGACAACGGAGAGATCGTCGACGGCGAGGTGCGATACGACGGTGACGACATCACCGAGTACTCGGACCGACAACTTCGGAAACAAATCCGCTGGAACGAGATCGCCGTCATCCCACAGAATGCGATGAACGGTTTCGATCCGGTATACACCGTCGGCGATCAGATCGTCGAGGTGATCACGGCCCACACCGACACGCCGAACGACGAGGCGATGGAGCGAGCCAAGTCGCTGTTCCAGACGCTCGGAATCGACGAAGACCGGGTTCACGACTACCCACACCAGTTCTCGGGCGGAATGGCACAACGGGCGATGATCGCGCTCGCGCTCGCGCTCGATCCGTCGTTGCTCATCGCGGACGAGCCGACGACGGCGCTCGACGTCATGATCCAGGATCGGATCCTCCACCGGATTCAGGAACTCCAGGACGAACTCGACACCGCGATGATCTTCATCACCCACGACATGTCGGTCGTCTCGGAGACCTGTGACAAAATCGCCGTCGTCTACGGTGGACGAATCGTCGAGTTCGCGGATACGGAGACCATCATCAAAAATCCCCGACACCCGTACACGCTCGGTCTCAGGAACGCGTTTCCGAGCATCATGACCGACGATCAGGACCTCGTTTCGATTCCCGGAACACCTCCACCGCTGCTCGAACCCGATGAGGGCTGTCGATTCGCTCCCCGCTGTCCGTTTGCGGAGGAGCGGTGCTGGTCCGAGACGCCCCAATCGGAGCCCTACGGCGACGGCAATACGATCGAGTGTCATCGCGCGGACGAACACGAACGGATCAGGCCCGAGGCGTCGAAAAGCGAAACGTGGCGAGAACAGGAAGAGGTGATCGAAGCCGATGACTGACCCGAAACTTCGTCTGGAGGACGTCGAGACTCACTTTCCGACGAACACCGGTCTGGTCGATCGACTGCTCGGCAACCAAGGAGCGTCCGTCGTTCGCGCGGTCGATGGCGTCACCGTCGACGTTCGCGAGGGCGAGGCGTTCGGACTCGCGGGCGAGAGCGGCTGCGGAAAGACGACCCTCGGAAAGACGGCGATCCGACTCCTCGATCCCACCTCCGGAACGATCTCGTTCGACGGCAGGGACGTCACGAACATTTCGGGCTCGGAGCTCAAGTCGTTTCGACGCGAGGCTCAGATCATCCATCAGGACCCGTATAAATCCGTCAATCCTCGGTTCAAGGTCTACGACTGGGTCGTCGAACCGCTCAAAATCCACGGCATCGGAACCAAGGAGGAGCGACGAAACCGAGTCTACGAGACGCTCGAGGAGGCCGGATTACGCCCGCCTGGCGAGTACGTGAACGAGTATCCCTCCGAGCTGAGCGGCGGTCAGCGCCAGCGCGTGGGAATCGCGCGTGCGCTCGTTCTCAAACCGTCGTTCCTGCTCGCCGACGAGCCGGCGAGCATGCTCGACGTCAGTCTTCGCGCGAGCGTTCTCGACGTGTTCCAGCGACTCCAGTCGGAGTTCGGCTTGACGGCGATGTACATCAGCCACGACCTCTCGTTGCTCAAGCACATCTGCGATCGGATCGGGATCATGTACCTCGGAACGCTCGTCGAGGTCGGCCCCGCCGACGAACTGATCGCGAATCCGAAACATCCCTACACGAAGGCGCTCGTCTCGTCCGTTCCGATCATCGATCCGGACGTCGATCGAACCCCGGTCGACGTCGACGGCGAAGTGCCGGATCCGACGGACGTCCCGAGCGGATGTCGGTTCCATCCGCGTTGCCCCGAGGCGATGCCCGAGTGTCGAGAGCGCGATCCGCCGACGTTCGACGTCGGTGCTGGCCGACGCACGAACTGTCTGCTCTACGAAGAAGACGCCGCGACCGAGACCGAGCCGACTCGCGCCGAGTGACCCTTTCGGGCCGTCGAAACGCGTTGGGCCGTCGACGTTCGACGAATCTCCGTTCGAGAGCCCTAGCTGCGTTTCGTTGCCGTGCTAGACGGTCACAACTTTCAATAGCGTGGACCGAAAGGTGAACGAAGATGACGCAGTTACCACACTCCGTGGTGGGGAAGGCGTACACCAGCACGAACGCATGGGAGACGCTCGTCGATCTGGTGGAGATCGGCAATCGAATGCCGGGACACGAGGGTGAGAAACGGGGGGCAGAGGTGATGGAACGCGTCTTCACGGACGTCGGACTTCGAGGAGTCTCCGTCGACCCGTTCGACATTCCGGGCTGGTGGCGCGGCTCGTCGTCGCTTTCCGTCGACGGCGCTCGCTCGTTCGACGCTCGACACGAGATACTCGCACTTCCTGGCTCACCGTCCGGAACCGTGGCTGCTCCGATCGTCGACGTCGGAGACGGGCTACCCGAGGAGTTCGAACGCACAGACGTCTCCGACCGAATCGTCGTCGCCTCGAGCCAGACGCCCGACTCCTACGGTCGCTGGGTCCACCGGATGGAGAAGTACGCCTGCGCGGCGGAGGCCGGTGCGGCGGGATTCGTCTTTCGAAATCACATCGACGGTTGCCTCCCGCCGACCGGCGAGATCGGCTATCACGACAAGCCCGATCCGATCCCGGCCGTCGGCGTCTCGAAAGAGGTCGGTTCCCGCCTCCGACGTTACTGCGCGGACGGTGGCCCGGAGGCGACGCTGACGGTCGACTGTCGCAACGAACCGGCGCGCTCTCGAAACGTCGAGGGCGTTCTCGGCCCCGACACCGACGGTGAGATTCTCCTCACCGCTCACGTCGACGCTCACGACATCAGCGACGGGGCGATCGACAACGCCGTGGGCTGTGCGATCGTCGCGGAGGTCGCACGACTGCTGACTCACGTCGAGTCGTCCCTCGGGACCCGCGTCCGATTCGTCTGTTTCGGCTCGGAGGAGACCGGACTCCACGGAGCCTACCACTGGCTCTCGGCCAACGATCCCGATTCCGTCGAGGCCATCCTGAACGTCGATCTGGCAGGCGACTCGCGAACGTTGCTGGCGACGACGAACGGATTCGACGCGCTCGCGGACCTGTTCGAAGACGTCGGTGAATCGCTCTCGGTTCCCGTTTCCATCGACGAGCGAACCCGCGCCGTCGGCGACCAGTGGGCGTTCGTCCAACGCGGAATTCCCTCGGTCCTTCTCGGGTCGGTCTCCGAACGCGCCGATCGGGGATGGGGTCACACCCACGCCGATACGCTCGACAAAATCGACGATCGGGACGTCCGGGCGCTGGTGATCTCCATCGCATCGGCCGTGCTCGCGCTCTCGTCGGGCTCGTACGAACTCCAGCACAAATCGCCACGGACGGTCGCGGAAACGGTCGAGCCGGACGTCCGCGAGGGACTCGTCCGGGCGGGCGTCTGGAAGTTCGACGAGACCTGACCGGGGATACGGCCCGCTCTCCCGCGTCGATCGAACCGGGGACGGGATTTATGCCGCTTCACTGCCGACGTTTTCCAGAGATGGCCCCGAACCTTTCACCACCGACGGATTCGGAGATACGATCGATCAGCGCCGAACTCGGGCTGGACCTGTCGACCGACGACGTCGAGGCGTTTGCGGATCTCGCACCCGTCCTCTTCGAATCGTACGAACGGGTTATCGACCTCGAGCCGGGGAACGACGCCGAACTCGAGCGCACCCGGAGAATGGTGCTCGAGCGCCATCCCGACGGCGACGCGGATCCGCACAACGCGTGGCTCGCTCGCTGTCGAATCGACGGCGCGACCGACGGCCGACTCGCCGGATACGAGATCGGACTGAAGGACAACGTCTCCCTCGCCGGGGTTCCGATGACGTGTGGCTGGGCCGGACTCGAGGGGTACGTTCCGGAGTCGGACGCGACGGTCGTTCGCCGTCTGCTCGCCGCCGGCGCGACGATCACCGGCAAGCTCAACATGGACAGTATGGCGTTCGCGAGCAGCGGCGAGACTTCGGATTTCGGTCCGATCGGTAATCCGAACGCGCCGGACCATCTTGCGGGCGGATCGTCCGGTGGCTCCGCTGCCGCGGTCGCGGCTGGCGACGTCGACGTCGCCGTCGCGACGGATCAGGCCGGCTCGATCCGAATCCCCGCGGCGTTCTGTGGAACGGTCGGGCTCAAACCGACGCACGGACTCGTTCCGTACACTGGCATCGTCGGACAGGGATACACGTTCGATCACGTCGGTCCGATCGCTTCCTCGGTCCGTGACTGTGCTCGGACCCTGTCGGCGATCGCGGGCCCCGACGTCGTCGACGGCGAACCCGTCGATCCGCGCCAGTCCGTCGAGACTCCCGTCGGTGACCGATCGACGACGGACTTCGAGCGAGCGCTCGACGATCGCGAGGGCCGACTCACGATCGGCGTCCTCGAGGAGGGCTTCGGGTGGCCGAGGGGTGAGCCCGCGGTCGACGACACCGTCCTCGAGGCGCTCGAGATCGCCGACGACGATCAGGCGATCGAAACGCTCGAGCGGTCGGTGCCGATCCACAGCGACGGAATGCACGTCTGGGCGGCCGTCATCGCCGAATCGAACATGGCGCTGCTCCAGCACAACGGCGTCGGCTACTTCGTCGACGGCGCCTACGACGAGTCGTTCGCCCAGGCGTTCTCGGCCGCCATCGAGAACGAGGCTGCCTCGCTCTCGAAGTCGCTGCAACTCACCCTCGTCGTAGCCAGATACGTCGCCGACCGACACGACGGGCTGCTCCACGCCAGCGGACAAAACCTTCGACGGCGGCTGCGACGCGCTTACGACGAGGCGCTCGAGGACGTCGACGTCCTCGCGCTGCCGACGACGCCGATCACGACGTTCGAACGGCGTGATGGGCTCTCGACCGGCGAAATCGTGCAGCGAGCCTACAGCGCCGTCGAGAACACCTCGCCGTTCAACATGACCGGCCACCCCGCGATTTCGATTCCCTGCGGAACGGCGGGCGGGTTGCCGGTCGGGCTGATGCTGGTCGCAACCCGCCACGACGAGTCGACGCTGCTGTGGGCCGCCGACCGACTCGAGGGCCGTCTCTCGGCTTCGTCACCCTCGGACGGTCGGTCGTGATTCGTCTTCGGCGGATGGAGCGTTCCGCGGGAGCACCGTCGTCCGTCCCGCTCCTGCCATCACAACACTAATCGGAACGCTACCCGACGTGACGGACATGACGGAATCGTTCTCGCCGTTTACGTACGACTACGACGGCACCGACATTCTGTACGGCAGGGGTTCGATCGACCGGATCGGCGACTCGCTGGACGACTTCGAGTCGGACTCGGTCCTCGTCGTCTGTGGATCGAACGTCGGTTCGAACGCCGCGGTGATGGAGCCGCTTCACTCCGCGCTCGCCGATTACGAGGTGTCCGTCTTCGACGAGACGACGCCCGCCAAATCCGTCGCGACCCTCGAGAACGCCGTCGATCGACTCGAAGTCGAAGATCCCGACGCAATCGTGGGTATCGGTGGTGGAAGCAGCCTCGACATCGCCCGACAGCTCAGCGTCTTCGCCGCCGCCGAACGGGATCTCTCGACGTTCAGAGCAGCGGCGCTCGAGGGCCGAACGCTCGAACCGGTGCCCGCGAGCCCGCTCACGCCCGTGATCGTCGTTCCGACGACGTTCGCCGGTGCGGGCCTCTCGAGCGGTGGCTCGATCGAATTACTCTCCGCTGAAGACTCCCCGACGGGCCACGCCCTAAGGACGTGTGGGACGTGTCGTCCTCAGACGGTCGTCTACGATCCGGCGCTGTACGAGACGACGCCGAGAGGGACGCTCGCGGGCTCCGCGATGAACGGATTCAACAAGGGAATCGAGACGCTCTACGCCCGGAGCTCGAATCCGATAACGCGGACCCTGGCGGGCCGCGGGCTCGGAACGGTTCGTCGCGCGTTTCCGACGGCGGTCGACGACGCCGGGTCGATGGAATCGGCGGTCGTCGGCTCGATCCTCGTCCAGTTTCGTCGTCAGACGTCCGTTATCCACGCATTCGGGCACGGGTTCTCGTATCACTACCCGATCCAGCAGGGCCTGATCCACGCCGTCGTGACGCCGCACGTCCTTCGATACGTTTTCGATCGCGCCGACGGCAATCGACGCGCGACCGCAGACGCCCTCGGCATCGACGTCGGGCCGATGAACGACGACGACGTCGCGGCGGCGATCGTCGACGACGTTCGAGCCCTCCGCGACTCTTTGGACCTTCCGACGCGTCTGCGCGATATCGACGCCGTTTCTCGCTCGGACTTTCGCCGGATTGCGGCGTTCGTCCGCGACGACGTTCCGGACGAACGAGCGCCGCCGGGGCTCGAACCGACTACCGACGCCATCGAACGAGTGCTACACGACGCCTGGTGAATCCCGTTACGGAGTTCGTGGCTCGAGCGATTGCTCGCCGCTGTCCTTTCGGACACGTCGCGAACGGGAACGAGACTCGAGTTCGATATCGGCCGGACTGTGATCATCGCCGATCGATGTCCTCGAAGCAGTAACCGAGCGGGGTATCGTCGAACGCGCCTCGACGCCTCGGTTTCGGCTTCAACGTCCGGCGCTCCCGCAGTCGCGACACGAACGATCGCTCGCCGTTTCGACCGAGAGTTACCGGGCTTATTCGGCGTCTGCCAGCGGATGATCGTCCGGAATTTCGCAGCTACCCGGCCGCAAATCCATACTGGTGACGAACTTTTCTCCCGCATCCTGTAAACTTACGAACCACACTAGCTCGATTATCTCTCCGTCGTCGAAATGCTCGTGAAGCTCGTCGTACTGGTGCTGGTTGTTGTAGAACGCTTCTGCAAATCTGATCGCGACGCGTTCTTCTTCGGTGAATAGATCACACGATTCGAACTGCGCGAGTGCGCGTACTTTTTCGTCGGTAAGACCCTGTTCGCGGGCGACGTTCGAACCGACCGACGAGCAGTACTCACACCCGTGCAAGTTTGCCAGATGGGCTCGAACGAGTTCTTTCAGGGTGTGATCGATCGTCCCCTCGTAGAACGATGCGTTCCAGTTATCGACGAACGTCCGCGCGACGTCCGGTCTGTGTGCGAGAATTTTGATCGCTTTCGTCCCCGGTGTCCCGCGTTCCTCGCACTCTTCCAGTACGTCTTCGAGATCCGAACGGACGCTCGCGTCCGTGACGGGATCGATCTCCGGCATATCCGGTACGACGGTCAGGAACGGTAAATACGTTGGGCTAGGGAAACCGGCTTGCTCGACGCGGCACCTGGAAAGAATCTCGTTGTTTTGCTCGAGTCTTCTAGTTTGGATGGTGACACAACTCGATTCGAAATCACCGAAACTTTCATAGTGGGACGTTTGTATTTCTCTATCATGCCAACCGACGAGTGCAGTCGTCCATCAACGACAGTTAGTGCTCCCAACACCACCTCTCGACGAGCTTTTGTCTCTGCGGCCGGCGCTGGAGCGACTCTCGGTCTCGCCGGCTGTCTGGGTGGCGATGAGGACGACACGATCAAAGTGGGATTCGTGTTCGCAACCTCGGGACCGTACTCGCTGCTCGGGGAAAGTCACATCAACGGTTTCCAACTTCGGATCGACGAGGAACTCGGAGGGGAACTAGACGGTCGCGAAGTCGAATACGTCCAGCGCGATACGGGGGGTGATCCGGAGACGGGCGTTACGATCGCAGAGGAGTTCATCCAGAGCGAAGACGTCGATTTCCTCGTCGGCCCGGTATCCGGTGCCGTCGCGTTCGCAATGGAACCGATAGTTGGTCAGTACGAAGACGAGGTCGTCTGGCTCAGCACGAACTCCGCAAACAACGATCTATCCTACGCACGTGGTGAGTACCAGACGAGGAATATGTTTTTGGGATACCAGGCGTGGCAACTCGCTGCAGCAACTGGAGAGTGGGTTTACGACAATCTCGGTGAAACAGCAGCCCTCTCTTACGCAGATTATGCGGCGGGCATCGAATACACGGAGGATTTCCAGGACGGATATGAAGAGGCCGGTGGTGAAGTGCTCGGGGACGTTGCGATGCCCCTCGGCGAAGACGATTATTCGCCGTACCTCTCGACGATCGAGGACACCGATGCCGAGGTCGTCTGGTCGTTCTTTGCGGGTGCAGACGCGGTCAACTACATCCGGGACTTTCACGAGTTTGGTCTCGACGAGGAAATGACACAGGCGGGAGCGGCATTCTTGTTGTCTGCCGATACCCTCGAGGCCCAGGGAGAAGCGGCCGAAGGAAAGTATTCGAGTTCGATCTACACCCTCGATTACGAGAGCGAAACGAACGACGAATTCAAATCGAGCTACGAAAGCGCCTACGACACCGATCCGAACATCTATGCGGTCCTCTCGTACGACGGTGCACAGATGATGGAGACTGCGGTCGAGGAAACGGGTGGGGTCAACCCGCCGGAGCTAATCGAGGCAATGGAGGGAATGGAACTCGATAGCCCACGTGGCCCCTTCGAAATGGATCCGGATCTTCACGTTCCGGTTCACGACGTCCACATGCGGGAGGTCCAGATGGACGACGATGGCGAACCGTACAACGAAGTGGTAGATACGATCGAATCTGTTCGCCCACCGTGGTAATTTGGACGAATCTATCCAGAGAAAATATATAAATCAATCAATATGCTGTTCAGAGAGAGTCAAAACGTTCCGTACAATGCGGAGGGTGAGTAATGTCTGTCCAAGCTACGCTACTCGGACTGCAAATTGCAATGGCGTACTTTCTCATCGTCGCCGGGTTGGTAATCATTTACGGAATGATGGACGTCATCAACGTCGCTCACGGCTCATTGTACATGCTCGGTGCTTACATCGGGCTTACGTTGTACGACGTCGTCGGCAATTTTTTCGTCATACTGGTGGTGGCACCGCTACTCGTCGGGATCATCGCAGCCGGTCTCGAGACACTCACTATTCGGCCGCTTTACGGGAGACATCCACTGTATCACATCCTGTTGACCCTCGGTCTCGCGTTGATCATCGAAGAAGTGGTTAAAATCGTCTGGGGAGTTGATACGCACCGAATTCCAACTCCGGAGGTACTCAGCGGTCAAATCGTCGTCGGATCGGTGAACTTTCCCCGCTATCGGTTGTTCGTAATCGGCATCAGTCTCTTGGTCGCAGTTGCCATGTATCTCGTCTTCACTCGGACGAAATTTGGAATTATCATGCGTGCGAGTTCGAGCGACGCCGAAATGGTCGATGCACTCGGAATGGACGTTTCGAAGGTGTACACTGCAGTTTTTGTCGCAGGATCGATGCTGGCCGCGTTCGCAGGCGTGTTAATGGGTGTGACGAATGCGGTCACCCCGACGATGGGAATCGATATCATCATTATCGCCTTCGCGATTCTGGTGATCGGGGGCGCAGGCAGCCTCCTCGGTGTCGTAATAAGTTCTCTGATCGTCGGAATGCTAGTCGCGTACGTTTCGTTGTTCGCTCCAGCGATGTCAGAATTAATCATATACTTGCTAATGGCGGCTGTACTGATCGTCAAACCGTCCGGATTACTCGGTGAATAACATGAGTGAAAAATCGATTCCGACTGATCGCGCTGCTACCAAATCGGATGGCGTCCTCGGTAAACGAGGAAAGTACGGCTTGCTCACGCTCGGTATCCTCGCCGTGATAATCGGGCCGATCGTCGACGTGATCGACCCGTTCTGGTTTCGGTTACTCGTGAACGTGCTCGTATTCGCCCTGTTCGCGGCGAGCCTGGATCTGGTGTTTGGATACACCGGATTACCCTCGTTCGGTCACGCAGCGATGTTCGGTGCGGGTGGATACGCAGCAGCGCTGTTACTACTCAACGGTTTCGCTAGTGCTCTCGTCGTCCTCCCAATCGCCATCCTAGTTACGATTTTCATCTCCGTAATCATCGGCTGGATCAGCGCACGGACGAAAGATCTCTATTTCTCGTTTATCACGCTCGCCTTCGCTCAAATTCTGTTCATCGCCGCGTTTATCGATCTACCGGCGAGGATTCTCTCTCCGGATCGAATCACTCGCGGAGACGATGGTCTGGTTGGTGTCCCCGCATACGATCTCGGCGTCACTCTCACCGATCCGATGTATTACTACTTCTTTACGCTCGTGGTGGTTGCCGCTGGTGTGTACACGATAATCGCCGTTGCTAACTCTCCGTTCGGTCGTGTGCTTCGTGGTATTCACGAAAACGAAGAACGGATGCGGGCGATCGGGTACAACGTCACGAACTACAAAGTTCTCGCGTTTACGATAAGCGGTGCACTGACCGGCCTTGCGGGGGCCCTGTACGTCCCACATAGTTCCGTGGCCCATCCGAACCTATTCCACTGGCTCGTCAGCGGGGAGCTAGTGATCATCGTTCTCGTCGGTGGAATGGGGTCCATCTGGGGCCCAATGGTTGCTGCAGGTCTCTTCGTCTATCTGGAACACGTTCTCTCGGCGTTCGCAAATTGGCTCCTGATTCTCGGACTAATTTACGTCGTGTTCGTTATCTTCGTTCCGGATGGCCTTTCGGAGTTGTTGAAACGGGCTGTCAGAAATCCTCGGGATGTACCGAATAACGCAAAACGCTCGATAAAAAGCTACATAAACAGTGTTCGATACCGATGACACCAAACCCAGATAAACCGACGTCACGGACGAGTCAAACGATGAGCGCGGCCGGTGGGTACCGAACCGATTCAACCGATTCGATCAGCCGTGCGATCCGACCGCCACGGCGGAGGGACGAATATGTTGTCAACGAATAATCTCGAAAAACGTTTCGGACCGGTTCGTGCTGTCGACGACGTCACGCTGACGTTTGCCGAAAACGAAGTCACGTCGATCATCGGGCCGAACGGGGCGGGCAAGACGACGTTTTTCAACCTCATCACGGGTGAACTCGAGCCGACAACTGGACAGATATCATACAATGGGGAGCGGATTGATGGAATGAACCAACACGAAATCGCTCAGAGTGGACTTATCCGGTCTTACCAAATAACAAATATATTTCCCCAGCTATCCGTGCTCGAAAACGTTCGGCTCGCCGTCCAGGCACACCGAGACGTTGCTTCTCTGAAAAAATACGTGTTTCACTTTTCGAAATTCGACGCCGTCGTCGACGACGCATACGACGTCCTCGACCGAGCCGAGTTGACGGAGGTTGCAGACCAGAAAGCGGCGAACCTCTCTCACGGCCAGCAACGGCACCTCGACATTTGTATCGCACTGGCGACGGACCCCGAGATCCTGCTACTCGACGAACCGACGGCGGGGATGAGTCCGGAAGAAACGAACAACACGCTCGAGCTCGTAAGACAGCTCGCCGAAGAGATCACGGTGATCATCATCGAACACGATATGAACGTCGTCATGGACCTCTCAGACCGTATCATCGTCATGAACGATGGATCGGTACTCTCGGACGGGAATCCGGACGAGATCAGAAACGACGAAACGGTACAAAAAGTGTATCTCGGAGGTGGCGTCTAATGGACGCACCCCAACACGAAGAACGCGCTGGCGAAGCCAGATCGCGAGTCGACGATCCGATCCTCGACGTTTCGAACATCGATACGTACTACGGTCTCAGCCAGGCGTTACACGACGTGACGATCACCGTTGGTGAGGGCGAAGTCGTTTCTCTCGTTGGCCGTAACGGTGCCGGAAAAACGACGACCCTTCGAAGTATTATGGGCATCACGCCACCCAACCGCGGGACGATCGAATTAAACGGCCAGGAGATTCAGGGCAACAAACCACATCAAATCCGCCACAGCGGAGTCTCGTGGGTTCCAGAGGACCGTCGAGTTTTCTCGGAGCTTTCCGTCGAAGACAACCTCGATATGGCGTTGACAACGGGAACGAACGATCGGGACAAAGCGGACATCTACGACCGATTTCCGCGACTCGAGGAACGACGGACCCAGGCCGCGGGGACGCTGAGCGGCGGCGAGCAACAGATGCTCGCCATCGCAAGGGCGTTGCTTGGACCTCCAATCGAGTTGTTACTTCTCGACGAGCCGAGCGAAGGGCTCGCACCGATGATCGTCGAAGAGATCACCGACATAATACGATCGCTTAGCGACGACGATGTTACGCTGTTGCTCGTCGAGCAGAACGCCGAACTCGCACTCGAGCTCTCGGACTGGGCGTACGTTATCGAAACCGGACGGATCGTTCACGAGGATCACGCCGACGCGCTGCTCGGGGATCGCGAACTACTCGAGCAGTATCTCGGTGTCAAGTGATCGAGGGCATCGAAATCTCCCGGTTTCGGTATCGTTAAGTTGGCCTGTGGTACCACTACACACATGGTAGACATTCGTCCAGACTGGCAACTATTGATCGACGGTGGAAAAAAGGACAGCGACGGCGACGGGCAACGAGCCGTGGTAAATCCCGCAACGGGCGAGGAGGTCGCGACGGTTCAGGAGGGGACGGCCGCCGACGTCGATCACGCCGTCGAGGCGGCCCGAAACGCATTCGAGGAGTGGAGCGATACCTCGTCGGAGGAACGAGCACGGCGGTTGTATGCGATCGCCGACCGAATCGACGACCACTTCGACGAACTGGCGGAGATAGCGACGCTCGAAAACGGCAAACCGAAGAACCAATCCGGCAACGACGTGTTCACAGCGGTCGAAACGTTTCGCTACTACGCCGGTGCAACTGACAAGTTCTACGGTGACGTAGTGGAGAACTCGAAAGACGAGTTGAAGTTGAAGGTGTTCGAGCCGTACGGCGTCGTCGGCGTCGTGATTCCGTGGAACTGGCCGCCGATGCATACCGCTGACTTCATCTCTGTGGCGCTCGCCACCGGAAATACCGTCGTTCTCAAGCCTGCACCCCAGACGCCCATGAGTTCCATCCGAATGGTCGAGCTCATGCTCGACGTCCTCCCGGATGGCGCGGTGAACGTCGTTCCGGGGGGAGTCGAACCCGGCGTTGCGCTTACGAACCACGAGGACGTGGACATGGTCGCGTTCACTGGGCACGACGTCACCGGTGAGGCGGTCATGAAAAGCGCCGCCGAAAACATCAATCCAGTAATGCTCGAACTCGGCGGGAAGAATGCGGCCATCGTTTTCGACGATGCCGATCTCGAGAAAGCAGTCTCGGGTGCAATTCTCAATGCCTTCTATAACAGCGGGCAATCCTGTGCTAGCATCGAGCGACTGTTGCTTCACGAAGATATATTCGACGACTTCCTCGCGGCGTTTCTCCCGGCGATCGAGGAGCTGAACGTCGGAGAGGGGATGGATCCGAACTCACAGGTCGGTCCGATTATCGACGAGGCTCAGTACGATAAAATCCAATCCGCTATCGACGGTGCGGTCGACGGCGGAGCCGAAATTGCGGCGAAAGCGGAGTCGCCGACCGATGAGCACCTCGCCGGCGGTCACTGGGTTCCACCGACGGTCCTCACGAACGTCGACCCCTCGATGCCGATTATGAACGAAGAGGTCTTTGGGCCGGTCCTTTCGGTGACCTCCTTCAGGAACGACGACGACGCGGTCGAAATCGCAAACGACGTCGAATACGGACTAACGGGTGGAATCTGGACGTCGAACCTCGAACGCGCACATCGGGTGGCGGCGCGATTGGAAACCGGAATGGTCGGCGTCAATCGTCCAAGTTTCGTCAGTCTCGGTCTGCCGTTTGGTGGATATAAACGAAGCGGGATCGGTCGCAAGCGCGACCTCACTGAGACGATGCGCGAGTACGTCCGAGTCAAGAGTATCCAGATTGACCACACGGATGCCCGGTACTCCCTCGACCTGGATCTCGCGGAGCAGCGAACGTACTAATCGACGCCTGAGCACCGTCCACGCTTCCGATCTTCGATAGCATCGGTAGCACGTGCGTGTGTCCCCATCGTCGATGTGCGATCGATCCGGTTCGAGAGCTATGACCGCTCTCGCGTCGAATAGATCGGCGCTGTCGAGACAAATTGTCAAACCGGTGCGGACGACGCCGAGGAGACCGAGTACGTGCAAGTCGATCTCTTCGAGTTCGGTGAGACGTTCAGACAGCTAGCCGAACTATCGGACCCGCTCGGAGCCGTCACTCGAGTATCGTGACCAACCGCAGTGAATCGTCTCGCCGAGATCTCCGTCGAGAAACTGCACGACGCCCCGAACAACGCGGGAACGTGCCGGCACAACGGCTGTTAGCGGTAATTACGGAGAAAGTTGGTGCCGCACAGTCCAAACACGTCGAGTGGTACGGTGCTCAGCGACGGACGGACTACCGCTGGCTCGAGCGACGGACGCCCACGAGTCGCTCGAGCGGACTGTTATTATATCGAAAGTCTACCAATAGTGAAAACACATAATTTATAGGGAATACCTCCGAAGGTTCCGCTTACGAATATCGGCTTTGGCACGCAGGCGCCGCGGCTGCTCGTCCGGGGTTCCTGGCGAGACGTACGACGTCGAGTCCTCGATTTCGAGCCCCGCCGATCACTCAATGAAGCGGCACCGAGCGATCAAAGCCCACGTCGTACTGACGCCGAAGCTGACGAAGATAGCCGAAAACCGTTCCGCGATGCGGTCACAAAAGCGGCGGCGGACTCGAACGCGACGGTAGCCCGTACCGAACAGGCACGGACCCTCCCGTTCGGCTGCGAGTCTCGTGGTTTCTGCACCGTACGAAATCGCTCGTCAATTTGGCCCGACACCGTGACTGAGCGCGTCTACCGGTCCCGTTCACCGCTGTCGATGCTCGCTTTTTATCGTCCGCCGAACGCGCCACCGCCGACTACACAAACATATCAGACTAAATTTGTAATACCAAATTTGCCATTTGGCCCCACTCCGGATGAACGCCGTCCGTTCTCGCGCAGGCCGTCACGAATTCTAGCCGCTCGTAACCACCTCGCATTCGCCATATTTCCGGCGTAGTAATCGTTTGCAATCGCGTACGTCGTTTCGACGCCCTCCTCGACGATCCAGTCACCGATTACGTTCCTCTTTTTGTTCCCTGCCGCAGGATTCGTCGCGCTCCCGTTGGAACCGCCAAAGAGCCGTCTTCCGGGCTCTCTACCGGAATAACGCCGAATGCCCGCGAGGATCCTGTTGGTGGATCGGTGTACGAGGCTTTGTCACTTCGAATGTTCCTCTGAAACGTCTCTTCGATTAGACACTTACCGACCGGTTTCGATCGGTGACCGTATACCCCAGCAACTCCAGCATCTCCGACTGGTACCGCGAGGCGGCGACGAGCTGGGTGAGTCTCGCGATTTCGAATCGTCGGCTGGACTCGAGTTCCACCGTGACGCTCGTCGGTCCGTCCCGGTCGGTGATCGAAACGACGTACGTGCCCCACCGGTGGTCCCCCGCTTCGCTCGTCAGTTTGACGATCCCGTTTTCGCGGTCCGATTCGACCTCGGTCGTCATGCTAATCGAGCGACGCCCGAACAGATACGAGAAGTCGTAGACGACTCCGTTCGACGTCGAACGGACGTCGTCCGCTATCGCTCACTGAAACGCGAGCACCGGTGGGGTGTCGCCCTCGAAGTCGGCGAGCACCGCTTCCGGATCGGCGTTCGTTTCCAGCTCGAGCGTCCCCGAGACTTCGAAGCAGGGAATCCGCAGGAATCCGAGGAGGAGTACGACGAACGCCACTGCGGCGAGAAACGGAGCAGACACGATCACGGCGACGGCGGCGACCACCGCGACGGTCGCCAGAGCGATGCTGAGCAGCCGCTCGAGTCGTCGGTACCGGTGCGCGATCGCGGCGACCGATGGAGGGACTTCGCGATCACTGCTGGCGGAGAGCATCTTCGTGTTACCGATCCGACGGAAACGTGTTATATTCGTTGATTTTACCCTCACCTTCGGTGATGCACAATCGAATCGCTACCCAAATTGGCTGACGAAGAGGCGTGACCGAGACCGATGTTTCTGAAGCGGTGGCCGAGTCCGCGAGCAATCGCAGCGTCGTGTCGAGACGAGCTGGCGATCGTCCCCGCCGCGACTCGACTGTAACGGAATACGTCAGTCGAACTGCACGGCCGTTACCCGTTCTGAATGTCGTAGGTATTCCACCGCTCTTCTCACCCCTGTAGTACCAAAATACGAACTATAATTCAGCGCCATCCGAGCCCATTCTCGCGTTGATGGCTCGAAATGCCATCCGTCTTTAGCTAAGCCAAGAACCGCATGACTGCGGCGGCTTATCGGAGCTACTTTTCGGAAGGAATGAGGAGGTGACAGCTGTGCACACCGAAACCTCCTCACGTCACATTGAACGCCGTCTCACTAACCTCCTTCCCTCTGAAGCGCTCGAAGACCACGCCGACGGCATCGGCGTGGTCGAGCGCGAGGGGAAGCTTCAGATCCCGCCACTTGTCTGGTCGTTCGCGTTCGGCTTCGCCGCAGGCGAAAGCCGAACGCTTGCGGCGTTTAGACGCACCTACAACTCCACTGCTGACGAGTCGCTCTCACCGGGAGGCTTCTATCAGCGGTTGACTCCGACGCTCGCAGAGTACCTCCGCAACCTCGTCGAATACGGGTTCGACGAGGTCGCTGTCCCTCACACCGTCTCTGATGAGTTCGACCGCTTTCGGGACGTGATGATCGCTGATGGAACCGTTCTGCGCTTGCACGAGTTGCTCTCTGAAGAGTACAAAGCACGTCACGAGGAGCAGGCTGGAGCGAAGCTCCACCTGCTCCACAATGTCACCGACCAGACGGTTGAACACTTCAGCGTCACAGACGAGAAAACGCACGACAGCACGTTGTTCAACACAGGATCGTGGCTGGAAGGACGGCTAGCGGTCTTCGATCTCGCTTACTTCAAGTACCGGCGCTTCGCGTTGATCGACGAGAACGACGGCTACTTCGTGAGCCGGTTGAAAAAGAGCGCAAATCCGGTTGTAACGGAGGAATTACGGGAATGGCGCGGCCGCGCCATTCCCTTGGAAGGCAAGAAGATCTTCGATGTCGTGGACGATCTCTCCCGCAAGTACATCGATGTGGAAGTCGAGGTTGAGTTCGATCGGCGAGAGTACGCGGGCACGCAGTCACGAGGTACGAAACAGTTCCGCGTCGTCGGCGTCCGCAACGAGGACGCCGACGACTACCATCTGTACATCACGAACCTGTCTCGGAATGAGTTTTGCCCGGCTGACCTAGCAACGATCTACCGTTGTCGGTGGGAGGTAGAGTTGCTGTTCCGGGAACTCAAGACACAGTACGAACTGGACAAGTTCGACACGGCGAAGAAGCACGTCGTAGAAATTCTGCTGTATGCAGCGTTGTTATCCTTGGTTGTAAGCCGTGATTTGCTCGGTCTGGTCATAGAACACGCTGATGATGGGATCGTGTTCCCGCCGGAACGCTGGGCGGCGACCTTCCGGTCGCACGCCCAGCTCATCCTCCTTGAACTGAGGGAATATCTCGCCTACTCACCGCCGCCACTGCTACAACGACTGATCGAAGACGCTCAAAAGATCCACAAGCAACGACCAATCCTCCGAGAACAGCTCGCTACTACCATCCAACCGGCTGCTGAGGCTTAGCTAAAGACCAATGGCTCGAAATGCATTTGAGCACAAATCATATGTATCCTATATAACCTCTCTTCGATATGGATACCTCCGTTTTTGGGGTCGATTTGTCGCGGAGACGAGTGCTGGAGAGTTCTGTTGCAGTCGTCGGGTACGACGCCATTCCAATTTCCGATCCAGCAATCGTAGATAACAGCGAACAAGATTGGCCGACCTCTCTTCGGGATACTCGTAACAGTGGATTCACCGACGTCAGCGTCGATATTCAGGAGTCGACGATCGGTAAACGCGACGTCGCGACTTTCGATGCTGAGGTGGTGACTGGTCCAGTACTCGTAGATGATACGTACTACGTGTGTGCTTACGATACCGAACGATACTCTATTTATGAAATTGACACTGAGAAATCACTCGTAGCTACTTCCGAGTACGAAAACGATAATCGCCATCCGAGTTACGGTAATGCAACGACTCCGACCGTAGCCAGCGGTGTGGTGTACGTCACTACGGCGTACGGAATCAGTGCATTTGACATCGGTACGGGTGAGCGGATCTGGTTCACACCGATAGCTGAAATTCACTCACCTCCGACCGTTCTGGATGGAAGGGTGTACTTGGCGATACCTACGCACTCGTTCGGAGGCGGCTTTGTGTCACTCGATGCTGAAAACGGAGACATAGAGTGGGAGTCCGATACCGGAGCACCGTCACAAATCAACAACGATTTTCCAGTAGCTGTGACGGAAAATACTGCGATATTATCCGATAATGACGGGAACATCACATCCGTTACTGCTTCTACTGGCGAGGAAGGATGGAATTTCACATATGAGGTAGATAGCGATGGTTCTGCCTCCCCTGGAATACCAACTGTTCGGGACGATATCGCTTACTGTAATATCGCGGGGAGGATGGTCGCACTCGATTTGCATTCCGGTGATCGGAGGTGGGAACTCTCCTACGACGCTCGGCACTCGATGGGGGCTCCTATCGTCGTCGACGACGTCGTTCTCGGCTTCGATGAGGTTGGGAAGGTATACGCAGTATCTCGATCGGACGGGTCTCTCGTCTGGTCTACGGGCGCATTAGGTGGCGGCCCCAAACGTCTACTTGCAACTCCGAAAACGTCGTTCCTGCATAGACACGAGAGTATAACTGCTATTGATATTGAAAGCGGATCGGAACTGTATTCGATAGAAAGCACCGATGAATACATCATTCAATCCACGGGGCCGATCACGTCTGACGGAATAACTGCGATTACTATTCAGCCAGACGCACTGGCTCTCAGTATCTTCGGCCGACGACCAGCGGAAGATAATTCGGAGCGGAGTGAAAGAGAGAGCGAATCCAGCGAAAGAGGGGGAACGGAAACGGAATCTACGGATCGAACTGATACGCTCAGGCTACTGATTGCGCTCGCAGGAGGTGTCGGACTGGGGGCTCTGTACGGAGGCTACAAAAAATTCGGCCCGTCCGATGATGACGAGACAACGTGAACATGCTAGGGCACCCGTCTTCTCAAGACGAGCGTCTTCGCGCCGGCATCACTGATGTCGATTCCTGGCGCTAGGGCGTTAGTCTGCAGATCCCCTCGAAGCGGCCGCTGGGGGCGGCGACGGTCTCTTCCAGCAGTAGGTGCCGTTGTCGAGCGGACGTTGAGATCGACTTTTACGAGCGGAGCGGCGGCTAGTGAATCTTGAGTTCGACGCGCCGACCGTCGGGATCGCGGACGTACACGGCCCACGCGCGACCGTAGGCACCGTATCGCTCGTACGGTTCACCGTCTTCGACCTCGATGTCGTGCTCACGAAGGTGCGCTATCAGCGCCTCGAGTTCGTCTCGCGAGTCCGTCGCGTCGGATCGGACTAACAGACAGAGGTGTTCCCCGCCGACGTCGATTTCCTCGTCGGTCGGTACGAGGTGGACGTGTCGCCCGCCGGCGACGACCGCGACGTACGGCACTTCGCCCGCGTCGTATCGCTCGCGATCTCGGATCGCCAATCCGAGGAGGTCGTGATAGAACTCGAGGGCACGCTCGAGATCCGTGACTCGAATCGCCACGTGGTCGATGTCGACGACGTTCATGACGACCCATCCACGGTCACGAACTTAGTAACTGCTGCTCTCATCCCGTCCAGACGCTATCGACATCCCCTCGGCGAGTCGAATATTTCGACGTCCGCTCTGTCACGCGTGGTGTGCCGGAACTCGCGTCTCACTGCGGGCCCGTTCCCAGTCGCCGTCTCGGTGCGTCGTCATCGGTTCGATCTCCGTGATCATTCGGGATCGACGTCTTTGCTGGCGCTCGAGTTCATTCGGCGGTGACGAACGTTGGCCCGTCCACCAGCCTACTCAGGGAGCCGAAAATACGGCTGTCTGCCATCAAGCTTATAATACGTCCAAGCGAACCAATTATCTGCGAGGGGATGGGGGCATTCAGTCGTTGCCAGCGCTGACGATGCATCCGGACTAGACATCACCCCTCGCGATCACCGCTTTGGTCTATCGAATAACCGCTCAATCCCGTCCGTGTTCTCTCGAGCGGCTACGGTTTTACGACCAGCTGTATCGCTTCGATTTCTCGAATCGGTCCTATAGCTCTTTGAGCGGTTGTCTCGGCTCCCCCAACTGGAACACTCCTCGAACGATACCGTAGGCGACGCCAAACGTCGCTCCGTAGACGACGAGCGCGACGAGACCACCCCAGTGTATGAACGGAATCGAGAGATTTCCCTCCGAAAGGAAGCGGTCCCGGAGCGGAACACCGATTCCGACGCCCCCGAGCCAGACCATCACTCCGAACGCTCCTCCGCCCAGCGCGGTCACCGACGGCCGAGTTCGTCGTTTATCTCCAGGAATTCCCTCTAGTCCGAGTCCACAGAGCAATCCGAGCCCAATACCGATCGCACCGACCACGATCCCGCCGACGAGTGTGCTGTCGTTCCCGACGATTGTGCTCACCGACCGAAATCCCTCCTGGACGCTCACAGCGACGCCCATGGCGACGGTCGCGTAGCTGGCTGCGATGACCGTCGTTACGCCCGCACCGATCACTCGATCCAGTCCGGTTCGAATCTGGTACGCACCCGGCCGAAGCCGTCTCGTTCCCCAGAAGATAGCGACTGCGCCGATGAACAGTACGATCGAGACGAAGATGCGCTCGAGGGAGAATGTGCGTACCGCCTGTCTGTCTAACGTGTAGTGGAACGCGAACAGATCCGCCCACGGTGAGTTGTGGATCGCGTACAGTTCGCGTTCGAAGACTGGTGCAACGTGGTGTACGTCGAGGACGAGACCCCAGAGACCGCCGATCGGGATCAACCAGATCGCGTGATCGCGGTCGGTTTCGTACCGAACCGCGATCGGTGTTACCAAAACCAACAGGAGGGACGCTCCAACGAGAAAATGTGTGATCGCGGGAGCCATCTCTGGCGCAGCAACGGTGGCCGGACATAACACGGTGTCGCCTCCAATCGACTGCACCACTCACCCCGATTTTCACGCCCTTCTGTCGAAATATTCACCGACTTATCAATTCCAGACTGGCGTTTGCTCTTCGGATACGTCTCACCGTCGAACGTGCTTTCAGGAAATACGATCTGCTTCAAGCCGGTTTGTACCGAACCGATTCAATATCACTACTCGCTTTCGCCACAAAGCACCGGTGAGAAACCGGCGCTTCTCTGGGTGTCAGTTAGCGGGGCGAATGAGGTCGTCGAAGGTGTGGCTAGTAACGAGAACCCCCAACCCCGCTACGAACTGATTCTCACCCCCTCTACCTAAAACTGTCGGACAATTAATATCATCGCCTTCCGTGGATATGTGAGACAGACACACGCCTCGCAACGAACACCCCACCGGACTCCGATCGGATTATCACGGTAGTATCGGTAGTCGATTGCGAATCTCACAGTCAACCGTTTTCCATCGCTGATAGAACTATTCGAAGGTCGGTCGTGCTACAGCGGCCGTCTCTCTGGGGATGGCCGCGAATTCGTGAACGCCTTCTCGCGAACTTTTGTCCGGACATATTGAGATACTACTTAACTTGTTAGCTGATCGAATAAGACCACGTTCCTCGTCGATCGACCACCGCCGTCTAAACCGTTTGCAGCTGTACAACTGGATTCACTAGCAAAACGTCCTTCAATCCGGAATAAAATTCTACGGTGCTGTATTAAGTAATTTGGAGTAGTAGTCGAGCAGTGCGCCTGATCGCAGCGCATGCGGTCTCGGGCGTCGGTCGACACAGCGGAGAAAGAGGGAGAACCAATGGCACCAAAACTCGAAGGAACCAACAGCGAGGCAACGCAGCGCATCTGGGAACTCATCGAAAGCGACGACCTCGACGCGCTCGACGAAGTGCTGGCCGAGGACGTCGTCCTGCGCATCCCCGGCCAAGAGGAGACCCGCGGTATCGACGAATACAAAGAATACATCCGGACGTACAAGGAGGCGTTTCCCGACACGAGCTTCGAAGTGCACGACATGTTTGTCGACGGCGACGTCGTTGTTACTCATAGGGATCAGTAGGCTAGTTCATATCTTCTGGACGCGTAGAGAGTCCCATGACGACGTGGGGCGGAAAGTTGGGTGATGTTGATGAGGAGCAGTTGCGCCAGCAACTGCGCACGGAAACTGATGCGAAGGCGATCAAACGCCTCACGTGTGCGCTGCTGTACCGACAAGGTAAATCACCGGCAGAGATCGAGCAGTTGCTC
>NZ_REFZ01000010.1 GCF_003841465.1 Natrarchaeobius oligotrophus
CTGTCGACGGTGTCCTCGGTGTCCTCCTGGATCTGGTCGACCATGCGTTCGATGGTGGTCGCCTCCTGTTGGGACTCCTCGGCCAGCGACTTGACCTCGTTGGCGACGACGGCGAAGCCGTCGCCGGCCTCGCCGGCGGTGGCGGCTTCGATGGAGGCGTTGAGCGCGAGCAGGTTGGTCTGGTCGGCGATCTCGTTGATGACTTCGACGATTTCGTCGATGCGCTGGACGCCCTCGCGCAGCTCCTCGACGTCGTCGGTGACCTCGTCGGCGGCGTCCTCGACGCGTTCCATCTTGTCGATGGCCTGCTCTGCGGTGTCCGTGGTGTCGCCGGCGAGCTGTTCGGCCCGCTCGCTGGTGGCGCTGACCTCCTCGGCGTTGGAGGCGATCTCCTCGACGGTCGCAGACAGCCCCGACACCTCGCTCGCGATCTCGTTCATCGACGCCGCCTGATCGGTCGAGAGTACTTCGATCTCTTCCGTACTCTCTGCGACCTCGTTCGTCGACGCGGAGACGTCGTTCAGCGTCGATCGGATGTTCCGGCGAACGTCTTCGATCTCGTTTCGCTCCCGGCTTTCGTTCTCGAGTCGCCGCTCGTACTCCTCGATGCGTTCCTCGTACTCCTCGATGCGCTCCTCGTAGCGATCGATTCGCGCCTCGTGTGCGCTCGAGAGCGCCCGTATCGCGAGTTGCTCGTCGACTTTC
Source organism: Natrarchaeobius oligotrophus (assembly GCF_003841465.1). Taxonomy (GTDB): domain Archaea; phylum Halobacteriota; class Halobacteria; order Halobacteriales; family Natrialbaceae; genus Natrarchaeobius; species Natrarchaeobius oligotrophus. The sequence continues at coordinate 706 of NZ_REFZ01000010.1, forward strand.
GAGAGCCGCAGGAACGAGAGCGTCCGTTCGGCGACATCGTCGACGGCGTTCGAGATCGGTTCCCCCTCGCCCGTCGAGACGGACGCGACGCCGCCGTCGGTTCGTCGTTCCTCCTCGATCGGCTCGAGGTCGGTTTCCGACTCGTACTCGGCTTTGACGTCGTCGGCGATGGCGTCGATTACGCCCTCGTAGTGGAGCGCGAACGAGCCGAGGTAGACGTCCGGCCGGTCTGAGAGGAGCGTTTCTTCCCCGTTCGAGGGGAGCCGCCGTCCGAAGTACTCGCTGTCGTAGGAACCGTCCGCGATCGACCGCAGGTACCGTCGCCGTTCGGCCTCGAGTGCGGGCTCGTCGACGCCGGCCCGCTCGAGCAGCGCCGACACGTCGCCGTGCGACCGGAGGGTCTCGACGTACGCCGCTGGAAGTTCGTCGCTGACGGCGTCGAAGACGTCCGAGATCGACTCGAGTCTCGCCTCGTCTTCCTCGCGCAACGACGCGAGCGATTTCGCTCGCGCGACGTCGTCGTCCGTCACGTCGAACGTTGCGATCGTTCGCTCGTCGTCGACGTCGGCTCCGTCACCGTCGGTTCTGGACATAGTCATGGAAGTGGGGGTACGCTAAATAAGTGTTCTTGCAGGTCGATCGTTCGTCGTGTATGAGTGCTCGTCATGGTGGTTCGATTTCCTCACCTCGTTTTCGCGCCGGCTCGTGTCGAACTCCGCCGCGTCCGCAACGGACCGCTTCCGTGCGTCGCTTCGCGCTCTCCGTTCGTCGTCATTCCGTGTTTTCGATGATCGCGTCGACGTCCAGCCACGTCACGAGCGTCGTCTGTTCGTCGACGTTCTTTTTCACGATCCCGCGGACGAACTCGTGTTGGTGATCGGCGTTCGTGTCCATCACGGTTCCCGTCTCGTCGATCTGTGACTCCCGATACGTCACCGCCTGTGAGACGTCCGTGACGCGGATGCCGAGTTTCTGTTTGTCGTCGTCGCGTTTCAACACGACGATGTACTGGTCGTCGGACAGTTCGTTTCGCTCGACGTCGAGCATCGTCGTCGGGTCCAGGACGCCCGTGATCTCGCCGCGGAGGTCGGTCACGCCGTCGATCGCCTCCGGCCCGCGGGGAAACCGGGTGATGTCTTTCATCTCGACGATGGCGCTGATCCGGTCGATCTCGATCGCGTACCGGGCGTCGTTCAGCGAGAACTCGAGCATCTGTACCGTGTTCTCTCTGTCCTGCGTGGAGTGCAACAGGGTGTTGCCCTGCTCGAACACCTCGCCCTCGCGTCCGATCGCGGCCCGTCCCTGGTCGTCGCTCGCCCGCTCGATCGCGGAGGCGTCGACCGTCGGTTCCGCGCCCATCATCTCGGTCGTGCTAACCATCGCCGACGTGTCGGCGATCGCCCCCTGCAACGCCGGATCGACGGTTTGTTGCCCGTCGCCGGCCGCGGGTACAGCGTCGTCGCCCGGGCTCGCCGCGGACTCGCCCTCGCCCTCGCCGCTCGAGGCGGGATCGATCCCGTCCGGGCCGTCTCCGCGCTCGGTTCGACCGTCGCCCGTCGATCCGTCGTTCACCGACTCGCCGCCTCCGTTCGCCGATCCGTCTCCGTCGCCCGCTGACTCGTCGTCCTCGTCCGCCGTTCGGGTCGATTCGTCGGCCCGCTCGTCTCTCGCTTCGGTCGCCGACTCGCCGTCGGTTGTGGCGTCCGTGCCGTCGTCCGTGGACGATTCGTCGTCGCCTGTCCCGTCGGCGTTCGCCTCGTCGGTTCGACCGTCACGGTCGCCCGCGGTTCGGTTTCGCAGGTCTCGAAGTCGTCGTGCTCTGTCGTCGGTCATGCCGGCACCTCCTGTGTGCTGAACTGCTCGTCGAGCTCTTCGGCCATCGCGACGAACACGTCGCGCATGTCGACGTCTTCCTCGATGGCGAACAGTGACTGCCCGTCGGCGAACGCACGCTGGAGCGCAACGCGCTTGCGGACCCGGTAGATGGGGACGTCGGGTAACGCGTCCTCGAACCACGCGAGCATCTCGTCGTCCTGTCGCGTCGTCTCGATACGGTTTGCCACTAGCGCAACCGGATCGATCTCGACGTCGTGATCCATCTCCAGCGAGCCGACGTAATCGAACAGCAGCTCGAGCGACCGCTTGCTCGTCGGCTCCGTAAGCGCGGGAATTACGAGATTCTCGGTCGCACACAGTGCGTTGTCGGTGATCACGCCCAGGTGGGGCGGACAGTCGACGATTACGTACTCGTAGTCGCGCTCGAGGCGATCGAGAAGCGAATCGAGACGCGTCTCCGACTCCGGTTGCTGGGCGAGCGACGACGCGGCCGCGTTCATGTCGATGTTGCTCGCGACGACGTCCATCTCGGCGTGTGAGTAGACGATCTCCTCGAGCGGTATCGCCGTCGGATCGACGAGCGCGTCGAGCAGCGTCGGCGGCTCGTCGTCGTACGCCTCGAGCAAGCCCAGCCCTTCGGTCGCGTTGCCCTGTGGGTCGAGATCGACGAACAGAACGTCCCGGCCGAGTTCGTTCAACGCCCCGGCCAGGTTGATCGCCACGGTCGTCTTTCCGACGCCACCTTTCTGGTTCGTTACACACAGCCGAGCGGGTCCCGCCATTCGTCTGGGTCGTTCCGACTCTGCCTACATAACTCGAACGGCCAAAATGTTCCTCGAACGAACCGCTCGCGCGCTCATCCGGCCGAATTCTTTATGCGGGGCACATCACAATCCAGTCCCATGGCAGTGAACGTCTTGATCGTCGATACTTCCGAGGCGACCCGCGAGGTCCTTCGGGAGGCGATCTCCGAGGAGTTTCGCGTCGTCGCGGAGGCCGCCGACGGTGCGGAGGCCATCGAGATCGCCGAGACCACCCACGTCGACGTCGTCGTCATGGACCTCGCGATGCCTGGGGTCGACGGAATCGAAGCAACTGCCACGATCACGGAGCTACACCCGGACGTCAGCGTCGTCTTCTGTACGAATGCTACACAACGAGAAACGATGAGATCCGCAATCGAGGCCGGCGGTGATGGCTACGTTACGAAGCCGTTCGAGAACAGTACGATTCAGGACGCGATACGCGACGCGATCTCCTGATGGTCCGAGCCGTAATCGCGGACGACTCCGCAGTGATGCGCGAAACCCTCGGGAAGATTCTCGAGGACGGCGGAATCGACGTCGTCGCCCGAGCGAAAGACGGCCTCGAGGCCGTCGAGGCCATCGATCGGTACGAACCCGACGTCGCGACCATCGACATCCAGATGCCCGAACTCACCGGCCACGAGGTGATCGAACGCGTCATGGACGAGAATCCGACGCCGATGCTGGTCATCAGTTCGCACACGACTCGCAACGCCGACGCCACGTTCGAGGCGCTCGAGGCCGGTGCGGTCGACTTCATCGCGAAACCGTCGGGCGACAACTCGGTCGACATCTGGACCAGACAGGACGAGATCGTCGATCGCGTTCGCGCGGTCGCCGACGCGGACGTGACGGGAATCGACGACGGTCGCGAGCGATCGACGCGGGATCGAGCGCCGACGCGGGATCGAACGCCGACGATCGACGTCGGCGACGAGTTTCCCGGCGAGCCGACGCTCGTCATCGGCGCATCGACCGGCGGCCCGCGCGTCGTAGAGCGGGTGTTGTCCGAACTTCCCGAACGAGCGGGACTACGAATTCTGGTGGTACAACACATGGCTGATCACTACACGAAACGGTTTGCGAAGCGTCTCGACGAACGAACAGCGTACGACATCCGCGAGGCGACCGACGGCGATACGGTCGGCCCGGGCGAGGGCGTCCTGGCGAAGGGCGGATACCACCTCGACGTGACCGGCTTCGCCGACGGTCACCTCGCGGTGGCCAACGACGACGGCCCAAAGCGCCACAACGTCCGACCCGCAATCGACGTCACGATGGAAGCGACAGCGGAGCGAGTCACCGGTAACCTCGTCGGCGTCATCCTCACCGGGATGGGTGCCGACGGCGCGGCCGGCCTCGAGTCGATCAAGGAGGCGGGCGGGAAGGCGATCGTTCAGGACGAAGAAACGTCGCGCGTCTACGGCATGCCGAAGGTGGCAACGGAGCGCGTCGACGTCGACATGATCCTGCCGGGCGATCGGATCGCAGAGGGGATCACCAACGCGTTCACGGGGTGGTCCGCGTGAGCGACGTGACGAACACCTTCGTCCAGGAGAGCCAGGAGGACATCCAGCAGCTCAACAACGCGCTGTTGGACCTCGAAAACGCCGCCGACCCGGAGAACTCGGAGTCGATCGAGACGGTCTTTCGGGTCGCACACAACCTGAAAGGCAACTTCGGCGTTATGGGCTACACGGACGCGAGCAACATCGCCCACGCCGTCGAGGACCTGCTCGATTGCATCAGATCCGGCGAACTCGCCGTGACGGGCGATCGGATGGACCTGATCTTCAGCGGCGTCGACCTCCTCGATCAGATGGTCCAGGAGATCTCGGAGACGGGTGAGACGGAGACGAACCCCGAGGCGACGATCGAGGAGATTCGCGCCTCGATCGAGGGCGAGTCCGAGAGCGCCGACGACGGCGACGAGGCGGCCGACGCGGACGACGGGGCGGCTGACGTCGACGCTGCCGTTCCTCTCGCCGACGTCGCGGCCGACCTCGGCGACGACGTCGACCTCGACGAGGCGGAACTCTACCGAACGACCGTCGAGTTCGAACCGACCGGATCGGAACACGTCGACGCGATGTTCGTCATCGACGCCATCGAAGACGAGTACGACCTTCTCCGGCTCGATCCCGACGGCGACGTGATCGAGGACGGCGAGTTCGACGCGACGTTCGACGCCTACGTTCTGACCGACCCGGACGTCACCGCCGACGACGTCGCGACGTTCTACGAGAACAACCGATACGTCGAAGACAGCGCCATCGAGCACATCACCGACGACGTCGCAGCCGAGCGCTCGCAGGCGGCGGAAGAAGCCAGCAGCTCGGACGGTTCGGCCGCCGACGCGGATGGCGATTCGCCGGCGTCGTCCGAGTCGGCGTTCGCCCACGGCAGTCAGGAGGTCGAATCGATTCGGGTCGACGTCGAGCAGGTCGACCAGCTCTACAACCAGGTCGAAGAGATGGTGACCAGTCGGATCAAACTCCGCAAGATCATCGAGGAAAACCAGCTGGTCGAAGCCGAGGACGAACTCGAGGAACACGGCAAGATCACGGCGAGTCTGCAGGATACCGTTCTCGAGATCCGGCTGGTGCCCCTGAAGAAGATCGTCGGCAACTTCCCGCGGGTCGTCCGCGACCTCTCCCGAAAGCAAGAAAAGGAGATCGACTTCCAGATGGACGGCGTCGACATCGAGATGGATCGCTCGATTCTGAACGAGCTGGGCGATCCGCTGATGCACCTCATTCGAAACGCCGTCGACCACGGCATCGAGCCGCCCGAAGAGCGCGAACGAAAGGGGAAACCGCGCGAGGGCACGATCAAGCTCATCGGCGAGCGCGACCGCGATCGCGTCTCGGTCACGGTCCAGGACGACGGTCGCGGACTCGAGGTCGAAGAGATCCGCGAGAAGGCGATCGACCAGGGTGTCATCACCGAAGAGGAGGGTCGCGTCCTCGACGACTCCGAGGTGTACGATCTCATCTTCCACCCCGGTTTCTCGACGACCGAGGAGGTTACGGAAGTCAGCGGTCGCGGCGTCGGGATGGACGTCGTCAATCAGGTCGTCCGCGGCGTCGACGGCTCGATCAACGTCGAGAGCGAGCCCGGAGCCGGAACCAGCGTGACGCTAATGTTACCGGTCAGCGTCGCGATCGTCCGCGTCCTGTTCGTCACGGTCGGCGACGAGACGTACGGCATCCCGATCAAGAACATCGACGAGATCTCCGAACTCGAGGATCTCACCGTCGAGTCGGTCGAAGACCGACCGACGATCACCCACGACGAACGCATCTACCCGCTGCTCTCGCTCGGCGACCGACTCGACGTTCCGGACGTTTCCCCCGCCGAAGACGACATGGTCGTCCGCATCAAAGACACCGTTCGACAGGTGTGCATCCGCTGTTCGGACGTCGTCGGCCAGGAGGAGGTCGTGATCAAACCCTTCGAGGGCGTCCTGAGCGGTGCGCCCGGAATCAGCGGCGCGTCGGTTCTCGGCGAGGGTGAAGTCGTGATGATCCTCGACGTGGATACGCTGTGACGCTGCACGCTCGGTCGCTTCGGCGAGGGCGCGCTTCGTTCGCGTCGCGCGGTGACGAACGCGCCGATGGGACCATCGACGTAGACCGGACGGCGGTCACTGTCGGCCGATCCGACCGACGGGACGGCTCACCGATTCGATCGCTCGTGATCACGGGACGGTGGTGTACCCGATGACGGATCCGGACTCGAACGATCGCCCGCGAGCGTTCGATCTGTCCGATCTCCCCATCCACGATGCGGAGGAGACGCCGGTTTCGCCGATCGACGCCGCCCGGCGACGTTCGTCGGCCGCCGCCCGCGACCCCGACGGCAACGGGGCGGTTCCGGTCGGCATCGCGGACTACGTCGTCGTCGACGACTCGACTCCGTTGAAAACCAGCGGACTCGGCTCGTGCATCGGGGTGGTCGTCCACGACGAAGCCGCGACCGTCAGCGGGCTACTCCACTTCATGCTCCCTCGAGCGGACGAAGCACACAGCGGGAACCATCCGGACGCAAAGTTCGCCGACACCGGATTCGAGGCCATGTTCGCCGAGTTTCGCGATCTCGGCGGGAGGCCGTCTCGCTCGTGGGCGAAAGGTGCGGGCGGTGCGACGATGGTCGAGTTCGCGGAGACGAGCCGGTCGATCGGCGCGCGAAACGTCGAGGCCGTCCGCCGCGAACTCGAGTTCTACGGCGTCTCGATCGCGGGAACCGACTTCGGCGGCCACCACGGTCGATCGATCGAGTTCGATCCCGCCACCGGAACGCTCACCGTCAACGGTGCGGACGGCGTCGAACGAACGCTCTAGATCGATTACGTCCGCGAAAGCTCCGATTCGTCAGTTTTCGCTTTCGCTCGCGTTTCGACCGTCGCGCTCGTCCCGACTTTCGCGCCCGTTTCGGCTGTCGCTCGAGCGGTGGCGCCGAGAGCCGGAGTCCGGCGTCGACGAGGCGTCGCCTTCCGTTCCGCTGGCGTCGTCCGCGGCCGAACTCGGCTCGCCGGCTCGGTCGTTCGTGGTCGCACTACTCTCTCCGGACGGTTCGTCCGCTCTCGTTTCGCCCCGGGCCCCGTCGCCGCCGGAATCCCCGTCGTCCGACGGATCGTCCGTCGACCGACCGTCGCCTTTGCCCCCGCGAGTTCGGTCCATAGACCGACCGAAGACCGTTCGTCGGCCCTCTCGAGTGCGTCCCGGACTTCGATCCCTGTCCAGCAACGACGGCCGTTTGACGCGGTCGGTGCTGTCGTCGGGAAGCGTGTCGATGGCGACCCGCCTGAGCGCCTCCGGAATCGTATCGTCGCCGTCGACGTCCTCGAATTCGGCGTCCGCCGATTCGTCACGGGGGTTTTCGACGATCGTCTTCCCGTCGACGAGCGCGTCCCACACCTGCTCGTCGTCGTCGGCCTTCCGTTGGACGTCGCTCGCCTCGGTCCGCCCCTTCTGGAACGCGAGTTCGACGAAGCTCTGGTCGTAGTTCGTGTCGATCTGTTCGCCCAACCGGTCTAGCTCCCCGGGGTGCGTCTCGCCGAGTCGCGCCGCGACGCCGAGTGCGAACGCGCGTCGGACGACCTCCTCCTGGTCGTCGATCACCTCCCAGTCGGTGCCGAAGTGGCGTTCGTACATCTCAGACCTGGATCTTCTCGTTCGGATCGACCTGGAGTCCACGATCGGTGAACTCGATCTTTCGGATGTCGCAGTCGATTTTCGTTCCCCGCATCTTGATGATCTGTATGCCCCTGGTCATCCCGCCGGACTCGAGGTAGTTGTGCATGAAGATGACTCCGTGTGCGAGGTAGTGGCCGTCGGTGTAGGATGTGGGATCGGTCATCTCGGAGATCAGTAACACGGTGGCGTCGGCGCGCTTGAGCTTCGTCAGAAACTTGATGAGCGCGTCGAGGTCGTCCGAGAAGTAGTACTCGAGCAGCATCGTCGAGTCGATGACGAGCCGGTCGACGCCTTTCGATTCGACGAAGGCGACGAGCTGGTTGGCGAGATTCTCGACGCTCGAGGGAAACTCCCCGCTCGATCGCGACGAAGGGGCGAGAAGCCGCTGGGCTTCGCTCTCGAAGGCGTTCAGCACCTTCACGTGACCGGAGTTGACGGCCTGATCGAAGCCGAACTCGTAGCCACCCATGTCGTCGACCAGTTCGGCTTCGGTTTCGTGTAAGGTCAGAAACAGCGTCGTCTCCCCGTCGATGGCGCCTTTCGTGACGAACTGCGAGCAGAACGTCGTCTTACCGCTTCCCGGCGGGCCGCTGATCACGTACAGCCGGTCTTTGAGGATACCGCCGTCGACCAGCGCGTCGAAGCCCGGTACACCCGTTGTGATTCGCATTACCCACAACCAGACCCGTCCCGGATAAATATATTCTGTATTCCTCTCTCGCAATCTAACCGTGGAAAATAGCGCCCTCGCTCACCCGAGGTTCGCGATCAGAATTCCGTCAGCCCGGAGTACGACGCCGACGTCTCCGGATATCCCCTGGAAGATCTCCTCGTGAGCCGTGATGTCCTCGACGCCCGCGCCGACTTTGAACTGGCTGACGTTTGGCAACGCACCGAGCGCGCGCCGTTCGTCGGGATCGAGTTCGAGGTCTTCGAGGAGAACGGTGTCGTGGGCCGTCTGGCAGCGAACGCGCACCGTCGCCGCTCTCGGCAACTGGTTCTGGACGACCAGCGTTCCAGGCCCGATTCCGACCAGCCCCTTCAGCGCGGCGACGAGCGCGGGAACGTCGCCGTCTCTCGCGGCGACGGCGGCCGCGGTGAGATCCTGGCGTGCGGACGCTGCCGAGCGTTCCACGCCCGCTTTCACGGCCGCCGCGTCCGGCGGGAAGTTCTCCGGATCGTTACGGTACGCGAGGAGAACGAGCACGGAACCGGCGACGCCGAGGATGCCGAGGACGACCAGATACCACGGGAGGATCCCCTCCTCCTCGTCGTCGGCCGATTCCACTTCGGTCGGCTCGCCGTCCGTCGTCTCGTCGTCGGTTTCGGACGGATCGTCGTCAGTTTCGTCCGCGTCGTCCGGCTCGTCGTCCGCGTCCTCGACGCCAGCGACCGTCGTCGTCTCCGTCGCGTTGTCGGTGACGACGGCGAACTCGATGGTCTCGTCGGGGGCGTCCGCCGTCGCCGTGAGGGTTTGTGACTCCCACGGACCGAGCTCCAGCCTGTCGATGTGGACGACCTCGTCGCCGAGTAACAACTCGACGTACTGTTCGCCGGATTCGATCCCCGTGTTGTTGATCGTCGCCGAGAGATCCACCGTCGATTCCGACGATCGATCGGCGGAGAGCTCCGTGACGTCGAACCTGTCCGTGTCGTCTCGAACGGTCGCGTTCGCGACGTCCTCGTCGTCGTTGCTGATCACGGCCACTTCGACCTGGGGGACGTCCGCGGCCCAGGTTCGAAACGAGAACCGCTCGACCGTTCGCTCGCCCGGCTCGAGCGAGACGGTGCTGTTGTCCCGGACGTGCCGGTCCGTCCTGTCGGGATCGTCGACGCCCCGGTCGATCCGCAGCCGCACGTCCTGTTCGCCGGCGATGTCGCCCGTGTTCTCGATCGCCGCGGTGACGACCAGCCGGTCGGTAACGTTCACCGGCTCCACGACGTTCTGGATGTCCACCGCGAAGCCGCTTCCGGCGACGAGCGGCCGCGCGGTGTCGCCTTCGCCGGGACTGCGCAGCTCGACGTCGACCCGCGGCGCGTCGCCCTGTTCCGTCTGGTACGTAAACTCCTCTTCGACCCACTCGTCGCCGTCCAGTTCGACGGTCTTCTCGTCCGCGAGCTCGCCGTCGACGTACAGCTGGATGGGGTGTTCCTGCGGACTGTCCGGGATGACGCCGGTGTATCCGATCTCGCCGGTGATGACGAGCTCGTCGCCTTCGTCCGGGTAGTTTCTGTCGACGATCGCCGCCGTGACGCTCTCGTTGAAGGAGGCTTCGCCGATCACGTCGACGTTCGCGCTCGCGGTATTGTCCCCGTCCTGACTGATGAGTTCGACCGAGACGCCGGGCGAGTCGTCCTCGCTCGTCTGGTAGGTGAACGTCTCGGTCGTGCGCTCGCCGGGACCCAGCGTCACCGGCTCCGTCGTGACGTACTCGCCGTCGACGCGGAACTCGATTAGCACGTCCTGTTCACCCTGCGGATAGTTCCCTCGTCGTTCGATCTCCGCGGTGACCTCGAGTTCGTCGCCGGCTGCTGGCGCGAGCTCGTCGGCGTTGACGATCGAGACGACCGTCTCCGACTCGTGGATCGTCACGTCCGCCGTATCGACGCCGCTTCCCGGCGGATGGTAGTTCGTATCGGCGGTTACTTCGACGGACTCCGCGCTCCGATCGCCCTTCGACGTCTCGTACTCGAACTCGATCGTCGTCGTCTCTCCCCTCTCGAGGGCGACGTCCTCGTCGATCGTCTCGATCACGCCGCCGGATTCGTCGAACAGCTCGAACGTAACGTCTTCCGACTCGGTCCCGTATCCGTCGTTCGTGATCTCGACGGGAACCGTGAGCGTTTCGCCCTCGCCGACGGACTCGATCTCTCCGTCCAGGATCGTGACGTTGAAGTACGCCTCGTCGTACTCCTCGAAGACGATCCGATCGCCGGTGTTCTCGACGACCGCGTCCGATCCGCCCTCGCTCGTTTCGACGTAGCCGTCGCCGTTCACCTCGAGCGTATCGTTGACGACGCCGTCGGCGGTGACGACGAGGTTCGGATCGCCGGAAATCGTCTGGATCGTGTTGTTCTCGACGACGACTGCCTGCCCGCTTTCCGTTTCGATCCGCCCGTCCTCGTTTACGACGAGCGCCTCGTCTCCGCTCGTCCCCTCGACGCTGACGTTCGGGTTCGGGGGTACCTCGTCGGCGGCGCTCTCGGTGACGACGTAATCGTCGGCGAACCGAACGACGACGTACTCGTCTTCGTGGTCGTCCCCGGCGCTCGCGACGGTCGGTGCGACGACGACCAGTGCCGAGACGAGCACCAGCGCGACGAGACACGCCACCGCGAGTCGGCGACGGCTCTTCCCGGCCGTCGTCGTGCGCTTCGTCCGCCGTCGGCTCGACGCTCGGACGCACACGGAACGTGCACTCGAGCGCTCACCGCTCGGTTCCGGATTGGCCGTCGAACTCAGCATCGCACGCTCACCAGTCGCGTCGAGTCGGGGTGCCGTGGTTGCTCCGTCATGGTCTCGTGCATTCCGCCGATCGAGTCCTGTTGTCGCCCAGTTAGTAATCCACTTATATGATATTGCCGGCCCGTACGGGAACGATCGGCACACGCGTCCCGGTTCGACGGACGGTCGACGTCGATCGAGACGGCCGACGCGTTTTTCACCTACTGGTGCGACGCCTTCAATAAGATGCCAGAGCGTTCCGAGTATTCGACCGACGACCGCCGTGCTCGAGTTCCCACAACTCGTTCTCGAGCTCCGTCGGAACCCGAGGGTACGAACCGCACGTTCGCGACGAGTCGCCGGCGAGCGCTCGCCGCCGTCGGCGGCGTCTCGCTCGGGCTGACGGCGGGCTGTCTCGATTCGGTCCAGAGCATCGGCGGCAGTCGAACCGCGATCGAGCCGGAAGATCCCGGCGACGAACGGAACGCGACGCCGAGCGAGTTCTACTTCTTCCTCGAGGAAAACGGCATCACGGTCGACGAACTCTACCACGACACCGAAGACGACGATCTGATCCTGTTCTACGAGTCCGACGCGGAAACCCGCGACGAGTCCGAAGACGAGATCGCGCTGATCTACGTGGTCTTTCGCGATGCCCTCGTCGCTCGCGGCGCGGACGTCCAGTACCTCTACACCGAAGTTCTCGATCGATTCGAGGGACAGGTCGAAGGCTGGGCGGTTAACTCCGAGTGGGCACAACAGGAGGTCGACGGGGAGATCAGCACGCTCGACGTCTGGAACGCGATCCTTCGGACGAAAGTCTACGAGGAGGGCGAGAATCCGTATCTGCCGAACAGCAGCGACGAGACAGACGATTCGGCGGCCGAAACCGGAGCCGACGACGATCCCATGAATGGTGACCAATCGACCGACGACGAGTGACGTGAATGAGGTTTTCGAATCCAGTTCCTCGGACCGATCGCCGTCGTACCGACGGGGCCGGAACGGGAACTTTGAATATTCGCAGGCGAAACACGTAGCCATGCATTCAACGGTGTGGCTTCCCGTCCCGGATAGGTGATCTCCCACGGATGACGCTATTTGAACTCGAGCGAAACGCCGACTTCGATCAGCTCATCACGATCCTCGAGGAGAGTTCGAACCCGGACATCCGAAAGCGATCGGCGGAGATCCTCGGAAGTCTCGAGTCGGAGACGGGCGAACGGAATACGCCGCGGGAGGAGGTGATCGACGTGCTCGTCGCCGCCGCGAAAGACGACGAGGACGAGGGTGTCCGCGCCGGCGCGATCGACGCGCTGGACCAGTACGGACAGGACGCCCTCGAGCAGTTCATCGGCGAGATTTCGGGTCACGACATCGACGACGTCGCCCAGTGGAAAAAGGCGGAGATCCTCGCAAAGGGGCTGAACGCCGACCTGCCCGAACTCCGCATGGCGGCGGCGACCGGACTCGGTCGAATCGGCGAGGACAACGTGGTCAACGCCCTCGTCGATCGACTCTCCGATCCCGATCCGCGGGTACGGATGCGCGTTTCGCGTGCGCTCGCACGTATTGGTTCCACCGAGTGCGTCCCGGCGCTGGCTCGTCGATTACACGAAGACCAGTACGACGTTCGAATCGAGGTCGCGTACGCGCTCGCGGACATCGGGACCGAAAACGCACTTCGGGAGCTCGTCGACGTCGCGAACGACGACGACGAGGTGTTGCGACGCATCGCCGTCGACGCGCTCGGCAGACTGGGTAGCGTGGAGGCGGTCGAAATCCTCGCCACCGCGTTGAGCGACGATTCGGACGTCGTCCGGCGAACGGCGATGTTCTCGCTCGTCCAGTTGCTCTCGCAGGCTCCCTCCGGCGCGAGCCACCAGGTTCGCGAGAAGATCGTCGGCGAACTCGAGGAAGCCAACGAGCGCGAGGCCGTCCAGCCGTTGATCGAGATTCTGGATCGGAGCACGGAGACGGCACAGCGTCGAAACGCGGCCTGGTTGCTGGGCCGGATCGCCGACGAGGAGTACGTTCGCGACGCCCAGGACGCGCTGATCGAGACGCTCGGCGACGACGACGAGATGACCTCGAAGTTCGCCGCCACGAGCCTCGCGTTGCTCGCGGGTGACGGACTCGAACAGCGGCTGTTGGAGCTGGTCGAAAGCGACAGAGACGAGGAGATGCGCGTCAAGGCGCTGTTCGTACTCGGCAAGATCGGCGGCGACAGGTCCCGAAAGAAGCTGTCGTCGTTCGTCGAGCGAACCGACAGCGATCGGTTGCGAAAACGCGGGTTCTCGGCGCTGTCGAAGCTTGGCGGCGTCGGAATGCCGAGTGGTGATATTCCATGAGCAAGTCGGAACAGAAACTCGCGGACGTCACCGGCAAGTTCACGCAAGTCGTCCGCGACGGACGAAAGCTGTCGGATACGAACTGGTCGAACGGCCGAATCGTCCTCTCGAACAAGCGACTGGTCATCGTCGGCAACGAGGGAAAAGAGACGATCCCCCTCTCTAAGATCCAGTCGATCCGCGGACGGTACGACGTCAACCAGACGATCGCGAAGGTCTCGAACTACATCAGCATCAACTACGGACCGAACGTCCACCTCGTGTCGATGGAGGAGGTCGACGCGTTCGAACTGCAGATGCAAAAGGCCATCCTGGACGGCGAGATCGTCCTGATCAAGCACCCGGCGGTCAAAGGCGGCGTCGTTCAGGACACGTCTTGGTGCAAGGCCCGAACTAAGATCGATACGGGCGTCGCCAACTTCGCGGTCGAGAACGGCACGTTCGTCCAGATCGAAGTCGACGACGTCGGAACCGTCGAGAGCGACGAGCGGACGGTCCGATCGAACGAACGACCCGTCATCGAAGCCGAACACACCGAAGACGGCTCGAGCGTCCAGACGTACATCTCGGGATCGTCCCAGAACTGTGCGATCCTGAAGTCGGTGCTCGATCGCGGCGCCGAAAAGAACGCCTCGCAGATCGACCTCTCGGGCAAGGAAGAGGAGGTGCTGATGGCGATCTACTCCGGCGTCTCACCGTTCGAGGTCCCGGAGTTTCTCGACATCGATACGGACGAAGTCGAGGAAATTTACGAGCGGCTCATCGAACTGGACGTCCTCGAGGAGGTCCGCGTTCGTCGCGAGGTCGCGTTGAAACCCCGCGGGCGAAACATCGCGAGCGAAGCGATGAACAGCAAGTGAGCGCGAAGAATCGGCGGAAAACGAAACACGAGCGGGCCCGCTCGCGGATCAATCGCTTTTGAGATAGCTCACGTCGCGCTCGAGTTCGTACCCCTTTGGCACCCCCACGTTCTCGAGGCAGTCGTCACAGAGTGGCTTGGCGTACGTCCGGTTGTTGCTCTTGCCCAGAATGTTCGCGTCGTCCAGAGAGATCACCTCTTCGCAGCGGCTACACTCGATCTTGTCGCCGTCGACGATGTTCATGTCGCGATTATCGACGAGAGCTCGAATAAGTGTCCCGGCCGAGGGTTCGCACGGACCACGGTCGAGTCGGCCTCGTTCGGCGCGCGTCACTCCGCGTACAGGCTCAGAATCACCGCGACGAACCCAAGCGTCGTCACGAAGTAGTTGACGGTCAGGAGCTGACGCGGGTTCTGGAAGTCGTTGACGAACGCGCTGATCGTCGTCGCCGTCGCGGCCGCGACGATCAGCGTAAAGCCGACCGATAGGTAGATCATCGACCGACGTTCCGTCTCCGCGTACGCCTGGACGGCCATCCCCGCCATCACCAGCCCGGAGGCGATCAGCGACGCGCTGAAGACGACGTACAGAATTTCGACGAGGTACATCAGTCGTCACCACCGATGCCGCGACCGAGGTCCTCCCAGACGCTCGTCAGGCGCTGGCTGGCGACGTCGGGTTCTTTCGATTCGATCTCGAGTTCGTCCTCCTCGAATCGGATCACGATCTCCTCGACGTTGCGCCGGTACAGCGTCTGGCTCCGTCCGGGCTCGCCGAACTCCCTGTCGTCTTCGTCGTCCTCGAGCAGGCCGAGTTCGGTGAGCACCTCGACCCGCCGGTAGCTCGTCGTGACGGGAATATCGAGCTCGTCGCTCAGCTCCTGGGCGGATTTTGGTTCGTGCGCCGACCGAAGAATGTCCGGGCTGTACTTCTTGCCCAGACTTCCCAGCACTTCGGTGGGATCCATGTGCGGCTGATACAGACCCCGTCCACTAAACCGTACTGACCACATGACAGGTCGCGTACGTCATTTTCATCGCTGAAAACGACACTCGAGAGCCCCTTCAAACGCGATTTTCTTCCGCTTCCGGAACCGTCTGACGCGTGGCGTTCGCTCGTCAGACGCTGCCGTCGTTCGTCCGGGATCGTTCCGGACCAGTCGACGGTAGGATTATCCACATTTCGCCGTGATGTCGTTCCCACACTTGAAAATATTGGCTCAGGTTTAATAACGGTCCATTTAGAGTATGGGGTAGCGCCCGTCTCAGGCGGGTGTTTACCCCCTACATATGTTCGCAGACGAGACAGACCAGAGTCGCGGTCAGGTGGGGATCGGCACGCTCATCGTGTTTATCGCGATGGTGCTGGTCGCCGCAATCGCAGCAGGCGTACTGATCAACACGGCTGGCTTCCTGCAGACGCAGGCTGAAGCCACCGGCGAAGAGAGCACCGAACAGGTTTCGAACAATCTCAACATCGTGAGTACGACGGGTAACGTTTCCGTCGACGACGAAGGTCCGATCAACGAGGCCCGGATGGTCACCCAGATGTCACCCGGTGCCGACGACATCGACTTGAGTGAGATGACGATCCAGGTGATCGGTCCGGGCGGCGTGGCGGACCTCACCTCGAACGAGAGCGGTATCGCGGACGCCAGCGACGAACACTTCGGCCTGGAGGCCATCACCGACGGCACCGAACCCGACGTGCTCCAGGAGCGAAGCGATCGCGTCGCGGTCATCATCGACCTCGAGGAGATCGACGCGACCGAAGAGATCAACGGTGATCAGGGACTTCACGAAGGCCAGACCGCCGACGTGACGCTGACGCTGCAGTCGGGCTCGCAGTCGGTTGCAGTCCTCAGCGTGCCGGATTCGCTGAACGGCGAAGACGCAGGTAACGATGTCAGGCTATAGGAGTGACTTACAATGTTCGACACACGTAACGACGACCGCGGTCAGGTGGGGATCGGCACGCTCATCGTGTTCATCGCGATGGTGCTGGTCGCCGCAATCGCCGCGGGCGTCCTGATCAACACGGCCGGCTTCCTGCAGACGCAGGCTGAAGCCACCGGTGAGGAAAGTACGGCACAGGTATCGGACAACGTCCAGGTGATGACGTCCGTCGGGATCACCAACGAGTCGTCAGAGTATCAGAACGACGACTGGTTCGACGAGGCTCCCGAGGGCAATAACACCATCGTTCACGTCGAGATGACGATCCAAAAGAGCCCGGGTGCGGACGCGATCGACATGAGCGAGGCGACGATCGAGTACCTCAACAATCAGGCGATGACGCTCACCCACAACGGGACCGTCGAAGACGGCGGATTCAACTCGTCCGAATCCTTCCTGACGGAAGAGATTCGCGGTGACTCCGGACCGAGCGTGCTCATCGCCGACGACGACCGGCTGGCCATCCACGTCCCTCTCGGAACGCTCACTTCGGATGCGTTCGATGACCACCCGTACGCGCAGGACGATCCGGGTGAACTCGTCGAACAGCCCGAGTTCATCGAGGAAGGCGACGACGTCGAACTGACGATCACGACGGCTCAGGGCTCCCAGACGCCGGTGGCCCTGCGCGCGCCCGACATCATCCGAAACGAACCGGCAGTCGCACTCTAATCTGAGAACCTATGATTTCAACAGGCAACACTACTTCCGACGACGACCGCGGTCAGGTGGGGATCGGCACGCTCATCGTGTTCATCGCGATGGTGCTGGTCGCCGCGATCGCAGCAGGCGTACTGATCAACACGGCCGGCTTCCTGCAGACGCAGGCCGAAGCCACCGGTGAAGAGAGCACCGCACAGGTGTCCGACAACATCCAGGTGATCACCTCGGTCGGTGAGACCAACTCCTCGAGCACGTTCGACAACGCCGACGGTGACTGGTGGGCAGACGACAGTCCGGACAACGACACCATCGCGCTGGTGACGTTGGCGGTCCAGAAGAGTCCGGGCGCTGACGCCATCGACATGAGCGAGGCGACGATCGAGTACCTCAACGACGAGGCGGTGACGCTCACCCACAACGGAACCGTCGACGAAGATCTCGACTCGAGCGACTTCAGGGATCTCATGGAGGACGGAGACAGTGACGGAATCGCCCAGAACAACTCCTTCATCACGACCGAACTCCGTGGTGACTCCGGACACACCGTCTTGATGAACGACGACGACCGACTCGAGATCCACATCCCGCTCGGCGAACTTAACGAGAGCCACGGAATTGTGGAAGGTTCCGATCCGATCAGCCAGCCCCACTTCATCACCGAAGGCCAGCAGCTGGATCTGACGATCACGACGGCCCAGGGCTCCCAGACGCCCGTTACGCTGACGGCACCTGACATCATCCGCGACGATCCGGCGGTCGCCCTGTAAGGGCTTTCACCGATCGCTCGTATCGCAGCCGAACGATTTTTTGTGCGTTTTCACCTCGAGCCGCGCCTCTTCGTTTCGCTTCGGGTCGATTGCCCGTCCGCCTGTCGGCTCGACGTCCTCCGGATTCGTGCCAACGCTTCGCGCACCCTGGCCAGAGGGCTTTTGACCGATGGTTGCTTCGGTACGGCACAATGGGGTTTAGTACGAGTGGCGCGATGGCCGTGATATTCATCGGTCTCCTCATCGCAGCCAGCGTCATCGTCCCCACGCTGTTTACGATCAGTAGCGAAACCGGCGAGGCCTTCTCGACGCAGTCCGAACAGATCCGCGATCAGAAGAACACGGCGATCTCCGTCCACGGCGCGGAGAACACCACCGAGAACGTCACGGTCTCCGCGACCAACGAGGGAACGCGAACGCTCGATCTCTCGAGCACCGACCTGCTCGTCGACGGCGACTACGTTCCGCTCACCGCGACCGAGACCGTCGTGATCGCCGGCGACGACCGGCGCAACGCGACGTCGATCTGGCCGCCGTCGACCGACCTCGAGGTCTCGTTCACCAACGAGACGGTCGACGAGCACGTCCGCGGCGCGTCGAACGTGACCGAGGTCGACCGGGTCACGATCGTAACCGAGACGGCGATCAGCGACGCCAGCCGCATCGAAGCGGCGGGGGACGACTGATGTCGGGCGTCTCGGCGACGCACCTGATCCTCTTCGTCGCTAGCTTGACGATCGCCGCCGCGATCACGGGAACGCTCGTCGTCGAAACCGGCCAGCTGAGCAATGCGATCGAAACGCGCGGCTCGAACGTCGCCGACGAGATCAAGACGGACGTCGCGGTCATCAGCGACGAGGCGACGACCGAGGCGGTGTACGACGAGAGCGAAAACGAGGTGACGGTTCTCGTCAAAAACACCGGCTCTCGCAGTTTATCGACCGATCCGTCGACGTTCGACGTTCTCGTCGACGGGACCTACGTACCGAGCGGTCAGCTGACGACAGAACGCGTCGACGCCGACAGCGACGCGTGGCGACCGGGCGGCGTCGTCGAGGTGACGGTCGATCTCGAGGAGAAGGCTCCGAACGGCGACACAGAGATCGCGATCATCGTGAACGGCAACGAAGACAGCATCGACGTCTACATCGACTGACCAACCAGGACAGCATACACATGAGTGGATTACTCGGCGACGACGGTGACGAATCGAACGACGACCCGGATGCCGACGTCGAGGACGACCTGCTCGGTGGCGACGACGGGTTGATGGGCGACGACATGGGGTTCGCCGACGACGAGGGCGGCGACTCGGACGAGGAGCTGACCTACCGGCTCAACGAGATCGAAAAGGAAGTCGATTCGCTGCAGAACAAGGTCGAAACCGTCCGCGGCGAGAACGAGAAGATCAGCGATTCGATCTCGACGGTCGAGCAAAACGTCGACAAGCTGGTCGACCTCTACGAGATCGTCACCCACGGCATCAATCCGTTCGTCGGAGATCAGGAGATCGGCAACGCGTTCGAGAACGCGACGGAAGGTGGATTCGGCGCGACCGACGATATCGGCGACGATATCGACGACGAAATCGCCGAAGCGAGCGCGGAAGATTTCCTCGACGATCCGATCGACGATGACGCCGACGAGTTCGACGATCCGATGGCGGACGAGTTCGACGAGTCGACGGCGGACGACGAGTTTTCGCTCGAGGAGGATACCGAAGGCGCGCCGCTGGATCTGGAGGACGACGGTGACGACGAACTGGAGCCGGAGAGCGAAGACGGGGTGCTGGACGACGCCACCGCAGACGAGAAGATCGACGAGTTTCTGGCACCGACCGACGATTCAGACGCCGAAGAGACCTCCGAGTCCGCCGACGAGAACGAGACCGACGGATCCCACGCCGACGACCTCTCTGCGGCTGCCGGCGCGACGTCGACCCAGAACGACGCGGACGCCGACGACGTCGACTCTCCAGTCACTGACATCGAAGACGCCGTCAACGGCGAGATCGGTGAGCCGCCATATCTCGTCCGCCACCCGTCTCGTCCGACTGCCGAAATCGCGACGCTCGAGTGGATCGCGTTCCTCGTCGAGACGGCCGGTATCGAGGGGACCGCACGGACCATCGCGTACTACGAGTCCATCGGCTGGATCTCCGCCGGCGTCGAAACGTATCTCCAGTCGTTGCTGTACGGATTCGGAGACGGTGAGGGCGATCCCCCAGACGATCCGGATCCTCGTTCGGTGTTGAGTTCGGCCGAACACAAGCGGAGCTTGCGATACATCGCACACATCGCGACGCCGGAGAAGACGTCGACACCGTTCGACGAGGAACCGCCACAGAGCGTCTCCGTCGATTCGTCGTGGGAGTGATGACGGCGTGGAAGTGACGAATCGAACTGCCGGGAGCAGGCCAGAAACTTTGTATGGCGAGGATACCGACGTATTCGCCACGATCCGGTTTCGTCGGTCGAAGCGAACGCGACCCGCGTAACGAGTACCGATCCGATCCATCATGAGCATCGTCGATAAGACCGTCGCCGCCAACGACTTCGGAAAGTCGGTCATCCAGTCGTACGACGAGATGGAGATCCCCACGCGGATCTACATTCTCGCGATTCTGGTCCCGGCGTTTCTGATCTTTCTCGCGACGATCGCGGCGGCGGTCGTTCTCGACGCGTTTTTGCTCGTCCGACTGCTGATCCCCGTTCTCGGGCTGTTGATCTTCTTTTCGGCGGTCGGGTATCCGCGACTCGCGGTCGACCAGCGTCGCATCGAGATGGAAAACCGGTTTCACCTCTTCGTCATCCACATGACGATCCTCTCGACGACGAACATCGACCGGATGCAGGTCCTTCGAAAACTCGCCCAGGAAGAGGAGTACGGCGAACTCGCCGACGAGATGCAACGCGTCGTCGATCTGGTCGACGTGTGGCACTTGAGCCTCGGCGACGCCTGCCAGCGACGGGCGAAGGAGGTTCCGAGCGAGTCGGTCGAGGACCTCCTCGAGCGGCTGGCGTACACGCTCGACGCCGGCCAGCAACTCGACGAGTTCCTCTTTCAGGAACAAGACGTGCTGATCGACAAGTACTCCACCGTCTATCGACAGTCCCTCGGCAACCTGGACGTTCTGAAGGACCTCTATCTCTCGCTCATCATCTCGATGACGTTCGCGCTCGTCTTTGCGATCGTGTTGCCGTTGCTTACGGGCAACGATCCGACGATCACGACCACGCTCGTGATCGTGCTGTTCGTGTTCGTCCAGATCGGCTTTTTCTTCGTGATCCGGGCGATCGTTCCGGACGATCCGATCTGGTACCTCGAGGACGGCTACCGGACCACGACGAAAAAACGGATGTTGGGCTCGACGGTCGCCGGAATAATCCTCAGCGTATTCGTCGTCATCGGGATGACCCTCGCGTTCTTCGAGTTGATCCCCGGCACCGAGTCGATCGAGTTCAGCGCGGTGCCGCTGTTGCTCTACATGCCGATCGCGACGCTTCCGCTGTTGATCCCCGGCCTCACGTTCTGGTACGAGGAACGGCGAGTGTTCGATCGCGACCGGGAGTTTCCGAACTTCATCCGCGCGCTGGGCACCAGTGAGAGCGCCAAACAGAGCACCACTTCCGAGGTGCTCGCGACGCTTCGAACGAAGGACTTCGGCCCGCTCACCGAGAACGTCGACGACCTCTACCGACGGCTCAACATGCGAGTGAGCACCGAGAAGTCGTGGCGATTTTTCACGGGAGACGCCCACTCGTTTCTGATCCAGAAGTTCAGCGAGATGTACCTGGTCGGTCGCGACATGGGAGGCGGTCCGAAGCGGCTGGGAGAGCTCATCAGCAAGAACATGAGCGAGATCATCAACCTGCGCGAGGAGCGTCGCCAGCAGACGACGACGCTGATCGGCGTCATCTACGGGATCACCGCCGCCTCCTCGTTCGCGTTTTTCATCGGCCTCGAGCTCGCGTTGATGCTCTCGAGTTTCGACATCGACCTCGAGGGAGAGATCCTCGGGGGCTCGCTCATCCACACCGAACAGTACAACGTTCCCGTGCTCCGATTCCTGATCGTTCTGGTGTTGATCTTCAACGCCTTCATCTCGTCGCTCGTGCTCCGCGTGGCCGACGGCGGCCACTTCGGTAACTCCTATTTCCACTTTACCGCGTTGCTCTGGGTCGGGGCGCTTACGGGGACGATTACGGAACGGCTGGTCGACCTGATCATCTCGGTCGACCTCTGATCCGGTCTGGCGTCCGTCACCGCCGGCGAGGCCGCGAATCGTCTGCGATCCCGCCGGTACATCGGTACGGTACTCCGCACGTCGGTTTCTTCTCGTTCCGGAGTTCACGTCCGTCTGTTCGCCATCGGTCGTGTCTTCGTCGGGGCCACAAACGTCTTTACTCGGCCGTCGAAAGTGACGAGTACCCGGTCATGATACCCCCTACTCCCCGTTTCACGTCGTCGACCCGCGGTGTCGAATCGATACACAGCGGTCTGTTGCTGTTCGGTTTTGCGGTGATGCTGTCGCTGTATATGGCGGCGGTGATCTTCATAAACGGCTACTGACACGAACTGTTGTACGTGGTTACCGGTGCAACTGCGACCGGCCTGCGGTTGTACTGACACATCGTTACAACGGACCGGACGAATCGAATCAGCGGTTCCGGTATCGACCGGAGAGGACAGCGTCGGTGGTCGGTACGTGCGGACGAGAACCGGGGCGTGTCGTCACTCGATGGCCTCGAGCAGCTCGCCGATCGTACTGGACCTGGTGAGTCCGTGTCTTCTCGCGGCCCGTCGAACCTGGGACGGAGAGAGCGGCGGGGAGAACTCGGATTTCGCCAGCAACAACGTCGCCGTCCGCTGGGTCGGCGTCTCGGTCGCGACGTGCTGTGCGTACCAGAGAACCAGGTTGTTGAACGTGCCGACGGGATCGTCCGACGTCGTTCGGTGACGGACAGTCGACTCGTCGAACCGGGAGACGATATCGATGGCGAACCGCGCGTCGGTTCGCTCGAGTTCGTCCGCGAGCACCGACCGCGCTACCTCGGGACTTCGGATCGGCTGGTGGTCGCCTTCGTTCCGCTCGTCGTTCGATGCAGCCGATTCGCCGCGTCGGTCGGTCGGTTGTTCCGGTTCGCGACCGGACTGGGGTGCCGGTCTGTCCCGACTGTGTTGGACGTTCGGCGGGCTGTGGTCGGCGGAGACGACGTACCGGCCGTCGGAAACCTCGGCAACGTACGGGCTCTCGGTGAAGTCCAGATCCTCGGGCGAGAGCGCACCGCCGCCCGCACCACCCTTGGGTTGCTCGCTCGGCAGCACGGGCGGAACGTCGGCATCTTGTTTCGGGTTCGTTTCTTTGTTACTGTCCGTCATACCCTGTCCCTTCTCAAGCCTTCTACCCCGACCGAAAAGAATCCTTTGTTTGAAACGACGTCGACCAGCACGATACCGTTTCGGCGACGATCGGATACATTTTGTCGTGCGATCCTTGCACGAGAGGCGAGTCGAATTTTCCTCGGTTCGTGACCGGAACCGAGAACGCGCCCGTCACGGAAACTGCCGTCGGCGCTCGCTGGCCGTCAGACCTCCGTCGGACGCTGGTCCGATGTGGCCGCAATCGCTTAATACGTTGATTCTCATAGTAGTCACAGATGACTACTCGTGGCCGACGCCCCGGAAGCACACCCCCGTTTCGAAACGTCGGGGTCGGCCACGGTGACGATCGAACGGCCGTTAACGTGATGGGTTCACCATGTTATTATCCATAATCGGCAACATACTCGGCAACGAGGACGAGGACGGTGGAACGACCTCCGGAAACGGTGACGATCCGCTGATGGATGGTGAACTTGCGGGCAGCATGAGCGCCGAGGAGCTGATGCCCGGTGCGAGTTCCGACGAGGGGATGGACGGCGGCACCGACGACTTCGGCGGGAGCGCCGACGGTCTGGGCGGTGGGGACGACCTTGGTGGTGGGGACGACCTCGATGACGGCGACGATCTGTTCGACGACGGCGGATCCGACGACTTCCTGGGCGACGGTGCCCAGATGAGCGACGGCGGCGAGATGTCGCTCGACGAGATGGAGGACGCAAACGGCGGCGTCTCGAGCGAGGTCGAGGCCCGCGTCGAGGACATGGAAAACGAGATCGGCTCGCTCGCCTCGACGGTGAACACGGTTCAAAGCGAGAACGAAAACATAAGCGACTCCCTCGAGGAGATCGAGGACAATATCCGAAAGCTCCTCGAGGTGTACGAGATGGTTACGCAGGGTGTCAACCCGTTCGTCGAGGACGACGCGCTCAACGATACGTTCGGTAACGGCGGCGGGGCACCCGGAACGGGTGACTTCGGCGGTGCGAGCCTCTTCGACAGCGGAGAGGCCGACCAAGAGGACGACGCGGTGGAAGACGACATCGCGAACGCCGAAGCCGAGGAGTTCCTCGACGAGAGCCTGATAGACGATGACGACGGGTTCGACCTCGACGAAGGTGAAGACGACGAGTTCGGTGACGAGTTCGACGAGGGCGAAGACGACGAGTTCGGCGGCGAGTTCGACGAGAGTGACGGCGACGAGATGGACCTCGACGGCGACGGAGGTGGCGACGGGGATCTCTCGTTCGACGAACTGAAATCGCAGTACGACTCCGGGGAGGCCGACTGGGACGACGAGGACGCCGAGGCCGAGACCGAGGAGTCGCTCGACGACGACCCGTTCGAGGACGGCCACGATGGGGCCAACGCCGACGACGAGTTTTCCGAAGGCGATCTTGCCGGAGACGACGAGTTCGCCGACGACGATCCGTTCGAGGACGGCCACGATGGGTCCGACGTCGACGACGAGTTTTCCGAAGACGACCCGTTCGAAGACGAGACGGCGTCGACGCCGGTCGAACCGGAAGCGTCGGCGGAGGACGCAGTCGAGGCGGACGTGATTCCGTGGGACGACGGCGGCAGACCGTATCTCGAGTCGGTGCCGTCCGAGTACGACACGGAGTTCGTCGTGATGGACTGGCTCGATTACCTCGTCGAAGAAGTAGGTCTCGACGGCGCGTCTCAGACGATTCGGTTTTACGGATCGATCCACTGGGTGAGCCACTCCGTCGAGGGGTATCTGCAGACGATCCTGAACGGGTTCGACGGCGGACCTGACCTCGACGATCCCGAGCCCCGGTCCGCGCTCGGCGTCGATCACAAACGGAGCCTGTGGTGGATCAGTCGAATCGCCGATCCGTCGAAGCACCACCCCTCGTTCGAGGAGTGGCTCGAGGACGAGGACGTTCCGTTCGACGGGGAGCCGATCGGCGAATCGCCGGGCGAGCGCCTGACGTACGCAGAGTCGGATGTCGACGGCGTCGGCGAATCAGGATCCAACGCGGGTTCGAATTCGTTCGGAGTGGAGTCGATCACCGACGACGCCGACCGGAGCGGCGAATCGGAATCGCTGAGCGCGAGTGACCAGGGAGACGAACGCAGCGCACAGAAGATCCTCATCGACGAGGCGGAGGACGAGGGTGAGTCCGGCGACGAGCGCGAACCGCTCGGACAGCCGGCGCTCGCTGAATCGGACGCGAACGTCGACGGCGGTCGAATGATCTGGGTCGACTCCGACGTCGTCCTCTCGGAGTCCGGCGTCGAACTTCGAAACACCCGTGACGGCCACGGACGGGACGGCCGCGTCGAACTCGTTCAGTCGGTGCTCTCGCCCGAGCGTTCGGACGAGATCACCGACGTCGAGGAGTGGCGGGAGACGTACATCAAGCCGTTGGTCGTCCCGGACGACGAGTCGGATCTCGAACGGTGGCAGGTCGATCTCATCAGGTCGCTACTGGCACCCGACGAGGGAACCGACCGAGTACAGTAGTCTTTCAGTATGAGCAATTTCAAAAACATCTTCTCGCTCGGACTGGACGAGCGCGATCGCCTGAACAAGGAACTCGGCGGCGGCATTCCGACGGGGAGCATCGTATTGATGGAAGGCGATTACGGCGCGGGAAAGAGCGCGATCTCCCAGCGCTTTACGTACGGGCTGTGCGAGACGGGCAAGTCCGTCACGTTTCTGTCGACCGAACTCGAGGTGAAGGGGTTCGTCGACCAGATGGACTCGCTCAACTACAACGTCGAGGAACACCTCCTGTTCGAGAATCTGCTGTTTCTCCACGGCGACCTCGACAGCGGCGGCGTCCTGTCGTCGTCCGACGAGGAGCAACGACGCCAGGACCTGCTGACGGACCTGATGGACGAGGAGACGATCTGGTCGGCGGACGTCATCATCATCGATACGTTCGACGCGATCCTCCGTAACGACCCGAAGTTCGAGGCCCTGGTGCGGGATAACGAAGAGCGCCAGGCCGCACTCGAGATCATCTCCTTTCTGCGAAACGTCATCTCCCAGGGAAAAGTCGTCATCCTCACGGTCGACCCTTCGACCGTCGGCGAGGAGGCGATCGGTCCGTTTCGGTCGATCGCTGACGTCTTTATCGAACTCGAGATGATCGAGGTCGGAAACGACATCCGACGACAGTTGTTCATCAAGCGGTTCGCGGGAATGGGCGAACAGGTCGGCGACCGGATCGGGTACTCGGTCCGGTCGGGAGTTGGAATCGTCATCGAAAACCGAAGCGTCGCCTGACCTGTGGTGTACTCATGACCGAAATGGGGACGCCGAAGCCGTCGGACGAGCTCCAAGAGCTGGCCGCTCGACGGCCGCATCTTCGCGATCACCTGAAGAAATTCAGACAGATAACCGGCGAGTTCCCGCTGTTGATCGACGAGCCGTCGGCGGAGTACGAGGCGGACCACCCGAACGTCATCTATCCCGTCGGCGGCCCGATCTACAGCCACATCTACGGCGACGTCGGCACCAAAATGCAGTACTTCGCGGTCGAGCCGACGCTGTCGGAGGAAGAACAGGGCGTCTTCTCGGCGGTCAAAGATTCGCTGTTGCGTCGGAGCGCGACGAAAAAGGCACCCGAAAAAGAAGCCGAGTACGACGACCGCATCGAGGAGCTACTGACCGAGTCGACCCACATTAAAGGTGAAGAGCCCGAGAACCTACTCGAGCGGCTGAAGATCAGATTCCACCCCGGAATCCAGGAGATTCCCCAGGAGACGTACGAGAACATCCGGTATCGATTGAACCGAGACATCGTCGGTCTCGGCCCGCTCGAACCGGTCATGCGCGATCCGGCCAACGAGGACATTCACGTCATCGGCCCGAACGAGTGTTACGTCGACCACGGCGTCTACGGGATGGTCGAGACGACCGTCGACTTCGGAACGCAGGCCGAGTTCGACAGCTGGCTCAGTAACATGGGCGAACGCATCGGCAACCCGATGACCGACGCGGAGCCGATCGTCGACTCGACGCTGCCGGACGGCTCCCGTCTCAACGTCATCTACAGCGACGACGTGAGCGTGAAAGGACCCAGCCTCACCATTCGTCAGGGCGACGAGGTGCCGCTTTCGGTCACCCAGATCACTAACTGGGGGACCCTCTCGCCAGAACTGGCGGCGTACCTGTGGCTGTGTCTCGAGAACGAACGAACCGTGTTCGTCGTCGGCGAAACCGCATCCGGCAAGACGACGACGCTCAACAGCATCATGTCGTTCATCCCGCGCGACTCGAAGATCTACACCGCGGAGGACACGGCCGAGGTGCTCCCGCCACACGACACGTGGCAGCAGCTGCTGACGCGGGAGAGTCGCAGCGAAGACAGCGCGGACGTCGACATGTTCAACCTGGTCGAAGCCGCGCTCCGTTCGCGTCCCGAGTACATCGTCGTGGGTGAGGTTCGTGGTGAGGAGGGTCGCATGGCGTTCCAGGCGGCACAGACCGGTCACCCGGTGATGCTGACCTTCCACGCGAGCGACATCGTCTCGATGATCCAGCGATTCACCGGCGACCCCATCAACGTCCCCGAGACGTTCATGGACAACGCCGACGTGGCGCTCTTCCAGAACCGCGTCAAGCAGGGCGACAACGTGTTGCGACGGGTCACGAGCGTCCAGGAGATCGAGGGCTACTCCGAGCAGATGGACGGCGTCGTCACCCGACAGGTGTTCTACTGGGACCCGGTCGAAGACGAGATCATCTTCCAGGGGATGAACAACTCCTACGTGCTCGAAGAACAGATCGCGACGCTGCTCGGTTACGCCGACACCCGCGACATCTACGACGACCTGCGCTTTCGGGCGGACATCATCGAACGGATGATCCAGGAGAACATCCTCGAGTACCACGAGGTGAACGCGACGATCGACGCGTTCCAGCGAGACGGCGTCGAGGGCCTGCCGTTCCACGCGACCCGGCCGGACTGATCGCGGTCGTCCGATTCGTCATCCGTTCCGGCTCGATGCGCTCGTTTTCGATCGGTCCGTCGCTCGCCCCGTCGGTTTTCGATCGGTCCGTCGCTCGAGTTCGCCGGTTCGAGCGGAGAGCTGATACTGACTGCCGTACCGATTTCCCGTGGGACTCGGACGTATTGTAGCTGTACCGGCACTGACTTACAGCAGATCACACAATAGGTAGCTATCACCAATAGGTCCAATAGCTAAAATAGGTGAATATTCTCTGAGAAACGGCCGTCTGGAAACCGTGACAGAGTCGCTCGGTCCCGCGTATGATTTCGCACGCTCCGCTCACTCGGCGCGTCGAGCGGACGCGAACGGTTGTCGCCTCGAGCCGGTTCAATTCCGTTCCGCCGATCTCATCGGGCGATCGCAGCCAATCGCGAGAGCCGGCTCGCTCGAGTTCACCCCCTCTTCGTCGCGTCGTTCACGACGCACGGTAAAAACATATGGATATAGATAACTCTCAATAATTATTTGAATACTGATGGAATATTGCTACTCCAGCGGATACCGATCAGGACGCCGTCTCGGCGCGTGTGCGAGAAGCGAGCGTCCATCATGAGTAGTGCTCACGTCGCTCCCACATTCCCCGCGAAACCGTAGACGTGGCTTGTGCAGGGCGTCGAGAGAACGAGCGCGTCACGACTCCTGTTCGGAACCTCGAAAGACGCCTTCGTCCGATTTGACTACCGGTTCGGGAGATCGTTGCGACGGTTCAGTATTCACCGTTGACGCTCTCACGGCACAATCTGAAACGGTCGTCGTCGAAACGAGTCACTCCACTCGAGTCGGGCGGCAAGCGTCGGTCGTGTTGGCGGCTGTCTCTTTCCGATTCGATTCGTCCGGCCAGTTCGTCTCCTGTCTCCGAGACCACGTCGACGGGTGGAGTCGGAACCTTCGTTCCGTCTGGCGCGACAGCCCATCAACGGTCGACGCTGGTGGAAGCTGTCCGGACGTCACTATACCGGCGAATGGCTGAAGCGAGCGCTCGATAGCCGAGCACCTGTTGAGATAGTGTATACTCAGATCGAGTCTACCGAAACATATAACTTTCAAATTATAACTGTAAAAATGATATATTCGCGGGCTACATCGTTCGTCGGCGGTGCCGCCGTACACCCCCTTCGTTCAATTTACGAACGTCACCGTTCGTGGGTCGGTGATCCACGCGCGTACCACGACGCCAGAGGACCGGGGATTCGACGGCGACCGTCCCGTCACAGTACGATGCTTTTCGTCCGCAAAAACGCGTGAATCGACGAGTCGAGTCCTTCCCGCCCGATTCCGGAGTCTTTGTTGCCGCCGAACGGTATGTCTCCCAAGCCGTGACTCGGTGCGCCGTTGATGCGAACGGCTCCGGCGTCGATTCTGTCGGCCAGTTCGATCGCGCGCTCGTAGTCGCTCGTGAACACGGCCGCGTCGAGCGCCAGGTCGGATCCGTTGACGATCTCGAGCGCGTCGCTTTCGTCGCCGAACGTCGTCACCGCTGCGACCGGTCCGAACTGCTCTTCGTCGATAATGCGAGCCTCCCGAGGAACGTTCGCGAGCAGGGTCGGCTCGACGTAGTGAGTTCGTAGCTCGTCCGGAACGTCCGTCGGCGCGCCGCGCTCGCCACCCCGCACGAGATCCGCTCCGCGTTCGAGGGCGTCGGTGATCAGCGTTTCGACCCAGTCGGCCTGTCCCTCGCTGATCAGCGGACCCAGCGTGGTTTCCGAATCGAACAGGGGACCGGCCTGCCAGTCGGCCATCGCCGCGTCCATTCGATCGATTACGTCGTCGTGAATCGACTCGTGGACCAGTATCCGCGAGATTGCCGAACACCGCTGGCCCGCGTACTTCAACGCGCCCTTCGTGCAGCTGTCGACGACTGTTCCGAGGTCGGCGTCGTCGAAGACGACGGCGGGAACGTTGCCCCCGAGTTCCATGTGGAGGTTGACCATCCCGCTTTCTCGCGCCACGCGGTTGCCGGCTCCCGAGGAACCGGTCATCGCGATCGCGTCGATTCGGTCGTCGCCGGCGAGTACGTCACCGATTTTGCTCGACGCGCCCGGAACGAAGTTGAACGTTCCGTCCGGAATTCGATCGACGCCGTCGATCACGTCGGCGAGAATCGCGGCGGAGATCGGCGTCTTGCTCGCGGGCTTGAGCAGGACGCTGTTTCCGCAGGCCAGCGCCGGCGCAACCTGTAGCGCGGTCGTCGCCAGCGGATAGTTGTACGGCGTAATGCACAGGACCGCTCCCACGGGTTCGTGCTTGACGATCGCGGTCCAGCCTTCGTGGCTCGACGTCGACCCTTCGCGGAATTCTCCGTTGCTGACGAGCAGTCGCGCCTCTTCGGCCGCGCGATCGAACCGCTCGGCGGCGCTTCGAACTTCACTCCGCGCCGACGAAATCGGTTTTCCTGCCTCCCGAACGATGGTCTCGCCGAGTTCTGCGGACTGCTCTCGTATTCCCTCCGCGATCGCTTCACACCACGTCGCGCGTTCGACGACCGACGTCCGTCGCAGCTCCGGCTTGACGGCGTCAGCGGCGGCGAGCGCAGCACGCGCTTCGGCCGGTCCCGCACCGGTCACTCGTGCGAACGTTCCGCCGGCCGCGAGATCAGTAACGGGCAGGTTTTCGTCGGTTTCGAGCCAGGATCCATCGACGTATACGCCTCGCTTCGTCCGTTTGCTCTTCGTACCCATACTCTCCCTTTTCGGCGCTAGGTAAAATATTTACTCAAATCTGCAAAACGATTCGAGGACGTCGAAACGCGCGTTCGCGATCGACCACCGTCGGCGCAAGTCCGCGTTACGTCGACTCGAGCCGATCGTTCCCGTCGTCGAGATACCGACTTCGTCCCGCGCTTCCGGAGACCTCGGCCAGTTCGGCGTGTACGTCCGCGATTCGTTCGCGAATCAGCCGGCCGCTGACTCGCGGGTCGAAGTGATCTTTGTTCGGCGTCCACTCGGTCTCGTTGAAGAAGCTCTCTCGACCGTTCAGGTGTTCGTTCGGCGGGACGATCGCATCCCGGTTCGTCTCGTAGTGGTCGAGCGCCGTTCGCGTGTATTCGTACTGATAGCGCGTGTCCTTGTTCACCTTACAGATTCCGTGTGACAACATCGTTCGTAGCTGGTCAGGCTGGACGCCGGACGAGCCGTGGAGAACCAGCGGGATATCCAGTCCGTGGTCCCGTAACGCTTCGCGGATCTCACCCGCGAGATCCGGCCGGAGCTCCAGATCTTTCCCCTTGGCCACGCCGTGTTGTGTCCCCACGGAGATCGCGAGCAAGTCGCACCCGGTCCGGTCGACGAACTCGACGGCCTGTTCGGGATCCGTGTAGAACGCGTCGTCGACCTCGATGCCGTCTTCGGCGCCTTTGATCTGTCCGAGCTCTGCTTCGATGAGGACGTCAGCGTCTTTCGCTTCGGCCATGGACGTCACTTCTCGAGTTATCCTGACGTTCTCTTCGAACGGTTCGCTCGAGGCGTCGATCATGATCGACGACGGAATTTCACGATCCAGCTGGTACTCGATAAACTCCACGTTCGTCTGGTGGTCCATGTTGAGAAACACGCCGATGTCGTATCGATCGGCGACCGCTTCGATGTACCCACTGAGAGCCGTTAGCCCCGCTCTAGCGTCACCGTTTCCTGCGAATCGGCAGGCTCCTTCCGAGAGCTGGAGAAGCAGATCCGATTTCGCCCGTGACGCTCCCTCCAGCAGTCCGATCAACACGTTCGGCTCGGCGACGTTCGATGCGATCAGTCCGAACTCGTTCGACAGGGCCTCGTCGTATACGGCATCGAGTTCACTCCCACGATAGAACGACATGATGATTCGGTTCGATCGTTGCCCTCCGCATGTATAGTCCATTCGAAACGACGATCGGTCCGTCACCGTGCTCGCTTTCGGCCTGTGATCGGAACCCGGTCGAAAGCGATCTTGCGTCGCCGTCGGAACTATCGTCGTACGCGCAGCTGTTCTCCTCCTCATAACAATAATTCTGACCCGGTGGCTCCTCGGCCACGGAGGTCTCATCCGTCGAACGCGGCCGCAGTATTCCGAGTTGCCACCGGATGGTATACGCCAGTACAACTGTAAAAAATTTGTACGCTCGTTCCGGACGTGATCTGCGACCGATCGTCCAGTTCCCGCGGATCGATACCGGGACGACGCGACCGTCGTCCGATTGTCGGTATTTTACGTCGAATATCTCGGCTCAGGGGGCGTTTTGATTGATGTTTAGCTCGATCACGTTGAGCGTACTGTTGACGATCGACGGAAACTCGTCGTAAAATCGATCGTCGGTCATGCGGCTTGCGGGCCCTGAGACGCTTACGGCCCCGAGGATGTCGCCGTCGTCGTCGTGGATGGGCGCACCGACACAGCGGAGTCCGTCGATGTGTTCGCCGTCGTCGAACGCGATTCCGCGATCACGCACCTCGGCGAGACACTCTGTCAGTTCGTCTCGCGTAGTGATGCTGTTGGACGTTTTTGCCGGCAGACCGTGCCGGTCGATGATCTCGTCGATCCGTTCCGCCGGGAGACTAGCGAGAATCGCCTTTCCGGCGGCGGTCACCTGAAGCGGTCGACGAAGACCGGGATACACCTCGATGTTGACGGCCTGGGCTCCGGCTTCACAGGCCAGGTAGACGGCGTGGCCGTGCTCTTCGACGACGAGATTCGCGATCTCCCCAGTCTGATCGGCCAGTCGTTCGATCTCGGGAAGCGCCTGCTGATACAGCGTGTGCTGATTCCGGGCGTATCCTCCGAGTTCGAGCAATCGAAGTCCGAGTCGGTACTCGGCGCCGTCACGCACGACCAGTTCCTCGTCGACTAGCGTGCTGAGGTGATTGTGCGTCGTGCTCTTGTTCATCCCGAGTTCCGATGCGAGCTCCGTTAGCGTGCCGCCGTTCTTCCGAAAGATCGTCTCCAGAATTCGGATCGTTTTCTGGCTCGTCGTTACGGGGTGGTTTGCGGTTTCGGTCATGTCTCCCAGTCTTCTCTACACCCAAATAAACATTCTGACTTGCGTAACACCCGTTCCATTCGGCAAAACGATCTTCGTTGCGGTCACTCGCCGTTCGACCGTTCGATGCAGGGTAGATACTTATCGACGAAGGCCGTGGTCTCGGTCACTGATGGGACGAACGGTCCTTTTCGACATGGACGGGGTACTGGTCGACTCGGAACCACACTGGCAGCGATACTGGCAGACGGAAGTGTTTCCCGAGACGGTGACCGGCCAACCCACGCTCGAGGACGTCACCGGCCGAAACTTCCGCGAGAGCCTCATCGTTCTCGACGAGACGTACGGACTGCCCGGCGGCCCGGATCGCTTCGAGGCCGAACTGGAGTCGTTCGCCGAGACGATGTATCGAGACCACGTGTCCGTCGTCGACGGAATGCCGGCGCTCGTCTCGGCGATCGATCGACGAGCGTCCGGAATCGGGATCGTCTCGTCGTCTCCCCGTCGATGGATTTCCATGGTCGTCGACCGATCGCCGATGACCGAACCCGACGTGATCGTCAGTACGGAGGACATCGAGGCACCTGGCAAACCGCATCCCGCGGTCTACGAACACGCCATGGAACGACTCGGTGTCGATCCGACGGACTGTCTCGTCGTCGAGGATTCGGTGAACGGGGCGCGTGCGGCAGACCGCGCCGGCGCGACCGTGATCCGGTACCGACACGGCCACGACGTCGAACCGATTCCCGAGGCCGCCTACGTCGCGGACGACTGTTCTCACCTGCGATCGCTGCTTCTCGCGCGACTGGACGGACGCGGACCCGACTCGCGGTAGCTGGTGTTCGTCGACGGCTCAGTCGTCGGTACCGCTTTCGAACCGTTCGATCCGCTCGAACGGATCGTCCGGCGCCTCCGTTGTCCGCTCGAGCGAGGCGATTACCGTCCGACGGCTCCCGCTACTCCCGATCGTACAGCTCGGCGACCTGGTGCCATCGGTCGAGGTACTCGTCCCGGCGCTCGTCGTAGCTTTCGTTTTGCTCGCGGTCGGGTTCGATTTCGGATCGCCGTCTCAGGAGACAGTCGATGGCTTCGCTGCTGTCGGCGTACTCGGACGTGATTAGTGCCGCCGGGATGAGCAATCCGGCCGTCATGCGGGGTTGCATCTCGCTGATCGATCGGTTCCAGATCTGCGACCTGAGCTCGTTCCACCAGCTGTAGTCGTCGCGTAGGCTCGGCGCGCCGTCGTTTACGAGCTGAACCCGATCGATGGTCGTCTCGAAGTGTTCCTGAATCCGGTAGATGTACGTCCACTCCGCGAGCACGATACCGGTCATCAATCCGCGCACGATCCGTCCTCGCACTTCCTCGGTCGAGAGCGCCGCGTCACACTCGACGCCGAGTAGCGACGTTCCCACCGCCGGATTGTACAGGGGGCTGCGGTGGCCCTGCAGGAAGACCTCGTACTCGTCGCCCGGCGTGGTCGATTTCGCGAGTTCGAACCCGTGTTCCGGGGCGACGTCGAGCACGTGATCGAAGTACCACCGGAGTACCGATCCGCTGTCGAAGGACGCACCGAGAATGTACCCGTCGAGCGGATGTCGGTGGTAGTAGAGCGCCTCGTGGGGCGTGATCTCGTCGAGGACGTACTTTATCACGCTCGTCGCGCCGAACGTGACGCTGAAGTCGCCCGGCTCGAGACACCCGTTCGCGAGCACCGACGCGCTCCCGTCGGTCATGCCCTGGTACAGGTTACAACCGCCGAACCCGATTCGCGTCGCGACTTCGCTCTCAGCGGGTCCGATGTACGATCCGGGGGGACGGATGGCCGGAAACAGCGACGCCGACAGTCCGCACGCCTCGAACAGCGTTTCGTCCCATTCGGGCATCGACACCGTGATATCGGCGCCGAACTTCATCGCGTTCGTCCAGTCGGTTTCGACCGTTTGCCAGCGCCTCGAGCGGCCGTACCGGAGTCGGTACAACAACCACGTCGTCGGGCTCAGAATCCACTCGACGTCCTCGAACCGACGTGGGTGATCCCGGCGAAGACGGAGGACCTTGGCGAGGGGGCCTGTCGACGAGGAGACCACGTCCCAGTTCGTCAGATCGGACCCGTTTCCGGACTCGCGAAGCTGTTCGGCCTGTTCCGGTGCCGACTCGTAGTACATCTGGGGTGGAAACACCGGCTCTCCGTACTCGTCGACCAACAGGACGGTGCCGGACGTGCTGGCGATCGAACAGGTCCCAGAGGGTGGAAGATCCGGCGTCGCGCTCCGGAGTGCACGCTCCCAGGCGATCGTCGTCTGCTCTTCGATCGGTGCCTCGCCCGCGGAGAGCAGCGTTCCGTCGGGATCGTAAACCGCGATTCGTACGCTCGAAGTGCCGAGATGGACGCCAACGAGGCGCGTTTCGCTCATGCGTGAGCGTAGAAAGAGGGAGAATAAAGTCGTTCCGTCCGTTCCGACGTTCCGGACTCGAGTGCGGGGTGAGATCCCTCGAGATCGCGATCGGTTCGGCCAGGAACCATACACTTTTATAACCCGCTCGAATATCTCGACCATAGTATGGGTTATATCGTTCGCATGCCACAGATGGGCATGGAGATGGATCAGGGTGAAGTCGTCTCCTGGGAGTACGAAGAGGGCGACGCGGTCGAAGCCGACGACGTGATCGTCGTCGTCGAGTCCGAAAAGGCGACAAACGAAGTGAACGCCCGCGAGGACGGCGTGATCCGGCGGATCATCGTCGAGGAGACCGAGAAAGTCGAACCGGGAACGCCGATCGGCATTCTCGCCGGACCCGAGGAGGATCTCGCGCAGTACGAAACGCAGATCGACGCGTCGCTCACCGAATCGGCGGACGACGGAGACGGCGAACGACGCTCCTCGAGCGGTCAGTCCGCGGCCGCCACCGCTTCTGCGACCCGGTCAGAAACGACGGACCGAGCCGCCGACGTCCGCGCCTCCCCCGGAGCGAAGCGACTCGCTGGCGAGGAAGGCGTCGATCTGACCGCGGTCGATGGATCCGGACCGGGCGGCGCCATTACCGAAGACGACGTCGAGGCTCACCTCGAGAACGCCGACGACGCGACCGATGAGACGACCACCAGCGCGGCGTCGTCCGACGAACCGGTTCGAGCGTCGCCCGGCGCCCGACAGCGTGCGACGGCGGAAGGAGTGTCCCTCGCCGCGGTCGACGGGACCGGCCCCGGCGGTGCGATCACCGAACGCGACGTCGAGGCCCACGTCGAATCCGGCGGCGAGACCGCGACCGGCGCCTCGCGAACGATCCGCGAGACGCGCGAACTCTCGACCGTCCAGCAGACGATCAGCGACCGCCTGGGCGAAAGCTATCGGGAGGCCGTTCACGTGACGCTGAACCGCTCGTTCCCGACCGGAACGCTCCGCGAAGTCAAAACGGCGGCCGACAGACGGGACCTGGACGTCTCGCTGACCGATCTTCTGCTTCGAGCCGTCGGCACCCAGCTCGAGGCACAGCCGGAGTTCAACGCTCTCTTCGAGGACGGCCAACACAAACTCGTCGAGGAGGTAAACGTCGGCGTCGCCGTCGACGCCGACGGCGGACTGCTCACGCCCGTCGTTCCTGCGGTGTCCGAAAAGAGCGTCGAGGACGTCGCGGCCGCGCGGCGGACGCTCACCCGACGCGCCCTCGATGGCGAGGCGTCGATCGACGACCTCTCCGGCGGAACGTTCACGGTTTCGAACCTCGGAATGTTCGGTATCGACGACTTCGATCCGATCATCAATCCGCCGGAGATCGCGATCCTCGGCGTGGGTCGGATCCGCGACGACGGGACGATGACGCTGAGCCTGTCGTTCGACCACCGGGTGGTCAACGGAGCCGACGCCGCGCGGTTCCTGGACGGTCTCGTCGACGTCTTGACCGCGCCGGACGCGCTGTGTGAGTACTTCGACGCCGACGTGTCGCCGGCACCGGACCTCGACGACCGCGAGTTGCGAATCGAAACCACCGGCGAACTCGCCGGTCGGGTCGCGTCGGCGTACGGCACCGTCGAGTTCGACGAACCCGAAGCCGTCGGCGGCTCGGGATCGGCTCCGTCACCGGTCGACCACTTTCTCGGCGCGCTCGGCTCCTGTCTCTCGCTGACGGTTCGTCAGCTGGCGTCCCGGGACGACGTCGGCGTCCGCTCGGTTTCGGCCGACGTCGTCGGAAGTCCCGATCGGGGACCACTCGAGACGGTCGACGTCCGCCTGCGAATCGAAACGGAAGCCGACGTCGAAACCGTAAACGCGCTCGTCGACGAGGCCGAACGGACGTGTTACGTCGCGCGCGTCGTCAGCGACGAGGTGCCCGTGCGTCTCGACGTCGACGTCGAGTCGCCGTAACCGTTCGTTCGTCGCTTCCCTGCTCGTTCATCAAAGTTTATATGGATGGGTTGGGTTTACCTCGATATGAGTTCGCAAGGAGAGCGATCCGCAGCGATCGCAGACCAGGAGCGAATCGAGATGCTCCGGACGATGGTTCGGATCCGCAAGTTCGAATCGGTCATCCAGAACAAGTTCGCAGACGCCGAAGTTCCCGGCTTCCTTCACCTGTATATCGGCCAGGAAGCTATCGCAACTGGCGTTTGCCAGGCGCTCGAGGAGCGTGACTACCTGACGAGCACCCACCGCGGCCACGGCCACTGTATCGCCAGGGGGCTCGAGACAGACCGCATGGCCGCCGAACTGTACGGCAAAGAGACCGGCTACTGTAAGGGCAAGGGTGGCTCGATGCACATCGCTGACGTCAATGCGGGGATGCTCGGTGCGAACGGAATCGTCGCCGGCGGCATTCCGATCGCGACCGGCGCGGCGCTGTCGGCGAAGATGCGCGACACCGACGAGGTCGCCGTCTCGTTCTTTGGCGACGGTGCGCTCTCCGAGGGCGCGTTTCACGAGTCGTTCAACCAGGCCGGCATCTGGGACCTTCCGCTGCTCGGGATCGTCGAGAACAACCAGTACGGCGAAATGACCGGACTCGAGGAGCAACACCCGCCGTCCGCGCTCGACGATCTGACGATCTACGGCGAGCCATACGGCGTCACTCGGATGCGAGTCGACGGGATGGACGTCGAGGCCGTTTACGAGGCGACCCTCGAGGCCGTCGAGCAGGCGAGAAACGGCGACGGTCCGGCGCTCATCGAGTGCGTCGGTTACCGCTTCGAAGGCCACCACGAGGGTGACAGCCAGTTCTACCGGCCCGACGGGGAACTCGAGGAGTGGAAGCAACGCGATCCCCTTCTCACGTACCCACGGAAGCTCATCGACGATGGCGTTCTCACCGAGGAGGAACACCAGGAGATCGAAGCCGAGATCGAAGCCGAGATCGAGGACGCGATCGAGTTCGCCCGAAACAGCGACTACCCCGATCCCCAGCAAGCCTACGAAGGGGTTTACAGCGACGGAGGTGAGCAGGCGTGAGCACGGCCGCCGGCGACGTCGAAGAGATGGCCGTCCGCGACGTGATCAACCAGACGCTCGGCGAGGAGATGGAGCGCGACGATCGAGTTTACATTCAGGGGATCGACGTCTCCGGCCGTGGCGGCACCTCCAACATCCTCAAAGGATTGGACGACCGCTTCGGTACCGACCGCGTGCGAAACACGCCGATCAGCGAAGTCTCGATGGTCGGAAGTGGCCTCGGAGCCGCTGCGACCGGCATGCGCCCCGTCGTCGAGGTCATGTACTGTGGGTTCCTGGGTGTCGCCGGCGACCAGTTGCTCAACCAGGTCGCCAAGATGCGCTACATGTTCGGCGGGGAACTCGACCTCCCGATGGTGATCCGAACGAAGAACGTGATGGGTGCCAACGCGGCCGCTCAGCACTCCCAGGCACTGCACCACTGGCTGGCTGCGATTCCCGGGCTGAAGGTCGTCTGCACGTCGACCCCCGCCGACACCAAAGGGCTACTGAAAGCCGCGGTGAGAAGCGACGATCCCGTCATCGTGTTCGAACACGGGGGCGTCTACAACAGAAAAGCCGAGGTGCCGACCGAGGACTACGTGTACGAGATCGGCGAGGCGGCGATCGAGCGCCCCGGCGACGACGTCACCGTCGTCGCGACGCAGAACCAGCTCTGGAACGCGCTCGAGGCCGCCGATCGATTGTCCGCGGAGGGAATCAGCGTCGAAGTCGTCAACCCGAGAACGATCTCGCCGCTCGACACGGAGACGATCGTCGAGAGCGCACGAAAGACCGGCCGCTGCGTCGTCGTCGACGACACGCCGCTGAGTTACGGGACTCAGTCACAGCTGTCGGCGACGATCTCCGAGGGCGCGTTCTGGGATCTCGATCTGCCGGTCAAGCGCCTCGGCGTGGACAACGTGCCGATCCCGTTTAGCCCGACGCTCGAGGACGAAGTCATTCCCGGAACCGACGACGTCGTCGACGCGATTCTCGACCTCGCCTGAGCGATCCGCGTCGTCGCCCGTTCGATCTCACGGTCGAACGAGACGAGCTGGACCTCGCGCCTGCAACTAACCCACTCGCCGTTTTTTCGTCGCACGAGCGACGCCTTCAACCATCGGTGAATACTCACGGCTCGTACTGGGCCCGGAGACCGGCGGAAGTGGATAATTTCGGAAGAACGAGCGCCGTCAGTTACCCGTTGAGCGTGTGGATCGCCTCGCCGCGAGCGTGGGCCGCAGCTTCCATCACGGCCTCGCTCAGCGTCGGATGCGTGTGGACGGTCGTGGCGAGGTCCTCGAGGGTCGCGTCGAGGTCGATCGCGAGCGCCAGTTCGGCGACGAGCTCGGACGCCTCGGGACCGACGATCTGTGCACCGAGAACGCGTTCGGTGTCGGCGTCGGCGATCACTTTGACGAACCCGTCCGTCTCGTTCAACGTGAGCGCGCGACCGGACGCCTCGAGCGGCATTCGACCGACGACCGTCTCGCGTCCGTTTTCGGTCGCTTCGTCGACCGACATCCCGACCGAGCCGACCTCCGGATCGGTGAAGACGGCGGCGGGAATCGCAAAGTCGTCGAGCGTCGTCGACTCTCCGGCGATCGCGTCGGCGGCGACGTGGCCTTCCTTGCTCGCGGCGTGAGCCAGCATCGGCCCGCCGGCGACGTCCCCGATGGCGAAGACGTGCTCCGTCTCGGTGCGCGCCTGCTCGTCGGTTCGGACGAACCCGCGATCGGTCGTCTCGACGCCGGCCGCCTCGAGATTGAGCGAGTCCGTCACTGGTTCCCTACCGACGGCGACGATCACGTGGTCGGCGTCGTACTCGAACGTCTCGCCGCTGGACGATTCGGTTCCTACGCGCACGCCGTCGGCGGTGGCGGTGGCTTCCGTCGCACCCTCCCCGAAGCGGAACGTTATTCCGAGCGCTTCGGCCCGCGAACGGACGATTTCGGAGACGTCGTCGTCGTATCCCGGTAGCACGTCGTCGAGCATCTCGACGACCGTGACGTCCGTCCCCAGTTTGGCGAACACCGTCGACAGCTCCATGCCGATGTAGCCCGCGCCGACGACGACCAGCCGTCGCGGAACTCGCTCGAGCGAGAGCGCGTGCGTCGACGACAGTACCCGCTCACCGTCGAACGCGAGCCCCGGTAGCTCGATCGGTCGCGATCCGGTCGCGACGACGGCGTGGTCGAACGAGAGGCGCTCGGTCGATCCGTCGGTTTCGACCTCGAGCGTTCGCTCGTCGGCGAACGACGCGACGCCGTCGACCAGCGTCACGCCGCGGGCCGTCGAAAGCGTCTCGACGCCGCCGGTCAGCCGGTCGACGATCCCGTCTTTCCACTCGACCATCTCCCGCAGATCGACCGCCGCTTCGGCGTACACGCCCATCTCCTCGCTCGTTCCGGCCTCGTACGCGACGTCCGTGGCCGTGATGAGCGCTTTCGAGGGGATACAGCCCACGTTGAGACAGGTCCCTCCGCAGGCGTTTTTCTCGACGAGTACGACGTCGCGTCCGTGCTGTGCCGCTCTGATCGCGGCGACGTATCCGCCGGGTCCGGCGCCGACGACGACGACGTCCGCTTCACTCGGGACTGCTCCGGTAGTCATACTGAACTCGAGTATTCACGGGAGCAGTATAAAATTACTGAGTTAGTGTCGCTTCGACGGTGGGCGTGAGGACGAACGTCGGTTTGGCTCCGAACGTGCTCTCGAAAGTCGGGAACGGTTACGCGTCGCTCACGGTGAAATAGTCCGGACAGAATAGCGATCGTTCCACCGCGTTCCCGAGCGCGATGGAACTAGGTAGATTCGATACTGATGTCGTCCGAACGTTCGTCGCGCTCGACAGTATCGTCGGAGTGATAGAGATTTTCTCCGGTGGCGTCGTCGAACAGGTGTAATCGTTCCTCGTCGACGGATACCGTAAGTGTGTCTCGACTCGTTATGTTCTGTCGGGGATTGTCGACCCAGACCCGAAGATCGTGTGTTCCGACGCTGCAATAGACCAGAAGCGCGTCGCCGAGCGGTTCGACGACGTTCACGTCGACCTGCATCGTCTGATCGTCGCCGTCGTCGCTCAGCGAGAAGTCCTCGGGCCGAATGCCCAGCTTCGCCGTCCCTTCGCCGAACGAGGTGAGCGAATCGGTTTTCGGTAACGTCAGTTCGAACTGTTCGTGGCGGGCGACGAAGTCGCTATCTTGTTCGTCGACCTCGACCGGAAGGACGTTCATCGACGGGTTTCCGATGAACTCGGCCACGAACTGATTGGTGGGGTAATCGTACACCGTTTGCGGGTCTCCGATCTGCTGAATTTCGCCGTTGTTCATCACGGCGATTCGGTCGCCGAGGCTCATCGCCTCGGTCTGATCGTGCGTCACGTAGATCGTCGTCGCCTCGATGTCGTCGTGAACGGTCGCGAGTTCGGCTCGCATCTGCGTTTTGAGCTTCGCGTCGAGGTTCGACAGCGGCTCGTCGAGCAGAAACACGTCCGGGTCTCGAACGATCGCTCGACCGATCGCGACGCGCTGTTTTTCCCCGCCCGATAGCTCACCCGGTTTGCGATCCAGCAGATCCTCGATACCGAGTAACTCCGCCGCTTCCCGAACGCGCTCGTCGATCTCCTCGTCGTCGAACGAACCTCTGGACTTCATGCCGAAGGTCATGTTGCGACGGGCGCTCATGTGTGGGAACAGCGCGTAGTTCTGGAACACCATGGAGACGTTCCTGTCCTTCGGAGAGACGTCGTTGACCAGTTTGCCATCCATGCGAAGCTCGCCGTCGGTGATGTCTTCCAGCCCCGCGAGCAAGCGAAGCGTCGAACTCTTCCCGCAGCCGCTGGGTCCGACGAGGACCAGCAGCTCCTTGTCCCGTATTTCGAAGTCGATTCCGTCTACGGCAACCACGTCGTTGTACTGCTTCGTGAGATCTGTAGCTTGTATCAATACCATGGCTATCACTTCTGTTGAACTCCAAAGGCTTGAAGTAGCGGTTTTCGCAGCAGGATCAACACGACCAGCGGCGGGAGCACCGCGAGGATCGATCCTGCCATGATGACTCCCCATTCGACCTGTCCGGACCACTGTGACCCTTCGAGCAACTTGATACCGACGACGACGACCTGATTCGCGTCGTCCTCGATGATGACGAGCGGCCAGAGGTACTGATGCCAGGTGTAGATGAACGTGATAACCGACACGCCGGCGATCATCCCGCTCGACATGGGTATTACGACTTCCCTCAGGAATTTCAGGGGCCCAACGCCGTCCAGTCGTGCTGCTTCGGTCAGCGAATCGGGAATCGACAGGAAGTGCTGACGGAAGATAAACAACGCTGTCGCGCTCGCGAAGTACGGAATCGTCAACGCGAGCATGGAGTTCGTCCATCCTACCGAGACCATCATGTCGAACAGCGGGACGATCCGCACCGGAACCGGGAACGTAAGAGTCAACAGGATGAAAATAAAGATTCCGTTTTTGTACGGAATCCGGTAATAGACGAGCGCGAGCGCCGCGATCAGCGCGAGACCCACTTTCCCGATGACGACGATGATCGACATGATCAGCGAGTTCAACAGGTACAGCCCGAACTGGAAGTCGAACAGCGCACGCTGGTAGTTCTCCAATCCGGCGCTTCCCGGCAGGAGATACCCTGGTTGATAGATTTCCGCCCGCGTCTGCGTACTCATCAGGAGCGCGAGCAACAGCGGCGATACCACGAGTAACGTCAGCGTCCCCAGGAGGACGTGTCGTCCGACGACGCCGACGGTGACCGATCCAGCGGGAGTCGAGACTGAACCGTCTCCGATCCGCCCGACGCGATCCACGGCTGAACTAATCTTTTCGATCATGTTATGACCCGTAGTGAATTCGTTTGTCGCTCCACGCGAACTGGATGTACATCGCCAGCGCGACGATGACGAACAGGATGACTGACTCCGCCGCAGCGAGTCCCATACTTCCGAACTCGAATGCGTCCCGATAGATCTTGTAGATCAGGATGTTCGTCGCTCCGCCGGGTGCTCCCTGCGTCATCAGGTCGATGAGGGGAAACGTGAGGTAGAACGAATACATCGTGTTCATCACGACCAGGAACAACAGCGTGGGAGCGATCAACGGGGCGTACACCTTGGCGATGAGCGAGTGCGTCCC
Source organism: Natrarchaeobius oligotrophus (assembly GCF_003841465.1). Taxonomy (GTDB): domain Archaea; phylum Halobacteriota; class Halobacteria; order Halobacteriales; family Natrialbaceae; genus Natrarchaeobius; species Natrarchaeobius oligotrophus. The sequence continues at coordinate 44,485 of NZ_REFZ01000010.1, forward strand.
GACGCCGTCGAGACGCGTCGTCTCGGTCAACGTCTCGGGGACGTTGTTCAACGCGGCGACGATGAATATCACGTTGTATCCGATCTGCTTCCAGATCGCCGCCGTCGCGACCACGAGCATCCCCTGCCAGCCGACGCTGAGCCAGCTGAGATTGATACCGAACAGTCCGAGGAAGTGGGTAATGACGCCGGTACTCGGGTGAGCGAGAAACAGCAGGATGCTCCCCGCAACGGCGGGCGGGAGCGCGTACGGCCACACGACCGCAATGAGATACGCTCCCTTCCCGAACGACGTGATGTATATCAGATACGAGATCGCGAAACTCACGACGATCGTCCCGAATATCACCAGCGCCGCGAACAGGAAACTCACCATAAGGCTGTTTCTGAACGTCGAGGACGACGCGAGGTACGCGAAGTTGTCCAGCCCGACGAACGTCTCCCCACCCCCGATCGTCGAAACGCGATAGAGGCTCAAGCGAAACAGCTCGAGCCCTGGATAGTATACCAGAAACGTTATAACGGCGAGCAGCGGCGCTAGGAGCGCCGCCGCCTGCCATCGGCTGGCGAATGGTTCCTTTGCGGCCATCGATCACTCACCAGCGTGGCGCTGCAGCAACTCGTCGATGCCGGATTTCATCGTGTCGATTCCCTCGTCGACCGCCGTCCCCTGGGAGATGTCGTTGTAGCCTTCGGCGATTCTCGTTCGAACCTCCAGGAACGGTCCCATCACGGCCCCCTGTGTCGCGATCGTCGACTCTGTCTCCTCGAACTGGTCGAAGATCGTTCGGAACACGGGGTTCTCGTCGAAGAACCCTTCCGAGGACAGCACGTCTCGCGCCTCGCTGTGTGGCGGCTGATATCCCGTATCCCTGTGCCACTGCGCACCCTGCTCGGCTTGCAAGAGCCAGTGGATGAACTCGCCGGTCGCCGCGCTCAGTTCGCTTTCGTCGGAGAGTCCGCGTCGCGTCCAGAGTGCGCCACCGCCGACGGTCAGTCCGGTGCGATCGACGTCGTCCGGCATCGGCATGAACGCGCTGCCGATCTCGAAGCTGGCGTCCTGTTGGAGCGCGCCGAGTGCCGACGTCGAGCCCATCATGATCCCGACGTTCCCGTTGACGAACGACTGGGTGGCCGATCCCCACGCCTCGATGCCCTGGGTCTCGTACAGACCGTCGTCGTCCATCTGGGCCCACCACTCGAACGCGTTCTGTCCCGCGTCGGTATCCAGCATGATCTCCGTCGGATCGTCGGCGCGACCGTTTTCGTTGTTGACGAGAACCTGATTCTGCAGAGCGAACCAGTTCTCCACGAAGTACGATGCGTTCGGCCACGTCGCGCCGTAATCCGAAAATCCTCCGTCGACGAGCTGATTCGCCAGGTCGGTAATGTCGGAGAATCGCGCGTCCGTCGGCGGTTCGGATGCCCCGACCTCGTCGAGGGCGTCTCTATTGTAATAAAGGACTCCGCCAGCGACGTTAAACGGCACCGCCTGGAGCGCACCGTCTAACGTGTAGTAGTCCATCATGAACGGTTCGTAGTTGTCGCGGGAGAACTCGTCCGGGAGGTTGTTTTCGATCGGTTCGAACTCCCCGCTTCCCATCACGCCGCCGGTCGCAACCTCGTTGACGTTTAGAATCTCGGGAGCGTTCCCCGACTGGGCGGCCGAGAGCGCGGCGTTGAACGCTTCCCGGTATCCGCCCTGGAACTCCTCTCTGACGGTTATCCCGTTGTCCATCGAGTTGAACTCCTCGACGAGACTGGTCACGGCTTCCCCGTGTGCACCGCCCATGGCGTGCCAGAACCGGACTTCGATGTCGCCGTCGTCCGTGGTAGGCGTTTCGTCGCTGCTTCCGTTTCCGTTTCCGTCGTCACCGCCGGTACAGCCGGCGAGACCCGTCGTGGTCGCTGCACTGACACCGATCAGGAACTTGCGTCTGCTGGAAGTAGACATTACGTCCTCATACAGACAATACCAGTATAAATAATTTACTTTCAACTCCTCGGAGCGCTCACGACGAGGCGTCGGTTCGCTGGCGGTGTGAGGTAACCGGCGGCATCTCGGCGGCTCTGGCCGAGGAGACGACTTCCACCCCAACCTGTTGTGTCGCGTCTCCAACCCTTGAACCGCGGGCTGTGGACGTACGGTCGATTTTCCGATCACTATCCTGATCGCAATAGATTAATAGCTGTACTCGACAGAACTCTCCATGAAGGCAGCATTGATCGACCTCGATGGAACGGTCTGGCGAGGAGAACGGCTCATCGACGGCGCAGCCAGCGGGTTAGGAGCGTTGCGCGATGCCGGTTTGCCGATCGTCTTTTTCACCAACGCGGATAACCTCCGACCGGAGCAGTTCGTCGAGCGACTCGAGTCGCTGGGACTGGACGGCGATCTTGGCTCGCTCGTCACCGCCGGTTCCGCGACGGCGTCGTACGTCGTTTCGAAACATCCGGACGCGAAGACGTTCGTCCTCGGGCCGGAGGAACTCCACCAGGACTGTCGCGACGCGGGCGTCCAGCTCGTCGAGTCGGGTGAGGCGGACGTCGTCGTGGCCGGCCGAACGCTCGAGTTCGATATGGATCTCCTCGCGCGGACGCTCGACGTGTTCACGGAGGAGACGGTTCTGCTGGCACCGAGCGTGGATCGGACTCACCCCGTCGAGGACGGGGAACGACCGGGGGCGGGCGCGATAGTCAGTGCGGTCACGGGAATGACCGGAACTGAGCCCACGGTCGTCGGAAAACCGTCGCCGTGGATGGCGGACATCGCGGCCGATTCGATCGGCGTCGATCCGTCCGACTGCCTGATCGTCGGCGACCGGCTGGAGTCGGACATCCAGATGGGTGCCGACGTCGGGATGACGACCGCCCTCGTCCTCACCGGAGCGACCGATCGGTCGGATCTTCGATCGACCGAATCGGAGGGTATCACTCCGGATCACGTCCTCGAGTCGCTCGGCGACGTCGAGGACGTGCTGTCGTAGCCGACCGCCACTCCTCTGCTCGAGGACGAATCGACGGTTATCCCTCGTCCAGGCCGACGCGTCAGCCGCGACGGTCGTCGAACCCGCGATCGACTAACGGAAGCGATCGAAGTCGCTCGGACGCCAGCTCGACGATCGCCTTCCCGTCGGGGTCGCCGTTCATTCCGCTCATCCACGCTTCGGCCATCCCCGACCGATCGGCAAGCGGTACGAGCCGAATCGTCGTGCCGGTCGACGTGATTTGTAACAGGAGATACGATTGTGGGAACGAACAGACGGCCGGTGCCACCACTTCCGGCACCGCCGATTCGGTGACCGAGGGGAGGTGATGGTGGCCGGATAGCACGAGCGAGACGTCTCCCGACTCCAGGACGTCCACGATCTCCTCGCGATTGTCCACCGAAAACCAGCTCCACGGATACGCGTCGACGTGTTCTGGCTGCGGCCAGAGCGTGTGGTGGAGTACGACCACGGGCGCTGAGAGGCCGGGAAGCCGCTCGGCGAGCCACCGAAGTTGTTCCTCGGAAACTGCTCCGCCCCATTCGTCCGCGAGAGAGCCGTCGGGCATGGACGCGCTGTTGAGACCAACGACGTCGACGTCGCCGACCGAGCGGACGAACGGATACTCCCCTGCGCCGAACCGCTGAGCGAACTGCGATAGCGAGAGCGGATTGTGATCGGTCGACGCTTTCTGCACGTCGTGGTTTCCCGGAATAGCCGCCGACGGTGGTTCGAGTTCGTCCGTAATGCGTTCGAACGCGTCGAATTCGGCCGGATACCCGTCTCGCCCGAGGTCCCCGCCGAACACGACGAAATCGACGTCGCGGTCGTTGACGTCGTCGACGGCCGTTCGGAGTCGCTCCTCCGTTCGATGAAAGAGCTTCCACGTTCCCGTCTCGGTCGGTGTGAGGTGGATGTCCGTCACGAACGCGAGCCGGGCCGGCGTTTCGCTTCGTGGTCGTTCGAATCTCGCCAGTACGGGCCCCGCACTCGAGAACCCGTCGCCGTTCTGTTCATCGTTTTCACCCATGTTTCGATTGCTGAACGCTTGCCGTTTCTCAGTATAAAGATACTGATCGCGTCCCCGGTGTCCGTTCGCGTTCTGCTGGGCGCGATCACGCTCGGGTCGTCGACACTCGGCTGCAGCGGCCGATCAAAAGTGCGAGTCCTGTAATTTTCTGAGGTGGTACAGATCCGAGTCTTGCACTTCGACGTCTTCGTACCGGATCGGTTCGTCTTTCGACACGGACTGCTGGACAGTTGCCCCCTCGACGAGGCTAATCGGAACCATGTTTTCGTCCGCGACGACGTCCGCACGTTCGGTCAATCCGTACACCGTGTGGCCGCCGATCCCGTCGATCTCGTCTCCCGCGGAGAGGTCGCATTTTGCAACGGCAACCGTGTCGACCACCGGTTTCTGGGGGACGAGGCTCGCGTCTCCGCCGAGTCCGGCCCGAGCCGCGCTGAGAAGCGGTTCGATCGTCGGAATGTGATAGGAACGGTAGAACACGTAGTTCGGTCCGCTTCCGAGTTTGAGATACTCGAGGTCCTCCTGAATCGTATCGCTTTCGGTGGTTACGACGACGAACACGCCGGGTGCGACGTCGCCGCCCAGCGCGTAATCGACCACCCCCGACTGCGACAGTATCCCGCTCTCGCCGCCAGTGCTGAACACGTCGGCCAACGCTTCCACGCTCGACACCTCGGGACCGTGCATCCCGCGGGTATCGACGGTGAGTCCAGTCGCGTTCGCGACCATCGTCATCTCCAGCATCGAATTCGTTCCGTCCACGAACGCCGTGTAGATCTCCGGATTGAGGTCTTTCTCCCGTGCCTGCTCTGCGACCGAACTGGGGGTTGCGGTTCGGTCGAGCGGATTGTTTTTCCCTTTCCCCGCCGCCACGACGTCGAACCCGCAGCTTTTCACGAAGTTGTACAGTTCCATGATGGCGCCGGGTTCGTCTCCAGCTGCGCCGCAGTAGGTGACGCCCGCCTCCTTGGCGAGCAGACTCAGGTACGGTCCGACGACGGCGTCCGTTTCGTCGGTCAACATCACGACGTGCTTTCCGTTGGTAATCGAACGCAGGGCAGCTTTCGCACCGACCTGTGGAATCCCCGTCGCGCAGATGATGACGTCCAGCTTCTCGAGTTGCGGAAGCACGAATCCGTCGGTCGTCAACACCCGGTGACCGTCGGACAGCATTGCGTCGGCCTCGGGAACCGTCTCTGCGACTCCGACGTTGGTTTCGTCGTAGCCCATCGCCTGGACGGTTTCCCAGCTTCGATCCAGATCCACGTCGGCGATCGCGACGACTTCGATTCCGGTAAGACGTTCGGAGGTAATCGCGATCGATCGTCCCATCCGTCCGACGCCGATGATCCCGAGAGAGACAGAGTCGTCAGTCGATTCGAGTAACTCTAGTTCGCGATACAAGCTAGTTGTCGACATGCCCGGACCTATAGCGTATAGGTAATTAGCTTTTTCGTCTCCGTGAGAACGTCGCCGAGTCCGTTCCGGGTCCGATTTTGGCGTGGAGATTGGTTCTCACGCGGTTCACGGAGCACGATTTCTCTCATTCGTGATCTCCTATATCCGGCGATATATCCAGTGATGAATCACTTTCTCGTCTTCGATTCGATCGGCGTCTCTCCTGACGGTGCGTTGAGCATCACCTGCTACCGAGTTCGCTCAACCGGTGCATACTGTCTTTGAGTTGCGGATAGAGATCGCGGTAAACGTCGTAGTACTCGTCGTACAGCGCGGTCGACTCCGGATCGGGCTCGGTTCGCTCGTTTACCGTGATCGACTCGCGCAGCGGCTCCAAGTCGTCGAAGACGTCTGTACCGAGGCCCGCGAGGTACGCACCGCCGAGCGGAGAGCCGAGGGGGTCCGCCACGTACTCCTGTGTCACCCCCGTGATGTCGCTGACGATATCGCGCCAGAGTTCGCTCCGTGCACCACCGCCGATCGCGCGGACCCGATCGACCGGGACCCCCTCATCGCGCATCGCTTCCAGGTGATGTCTGAAGCCGTATCCGACGCCCTCGAGCGTCGCTCGATAGACGTGTTCTTTCGTGTGCGAAAGCGTTAACCCCGTGATCGTCCCCCGAGCGGAGTCGTCGGTGATCGGCGTTCGCTCCCCGCTGAAATACGGTAACAACACCAGTCCGTCGGAGCCAGGATCGATTTCCGCTGCTCGATCGTCGAGTAGCTCGTAGGCCGTGGCGCCGTTCGCACGCTGTTGCTCTTCGAACGCGAACTCGTCTCTGAACCACTTGAGAATGGCTCCGGACGTAGCCATTCCTCCTGCTGCCGTGTATTTTCCCTCGAGACAGTGCGGAAACGACCACAACCCTTCGGGTCGGCGCTCGTTTTCGAGCGTCGTGAAGATGACGCCGGTCGTCCCGTACATGAATATCGAGTCGCCGTCGTCGACGGCGCCGACGCTGACCAGCGAGGCGATCGCGTCCCCGGTTCCGACGACGACGGGCGTTCCCTCTGCAAGGCCGGTGGCAGACGCCGCTGATTCCGTCACGTGACCGGCGATCTCGGTCGACCACTGGGTCTCCGGTAACAGATCGTGCGGGATGCCGACCGCGTCGATCATCTCGTCGTCCCAGTCGAGCGCCGTCGGATCGTACAGCGGATGAAAGTAGCCCGCGATGGCGTTGTCCATCGTGTAGTTACCCGTCAGCCGAGACACCACGTATCCCGTGGCATCGAGGATCTTGTCCGTCCGTTCGAACAGCTCCGGTTCGTTTCGTTTGTACCAAAGGATCTTGGGACCGACCGACTGAAACGTCAGCTTGTTCCCGCAGACGTCGTATATTCGCTCCGCCCCGATCCGGTCGTTGAGGATCTCGATCTCTTCGGACGTCCTCGTATCGACGCCGTAGAGGATCGCCGGTCGCAGTGGCTCTCCTCGTCGATCGACGGGAAGCATCGCCGCGTGCAGCGCGCTGATCCCGATCCCCGCGATTTTTTCGGGCGGAACCCCGCTTCGATCGAGCAGTTCGGTAGCGAGTTCGACGACGTCGTCCCACCACATCTCGTCGGCGTCGTGTTCCACCCATCCCGGCTTCGGAACGAGCACGTCGTGTTCCGTCGAGGCGGACACCACCGTATTCACCTCCGAATCGACGATGACGCCGCTCGACCCGGACGTTCCGACGTCGATCCCCAGAAGATATTCCTCGTCCATCGTTGATTCCATCCGTTTCGATCCGCTCGTAATAACTATTTCGGAGCGTTCGATCCCGGTTAGTTCGAAAAATCGAACGCACACCCGGGAAAGTCATCGACGGAGTGAGACGGCTCGTTGCATCGCCGAACTGTCCACTCTTTCGTTCACACCGCTTTCACGTCCGCAACTTACGCCGCAACGCAGACCCGACCGTTCGACGTCTACGGTCACCTTCCCGGGTAGTACGTGATCTCCGACACTCGATTCGTTCGCCTTGACACTACTATTGTTATGTATGGATGAACGAGAATCTTGTAAGCTGTAAAATGGACCCTGCGAACCATCGACTCCTCGAGAGACGACGCTCACGCGACGGCCGAACCGGGACGATTCGTCGATCGGACCGAGATCGGGGACTCAAATCGGGTCACCGGTGCGGAATCGATGGATCTTCCGCCTTCGATCGGCGACTCGTTGCAGACGCACGACAGATCATTACAACCGTACTCTCGTAATACGTTACGAAACGAGTTCTGTCGTAGTGAACGACTAGTCTGTATGATGAAAGGCCGGCGAGACGGACGGGTTCGACGGTGAGAGCTGTCGGTGGGGACCTGCCGCTCGAACCGTACGGAGCGGCCGACCGCGTCGGAAAACGTCCTACGGCCACTGGATCACGTGCGTCCTGGCGTTCCTCGAGCCGAAGACGCCCGCGACTACGGGTCGTCGGATTCGACCGCTTCCGTCGATACGCCGGTGGTCCCGTCCCACTCGGTCCCGCATCGGCCATCGCGATAGCGCGGCTATAGATCGCTCATGTCCACGTACACCAGTCCTTCAGACTCGGCGTACCGTTTCGCGTCGTCCGGGTCGAGCGCCGTTCCCGTCTCGTCGTCCAGCATCTCGCAGACGACTGCGGCCGGCGGTCTGTTTGCGTTCTGCGCGAGTGCGACTGCAAACTCCGTGTGTCCCCTTCGGTCCGCCAGGAGCTCCGGTGCGGCCCGGAGAAGTTGGACGTGGCCGGGCGATCGGAACTGCTCGACGAAGGTTCCCAGGCACGGTTCGGCGGCGAGTGCACCGAGTTCGGATATCGTTACCGCCCGATCTCGATCGGTGATACCGGTGAACGTGTCCCGGTGGTTGACCGTCAGCGACGACGCCGACCGCGCGTCGTACTCCAGGGAGTCACTGGCGGCGACCGGATGGTCGATCGCCTCCCGCGCGAACGGCAACTCGAGCGTCGCGGTCACGGCATCGGACAACGCGACGCAGATCAGTCCGCCGGCGTCGTTTCGCATCCGCGCGACGTCCGCCGGTTGCACGACACAGGCGGGATACACCATGTCCACCTCGTTCTCTCGGTCGGCGCTGTCGTAGGCGAGAATCGGATCTCCGGCTTTGAACGCCGCGATGGCATCCGTGACACGGTCCGTTTCGATCCCGACTCGGTCAGCGTTCGTCATCGTGCCTCCTGTGGAAACGGCAGTCGTACGCTTCGCCCGATCGAATACCCACCGGGAACCGTCGGTTCGGCCAGTTGCTGATCACTCCGATATCTCCGGTCGATCGTCAGATAAGCATATCGAAACTGTTTCGCGTTCCACTATTGGGGGGGGTGGCGTAGAGCCGTTCGAACGACCTCCTCGAAATGACCCCCATCGATCTCAGCGTCGGAGCTGTGTCACGGTCACGGTCGATCTGGTTTGTCCCGCCGTGAGTGCGCTTTCCAAAGCGTCGATCACGGCCGCCGGATCGCTGTTTCCACCGGAACGCGCGAGGCTTCCGACCGACTGGCGATCGAAGGGAACCCCGAGTGCGTCGTAGATCTGGGAAAGCACGCGCGATATCTCGTCGTGATCGCTGACGACGACGATCCCCGAAACGAGCGCTGCACCGTCTCTCACACGCTGTGCGATCCCGACGAGCTTTCCGTTCGCGCGCAACGAGTGCGTACCCGGACAGAAAGAGTCGTTCGGCTCGCCCCGTCGCGTATCGACGCCGAGTTCGGTAAGTGCAACGCGCACGTCCGCGCGGACCGCCTCGTACCGCTCGCTGAGACCCGCTCGCGGATCACGGATCGGAACGCAGTGTGCGAACGCGACCGTCGTCCCGGTGTAGGCGACGGCTCGACCGCCGACCAGGCGTTCGACGGGCTCGTATCCGTTTTCTCTGGCTATCCGCCGAGCGTCCTCATAGCGGACCGCGTTCGAATCGCGCCGTCCGAACGCGACCTGGCGGTGCGGTTGCCAGACGCGGACGATCGTCTCCCGGGACTGTGCGGTGCGCTCGAGTAACCGTGTAGCCACGTCGGTATCCTCGTGAGGGGTCGCCGCGTGGCCGCGAACGACGTGCATGTTCCCGATTTACGGATCGCCTCCTCTTAGCGTTTCTCCGACGCGAGCGTCGTCGCCGCCGACGGTCACCTCGTCGTCCGCTCCGGCCGCGAAGAAATTCGATATCGCGATATAGAATATACAAATCGGAAGGCGGCTCGAGACTGCTCGAGCCGGTGGAAATCTGCACTATCGTCGTATGTGGATTCACACACGTAAAGAACCCTTTAACCAAGTGGATGCTCCGTCGCCGCCGCCGTCTCGCGACGGCGTGATCGACCGCTCGCGCGCCGACGGTTACGCCCGTCGCGATGGCGTCGTGTATCCGATACTGCTATATCGAATCGTCGCTCGAGAAGGGAACGGTGTTCCGTCAGTTTCGATCCGCTCAGGCCCTCCAGCTGGGAGTCGAATACCGTGTCGGCGGTCGTCGAACGAGCGGTTTACCGCGTCCGCGTTTCGCGAACCCGTTCGGGTACTTCGTCGATGTGGTCGATCGCGACCTTCAAAATCGCGTCGTGGAGCTCGCGCGTTTCCTCGTCGCGAATCCCCAACCGACGAAGGGACGGAACCACCCGAATACCCAGTTCGTCCTCGAGTTCGTCCCACGTCTCCCCGCGGGCGTACAGCGGCCGCTGGCGAACCTCGCTGTACTCGAATCCGGGACCGGCGTCCGCCGGCGAATCGGGCTCGGCCGAGGCCGGTTCGACCGATTGCGGCTGGTCGGGCTCCGTGTCGACACGCTCGCTCGCGGTCGCCTCGCCGTCGGTCGTCGATTCCGCGACCGTCTCGTCGCCCTCGAGGTCGTCGAACGGATTGTCGCTCATCGATCGATTCCTCCGTTTGCGACGATCCCTGCGAGCTCTCGATAGCAGGCGATCTGGTCGTTGTCGGGTGCGTAGTCCTGTAGCGGCTGGTCGTGTTGCAGCGATCGCGAGAGCGCCGACCGGTGTCGAATTCCCGGCTTCGGGGGGTCGATTTCTCCCGCGTCGATCGCGTCGAACTCGTTCGCGGTAATGCGAGCGAAGTCGGGGACGACCTCCTGAAGCGCCTGGCCGTCGTTGACCTCGTAGGTCGCCGTGTTGAGATTCTCGAGCAGCTCCCGGTCTTCGGTCTGCTGGTCGATCCGGTCCGACAGTTTGTTCGGGACGACCGAGAGAACGTCGACGTCGATGTACTCGCGCGCGGGCTCGATCAGGCGCTCCATCGTTCGCTTGTAGCCGCCGATCGCACTCGAGCCGGGCTCGAGCGGGATCAGCACGTTCCCCGTCGCGACCAGCGCGTTGTTGTTGAGCATCCCCGGATACGCCGGACAGTCGAAGACGATGTACCGGTACCGATCACCGAGCAGGGGGTCGACGATCTTCGATTTCACTCGCGCGGATCCCTGCATCGCTCCGGCTAGATCGTTCTCGACGTCCTCGAGCGTATCCGACGACGGAAGGAGGTCGAAGCCGTACTCGGTCGTCCGGATGAGATCCGTCGGCGTCGCGTCTCCATCAAGGATGACGTTTCGCAGATTGACGTCCCCCTGGTAGGCGTCCTCGAATCCGAGGCCGTTCGTCGCGTGTCCGTTCGGGTCGAGGTCGGCAAACAACGTTTCTCCCCGCTCGGCGAGCTGGCGCGCGAGGTTCATCGACGTCGTCGACTTTCCGACGCCGCCTTTCAGTATGACGACGCTTACGGCGCGTGGTTCGTTCGTGTCGGTCATGGTCGATTTCTTCGCCCACGTGCGATAGGGACCTATTATCGCTAGTAGGTCAGTTTCGGTGGACAGTCTCTACACGTGTCGTCCGTTACTTAACTGTACCGTAGCTCCGATGGGTATCTACTAAAGGTGCTCGAGCTACAGCCTGTGGTTCAGGTCACTTGCCTATAATAGGTGGCTCACCTACCTAAGGTAATCTACCTATTGAACTTGAACTACCTATTTCACCTGGTTTGTGGACCATGTTTACCCGAACAGCCGTCGATCAAACGAGCCAGACATATTTTTATGCGTTATTATCTCTCGGGATTACAATTTCTAGATTAAACGATATAGTAACGTTGCATTCCATTACCCTATTCTAGCTATTCCACTCTTTTTCGAATGATATTTGAACATTCAACGAGGTAAAGCGAGTTAAACTGTGGAAATGCGATTTCATTACAGCCAAGCTATATTCCACTATCCGAATACATGTTTAACATAGTGTTCCCGCGTCGAAACGGCCTATCCCGGATATGTAACAGCGAGAGTCAACTCGGGTCACACTGCGGTACCCACGTCCAGTGGCCGCCGTTCGTCCCGTTTGCCGACTCGGCGGACGCATCGTCGGATTCGGTCGATCGAAGACGGTACTCTAGCCCCGCTTCTTTCATCAGTCGACGACAGCTTGGAATGGAGTACTCCACGTCGTAGGCTTCCTCGAGATACGTCTGGACGAGCGACGGCGTCCACGACGCGGCGTCGTATCCGACTGCCGCCGGTCGTTCGCACAGCGTGTCCGCCAGCCGATCTCGCTGACGGTCGTCGAGTTTCCGGGGCCGTCCGGATCGTCGAGCGTCGGCCACCGCCTGCTCGAGTGACGTCGACTCGAGTCGCTTGAGCCAGCTGTAGATGGTTCGTCGTTCGACGCCGAACCAGTCGGCGAGTTCCGTCTGCGTCACGCCGTTTTTGTACGCGATCGCCGCCAGCAACCGTTGTGTCGGTTTTTTCCCGTCGACCTCCTCGAGTGTCCGTTGTAGTTCCTCGACGGAGATCTCGTCGAGATGGTCCATCGGAGACGTATACGTACAAAAAATAAAAAGAGTTACCGAATGCGACGGGCCACCGCGTAGTGAAATCGGTTGACCGTCGCGAATTCGCTTCACTGTCGTTTCTCCGCCTCGATTTCGTCCGTCTCGGTCCGGATTACTCCGTTTCGCCACTCGAACGAGCTCGCCGGTCGAACGTTCCGCTATCCGTTCAGCACCGTTGTCGGAGTGTTTCGACCTTCGAAAAAATACGAGCCAATGTCGAGAAAACAAGGTGTTTCTTGCGTACTTACTGCCGTGTATTACACTCGTACGGGTGTAATGGTTTGTGGTTCAGTAACAAAGTTTCGCCAGGAGAAACACCCGCAAACGGCTCCGTCGCACGGCACCGTTCCCGAGGACTACTCGAGGGAGTGCACTCCCTCCCCGGAATCGCTTGAATTCTTCGGTGAGCGCGAAAAACGAGTTTCGTCGCGACGTCCGATAGCAGTCGACGGTTTCCTCGTCGGCGTCCGTCTCGAACCGAATTGTTTCCCACACCGAAACACACGGGAGATTGCGATCAACCGAACGTATATGTAGTGTCCTGAATTTGTATTGTATCAAAATGGGAGACCGCACTGTGTACGACGAGCTAGGAGTTCCGCACGTCGTCAATGCGACTGGCACGAAAACCCGCATCGGCGGTAGTCGGATTCGCCCGGAGGCACTCGAGGCGATGGAACGCGCCGCGAACGAGTTCGTCAAACTCTCCGATCTGCAGGCGAGAGCCAGCCAACTCATCGCCGAGGTGGCCGGTTCGGAAGCGGGATACGTGACGAGCGGTGCCGACGCGGGATTGCTTCTCTCTGGTGCTGCTGCGATCGCTGGCGACGATCTCGAGACGATGGCTCAGCTGCCGGACACCGACGGCGTTCCCCACGAGATCGTCATGCCCCGGACCCACCGAACCGGCTACGACCACGCGTTCCGGGCCGCCGGCGCGACGATCGTCGACGTCGGCACCAACGACAGACACCTCGGCACCGGCGCAACGAACGTCGAACCCTGGGAGATCGACCGCGCGATCACCGACGAGACGGCCGCGGTCGGCTACGTCCAGAAACCCTACACCGAACCCCCCCTCGAGGTGGTCGCGGAGATCGCCCACGACCACGACGTCCCCGTCATCGTCGACGCCGCGGCGGAACTGCCGCCGGCGGAGAACCTCACTCGGTTCGTCGAGGAGGGGGCGGATCTGGTGGTCTTCAGCGGCGGAAAGGCGATCCGGGGGCCCCAGACGACGGGCGTCGTCGCCGGTCGCCGGGATCTCGTTCGATCCATCGCACTACAGAATCTCGATATGCACGCCGCACACGACGTCTGGCGGCTACCGGAGGAGCTGGTCGACCCCGACGAGATCGACGGCGTCCCGCGTCAGGGGATCGGCCGCTCGCTCAAGGTCGGAAAAGAGGAACTCGCCGGCATCATCGTCGCCCTCGAGTCCTTCCTCGAGGAGGATTACGACGCGATCCGAGAGGAGTGGCGACGCGACGCCGAGCACATCGTGGAGGCGATCGACCCCATCCAGGGCGTCGACGCGACCCTCGACGGGAGCGACGTCTCGGTCGCCTCTGAGATCGTCGTTCGCGTCGACCCGAACGTCGCAGCCCGTTCGGCGACGGAACTGGTCGGCGCGCTCCGATCGGAGATCCCGCGGGTGTTCGTCGGCGCGGATCGACTCGACGACGACGTCGTCACGATCAACCCGATGTGTCTCGAGGACGGCGATCGAGAGTACGTCGTCGACCGGATCGAGTCGTATCTGACCCAGCGGTGATCGCGGGCCGGCTTCCGGTGAGTACAGCGATACCGTCGGGCCTCCCAGCGGTTCCAACCGTGAAAACGAGGTGATTGCCTACTTTTCGCCGAACTCGAACGACTGTTCTTGGCTTTCGTCATCCCGACCCGCGTCGGTCGCGTCGTCTTCGTCGTGGGTCGTCGAGCCGGCTCGTTCGCCGTCCGCGTCCGCTGTCCGCTCGCCGTCCGTCTCGTCGCCGTCCGTCTCGGATTCGGCGTCGGAGCCAGCCGTCGTCTCGGACGCGCTTCCGTCGTCGAACGTAATCGCGCCGGTGTCGGCGTTCGCAGTCGGACCGACGCCGTCCACCTCGCCGGCGTCGGCGTCGGTGTCGAACCGGTCGAGCGCCTCTGAGAGGTGAACCGCCTGCGTCGAGAGGTCTGACGCCGACTGAGACACCTCGTTCATCGCTGACGTCTGCTCTTCGGCGGCGGCGGCGACGGACTCCGCCTCCGCGGTCGTCTCTTCGCTGATCGTCGCGGCCTCGTCGACGATCGAGACGACCTCCTGTGTGGTCGCGGCCTGCTGTTCGGTCGCGGCCGAAATCTCCTGGACGCCGTCGTTCGTCTCGCGAGCGAACTCCGCGATAGCCTCGAGGGCGTCGACGGCTTCCTGGACGCGAGCGCCCGCTTGATCGACCGCCTCGCTGGTTTGCTCGACCTCGGCGGCCGAGCGCTCGGTCTGTTCGCGGATGGCCTCGAGTCGGAGCTCGACTTCCTGTGCCGCGCGCTTGGCGTCGTCGGAGAGTTCCTTGAACTCCTCGGCGACGGCGCCGAAGCCGCCGTCTTCCTCGTTGGTGACCGAGCGGGACGCTTCGATGTTGGCGTTGAGCGCCAGCATGTTCGTCTGCTTGGAGACCTCCTTGATCCGGTCGATCAACTCGTCGATTTGCTGGACTTCGTCCTCGAGCTGGCGGATCTCGGCGACGGTGTCGGCGACGTCGGCTTCAATCTCGTCCATCCCCTCGATCGCGTCGGTCGCGGCCTCCTGACCGTCTCGGCCGGTGTCGGCAGTCCGCGCCGCGACGTCCGCGACCTGATTCGAGGAGGCGGCGATCTGTTGGGTCGTCGTCGAGAGCTGTTCGATCTCCCGATTCGCCGTCTGCAGGGAGTCGTGTTGCTGTTCAGCTCCGGTCGAAATCTCCTGAGTCGCCTCCGCGACCTGCTCCGACGCCGATCGGACCTCCTCGCTCGAGGCGGTCACCTGTTCGGACGCGGTCGCGACGTCGCTCGCGAACGCGTTGAGCCGGTCGACGGTCGCTTCGATCTCCGCGATCATCTCGTTGAACGCCTCGGCGATCGAGATCATCGCCTCGTTGTCGGTCGTCGGCTCCATCCGACTCGTCAGATCGCCGTCGGCGGTCGACTGCATCACCGCGCTGTACTGGGTCGCCGTCTCCTCGAGCTCCTCGTTCATTCGCGCGACGCGTTCGCGCTCGCGTTCGGCCTCGTCTCGAGCGGACTCCGTCTCGCGCATCTGCTCGCGCAGGGAAGTACGCATGTCGTCGAAGGCGTCGTAGAACCGGCCGATCTCGTCGGTTCGAGAGGCCGTCAGATCGACGCCGAGGTCGCCCTCGCCCATCCTGGTCGCTTTGGTCTGAAGTCGCTCGAGCGGCGTCACCGTCTGTCGCCCGAGAACGACGCCGATGAACGCGAGCGCGACGAGCGCCGAAACGACGATCGACAGCACGTTCCAGCCGACGGTTTCCTGGACGGCGAACGCCTGCGACTCCGGAACGCTCGTCACGGCGACCCAGTCGGTGCGATCGACGCGCTGGTACGCACGAACGGGATCGCCCTCGACGAACTGCCCGTCGCCGCTTTCGGCGACCGCCGCGACCACGTCCCGATCGAAATCGCCGGTCTCGTCCGCGTCGGCCAGCAACACGGGGTCGCCCTCCTCGTTGACGAACGACGTCCACTGGACACCGTCGTCGATCCGCTGGCTGCGGAGTTCGAGCGAGGCGTCGAGGACGACGATCCGGTCGGAGCCCGACACGTCGGCGGCGAACCCGACGACGTGGGTCTGTCCGCCGCCGGGGTCTTGGTAGGACTGATCCGACACCCAGACGTCGTCCCGTCCGCCGAACTCTTCGTCGATGTCCGCGCGCGCCCACGGATACTCGAGTTCGTCGAACGGCGTCTCGCTCTCGAGGGTCGTGCTGGCGACGACGACCTCCGATTCGGGATCGATAACGTGGATGCCGCTTCTGTCCAGCGACGTCCGTCTCGGCTCGATCGCGTTTTCGATCGTCGACTGCTCTTCGGCTCGGACGCCCTCGTACTCGCTGACCATCCGCGCTTCGAACGCGCGGACCTGTACCCACTCGTTCATCGCGTCCGCCTGCTGGTCGGCCGAAGATTCGAGCGACTCGCGGGTGTCTTCCTCGAGCGTTTCGTTTACCTGTACGTATCCGATCGCTCCGGCCGTCCCGATCGCGAGAAGGACGATCAGGACGGAGACGGCGAACTTCGCCGCGAGCCGACGTCTGACGAACGACGGAATCAGGCGAGATAACGCGTTCCCTATCATATCTTATTTTTGGTAGCTGTCCTCTGGAACGTACAAGGAAGGTAACGGTATATATGTGTGTTGGCCGAACTGGACCCGAACGCCTGTGCCGTCCCGAACGCTCGTCTTCGGCCCGCGATCGTCCCGGGCGGCCGTGCGTCGACGCGTACCTTTATACAGGCGGGGTGGCATCTCCCGGTATGAACCGGTCATCGAGCGCGGGCGAACGAGGTGATCGAGGGCGATGAGTTACCGGGACCGCTTCTGGAACGTCGTCTGTACGTACCGTTCGGTGCTCGTGATGGTTCTCGCCGTTCTCTTCGTTCTCGCCCTGTTGAACCTTTTCGCGTTCGTCCAGCTCGACCGGTCGGCGGAAACGTTTCCGATCGTCCTGCTCAATTTCGCAATCCTGGGTTCGCTGCTTGCACTGACGGGGATCACGCTGTGGGGCTGTAAGCGACATCTGGCGTGAGACGAATCGCCGTGCTGACTCACCGGTGGGCCGGGATACGTCTTCAGAGGGTGTCTCGTGGGAGTGCAGAGGTTCCCAGTAGCGAACCGAGACGCGGTGTCGAGGGACGGACTTCGAACCCTCCAACCGGCTACGATACTCACTATCAGTTGCATCGGTCCTGACGAACGACAGTCCACACGAGACGAACAAAGTATATGGGGGTTCCGTCGATGGTGACACGTAATGAGCACCGATCTCGAGTCCAGATCGCGCGAACTCCTCGAACGAGCGCGCACCGAGCCGGATCGCGTCGACGTCTCGGCGATCGAACCGCTGCTCGAGGCCGACGACGGTCACGTTCGCCACGACGCGTTGCGAGCGGCGACGCTGATCGCCGACGACGAACCCGATCGACTGCGGCCGATCGCCGGTGTGATCCGTGCACGGGTCGACGACCCGTATCCCGTGGCTTCGAGTACCGCGATGATGGCCCTCTCGCTGCTCGGCGAGTCCCATCCGGACGCGGTTCGACCGGTCGCCCCGACGATCGTCGATCACCTCGACGATCCGTCACCAGGCTACCGATTCAGGGCAGCGTCCGCGCTCGTTCCGCTCGCGGAGCCGTATCCCGAGTTCTTCGTCGAGCGCGCGGACGTACTCGTCGACCGCCTCGTTGCGGAACCGGTCGTCACGCCGATTCGAACCGAGGCGGTTCGCGAAGAGAACCTTTCCCCGGACCGGATCAAAACGAGAGAGAAGGCGCGCGAAGCGGACAGGGGCCGATCGATCGCGTGCCGCGAGATCCTCGCGCACCTCCTCGTTCACGTCGCGAACGTTCGGCCCGACGCGCTCGCCGACCGACTCGAGGAGATCGCTGACGAACTCGAGGCGGCCGAGCCGTCGGTTCGGGAGGCGCTCGTCGACGTGTTCGGACACGTCGCGGAGGCCGACCTCTCGACCGTCGAGTTGCCGATCGATCGGACCGTCGCGCTGCTCGAGGACGACGACCCCACGGTTCGCGCTCGAGCGATCCGGACGCTCGGGTTCGCCGGAGCGGCCGACGCAGTCGATTCGCTGCGAGCGGTGGCCGAGAGCGACGACGACGAGGCCGTCGCGGAGTTCGCACGTGAAACTGCCGACTGGCTCGCGGAGACCGAGTGACTCGGATCGCGACGGGTTCGCCGGTCTCGCTGTCTGAACCGCTACGTCTCGTCCTGTCGAATAACAAATGGGAAATTTTATATAATGACAAATCAACCAGGGAGGTGTATGGTTGACAGCCAATCGCATGGAGGCTACAGTGAGATAGTCTCCCGACGGAAGTTCGTCGAACTTACCGGAATCGCGGGAGCTGCGGCTCTCGCGGGGTGTTCCGGTGGGGAGACGGACGACAACGGAAACGGTGCTGGGAACGGGAACGGAAACGGGATGGGGTCGCGGGAAGACGCGCCGGACTTCTCCGAGGCTCGTCTCAGGACCGCGAACTCGTTTTTCGATCCGGAAGACATTCAGTACAACAACCACCTGTGGGACGGGACGACCCACATCAACAACTCGCTGTTTCCGGAGCTTGCGAAGTGGAACTACATTACACAGGAGTGGACGCCGCATGCGGCCGTCGACTGGGATGCGGGCCCCGAGACGTTCACCGTCGAGCTCCGGGACGATCTCGTCTGGAGCGACGGCGAACCGATCACGGCCGACGACCTCGAGGATCGTCTCCGTATCGGCGAGGAGATGGGCGAGGAGCTACACGATTTCATCGACGACTACGAGGCGGTCGACGATACGACCCTCGAAGTGCGGTACTCCGAGGGAACGAACCCGTTCATCGTCGAACAGTCGCTGTTGCACCACCACATCGACACTCCCCGGCAGATGTGGGGGGAGTTCGTCGACATGGACGATCCCGACATCGGGAACATCCAGTCGTTCACTCCCAGGGGTCTGGGCGGGGACGACGACGTCGACGACGTGATCGCCGGCGGGACGGTCGTCCAGGACGAACGCGGGGCTCAGAACATCTCCTACCGCGTGCGCCACTCCGGCGTCGAGATCGACGGACGGGAGATCGAGCCCCACCCCGACGCCGACGAGAACATCAACTTCGCCGGCTACGAGATGGGATACCGCTCGGGCAACACCGAGTATCACCAGAGCATGATGTCGGGGGAACTCGACGCGATGCACAGCGTCTTCGTCCCACCGGAGACCGTCGACCAGTTCGAACACTGGCACATGATCCCGACGCCGATGGGATTCGGACCGGGGCTCATCTTCAACCACGACGACCCACACTGGGGCCAGCGCGAGGTTCGCCAGGCCGTCGCCCACGTCGTCGATCGACAGCGAGCCGTCGACGCCGTCGGGGACACGACGCAGGCTCACATCGAAACCCCGTCGGGAATCTCGACGTCGCTCGTCGACGAGTGGATCGACGCGAACGAACTCGACACCTACACCGGCGGCGAGGACGTCGCGGCGGACTTGCTACAGGACGCCGGCTACGAGCGCAACGACGACGACGTCTGGGAACTCGACGGTGAGCCGCTCGAGGCGGACATCCTCGCGCCGGCGGGCTGGACCGACTGGATCACGGCGGCGGACTCCGCGGTCGACGATCTCACCGGCTTCGGTATCGACGTCTCGCTCTCGCCGACGCCGCGTCCGGAGGTCACGGGCGAACGGCTGCCGGCCGGCGACTTCGAGATCGTCGTCGAGGGCTGGATTCCGGGCGGCATGAACGGCTTCTGGCCGTACTTCTCGCTCGACCACGTCTTCCGAAACACGGACTTCGCGGAACCCGAAAATCGGCCCTGGAACAACCTGCCACAGGAGATCGACGGAATCGACACCCACGAACGCCTCGACGCGTTCGCCGCCACCCAGGACGAAGACGAGATGCGCGAGATCGCACAGGAACTCGCCGAACTGTACAACGAGGTCCTTCCGGCCGTTCCGCTCACCGAGGGACTGGAACAGTCGTTCCTTTCCACCGACGGCTGGGGCTTCTCGACCGACGAGGGGGACGTTCACAACCAGTGGCCGCTTCACTGGCTACCCAAACAGGGCAACCTCTGGGCAACCGAGTAACGGAGACGAACGCACAGATAGCGCACATATGTCGATTTCCGATTATCATTTCACGCGTTGGATGACGGTTCCATGAACTGGTGGGTCAAACGCACAGGACAGGCGCTGTTTACCATCTGGGCGGTGATTACGATCACGTTCGCCCTCATCAGAGGGTTGCCGGGTGATCCGGGTTCCCGGATCCGGGATCAGGCCCAGCGTCACAATCCGAGTATGTCGCAGGCGGCGCTCGAGCGGTTGATCGAGGCGCGGATACCGGCCAGCTACGACGATCCGATCCACGTCGCCTACTGGGAGTATCTAACGAGCGTGCTGCAGGGCGACCTCGGCTACTCGACGTTCAGACAGGGCGACGTCGCACCCGAGATCGCGTCGGTGCTGCCGTGGACGATCCTCATCATGTCGCTGAGCATGCTGTTGATGTTCGCGCTCGGACTCGGCCTGGGTGCGCTCATGGCGTACAAGGAGGGATCGCGCTTCGACACCGCACTGACCGGCGTCTCGATCTTCTTCAACTCGATTCCATACTACGTTGCGGCCGTGTTGCTGATCGCGGTACTGGGCTACCGGCTGAGCGTCTTCCCGGCGCGAGGTACCCACTCGGATGCGACGGAGCCGGGACTGTCGGTGCACTTCGTCCTGGATGCGCTCTATCACGCGACGTTGCCGACCGTTTCGTTCGTGATCACCGGCTTCGGGATCATCGCGCTGACGATGCGCGGAAACAGCATTCAGACGCTCGGAGAGGAGTACATCCGCGTCGCCAAACTTCGGGGCATTCCGGATCGGCGCATCGCCATCCGATACGTCGGACGGAACGCGATCCTCCCGATGTGGACGACCCTGTTGATCTCGATCGGATTCATGTTCGGCGGGGCGATCATCCTCGAGGAGATCTTCCAGTACCGCGGAATGGGATGGCTGATGTTCCGGTCGATCGAACACAACGACATCTACCTCATGATGGGAACGTTCCTGATCGTCACGATCGCCGTCGTCGTGTCGCTGTGGATCGCCGACGCGACCTACGGCTGGCTCGATCCGCGGATCAAATCGGGTGATGAAAGTGAATCCTACTGACGCACCGTCCGACGACGAGTCGGGAACGGACGGCCGTCGGTCCCGATTCGAGGGATCGACGCTGTTCGATCGCGACGACGCCGACGGCGAGTATCGAACCGACGGCGGCCAGAGCGCCGGCGACGGACAGATGTTCGCCGACTCGGAGTTCACCGAAGTCACGACGGGACAGCGTCTCTCGGAGGTGTTCTACGAGTCGATCTACGAGCCGTTCGTGATCGCCTGGAGCGACTGGCGAACGAAAGTCGGCTTGAGCATCATCTCGCTGTATCTGTTGCTGGGTGTGGTCGCCTGGGTCTCGGCCTCGGAGCTGTTGTTCCTCGATCGGATCACGATCATCGAGCCGGCTCGCGGGGACGGGCCCATCCGACTCGCGCCCTTCCAGGACTGGAGCTACCCGCTGGGGACGGACATGATCGGTCGCGACCTGCTGGCGGCGATGATCCACGCGACGCCGCGGATGTTGCAGATGATCCTCGCCGGTGCGGTGTTCGCGACCGCCGTCGCGACGGTCGTCGGCACCGTCGCCGGCTACAAAGGCGGCGTCACCGAGCGCTCGCTCATGACCCTTTCGGACGTGCTGATGACGATCCCCGGTCTCCCGCTGGTGATCGTCCTCATCGTCCTCATCGATCCCAGCAGTCCGTACCTGATCGGGATCATCATCGTGATCAACGCCTGGGCCGGACTCGCACGGACGATCCACTCCCAGGTGCTGACGATCCGCGAACACTCCTACGTGGAGGCCTCACGGACGATGGGAATCGGCACGCCGACGATCATCAGAAAGGACATCCTGCCGAATCTGATGCCGTACATCCTGATCAACTTCACCAGCATGGCGCGACGGGTCATCTACGACAGCGTCGCGCTGTACTTCCTCGGGGTCATCTCCGTCCAGACGATCGAAAACTGGGGCGTGATGATGAACATCGGCTACGAGAACAACGCGCTGATCATCCCCGAGGTCTCACACCTC
This sequence comes from Natrarchaeobius oligotrophus, assembly GCF_003841465.1. Classification (GTDB taxonomy): domain Archaea; phylum Halobacteriota; class Halobacteria; order Halobacteriales; family Natrialbaceae; genus Natrarchaeobius; species Natrarchaeobius oligotrophus. The sequence goes on from NZ_REFZ01000010.1 coordinate 66,681, forward strand.
CTGTTCGTCCCGATGGTCTTCGTCGTCGGACTCTCGTTCGGGTTGATCCTGTTCTCGCAGGGGACCGATCGACTGTTCAACCCGCGCGTTCGTGCCCGCGGTAGCGGCACCACCAAATCGAAAGACGACGAGGAGATCACGACCGGAGGTGGTGCACTATGAGTACCCACGAAACGACAGCAGCTGACGAACGGGCGCACAGTGCGTCGGATCCAATCGTCGAGATCCGCAACGCCGAGGTCGTCTTCGAGATGGACCGCGGCGTCTCGCGAGTGCTCGACGACGTAAGCCTCGAGATCGAACGCGGCGAAATCCTCGGTATCGTCGGCGAGAGCGGCAGCGGCAAGTCCATGCTCGCCTCCTCGATGCTCGACGCCGTCGTCGATCCGGGGGTGCTCTCCGGCGAGATCACCTATTATCCGGAGGATGGCGACCCCATCGACGTGCTCGCTCTTTCCGACCACGAGCTCCGACAGCTGCGCTGGGAGGAGATCGCGATGGTCTTCCAGGGCGCGATGAGTTCGTTCAATCCGACGATGAAGATCAGGACACACTTCGAGGAGACCCTCGAGGCCCACAACTACTCCCTCGGCGAGGGAATGGATCGGGCCCGAGAACTCCTCTCGGATCTGTATCTCGATCCCGACCGCGTCCTCGACTCCTATCCCCACGAACTCAGTGGCGGGATGCAACAGCGCACTCTGATCGCGCTCTCCGTCGTCCTCCAGCCGAACGTGCTCGTGATGGACGAGCCGACTGCTGCGTTGGACCTGCTCATGCAGCGATCGATCATCTCGCTGCTCGAGGATCTGAAAGCGAAGTACGATCTGACGATGGTGTTTATCACCCACGACCTGCCGCTGGTCGCGGAACTGGCCGATCGACTGGCCGTGATGTACGCCTTCGAACTGATCGAACAGGGGCCGACCCAGGACATCCTCCACGACGCGGGCCACCCGTACACGCGCGCGCTGCTCAATTCGACGCCGAACCTGGACGCGCCGCTCGAGGAGATGCGACCGATCGCCGGCTCCGCGCCGGATCCGGTGAACGTCCCCGCGGGCTGTTCGTACCACCCGCGGTGTTCGCTCGCCACCGACCGCTGCGTCGCGCAGGATCCGGACAGTCGGCCCGTCGACGGCGATCACGTCGTCGACTGCCACCACTGGGAGGACGCCGCCGACGAAATTCCGCTCAACCACCTCGCAAACATGGAGGGAGACCGATGACCGACGAACCGCTCGTTTCTCTCGAGAACGCCGAAGTCCACTTCGAAGAAGAGCAAGGGCTACTCGATTTCAGCGACCCGGACGTCGTTCGCGCGGTCGACGGCGTCTCGCTCGACATCGGCGAGAAGGACGTCGTCGCCCTGGTCGGCGAATCCGGGTGCGGGAAGACGACGCTCGGAAAGACCACGATCGGACTCCAGCGTCCGACCGGCGGCAGCGTCAAATACCGCGGCCAGGACATCTGGGACGCCAAAGACGGCACTGGCGACGTCGACATCCCCTACGAGGAGATCCGACGCTCGCTCCAGATCATCCACCAGGATCCCGGTAGCTCGCTGAACCCCAACCGAAAGGTGCTGGGAACGCTCGAGGCACCGCTGAAGAAGTGGCAGCCGAACATGAGCTCCGGCGACCGTCGCCGCGAGATCGTCCGGATGCTCGAGGAGGTCGGCATGACGCCGGCCGCGGACTACGCGGGTCGGTATCCACACCAGCTTTCCGGTGGAGAGAAACAGCGCGTCGCGTTGATCCGGGCGCTGTTGATGGATCCCGATCTGATCCTGGCCGACGAGGCCATCAGCGCACTCGACGTCTCGCTTCGCGTCGACATGATGGATCTCATGTTGGATCTCCAGGAGCAGTTCAACACGTCGTTCGTCTTCGTCTCCCACGACCTCTCGAACGCGCGGTACATCGCCTCCCACGCCGGCGGACGCATCGGCGTCATGTATCTGGGTGAACTGATCGAAGTCGGTCCGCCGGAACAGATCATCAACGACCCCCAACACCCCTACACGAAGGTGCTCCGATGGGCGACGCCGGATCTGCGCACGACCGGCGAGACGGAAGCGCCGCCGGTCCGAAAGATCGACATTCCCGATCCGAAGAACCCGCCGTCGGGCTGTCGGTTCCACACGCGCTGTCCCGAAGCCCGGGAGGCGTGTACGCAGCAATCGCCCGCGTCGTACGCCAACGGGGCGAGCCACCGCGTGCGCTGTTTCCGCGTGGACGACGCACACGAGTACTGGTCGAGCCCACCCGTTTCGGACGAGCCGGACGACCAGCGACCGACCGAAGCACACTCCACGTAGCCGATCGCTTCGGAGCAGTTTCGGTTCGACTGCATCCGACCGCTACCGTTTTCGTCGACCCCGAGCGACGGTTCCCTCGAGCGACCGCGGTCGTTCCGTTCGGGTTCGCTCGTCGTTGGCCACGACTTCCCTCGCCGTTTGCCGACCGATTCGTAACCCAAAGAGTAAAATATCCTGCTTAGCATGTCTCACTCGATGCTCGAGAAAGGGACGAGTTACTTTAGTGTCAGAGACCCGAAACACGCGGAAGAGGATCTCGATCGCTTCAAAGAGAACGGATTGAACGCCGTGTTACACACGTTCAGCGAGCGGGACAGACAGTACTACACCGAGACGATGGCCGAAATCGTCGAGGCGAGCCACGACCGCGATTTCACCGTCTACATGAACCCGTGGTCGATCGGCCGCGTCTTCGGCGGCGAGGCGCTGTCCGAGTTCATCGGAAAACACCCCGAGAGCTGTCAGGTGCTGTCGACCGGCGACCGGGTCCCCACGGCGTGTTTCAACGACCCCGAGTTTCGAGAGTACATGCGCGGGTGGGTCGCGGACGCCGCGGAAATCGGTGCCGACGTTCTCTTCTGGGACGAGCCCCACTGGTACATCCCGGAGTGGTTCGACCACGAGGTTCCGGAAGGGACCTGGACATGCCGCTGTGAGAGCTGTCAGGAGCTGTACGAACAGGAGTACGACGAGCAGATGCCGGCGACGCGAACCGAGCGGATCGACGAGTTCCGCGAGGCGTCGCTGCTTTCGTTCCTCGACGAGATGATGGAACTCACCGCCGAGAAGGGCCTCGAAAACGCCGTCTGTCTGTTGCCGAGCGAGGACTCGGATCACGGTCTGCGCGACTGGGAGCGACTCGCCGCCAACGAACACCTCGACGTTCTCGTCACCGATCCGTACTGGGCCGTCTTCGACGAGGAGAGTCCGGAGTTCATCTCGTATTTCACCGACACCGTCGTCTCGCTCTCCGAGGAGTACGACCTCAAGAGCCAGATCTGGATTCAGGGCTTTCGGCTCGACGACGATCCCGAAACCATCGATGACGTCCGGAAGGCGACGCGCGCGGCGATCGACGGCGGCGTCGACAGCGTGTTCATGTGGGGCTACGACGCGTGTCGGTCGATCTCCGGCATCGCCTGCGAGGATCCCGACGCCGTCTGGAACGCCTATCTCGACGAACTTCCCGCGGAGTGACGTTCGCCGATGGACGTTCTCGTCAACCAGGCCGGCTACGACCGCGACGAACGAAAGCGAGCGATACTCGCGTGTGCGGCCGGCGAAACCCCCGGCCGGGTCAGAGTGGTCGACGCCGACACCGACGCGGTCGTCGTCGAAACCGATGCGACCCGCGACGGCCCCGTCGCGAACTGGCGGGACTGGGTGTTCTGGTCGACCGAGTTCACCGCCCTCGAGGCGGCGGGCTCGTACTACGTGGCCGTCGACGTCCTCGAGGACGCGGCGGTCGACGGTGACGGGAGCGAACGCGAGACGGAGGCAGTCGGTGACGAGAACGGATTCGCGGTGGAAACCGGCAGCGACGGGAGCGAACGCGCGGTCGACGCGAACGCCGACGGAGCGCGTCGGCGTGTGCGATCGCACGTCTTCGACGTCGACGACGACGTAATCGCCGAGGAGGTGCTCTCGGACGTTCTCTACTATTTCAAGACGCAGCGCGCCTCCGGGCGGTTCGATCGGGCCGATCGGAGCGTTCCGTTCGTCGGCGACCGGGACGACGCCGTCGACGTCAGCGGCGGCTGGTACGACGCCTCGGGCGACATGAGCAAGTACCTCAGCCACCTCAGCTACGCCAACTACGTCAATCCCCAGCAGGCGCCGATCGTCGTCTGGGGACTGCTCGACGCCTTCGAGCAGCTGTACGCGGGCGAGCGCTCGCTCGGCGCACTGCTCGAGGAGCGGCTGCTCGAGGAGAGTCTCCACGGCGCGGACTTTCTCGTCCGAATGTGCGACGACGAGGGGTACTTCTACCACACCGTCTTCGATCAGTGGTCGAAAGAAACCGATCGGCGGGAGATCTGCGCCTACGAGGGCGAGGACGGAACGAAGACTGCGGACTATCAGGCCGGCTACCGACAGGGTGGCGGCGTCTCGATCGCGGCCCTCGCGCGCGCGAGTCGAGTCGACGAATCGTCGGAGATAGCGAAGGCGGCAGCGTTCGACCCCGACACGTACCGCTCGAGGGCGATCGACGCGTTCGACCACCTCGAGGAACGCAACGAGGCGTACCTCGACGACGGCACCGAGAACGTCATCGACGACTACTGCGCGCTGTTGGCCGCGACGGAGCTGTACGGCGCGACCGGCAAGCGGCGGTTTTACGACGCAGCGAGCGATCGCGCTCGAGCGCTGCTCGAGCGCCAGACCGCCGACGGCCGATACGCGGGCTGGTGGTGCGCCGACGACGGCGATCGGCCGTTCTTCCACGCCGCCGAAGAGGGACTACCGGCGCTCGCGCTCTGTCGGTTCCTCGAGGTCGCTGCGGGGGCGGAGTCGGTCGCCGTCGGCGTGGCTCCGACGGCCGAGACCGCGTTTCGAGACGAGATCGTGGACGCGCTCGCGTCGTACTGGACGTTCGAACTCGAGATCACGACCGACGTGGTCAACCCGTTCGGCTACGCCCGCGCGTACGTGAAGGCGGTCGACGAACCCGAACCGCGGGCGGCGTTTTTCTTCCCGCACCAGAACGAGACGGGCTACTGGTGGCAGGGCGAGAACGCCCGCATCGCCTCACTCGCGGCGGCCGCCGTTCGCTCGTCGCGCGTCCTCGAGAACGCGAGCGACGGCGCTTTCGGCGGCCGTCGCGATTCGCTCGAAGGCGCACGCGACGGCTCCCTCGAAAACGAGAGCGACGACCTCGGTCGATTCGCCCAGGCGCAACTGGACTGGATCCTCGGATTGAACCCGTTCGACACGTCGATGGTCGAAGGAACCGGCCGGAACCCGCCACACTACCACGAGCGATTCAGGAACGTCCCCGGCGGGATTTGCAACGGGATCACCGCCGGCGTGACCGACGAGTCCGACGTCGCCTTCCTCCCCGAGGGGATCGGCGACGATCACGCCCACCGGTGGCGCTGGGCGGAGCAGTGGCTCCCCCACGCCGCCTGGTTCGTCGTCGCCGTCGCCTCGCGACACGCGATGGAGTAGCCCACGGTAGACGCAGATGCGCTCGGCACGTCGAATCTCCGTACAGGCGAAGCTTCTTTTACTCGCGTGCGAACGAACACGGTATGACCTGGCGATTCGTGGGTGCGAACTTCGACCAAATGCACATGAACACCAATCTCGAGTGGGTCCACTCTCACCCGGACGCCGAGCTCGTGGGCGTCTGCGACGAAGAGCCCGGAACGTCGACGGGCTCGCTGCCCGAGGCCGTTTCCGACCTCGAGATTCCCGACGGGGACGTCTACGACGACCTCGATGCGTGTCTCGAGGAAACCGCGCCGGACGTCGTGCTCGGCTGTCCGCGAAACGCCGAACACGCGACGTTCGTCGAACGCGTCGCGCCGTACGACGTCCACCTCGCGATCGAGAAGCCGCTCGCGGCCACGCTGGCGGGTGCCGATCGGATGCTCGAGGCCTGGAACGACGAGAACCTGTTCGTGATCAACTGGCCAGTGCTGTGGGATCCGGTCCAACACGAGGTCCGACAGCTCGTCGAAACCGGGATCGTCGGTGACGTCCTCGAGATCCAGTACTACGGCGGAAACGCGGGCGCGCCGCCGGACGGGAGCTGGTTCTACGACCTCGAGGCGGGCGGAGGGTCCCTGCTCGATTATCTGGGCTACGGCGCGACGTTCTCGACGTGGTTTCGTGGCGGGGAACTGCCGACCGACGTCACCGCCGAAACGTACGTCCCCGACGGGATGGCGGTCGACGTTCAGTCGTCGACGGTCTGTCGGTACGAGTCGGGACTGTCGACGCTGCAAACTTCCTGGCGGCTGCTTACCAATCCCTGGGAGATTCAGCCCCAGCCGGCGAAGGGCTACGAAATCGTCGGCACCGAGGGAGCGATCAGCACCCGCGACCGGGAGGCCCCGATTCGGGTCACCACCGCGGACGAACCGGAGGGGTACGCGGTCGAGCCCGACCCGCTTCCCGACCGGTTCGACGACCTCGTTTGCTACGTTATCGACCGCCTCGAGACCGGTGAGTCGCCCGAAGGACCGGCCGATCCGGTCTTCTGTCGCGCCGCCCACCGGATCGTCGAGAGCGCGCGCCGAAGTGCCGACCGCGACGAGACGGTCGCGCTGGTCGACTGACGATCGAACTCGCCGACTCGCGGCTCGAGACACACGAGTGCGTTCGAACATTCCGTCGAAACGACGCCACGTCCCCGTTCGTGGGTGTTCGTGGTACAGGTTCGCCCGCGATTCGCGAACGTTCGTGGTGCGGATTCGTCCACGCTTCGTGAGCGTTCGTGGTACGGGTTCGTTCAGGTTTGTGAGCGTCTCAGTTCGTGATCCGTGAGCGTCCAGATACGTCCCGGCTAGACGCGTTGTCGTCCCCGTGCTGGCGGCGGCGTGTACGTCGAAAGGTCGACCGTCCGAAGATCGACCTCCTGTCCAGTTTCGGCGGCCCTGTAGGCGGCCATACACAACCGGAGGATTCGGCGACCGTCCTCGAGGTCCAGCATGCCGTTTTCCCCGTCGCGGAAGGCGTCGACGGCGTCGCGGTTCTCCGCGACGAATCCTCCGGTTACGGCGCTTGCGGCGTCGATCGGCATGCGGCCGCTCGTGGCGGTCTGCTTTTCGGCCCACCCCTCTCCGTTTCCGGCCGAGTCGGAGAAGAAGACGCTCGAGGACTCCTCGTCGGCGACGACCTGGCCGGAGTACTCCGGACCGAGGAGTTCGATGGTGCGACGGACGCCCGCGCCGACGTAACACCACGACCCCGACGCCTCTGAGATTACCGGCTCGCCGTTTTCGTCCTCGTAGCGAACCGTCGCGCGAGCGTAGTCGTCGGTCGGATCCGACTCGTAGTCGACGCCGTGTTCCTCGCGCAGCTGCTGGGCGTACCGCTTTCGACTCCACTTGAGCGTCTCGGTGTCGGCGGAGACGGCGACGGCCTCGAGGTCTCCGTCCGGTCGCTCGGGATCCGAGAGGAGAACGTGATTGCCTGCCAGCGCGTGACAGAGCATGTCGGTGAGCGCGCCACCACCCTGTAGTTCGCCGTCCCAGAACCACGCCGAGTGCGGACCGCCGTGTTCGGCCTGCGAGCGCGCGAGGTACGGTCGACCCGCCGGCCGGCCGCGCTCCCACAGGAGTTCGCGCATCTTGCGAATGTCGGGCTCGTGGGGCCAGTTCTCGAGGTAGGCGTGCGAAAGACCCGCCTCCTCGATGCGGTCGATGACGTGAGCGGCCTCGCGCAGGTTCCGCGCCACCGGCTTTTCCATCGCGATGCCACGGAGCGATGCGCCGTCGTCGATCGCGTCGATTGCACCGTCGACGACGTCGACCCGCGTGAAGTTCGGACTCGTGACCCACAGGCCGTCGACGTCTGGATCGGCGGCCAGCGCCGCGACCTCCCCTTCGCCGTAGACGGTCGGATCGCCGAGTCCGGCCTCGCGACACTCGGTCGCGAGGTCGGCGGCGGTGTCGCGCGTTCGATTCTGTATACCAGCGACGTGGACGTCGGGAAGATACTCGACGCTCGGAACGTGTAGCTCCCGCGTGATGAATCCACAGCTAACGAAGCCGATGCCGAAGCTCTCGGTCGCCATACGTTCTACAGCGACCGCCGACAGCATAGATGTGTTGATCGAGGTGACGAACGTCGCCGACCTGGACGCTCGAGAAAGGCTACCGACACCGGAGCGATCTCGAGACGCCGAGTTTCTGTCGCACGTTGCAGAACGGAGTGAACGCTCGAGTGCCCGAAAGGAGATGGGTGGTGACGGAATAATGATGGGGTGGCGGACCGGGAGACGACGACGGGGTGGCGGAACCAAGAGATGACGGGGTGGCGAAGCCGAGCGATGACGACCGAGAGCGAAAACGGTGGCAGATGGGTGAATTGATTGTCTCCCGCGATACAATCGTGGTATGTCCGTCGAGATAGGCATTATTGGGGCGGGAAATCGTGGGCAGAAACACGCAGCCGAGTACGCGAGCGTCGAGGGCGCGGACGTGGTTGCAGTTGCGGACGTCGACGACGACGCCGCGCGGGCGCTCGCCCGGGATGCGAACGCGGATACGTACAGCGACTACCGGGACCTGCTCGCGGATGCGGACGTCGACGCGGTGTCGCTGTGCGTCCACAATAACCTCCACCGGCCGATCACCGTCGACGCGGCCGACGCCGGTTGTCACGTCTTTTGCGAAAAGCCGATGGCGTCGACCTACGCCGATGCGAAGGCGATGGCCGACGCCGCGGCCGACGCCGGCGTTCACCTCGGGGTGCAGAACAACCGGCTGTTCGATCCGGAGACGCGCGCCGCTCGGACGCTGATCGACGAGGGAAAGCTGGGCGACCCCTACTACGCCCGAGGCGTGTTCTCGCGGCGGCGTGGTAGGCCGTTCGTCGACGGCTACGGCACGCCGTCGTTCGTCTCGAAGGAGTCGGCCGGCGGCGGACCGATCATCGACGTCGGGACGTACGTCATCGGCCAGCTACTGTACCTGCTCGGGAACGAACGCACCGCGCGGGTGAGCGGCGCGACGTTCGAACACACCGCTGCGACCTACGACGAGGAACTGGTCGGCGACGGTCGCGAGCGGTACGCCGACCGACTCGAGACGTCGGGCTACGACGTCGAGGACGTCGGCCTTGGGATGGCTCACCTCGAGGACGGCTCCGTCCTCTCGGTGCGGGCGGCCTGGCACATGTACCTCCCCGACGACTCGAGCGCGCTCGTTGGCACTCAAGGCGGAATCGAACTCGAGCCGTTCCGGTTGTACACGACGACCGCCGACTACGAGGCGACGGTCTCGCTCGACGTCGAGGAGTTCGAGCGCCGCCAAACGCTCCTCGAGAGCGACTCCGGCTACGAGATGGACCGGTCGGACGGTCAGTTCCACCACTGGATCGACACCGTCCGCGGGACGGTCGACGACGCGATCCCGACCGCCGAGATCGCGCTCAACTCGATGCTCGTCATGGAGGGGATCTACCTGGCACAAGAGGAAGGTCGCGAACTCACCGCCGACGAAATCGCGGAACGCTCGGAGTCGACCGCGATCGATCTCTGAGGGTTACCTCGAGTAGTTCGTTTGAGCCAAACGCTCGAACAGTTCGGATCGTCGATCACTCGTACAGTTCGGTGACTCTCGAGTCTTCCCGAAGTGCTTCCTCGACCGACTCCGGTCGAATTGAGAACGAATACTAGTGATAAGATCCTCCTTTTGGGCCCTTATTTTTCTCCTCGACGTCGAGAAAACCTTTAAGGGTCAGTTGCGAGAGTCGATCGTGAACCGTCCGATCGCTTCGTACGTCGACACCGATCGTCGTCGATGCGATCCGATAGCGTTCGTATATCGTTCCGCGTTTCGCGGGTAACGCGTTTTCAGCCTCGAGCGTTAACAGCGCGTACAGCGTCAACTTCGATTGCGTCGGAATACAGCCCAGTTCCTCACGGACGTTATCTCGTTCGACTGCTCGATCGGCTCGTCGAACGTGTTCTTCCGTGACCGTCGAAGCACCCTCTCCACGAGCGAGGTCTCCGGCCTTGTACAATCGACGGAGTGCCTGTCGGGCTGATCCGGAACGCTGTCCCGTAAACGCCGTTATAAGCGGAATTACGTCGGCCTCAAGAACGTCGTCGCGAAAAGCGAGTGCAGCGCGTTGCTCGAGAATGTTCCGTAGTTGGTTCGCGTCGTAGGGTGAAAACAAAATCTCCTCGTCACACAACGAATCCTCGAAGGGGTTGGGTGAAATCGTACGTGACCGTGGCCCTCGAGCCGTGTTTTCCCGGGTTCGGAAGCGGTGTTCAGCGCGGATGGTCGACCGACTCGACGACCGATCCACATTCCGGCACCGTCTCGTCCGGTCCGCCCTCGAGAATCTCGATCACCCGTTCGATCGTGTCGTAGTAGTGCCGGACGTCCGACAGCGTTGGGTCCGGTTCCGCCCCCGTTCGAACGGCAGTAACGAACGACGACAACTCCGCGTAGTAGCCGGAAGCGCCACCATCGCCGATCGGGCTCGGTTCCCACCCGGACTGCCATCGTTTCTCCGAGAGATTCGAACAGTCGAAGGCTGGATTCGTCCCTTGGACGTCGATAGTGCGGAGCTGCGAAAGCCGTACGCAACGATTGTTCTCGCTCGTGAGATCGATGGAGAGATCGAACCGTGGTGCTATCGACGAGAGTTCGATAGTGCACAGCCTCCCCTTTCCATACGCGAGATGAAGGATAACTATCTGGTAGATGTTACCTCGGCGCGCGGCAGTGGCTACCACGTCGGTCGGTCGGCCGAAAAACAGATCAGCGATGTCAAGAGCGTGGATGCCGGTCGCGAGCAGTAGCGACCGCAGATGAGAGTCAAGCTCCCACAGCGTCTCTGCCGGTTTGTCGGTCGAGAAGTCGACTCGCAAATACTGCGGTTCGGACTCGAAGGTATTCCGCGAAAGTTCACGGAGCGTTCGCACGCGCTCTGAGTGACGAAAGTTCAGCCCGGTCCCCACGATCGCCTCCGACTCGTGTTCGAGGTCGATCAACCTCTCCAGCGTTCGTCGATCTCTTGCGGGGGGCTTCTCGAGGAACACGTTAACGTCTCGCTCCAGGCAGACTCGTGCGACCGCCTCGTGGACTTGCGGCGAACTGGCCGCGACGACGATATCGAGATCTTCTTTTTCGACCATTGCACGCAAATCCTCGTACGTCCGATCGGTCCCGCACGTCTTCGCGAGACGTTCCGCCCGATCTAGCTCGATATCGCACAGACAGGCCGTTCGAACGCCATCGAGGCGCGTGATGTTCGGTAGCAGATTATCGCTCATCTGTTCGCCACACCCCACGATGCCGACAGCGAGCGTCCGGTCCTCGATCGCCCCCTCTCGCGTCTCCCGTCGTGCACCCCTGCGACTCGCCCCTTGATCCATGTTCATTATAATACGTTTATAAGTAAAAATCTTTTGGTTTTATATTGGAAATAATCGTAATATAGTTGTAGTGGCGTGGCCCGGACGGCTGGGCAAGGATAAATTGAACGACGACCGACCGCAGCGGTGTCGCAAACACGCGCACGTAGCCACCACCGAAAGAGCGAAAACCACCGCGGCATCCCACCTGGCCGGCGTTAGGTCGAAACCCGATGAAGATCGAAGTCGTACTTCGTCAGGTTGCTTCCGATCGACCGATAGTCTCCGGTGCGCATTACCGAGAAGAAGTGATCCGCCAGTCGTTCGGTCGACTCGAACATTTCTTCCCGCGGCAGGGACTCCTGTGTGACCCAGTCCGCGGTGGCCGCTTCCCGCTCGTTTACATCCAGTTCCCCGGAGCGTACACGAGCCAGGTAGAGACAATCAACGTGGATGTGATCGCCGTCCTCGTAGTCGTCCCGGATGAATTCCTCGACGATCAATTCGGGCGTGATCGTTTCTCGTGCGTCGCCCAAGTCCGCGGAAAAGTGGGCGTGGTTCGAGGAGAGAAACCGTAGCTTCAGATCGAGCTCTTCGCGAACTTCTCGTACCGCCGCCTCGCACGGGTTTTCGTTCGGTTCGACGTGACCACCTGGAACCATCCACTTCCCCAACTTCTTGTGCTCGAGTAGCGCGATCTCCCACGTCCCATCCGTCTCCCTGAAGAGGTACACGGACGACGTGAATTGCTTCGGAGCAAGATCGTGTCCGTACGACAATTCGCCCGTCACGGAGAATCAGCCTCGAGTACCGAATCGATGATGTAGTCGAGTTCTGATCGGTCGAGCCCTTCGTGAGTCGGGACGGTGAATATTCGTTTGGTGAGCGCTTCGGCGTTTGGACAGTCTGTGCGGTACTCCGAAAAGAGCGGATACTCGAAGAGCGGCTTAAAATTGTACGCGTACGTGTCAGAGACCACGTTATAGTTCACGAGTCGGTCCGAGATCTCACTGCCGGAGCGGTCCGGGTCTCGGCTTTCCAGGACAAGGGCGTAATAATTCGGCGAGTGCTCGGGCGGCGTCGGAATTTCTCGTGGGCCGTTTTCCTGAGCGAGTTGGTCCATAAGATACTCGGCGTTCGTTCGCCGTCGTTCGAGCTTCGAGGAGAACTTGTCCAACTGGGCGATCCCCATCGCTGCCCCCATGGCGTTGAACTTGTAATTCATTCCAAATCGGTCGCCGTAATTTGCGGAATGGTCGGCGAATTCCCGCCTCGAGAAGTAACAAATTCCGAAACTCCGCAACTCGGCGACCTTTCGTGCCAACTCGTCGGAGTCAGTGAGCAGGAATCCGCCTTCTCCGGTACAGATCACCTTCTGTTGGTGCGTGCTGAACGATCCGATGTCGGCGTTCGTCCCGACGTAATCGTCGCCGATGGTCGCTCCGTGCGCCTGTGCGGCGTCTTCGATCACTACGGTCCCGCGTTCTGCTGCGATGTCGTTCACGGCACCGATCTTGGTAGGATAGCCCCACATCGGGATTGAGATGATCGCCTTCGTATCCGGCGTCAACCGCTCCCTGAGCGAGTGCGGACAAATCGAAAATGAATTGTGGCTCTTCGTATCGACGAACACGGGTGAGGCGCCAAGGTTCAGGATTGGTAGTGCGGTCATCACTGGGCAGGTGGGCGGGAGTGCGACCTCGTCACCCCGTCCGACACCGGCCGCGCGAAGCGCGCCTTGGAGGGACACCGTCCCATTCGCGTAAGCGATTGCGTGTGACGTGCCGAACTGTCGCTCCAGAAGCCGTTCGTATTCGTCTACGACCGGGGCATTCCCAGCGAGGCTCCCAGCGTTGATCGCGGAAACGATCTCGTCGACATCATCTTCGTCCACGCCGACGTGTAACGTCGTCAACGAACGTTCGATCCGATCGATCATCTGTCGACGCTTTCCTGTCCGGATATTGTCACAGGTCCTACCACGCTCTCAACCCAATTTGTGCTGATACATTTCATAGGTATCTAGTATATATTATCTGCACACACTCACCATAATATTTGCGGATTAGGCTTTCGGTACCGAGACTACGGCCGTGACGTCGTCGAGACCGATCAGCCGCGCCGCCCGTTTCCGCGATTGATGGACCGAGAGGGCGGTCGCGGAGGTTCGAACAATCGTAAACGCCCAGTCCGACGAGACCCACCGATCCACCATGCAGCGTCGTCCTACGGTGGAGCCCGCGCCGCATACCTCGGTGTGACGGATGAGGCTTAGAAATCAGTCGGATCGCTCCCAGATTTTCGTCTTTGGACACTTTTTTTTCTGGTGATCGAACTGGGAGACGGATCCGATCATAATGTCATAATTTCGTGCCCGCCTGGCCTCGTGATCGTTTTCGTTTGCGAACAGGAATCGCTGTGTACTGTTCAACAGCGTTGTCTTCGCGCAGTCTGGTAATTGCTCCCACGCTTCCCCCGCCGAGCAATTCCACCCTTCGTCCTCCGCCGGTAGCTCGTTCCAGACGAAGTGGTCTCCGAGGTGGTCCAAGCTTTCCAATCGTGGTGCCTGTGGCGCCGCCCAGGCGATTCCGGTGTTTGCCACCGGTAACTCCCAGCTCGGAACGACGATGAACGCGTCCATGTCGCTCAACTTGTCTCCGGTGTCGATCTCCGCGTCCGGCTGGACGAAACTGCCGTGCAACCAGACGTCCCGGGTCCTCTCGAGAAGTTTTTCGTCGATTATCTCGGTCACCAGAATGTCTTTCATCTCGTTAAATTCGAGCAGCGGAGCTTTCCGTTCGAACTCCCGTTTCGCCTGCTCGTATGGAATTTCGCTGACCACCATCGTTGCACATTATTTTATCACACTGGGTTATAAATACATCGATTGTAATTAATCATTAAATGGAGGTCTGAAGCTCGCTCCGCGATTCGGGGACAGTTCACGATTGGTTCGGAAGCGAGAGTTCCTCTGCTCCGACCCTCGTGATTGCGGGGAGTCGCCGCAAACGCAGGTGCGACAAGAATATGATGACGACGCCAAGGAAACCGAGACCCGACAGCGTCAGAACGAGGGCGGCGCCGAAGAGCTCTCCCAGGACACCGCCGAACAACGCACCGAACGGGTAGGAGACGACGGAAACGCTCTGTATGGTCGACGAAACGCGGCCGATCAGCTCGTTAGGGACCGTGTTTTGGATAATCGTTTGTTTGAACACGGTATAGGCGCCGACGGGTACCCAGGCCACTGCGAACAGTATTGTCATCAGAATAGTCGACGAGGCCTGGATCGACAGTATCCACGAAACAGTACCGACGAAGAACAGCGTGATGAGTAACTTTCCGAGCGGAAGCTCCTCCAGAAGCGATGCCGTGACGGATCCGATCAACATTCCCACTGCCAGGGCGGACAACAGAATTCCGTATATCTCGGGACCGCCACGCCCATCCGAGAACGTCGGAAGGACCGCAAATGCCACGCCGAAGGCGACATTCCCGATCGCGGCGGAAAGGACTATATACAGGAGGAGGGAATTTCTGACGTAGTCGAACCCCTCCGACACCTCGCCGAGATAGTCCCTAACGTATTCCTTCCCCAGCTGCTGACCGCTTCCGGTCTTGGCGGAGGGGATACTGGTCGTTGCGAATATCAGCGCAGCAATCACGAACGTGAGCGCATCGACCACGAACAACACCATCGTTCCGAAGACTCCGATCAGGATCCCCCCGATGGACTTGGCCGCGATATCGAGGGATCGGTACGAAACCGAAAACATCGTGTTGGCGCGGACGAGCTGTCTTTCGTCTACGATCCTCGGCAGCGCAGCGTTCTGTGCCGGATAGATGAACTGGTTGATCAGAGACAGTACCGGAATGACCGTGAGAACAAGCAGGATCGACAACGTGTCGGTGAGTGCAGCGATCGGAATCGAAAGGATGACGACGCCCTGGATGAGTTGGCTGGCGACGAATATCCTCCGCAGTTCCCACCGATCGACGAACGGGCCCAGGAGAAATTGCAGCGCCTGCGGAAGCTGTAACAGAAATCCGGCCACCCCCACGTAAAACGGAGAACCACCCAACTCGTGAACGAGCCACATCGCACCTATGATGTAGAGGCTGTCACCGATATTGGAGGAGAATCGCGCGAGGAACATTCTCCGAAAAGTGATATTGGACCAGAGACCGTTCATGGCCAGTTTTTCAGTTCCTGTGAATATATATTATTCCAATAAAATTTCCATCGATATTTTCGGGCGAACCGATCGCGTTTACCGCCCCAGTCGACGAATCCGGTGGTGAGACGCCGAAAGCCGTCTGTACAGCTATCTTCGGACGGCCCGGTCTCGGCCGGAAGCGGCGCCGGCAGGATCGAACTCCCAATCCCCCGGCAGAAGACTGACTGACCCATGAAGCCAGCGGAGAGCGGGGTACGCGCGACTGCCTCGCGACCGCCAGCTTCGGTAGCGGATTCCGGTATCGTGAGCACACTCCGGGGGCGATGCTCCCCGGCGTTGTCGCTGGCGGTGATCACGGTAGCTACGTTCGCCTCACGATCACCGCGGTCGGATCGCGGGCATCGGTCGAGTCGTCGATACGATCTGGTCTCGAACGATCCGCAACCGCCGGGTGCACAACAAGCGCACGAATACGACGATGGCACGGCGAAAAATCGGAGTCAGTTAGCGAGGTGTTTCAAGCACTCGTCAAGCGCTACGACTCTTCCATCGGCGACGCGTCGGCACTAACGGTGGCTTCCGCCATCGGTGAACCGTCTGCACTAACGGTGGCTTCCGCCATCGGCGACGCGTCGGCACTAACGGTGGCTTCCGCCATCGGCGACCCGTCTGCACCGACGGTGGCCCGCTCCACGGACTTCGACAGACCGTCGATCTCGACCTCTTCAAGGTTCACGTTTGCGGTTACCGCCTCAGCGTCATTCGTATTGACACTCATGGTTGCAATTTCATGCTCGTGTTACATAATATTAAATCTTTTGCACCATTTTCTTTAGTTAGGCCTCAGTAGCCGGTTTGATGGCGGTAGCAAGCAGTTCTTGGAGAATGGGATGTTGTTTGTGGATCTTCTGCGCGGCGGCGATAAGGCGGTCAAGCAGTGGTTACCCAAGGTAGCCACTCAACCGGTAGAGAATGAGCTGGGCGTGCGACCGGAAGGTCGCCGCCCAGCGTTCCGGCGGAAACACGAGGTCATCATCTGCATGCTCAACGACCAGACTAAGCAGCTCACGACTCACGACCAAGGACAACGGCGCCGCGTACAACAGAATCTCTACGACGTGCTTCTTCGTCGTATCGAACTCATTCAGTCTGTACTGCGTCTTCAGCTCCCGAAACAGAAGTTCTACTTCCCAGCGACAGCGGTAGATCGTCGCTAGATCCTCCGGTAGGAACTCCTCGCGCGAGAGATTCGTGATGTACAAGTGGTAGTCGTCGGCGTCCTCGTTGCGGACCGATGACGCGGAACCGTTTTCGTATCACGTGACTGCGCGCCCGCGTACTCTCTCCGGTCAAACTCGATCTCAACTTCGACATCGATGGACTTGCGACAGCGATCGACGTACTCGTCGTCGAGAACGCTTTCCTTCCTCGCATTTCTCCTGTTCCAATCCGATCGCTTGCCGCACTCGAGACGAGTCGCGTGGGTCACACAGTCACTTCCTAGACGGCGGACGAAACACCTATCCCGTCCGTTTCCGACCGTAACGTATGGTCGAGAGCGCGATTCAGCTGTATACGCTACGGAACGCCGACGTACCGTTCGGCGAACTGCTCGAGCGCGTGGCCGACGCGGGGTTCGACGGCGTCGAGTTCGCTTACCGCGTCACCGACGAGAATCCCGACGCCGTCCGCGAAACGCTCGAGGAAATCGGGCTCGCGGTCGCCGGCGCACACGTGCCGATCGAGTCGTTCGAGGAGGAGTTCGACGACACCGTCGCGTTCTACGAGACGCTCGGTTGCGACGAAATCGTCGTCCCGTGGCTCGACCAGGAGTGGTTCGCCTCTCGCGAGGGGCTCGGGTCGGGAATCGAGCGACTCGAGGCGCTCGAAGACCGCCTCGCGGACCGGGGAATCACCCTCCACTATCACAACCACGATCACGAGTACGTCGCACTCGACGAGGGGAATGCCGAAGACAACGAGGAAGGTATCGGAGACAACGAAGGAGGTGCCGGAAAGGAACCTCACACCGGCTTTCACGCGTTCGTCGAGCGGAGCGAGGTCGATCTCGAACTCGACCTCGGTTTCGTCCTGAAGGCGGGCGACGATCCCGTCGAACTGCTGCGGGCGGTCGACGGGCGCTGTCGGCTGGCTCACGTCAAAGACGTCGACATCGACTCCGGCGAGCTGGTTCCCGTCGGGACCGGCGACCTCGACCTCGCGGGGTGTGCCGACGCGTTTCGCGACTGTGGCGGCGAGTGGCTGATCTACGAGTGGGAAGGGGACGATCCCCTGGCCTCGCTCGAGGACGCCGCGGCTACGATGGATGAACTGGTGTGAGCGTCGCCGCCGATTCGATCAGCACGACGAAGTCGACGCCGCGATCGGGGTGGGCGTCGTGACCGGATCGCGATCGGTCGCTACCGATCGTCGGAGAGCGTGTCGATCCTGAGTTCGACGACGTCACCAGCTTCGAGATCGACGGGCTCGAGAAGCCGGACGAACTGATCGCCATCGCCGTCGCTCAGCACGCGGCCCCGAATCGTCTCCTCCGAACGCTCGAGTTTCGCCTCGATCGCCTCGAGACGTGCGAGGAGTTCGTCCTCGATGTGATCCCCTCGCGCTCCGGACGGCTGAGTCGTTCGTTCGGATCCGTCCGCGTCGGTCGCTCGTTTAGGTCCGTCCGCGCCGTGGCAAACGAGCGCATCGTCGGGCGACGTCTCGACCTCGGAATCGGGGACGTGACGATCCGCTGCGGACGACGATCCGCCGTCCGACGACGCTTTCGGAGCCGTCGAGCGTGCTGACGCCGTCGAAGATTGCGGCGGTGTCGAAGACTCCGGCCGCGTCGACGACGGGACGAACGCGGCCTCGAGTCCCTCGAGGTCGACGCCTTCCGCTTCGAGGTCGATCGGCCGTCGACGGTCGACCGCAAGTTCGGCGTCGGCGTCGAACGGTCGCGTTCGCATCGCCTCCCACTGTCGTTTTCTGATTCGCGTCGCGGTCTCCGATGCGATCCAGTCGGGGGCGATCCACTGACCTCCCTCGTACAGGCAGTGGACGTGTTCGTCGTTCGTTCCCCAGGTGAAACAGCGATCGAACCGCCGCTGGAATCGATTGAGCGCGTCCCCGCCCGCGTGTTTGATCACGACTTCCTGGGGGGCGAGCGAGCGAACCAGTTCGTCGATCGTCTCGAGGGACGGATGGTTGCGAAACGGAAACGAACGTGTCGTACAGCGTGCGTTCGAGCGCTGATCGCGACCGTTCGTCGACAACTGGACGAACACCGCGGCGGGGTCGTCCTCGATCGTCTCGAACAACCGGCGGGCGCTCCCGGTCGCCGCCGTCTCGGGTCCCGCGATCGTCACACCGCCGTCCTCGAGGACGGTTTCGCACCGTTCGAATACCTCACGCGTCTCCACGCCGGGAACGTCGTACTCGAGTGCGGCGTACAGCTTGGCGGCCTGTCCGACGAGGGTGATCGGAAGTGTACGGTCGATCGCAGCGGCCGCGTGTCCCAGGAGCGTCGCGTACTGCACGCCGTTCAGCGAACTAGCGGCCACGACGACCCGCGATCCGGCGTACGCTCGCTCGAGCACCGTCCGGAGCGACTCGTCGAGCGCGGACTCGTAGCCGTCTTCGTTCGAGACGTTCAACAGGAGACAGTCGACGTCGAACGGGAGCGTCGTCGGCAAACCGGGGAAGCCGGCACACGGCCGCGTCGTGAAGTCGCCGGTGACGAGGACGTGTTGGGTTCCGCCGAACAGGTCGGCGTCCGTGCTCTCGTCGCGAAACCGGATCACGAAGCCGGCCGCACCGGGGGTGTGACCGGCGGACACCGGCCGAATCTCGAGGTCGTCGAGTACCGGTTGATCGCCCTCGCCAGCCGACGCCCGTCGGTCGCTCCCGTCGTCCGATTCGCACCGGTCGAGAATCGTCGTCCATCCGTCGATCGGCTCGAGCGCCTCGAGCGCGAGCGAGACGTCCCCGAGCGCGTTGTCCTTCGTCGCCTCCGGGAGGGCATGTTCCAGGATGGTCGCCGTCGCCGGCGAGGTGTAGATCGGCGCGTCGTCCCGGACGTTTCTCGCGAGCGTCCGGTAGTGATCGATGTGGGCGTGTGTGAGCACGATCGCGTCGAGTCGCTCGTCGTCCTCGAGGAGTTCCTCGAGATCGACGCAACTCCCCGAGTCGACGAGGACGCACGCGCGCGTCCCGTCGTCTGCGGTAAACCGCAACAGCGTAGACTCGTTTCCGCTGTGAACGTTCGCGTGTTGATAGGAGACGCGCATACGTGCTGGGACGTCTATTTGCTCACAGACGCGGGCGGGTATTACAAGTATCGATCTGTGAGTAATATTCGCGTCAGAACGATGTTCGGTAATTGCGGAGGCGGCGTGGCGGTCGACGGCTGGTCGCAACGGGATCCGGACTCGCAGCAAGACACACGACTTCAACAACCGGGACACGACCTCCTCGATGGCGGCGGTCCCGGGAACCGACCGTCGCGAACGTCACCGGGGCTACTGGATGCGCTCACCCGGCTCCGCATCGCCGATCGTCGTCAGTAGGTCGGCCTGGTCGCCGGCAGCGAGGAGCATGCCGTTGCTCTCGACGCCGAACAGTTCCGTCGGTTCGAGGTTGACCAGGACCACGACGCGCTCGCCGATCAAGTCCTCGAGGTCGTAGAACTCGCGGATCCCCGCAACCACCTGTCTCGTCTCGGTGCCGACGTCGATCTCCAGGTGAGCGAGCTTGTCCGCGTTCTCGATCGGTGCCGTGGTCTCGATCCGACCGACCCGCATGTCGAAATCTTGGAACTCCTCGAAACTGATTCGATCGTCGCTCAGCGGGTCGATCGCCGCCTCCGAGTCATCCTCACCGCCCGCCTCGTCGCCCCTGGACTCGATCCGATCGGCGAGCTGGGCTTCGAGCTCCGCGACGTGGTCGTCTTCGATGGACTCGAACGGCTCGGTCGGCTCCTCGAAGGGCTCGGCTGGCGGCGCCAGGGCGGCTTCGATCGTCGCATCAGCGAGGGCATCGTCCTCGCCCAGTTGTTCCCAGAGAGCTGCCATCTTCTCGGGGGCAACGGGCGCGAGTAGCACCGCCCCGGCCTTCACCAGTTGCACGCAGTCACGGACGACCTGAGCGGCCTGCTCGGGATCCTCGTCCAATAGATTCCAGGGTTCGTGGTTCTGGATGTACTGGTTCCCGAACCTGGTGAGGTCCACGCCGATCGTTCCGATCTCGCGGATGTCGTAGTCGTTGACGGCTGCTCGGAACTCCTCGATCGCCGCTTCGATCCGGTCGATCACCCGGTCCGAACACTCGACGTTCGGCGTCCCGCCGAACTCGCGGTGGGCGAAGAGCAAACTCCTGTACGCGAAGTTTCCGACGGTGTCGACGATGTCGCTGTTGACGCGTTGCTGGAACTTCGGCCACGAGAAATCGATGTCCTTCTGGAAGTTCCCGTTGGTGATCAGGTAGTACCGCAGCAGATCCGGATGGAACCCTTCGTCGAGGTACTCTTCGGCCCAGACGGCCCGATTCCGGCTGGTCGAGAAGCCCGCGCCGTCCAGGGTCATGAAGCCGCTGGCCAGGACCGCGCGGGGCTCGTTGTACCCCACGGCCCGCAGCATGGCCGGCCAGAAGACGGTGTGGTGTTGGATGATGTCCCGACCGATCACGTGGACAATCTCGCCGTCTTCTTGCCAGGCTTCCTCCCAATCGAAGACCTCCGGCCCGACGCGTTCGGAGTACTGCATGGTGGAGGTGATGTACTCGGTCGGCGCGTCGACCCACACGTACAGCACCAGGTCGTCTTGACCTTCCGGCGGCTCACCCGGGTAGTCGACGCCCCAGTCCATGTCGCGGGTGATACACCAGTCCTCCAGTTCGCCGTAGATCCACTCCCGCGGTTGGTTCTTGGCGTTCTCGGTTCCTTCGAGCCGGTCAATGAACTCCTGGAGGTACTCTTGGAGATCCGAGAGCCGGAAGAACTTGTGGGACTCCTCGCGGTACTCGGCCGGGTTCCCCGTCACCGTCGACACGGGGTTCTCGATCTCACCCGGCTCGAGGTGACGTTGACAGCCCTCGTCACACTCGTCACCCCGCGCGCGCTCGCCGCAGTAGGGGCACTCGCCTTCGACGTACCGGTCCGGTAACGACATCTCCTCGACGGGGTCCCAGGCGACTTTTATCTTGGACTCGACGAGGTGGCCCTCGGCCTCGAGCGTCCGGACGAATTCCTTGGTCAGTTCACGGTTCTCCTCGTCGTGGGTGTTCCCGTAGTTGTCGAACTCGACGTTGAATCGGGGAAAGAGCGATTCGATCCGCTCGTGCCAGTAGTAGGCGAACTCCTCAGGGGTCGTGTCCTCTTCCTCCTCGGCGTTCACCGTCACCGGCGTCCCGTGCATGTCCGATCCGCAGACGAACGCCGTTTTCTGACCGAGCAGCTCGAGCGCGCGCGAAAAGGTGTCGCCCGCCACGTAGGTGCGGAAGTGCCCGATGTGTAAATCGCCGTTGGCGTACGGTAACCCACACGTTACGACTGCTGGATCGCTCGTCGGATACGGGTCGCGTGTCATGATTATTGTAGTTGACTCCGCAAGTGGTCATGTGACTATCGACCTGACACCGAGCATCCGGGTTTTACTGCACCACCGCAGCCGTATGACGGGCCGACGTGGTCACAGTCCACCCGAAGAAGATCGAAAGTAAGCCATACCGAGTACCCGCGATTCCGGGTACGAGTCAAAATGCATGTCCGGCGATATCCAACCTCAGATTAAAAGGATTTCGATCCAGAAGCGGGTCCAGCCGTGGTGACTGCCACTAGCTGACACCGTCCGAAGACGACAGTGCCGAACTGTCTCCCGGGCGAATACAAAAACTGAGTGTGTCTCGAACGAATGGAGCGAACGCATCGATAGAGGGGTGTGTCTGACGGTCGTTTCATCAATCGAGACGGGCGAGAGATGTGCGAGCCAAACAATGAAGCGGACGTTCAAGCAAAGAACTGGAAGCTCGAACAGCCTTAGGTAAAACGATTGAATTTTACCAGAGTCCCCACCTCAAGAGAGAACCGGAAAGAAACTCGGAACCGAGGGATTAGTCGCCGCTCTCGAACTGGTAGAAGACGTCCGAGAACTCGCCGCCGTCGTCCTCGCCGAGCACCCACGGCGCGATGCTGTACATCCCCTTCTCGTTGGCGTAGTCGACGAGCTCGCTCGCGACGTCGGTGGTGATCTCGCCGAGATACGGCGTCACGCCGACCATCGTCCAGAGTTCGTCTCGAGACTGATCGGGATACGCCTCTTCGAGGAAGTCGACCGCACTCTCGAGCGCGGACGTGATCGTCTCGAAGTTCTCGGGTTCGCCGTCGAAGTGCATCGCCATCGCCTGGACGTAGTCCAGTTCGAGGCCCTTCTCGACGGCGTCCTCGATGAACACCTTCCCGGGGGAGTGACCGGAGTCCGCGAGGCCGTCCGGGCTGGCCGAGACGGTGAAGCCGACGGTAACCTCGGGACGTTCGTCTTTGAGCAACGCGAGCGCCTCGTTGCGGATCTCGTGGAGGTCGTCGGGTCGGTCGGGATCCTCGGCGTTCTCGTCGTCGATGTCGAGGTGGGTGACGTCGAAGGTGTCGAGCAGGTCGGCGTACGCCTCCTTGAGCTCCTCGGGGTCGTCGGCGTCGCGGGCGACGACGGGGCTCTCCCAGCCGCCGATCGAGAGGCCGACCTCGATGCCTTCGTCCTGCAGCGTCTGTATCTCGTCGGCGTAGGTGTCGAGTGGCTCCTCGTCGCACTCGTGGTTCTGACAATCCGCGAGCCAGGCGGGCGAAATTTCGTCGTCACGCGTTCCGTCGCCGATGAACGACATGATGACGCGGTCGGTGCTTCGATCGAGGGTGCCGTCGACGACGTCGTACCAGGTGCCCTGGTACGGCGAGTAAATGCCGTCGGCGTCCGGGGGTTCGACGTCGCCGACGTAGACGGTCGACTGGGTGCTGTCGCTTTCGCCGTCGACGTCTTCGACGGTGAGTTCGACGGTGTACTCGCCCTCGTCGCCGTAGGTGTGCGTGACGACCTCGCCGGTCGCCGTCTCGCCGTCGTCGAACTCCCACTCGTAACTCTCGAGATCGCCGTCCGACTCGCTCGCGTCGAACTCGACGTCGTCGCCGGGGTCGGGACTCGAGTCGCTGACGGAGAACGACGCGGTCGGTCCCGGATCGTGCGTTTCGACTTCTTCCCAGGGGCCCCAGTCGCTTTCGCCGGGCTCGTCGCCCTGGGTCCACCACTGGGCCTCCCAGACGACGCCGTCGTAGACGACCCGGTCGCCCTCGGTGTACGTCTCGTCGGGATCCCACTCGGGATACTCTTCGGCGGCGACGGTCGCGCCGGCGACGCCGAGGCCGCCGAGCAGGATCGATAGTTTCGATGCGTTTCGTAGCAGCGTTCGTCGTGTCGGTTTCATCGTATTCGTAGGTATTTCGGGGTCTCGTTTTGCGAGCGATGCGTGACGTGTTGCGAACTGCGGGCGCACTTTGCGATCCGCGCAGCCGTTCTTCGAACGACCGAGGGATCCGCGAACTACCGCGTCGAACCGACGCGTGTCTGCGACCGAGCGTCGTGTCGGAGCGCCTCGACGAGACTACTCGAGCAACGTCTCGGAGAGCGCGCTCAACAGCTCGTGATCGGGCGTGTCGTGCGACAGCGCCCACAGCATCGTGCCGCCGTAGTCGTTGTCCTTGACCCACTCCATTTTCTGCTCGACGGTCTCGGTCGTCTCGTGGGAGATCATCAGCCCCTCGTTCTCGCCCCATCCTTCGCCGGGCGAGGCCGGAACGGTCTCGTCGGGGTTGTAGCTCCAGGCGGTCACCGCCTCCTCGTCGATCGTGGTCTCCCAGCCCTCTTCGCTCAGGTCTACCTGGCTCTCGGCGTCTCCGCGAATCTCCCCGGCGAGGTCCCAGTACTCGTAGATCCCGCTGACGCTCGAGCCGCCCTCGGGGTCGGGATCGGGGAACGAGCCGTCGCCGGTGTCCTCGAACTCCTGGAAGAGACCGTCGTCTTCGCCCGTCCCGAAGTCGTCCTCGGGCGGGTCGATCC
Source organism: Natrarchaeobius oligotrophus (assembly GCF_003841465.1). GTDB lineage: Archaea > Halobacteriota > Halobacteria > Halobacteriales > Natrialbaceae > Natrarchaeobius > Natrarchaeobius oligotrophus. The sequence continues at coordinate 91,320 of NZ_REFZ01000010.1, forward strand.
CGGCGAAGCTTCGACCGTAGAACGGGACGGCCATGTTGAGATCGTCGGGATCCCAGCCCTGGTCGACCCACCACTCGAGTGCGTACGACGCGTACCAGTCGTCGGCGTAATCGTGTGGATCGTCGTCGTTCTGGTGCAGCGGCGAGTGGTGAGCCGTGTACTCGGAGAAGCCGCCGTGATAGTCGAACGTCATGAGCGAGACGAAATCGAGGTGCTCCTGGAGCGTCTCGTGATCGAAGTCTTCGTTGTGCTCGACGTTGGCCGAGTGTGCGGCGGTGAGCCAGTACCGCTTGCCGTCTTCGTCTTCGGCTTCGTCGAGTTGCTTGCGACACTCCTCGAGCAAGAGGGCGTAGTTCTCGTGGTCTTCGTCGGGTCGGACGACGTTGCCCTCCTCGCCCTCGAAGCCCGGATACTCCCAGTCGATGTCGATGCCGTCGAAGCCGGTCTCCCGGAGGATCTCGACCGCGTCTGAGGCGAACCGCTCGCGGTTCTCCTGGGTGTGGGCGGCGTCGGAGAAGTACTCCGAGTCGCCCCAGCCGCCGATCGAGATGAGGAAGACGACGTCGTCGTGTTCGTCGACGATTCCCTCGAACGAGTCCTCGTGGCCGTAGCCCGCCTCGTCGGGGAACAGTAGACGCGCCTCGTGGTCGTCGCCGACGATCTCGATCGAGCCGTCCTCTTCGGGGCGCATGAACGCGTACTGGAGGTGGGTGATGTCGTCGTACGGGATGTCCTCCGGGTAATAGTCGCGCTCGTACTGGGCCCACTGCATGTAGTACGAGACGACGCGCTTGTCCGCGGGACCGGTGTCCCGATCGACGACGGAAAGCTCCTCCGTGGCGGTGTCCGTTTCACCGTCGTCGTCTTCGACGGTGAGTTCGACCTCGTACTCGCCGTCGTCGTCGAACGCGTGCTCGACGACCTCGCCGTCTGCCGTCTCGCCGTCGCCGAACTCCCACTCGTAGCTCTCGATCTCACCGTCCGACTCGCTCGCGTCGAACTCGACGTCCTCGCCGGGCTCCGGAACCGCGGGACTTACCGAAAACGCCGCCTGCGGCCCGTCCATCCCACCGCCGTTCTCACAGGGTCCGACGAGCGTCCAGGCTCCCTCTTCCTCGTCCGGTTCCGTCCCCTGGGACCACCACTCCGCCTCGTAGAGGTCGCCCTCGAAGACGACCCGATCGCCGCCGGTGTAGGCGGTGTCGGCGTCCCAGTCGGGGTAATCGCTACAGTCGTCTGCTGTCGCGCCGGTGGCGGTCGCACCGAGTCCGAGCGCGGACAGCGCCGATGCCTTCCACAGAACGTTTCGTCTGGTTTCTTTCATGATCGTGGATACTGGTACGGGATGTCGTCACCCGAACGGTCGAACGCGCGGGTAGCTGCCCTCGTACCGTAACGCCTCGTGCGAAGCGCTACCAAATGTCTAACTCCATCGGTAATAAATCTGTACATTCAAGATAGTATTTAATACACTGAGAGAAGAGTAATCGAGAGAATCGTAAGTAAAACAATAACATTTGCGGTGATTTCCCGACGCGATTCGCGGAAAGCGAAAGGCCGATTCCGGCAGTTCGTCGCTCGAGACAGTCTCTCGATTCGATCGCAGTTCGGACGGGGACCGCCGTCTCCCCGGTAGACGATGGGTGACGACGATCGGAAAGCGACGGGTTGCGATGGCGATGGAAAGCGGTCGCCGTCGGAAGACGACGACAAACGTTCAGGAATTGAACTCGTTGAACGTGTGTGAGAACTCGAAGTCGTCCTGTTCGATGCCGCTGCACTCCGCATCGACGGAGCCGTCCGGACAGTCGCCGTTGTCACGTTCGACCGACCAGAACGACAGGAGTCCGATATCGTTGTCCTGGGCGTACGACAGTACCTCAACAGCGTCTTCCGGATAGAACGCGCCGCCGACGTCGTTTTCGCCGATCATCGGCGTGATGCCGATCATGTTGTAGAGTTCGTCGTCGTCCCTGTCGGGGAACCACTCGGTTAGCTGATCGTGCGTGCTCTCGGCGGTCGAAATGACTGCGTCCGCATCCGGCGGAATCCAGCCGTAGTTCATCGTCATCGGGTTGACCCAGTGGATGTCGACGCCGTGGTCGATCGCGCTGTCGATGATGTGCTCGTCCATCACCCCCTGGGTGCTCGCGCGAACGGTGTAGGAGACCTTGACCTCCGACCGACGATCCTGGAGGATCGACAGCGCCTCGTTTCGCAGATCGATCTCTGCTTGCGATCCGCCCTCGTCGTCGATGTCGATGTACGGGCTTCCGTACTCGTCGACGACGAACTCGAAGGCGTCGGCGAGCTCGTCCGGATCGTCGTAGTCGGAGACGAGATAGTTACCGATCGCTCCGCCGTAGGAGATGACGACTTCACCGCCGTCGTCCCGAAAGTTCTCGATCTGATCGTCGAGTTTGCTCTCGCCGACGACGTAGTCCGGATCGCCGTCCCAGGCCGGGGTTCCGTCGCCGGTTCCCAGGACGAACGCCAGGTGAAGGTACGGCGTCTCGGCCAGATCGGACCACTTCGACGGCCCGTCGTCCGGGGCCGTCGTCATGTGATGGAACGGTGCGAACGCGTTGCTCGGGATACCGTCCGTCGTCTCGATAGTATCCTGGGCCGCTGTGGTAGTACTGATGCCGGCAGCTCCGACCGCCAGTGCCGACAGTGCCGATGCCTTCCGCAGGACGTTTCGTCTCGTGTGTGTCATGGTTCGTATCTCGTGGTGAGTTCGGCGTTGCACAGCGCTCGCTGTGTGGACGTCCCGATCGCGCGATGATCCGACACAGCCGTCGGCGATGCGATCCGACCGCGGACAGCTATCGAGAGACCACCGGCGACAGAGTCGAGGCGTTCCCGTGTATTCCGTCCGTGCCGATCGTGCGTCGAGCCCAACCGACGTGCCAGTTGGCACCCCGTTCGTCTGCTCGCGACTCGTTCAATGACCCTATTTTGTTCGACGCCACATTATTCATCAAAGGCTACAAATAAAATGCTTTTTGTCATTTCAACTCGATCAATACGTTAATTCATCGTGATTATTTTTGGTTGTAACCAGTCGGTATTGGATATGGTTCGAGCCGACGCGAACGGGCACCGAAACGCGTCAGTGAGCGTCGACGACGGTGAAACGCGGTCATTGATCGTCGATACCGCCGAAGATAGTCGAAAACTCGAACGGCTCCTGCTCGATCTGGCTGCTCTCGAACAGCGCGCTCCCCTCGCCGTCGTCGCGGATCAACTCCCAGAACGAGAGCCACCTGACGCCGGTATCCGTGGCCTGCTCGAGGACGTACTGGGCATCCTCCTGGGAGAAGACGTTCTCTTCGACGTCGTTCTGTCCGATCATCGGCGTGATACCGATCATATTCCAGCGCTCGGCGTCCGACTTCTCGGGCCAGAGTTCGCCGAGCTGGTTCTGAACGTTCTCGGCGCACTCGAAAACCGTCTCCCCGTTCAGTTCGAAGTCGGCACCGTAGTTCATCGTCATCGGATTGACGACGTCGATTTCGACCCCCTTTTCCGCGGCGTCCTCGAGGACGAACAAGACGTCGTTGTCGTCGTGAGTCGGCAATCCCTCCGGCAGTGCGGGGAGCGTGTACGAGATCTCCACGTCGGGATAGTCCGCCTGCAACAGCGCGAGCGCGTCGTTTCGCCGCTCGATGACCGCCCTGCCGTCGCGAATGTGTTGTTCCTCGTCGAAGTCGATAAACGACGCGTCGGTGGCCTCGATCACCGCTTCGTAGTGATCCCGTAGCTCGGTCGCGTCGTCCGTCGCCTCGGCGAGATACGTTCCGTCGAGGCCGCCGAAGGAGACGACGACCTCCCCGTCTTCCTGCTCGCGCAAGTCCGAGATCTGTCCTTCCACGTCGATCCAGCCGACCGACTCGCCGACGGGAACGTCGCCCGCCCAGGCCGGCTCGCCGTCGTCGCCCGCGAGGACGAACGCGACCGTGAAGTATCGCGTCCCGGCGGGCTCGACGTACTCGATCAGCTCGTCGTGGCCGTCGAGCGTCACGTCGACGTACGGGGCGAAAAAGTGCTCCGGGAGGTCGCCGGCCGAGGGAACGTCGTCGTCCTCGTCACCATCGTCGCCACCGTCGTCGCTCTCGTCATCATCCTCGTCCTCGCAGGGAGCGGTCTCCTGCCAGGGGCCCCAGTCGTTCGCGCCGGGTTCGTCGCCCTGGGTCCCCCACTGGGCTTCCCAGACGGTGTCCTGGTGGACGACCCGATCGTCGCCGCCGTAGACAGTGTCAGGTTCCCACTCGAGGAGGTCGTCGCAGTCCTCGGTCGCCGATGCGGTACCGCTTGCACCGATCGCCAGCGCGGAGATCGCCGATGCCGTCGCGAGTATCGATCGTCGAGTTCGTTTCATGGTGAGTCACGCTCCGTCGTCGGCGTCGGTCGCGGCGGTACCGACGTGACGCCCGCCAGTACTGGGCCCGTCGGTCCGGTGAGTACCGCCGCTGACGCGATGGGAGGCGTGTCGAACGCGATTCCGTGTGTCGTTTTCGTCGTCGTTGATCGTCCGTATTTCATAGTATCGTCGTTCACTCGATCGAAGGTGATCGATCGCTTCGGATACGAGCGCGTGGTGATGTACATACGAGAGCGCTCGATGGGTGGAACAACTCGAGGAACGCACAAACGTCCTCGAGAGGCGCTCGCACGGACTATCGTAAGTCATTGCCGGCGAGACCGCGTCCGTCTGCGGTCCCACCGGTAAATCGTTACAATAGGCCGTATCAGACGTTCTCGAGGATGGTATCGAGCAACGTGTCGTTCCAGTCCTGGGCGAGTTCCCAGAACATCACGCCCTGCATGCCGCGTTCTTTGGCGAACTCGACTTTCGCCTCGATGGCGTCCTCGTCGTCGTAGCTGATGAGGATCCCCTCGTCCTCGTTGACGAGGTACGGCACTTCACCGGGTTCGTGACGGTTGACCTCCCAATCGTCGTCGTCGCGCATGTTCTCCTCGATATCGCCGAAGTCGAACGCGCCGGTCGCGTCCTCGTCGTCCTCGAGGATGTGATGCCAAGTTCCCTCCGGGAGGCTATCGAAGTTGCCGTAGAGGTCGATGCTGCCGAAGCTCGACTGGAATCCGCGGCCGTAGAACGGCATGCCGAGCACGAGTTCGTCGTACTCCGCGGGGTCGGCCGGCGGATACTCCCACTGGCCGGGCCAGTAGCCCTCCTCGCCGTGGTCGCCGGCGTACAGTTCGTCGACGGCGTACTCGACCCAGTACTGTTCGCCGTCCTCGTAGCCGGCCTCGGCGGTCGCTTCGTTGTCGGTGGGATGGACGTCGGGGCCGTACAGCGGCGCGTTCAGGCCGGCGGAGTCCATCCACTCGCCGGTGAAGTCGTAGGCCATGACGTACACCGAGTCGCAGATCTCGCCGATCTGATCGTGTCGGAGGCCGCCCGCGTTCCAGTCGGAGCCGCCGTTTGCCACCGACAGGTAGTAGTAGGTGTCGTCCTCGTCGGCCGCCTCGTCGAGCGCCTCGCGCAGGTCCTCGAGCAAGAGGACGTGGTTCTCGTAATCGTCGTCGTTGCCACACTGGCACTCGCCCTGTTCGGGGCCGGGATGTTCCCAGTCGATGTCGACGCCGTCGAAGTTGTACTCGCGCATCAACTCGACGCAGTTCTGTGCGAACGTCTCCCGCAGGTCGGGATCGGCGGCGACGACGTGGAAATGTTCGGACATGGTCCAGCCGCCGACCGAGAGGTGGAACCGACAGTCGACGTCGTCGGCCAGTTCCGCGAACGCCTCCAGATTCTCCTCGTCGGACTGGCCGTCGACGTCGAACTCGGTGTCCGGATCCGTCGGCGGGAAGACGTTGCCGTCCTCGTCGAGATCGATGAACGCGTACAGCACGTCCGTGATCTTGTCGAACGGCACGTCCTCGGGGTAGTAGTCCTGTTCCTCGTTGGCCTTCCAGCCGGGGTAGTAGCCGACGACCTTGAAGTCGTCGTCGGGACCCTCGAGCTCCTCGAGAACCTCGACGACGACCGAGGCGGTGTCGGTTTCGCCATCGACGTCTTCGACGGTGAGTTCGACCTCGTACTCGCCCTCGTCGTCGAAGGTGTGTTCGACGGCCTCGCCGTCTGCCGTCTCGCCGTCGCCGAACTCCCACTCGTAGGAGTCGATCTCTCCCTCGGAGTCGGAGGCGTCGAACTCGATCTCGTCACCGACTTCGACGCGATCGATACTCGCGTCGAAGCGGGCGACGAGTTCGTCGTCATCGTCGTCCTCGCAGGATCCGACGAGCGTCCATACGTCCTCGCCGGCGTCGGGTTCCGTCCCCTGGGACCACCACTCCGCCTCGTAGAGGTCGCCCTCGAAGACGACCCGATCGCCGCCGGTGTAGGCGGTGTCGGCGTCCCAGTCGGGGTAATCGCTACAGTCGTCTGCTGTCGCGCCGGTGGTGGTCGCACCGAGTCCGAGCGCGGACAGCGCCGATGCCTTCCACAGAACGTCGCGTCTGGTTTCTTCCATGGGTGTAAACGGTGGTCGCGCGAGGGACATCGTCGCACGGAGCGCGGTTCGGACGAAACGCCGAGAGTGATCGGGTCGTTCGTCCGATGGCCGATCCGATCAGTCCGAGAGCGACGAACGGAGTCACCGCTCGGCGTCGGTCTCGAGGCACGTGATCGCGACGAACGCAGCCGTCGCTGTCCACCTCGCTACCGTGCTTTCGAAGACCGCCTGCCCTTCGCGCTGTGCGCTTCGTGCCAAGCGCTACCGAACATCTCACCACCCGACATAATAAATCTTGATATTATCGGCTGCATCCATCGGCTATAATCCACAATATTTGTCTAGTTTGTACACTATATCAAGATGATCACTTCACTCTGTTTTTCCGAAAATGCTATTATTCCTAACTTGTAAATACTTATTTTATATTCACCTCTCTCGTCGTTGTCGATCTTCGTTCACCGACGGAGACAATCGGCCGGGAAAAGAGACTCGCTCGAGCGACTCGAGACGTCGTGAAAACGTCGACCGGTGCGAGGTCACTCCGAGGTGAACGGGCTGAAGTTCTCGGAGAACTCGAACGGTTCCTGGTCGATCCCGCTGTGTTCGGGATCGAGGCCGTCGCCGGGATTGTCGCGTTCGATCGACCAGAACGACAGCAGACTCAGGTCGTTCTCCTCGGCGTACGATCGAACTTCGGCGGCGTCCTCGGGATAGAACGGGCCACCGGAGTTCTGGACGCCGATCATCGGCGTGATGCCGATCATGTCGTAGAGCTCGTCGTCTGACTTGTCGGGATACCACTCCTGCAGTTGCTCGTGGGTCCCTTCGGCGCACTGGATGCAGTTTTCGGCGCTGGTTCGCACCCAGCCCCAGTTCATCGTCATCAGGTTGACGTAGCCGACGTCGACGCCGTTGTCGATCGCGTTCGTGATGATCTCGGTGTCCGCGACGCCGTCGACGCGCGTCCGGACGGTGTAGCCGACGTGAACCTCGGGACGGCGATCCTGCAGAATCGAAAGTGCCTCGTTGCGCAGGTCGACGACGCTCATGTCGGGTGCCTCGTCGTCGATGTCGAGGTAGGGGCAGTCGTACTCGTCGACGATGAACTCGAACGTGTCGGCGAGTTCGTTCGGATCGTCGTAATCCGACGCGAGGTAGTTGCCGACCGCACCGCCGAAGGAGATGATGACCTGCCCTCCCTGTTGCTGCAGTTCGCGGATCTCGTCGTCGAACTGGCTCTCGCCGACGACGTGATCGTGGTCGCCGTCCCAGGCCGGCGTTCCGTCGCCGGTTCCGAGGATAAAGGCCAGGTGGAAGTACTCCGTCCCGGCGGGATCGGCCCACTCGAGCGGCGAGGTGTCGGGATCGGTGGTCAGGTGATGGTAGGGTGCGAACACTCGATCCGGGATCTCGCCGGGATCGACGGGCGGGGAATCGTCCTCGGCGACGTCGACCGTCTCCGTGGTGCTGTCGGTCTCACCGTCGGCGTCGGTCACCGTCAGTTCGACGGTATACTCGCCCTCGTCCTCGTAGGCGTGCGTAACGACCTCGCCGGCGGCCTCGGTGCCGTCATCGAGCTCCCACGCGTAGGATTCGATCTCGCCCTCGGAGTCGGAGGCGTCGAACGTGACGTCCTCGCCGGGTTCGGGACTCGAGTCGCTGGCGAAAAACGACGCGGTCGGTCCCTCTGGCGGTTCCGGTTCGGGATCCTCGTTCTCGTCGACTTCCTCCCAGGGTCCCCACTCGTTTGCACCGGGTTCGTCGCCCTGGGTCCACCACTGGGCCTCCCAGACGTAGCCCTCGTAAATGACCCGATCACCCCCCGTGTATACGGTGTCGGGGTCCCACTCGGGATACTCGTCGCTCTCGGCAGCGACGGCACCGCCGGCTCCGATTCCGGCCAGCAGCGCGGACAGTTTCGTTGCGTTACTCAGAACGGTTCGGCGTGTTCGTTTCATGGTCGTGTCTCTCGTTCTCGCGGTTCGTGTCCTCGTTCGGGATCCGACGGGCGCGACGCCTGTCGATCGATCCGACCGGCGATCATCGCCCTCGTTCCATGATAACTCGGAACACGAGACCGAATATGAGCACGCAATGGAACTATAAAATGATTTCGAAATAATGTATAGAGCTAATACGATTCTACGTTGATTTTCTGTTGTTTTTCAGCAGTTAAACGGCCGCTGAATGGCGTATACGAGGGGGTCACGGCCGACACTCGAGCCGGTCGATCGTCGGTTGGTGAAATGGAGGTCGAACACGAGTCAAAAAAACCGGTCGTCCGGAAATCCGGATCGACTGATGTGTCGTCTCGAAAGAGCGAACCGCGGCGGCGCGGTCAGCAGTCCTGGACGTGCGACCACCACATGCTATCGTGGCTCGGCGGGACCGTCATGACCTCCATCTCAGCCTCCCAGATTGCGCCGTCGTAGGCGACGCGGTCGCCGGGGGAGTAGACCGTCGCGTTGTCGTAGGTCGGATAGTCGTCGCAGTCACCCGGCGGGTCCGGGTCCTCGTCGACGGTGACGGTCACCGAGTCGCTGTCGGTGTCGCCGTCGCCGGAGACCGAAAGCGTCGCGGTGTACTGGCCCTCGTCGTCGTAGGCGTGCTCGACGGTTTCACCACTTTCCTCGGTGCCATCGCCGAGTTCCCACGCGTAGCTGTCGATCGGACCGGAGGAGTTACCGCCGTAGAACGTCACGGTCTCGCCCGGGTCGACGACCGACGGCGAGGCGTCGGCGACCGCCGAAACGTCGTTCGGCGGATCGCCGTTCTCGCCGACGATGTTCGCCGCGTCGACCCGACCCGATCCCTGCTGATTTCCGGGGAGGCCGATGTCGACCGCCGTCTCCTCGAGCGCCTGTCGCAGTTCGCTCGGCCCCCACTCGGGGTTGGCCGCCAGCCCGAGCGCGGCGACGCCGGCCGCCGTGGGCGATGCCATCGACGTACCGGACATGTTGTCGTACCCGCCGTTTGGCATCGTCGAGAGGACCTGCACGCCGGGCGCGGCGACGTCGATCTCGGGGCCGGTGCTGCTGAAATTCGCGAGACTCTCCGAGGAGTCGATCGCCGAGACGGCCACACAGTTCGAGAACGCCGCCGGGTAGGAGACGCAGTTGCTACATGGACCGTCGTTTCCTGCCGCCGCGATCGGGAGCGTCCCGTTGTCGTAGGCGTAATCGATGGCACTCTGGACGACGCCGCTCGGTTGCTGTGCGCCGAGGCTCAGGTTGACGATGTCGGCGCCGTTGTCGGCCGACCACTGGATGCCGTCGGCGATGTCGCTCCAGGAACCGCCGCCTCCCCCGCCGAGGACGCGCACCGCGTACAGATGGGAGTTCGAGATGCCGGCGATTCCCTCGCCGTTGTCGGTCGTCGCGGAAGCGATTCCCGAGACGTGTGTTCCGTGAGCCGAACCGCGCGCGTCGGGATCGTTCGTTCCGCCGGCGGGATCGGTCCCCGGGTTCGAGCCGAACTGCGCCTGCAGGTCGGGATGATCGTAGTCGGTGCCCGTGTCCGCGATCGCGATCGTCACGTCCGACGACCCGAGCGTCGTCTCCCACGCCTCCGGCGCGTTGACCACCTGTGGCGCGTACTGTTGATCGAATCCGGGATCGTCCGGCACGTACTGTGCCGGCTCGATCGACTGCTCGAGCGCGTAGTACGTTCCGTTCTCTTCGACGAACGCGACGCCGTCGGCTCGTTCGATGCGCTGTGCGACCGCCGAATCGGCCTGCGCGCTCGCCTCGTCGGGAAGCTCGACGGCGAAGTAGCCGAGCACGTCGTTTCGATGGACGACGCTCGCGTCGGCCGGGAGCTCTCGTTCTACGTTCTGCTGTACCGATACCGTCTGTACCGTCGGTGCCGTTCCGACCAACAGCTCGTCGGGCTTCGGACCCGGTTCGCGACCGGGTTCCGCGACCGTAACACCACTGAGCGCTGCGACACCGCCGATTGCTCCCAGACTGCGGAGCACGTCCCGCCGTCCGGGATTACTGTGATTGTTATTTTCTGTCATACCGCACCTGATGTCTATCGATATCCGTATTATATTTTTCTATTGTTTATACTAAAATAATTAATTAACTAGATAGTTAACTAGAGTGGCTGGAAAAGGGAACGAAGATAGAAAATGCGCTGGATACCGGCGAACGGCGTTCAAACCGACGATAACCGAGGGTGATCGGTCTCGACGGCGAACGCGTGCGGTCAGTTCCCGCTTCCCTCGAACTGGTAGAAGACGTCCGAGAACTCGCCGCCGTCGTCCTCGCCGAGCACCCACGGCGCGATGCTGTACATCCCCTTCTCGTTGGCGTAGTCGACGAGCTCGCTCGCGACGTCGGTGGTGATCTCGCCGAGATACGGCGTCACGCCGACCATCGCCCAGAGCTCGTCCTCGGATTTTTCGGGATACACCTCCTCGAGGAAGTCGACCGTTCCCTCGAGCGCGGACGTGATCGTCTCGAAGTTCTCGGGTTCGCCGTCGAAGTGCATCGTCATCGGCTGGACGTAGTCCAGTTCGAGGCCCTTCTCGACGGCGTCCTCGATGAACACCTTGCCCGGCGACTCGCCCCACTCGACGATGCCGTCCGGCGTGGCCGAGACGGTGAAGCCGACGGTGACCTCGGGACGTTCGTCTTTGAGCAACGCGAGCGCCTCGTTGCGGATCTCGTGGAGGTCGTCGGGTCGGTCGGGATCCTCGGCGTTCTCGTCGTCGATGTCGAGGTGGGTAACGTCGAACGTGTCGAGCAGGTCGGCGTACGCCTCCTTGAGCTCCTCGGGATTGTCGGCGTCGCGGGCGACCATCGGACTCTGCCAGCCGCCGATCGAGAGGCCGACTTCGATGCCCTCGTCCTGGAGCGTCTGGATGTCGTCGGCGTAGGTATCGAGCGACTCTCCCTCACACTCGCGATTGTCGCAGTTGGCGAGCCAGGCGGGCGAAATCTCGCCGTTCCGGTAGGGATCGCCGATGAACGACATGATGACGCGGTCGGTGCTGCGGCTGAGGGTGCCGTCGACGACGTCGTACCAGGTTCCCTGGTACGGCGTGTAGACGCCGGTCGGCGTCGGCGGCTCGACGTCGCCGACGTAAATCGTCGACTGGGTGCTGTCGCTTTCGCCGTCGACGTCTTCGACGGTGAGTTCGACGGTGTACTCGCCCTCGTCGTCGTAGGTGTGCGTGACGATCTCTCCGCTCGCGGTCGTTCCGTCGTCGAGGTCCCACGCGTAGGACTCGATGTCACCCTCGGAGTCGGAGGCGTCGAGCGTGATTTCGTCGCCGGGGGCTGGACTCGAGTCGCTGACGGAGAACGCGGCGCTCGGACCCGGGTCGTACGGCTCGATCTGGTCCCACGGGCCCCATTCGCCACCTTCGCCCGGCTCGTCACCGCGCGTCCACCAGTTGGCTTCCCAGACGTAGCCCTCGTGGATCACGCGGTCACCCCCCGTATACACCGTGTCCGGGTCCCACTCGGGATACTCCTGGGCGGAAACGGTGGTGCTCAGTCCGACGCCGACAGCCAGCGCGGACAGTGCCGATGCGTTGCGTAGTACGTCTCGTCGTGTTCGTTTCATGGTTGTCACCTCCGGCGGACCGTCGACTCAGCGAGCTGCTCGTCGTCCCCGGAGTCGCATCGGAGTCGACACCGCCGGAATAGATCCCCCAGGGACAGTACATAATTCATTGCTCTATCTAATAATAATTTTGGATAGTGTTTTAGAAATGTGTTTTTATAGCGTCACGATCTCGGAAGACGGCCGAGGAAAGCGATTCGTTCGTGAGAAACGAACGCGAGGACCGCCGACCAGATCGAAGCGACGGCGCTACCCGCCGTCCGGCCAGTCGATCTGGTCGGAACGGTAGTAGTTGATTTCCTGGCGGTCCCACCGTGGACCCTGTGCCGCCAGCCGCTCGCGGAAGTTCTCCCACTCGGTGTCGGCGTCGGGCGTCCAGCCGACCTCGGCGATGGAGGCGATCCGCGGGAACAGCATGAACTCGACGTCCGCGAACGTCTCGAGCGTCTCCGACCACAGCGCCGCTTCGGGACCGACGATCGAGGATTCGTCGACGTCGTCGACGTAGCTGCCAGGGTCCCACTCGTAGGACTCTCGCACGGACGTCGTCCCGGCCCAGGTGAGGCCGAGTTCGGTCTCCCAGTGGTACTTCATATCGAGGTAGGCGTGGCTGGCCGGCGAGGCGATAATCTCGTGGCCCTCTTCGACGGCTCCCGGAACGTCGACGCCGGAGGCCGTCGAATCCGGTGCCCAGAACTGGCCGATCGTCTCCGTCGGCGGATCCGCACCGAGGATCTCGTGCCAGCCCATCGGTCGCTTGCCGGCGTCCTGGACGATCGGTACTGCTCGATCCATGAAGTGCTCGTACTCGTCGTCGTCGAGCGGATCGGCTTCGTCGCCGCCGATGTGGAGATACGGCCCCGGAGTCAGCTCCGCGACCTCGGTGACGACGTCTTCGACCCACTCGTAGGTGAACTCCTGGTCGACACAGAGCGAACTGAACCCGACCTCGATGCCGGTGTAGGGCTCCTCGCACTCGTCGTCGCAGTTGAGTTCACAGACCGACGCCAGCGCTGCGTTCGTGTGGCCTGGCATGTCGATCTCGGGGATAACCGTGATAAATCGGTCCTCGGCGTGTTCGACGATATCGGCGTACTCCGCCTGGGTGTAGTAACAGTCCTCACACTCGCCGTCGACCTGATACTGACCGCCGACCTCGGTCAACTCCGGCCACTCCTCGATCTCGATGCGCCAGCCCTGGTCGTCCGTCAGGTGAACGTGGAAGTGGTTGATCTTGTACTGGGCGAGGTAGTCGACGAACCGCTTCATCTCGTCGGCGGTGCGGAAGTGCCGCGCCACGTCCAAGTGTGCGCCGCGGAAGTCGAAACGCGGCGAGTCGACGATCTCGCCGCCGGGAACTGTCCACTCGGCGGACTGCTCGGAGTCAGCTTCCACCGCCGCGGGCAGGACCTGTCGGAGCGACTGGACGCCCCAGAACAGCCCCGCGTCGGTCCCTGCACCGATCGTAACCCCGTCCTCGTCGACAGACAGCTCGTAACCCTCCTCGCCGAGGTCGTCCACGGCGTCCAGGAAGACGAGCTCGATCGCATCCGCCGCCTCCGACGGCGCATCTGCGACGGGCAGCTCGTATCCCGTCGGCGGACGAAGGAGGTCCGCGAGGTACTCGCCGACCGCTTCGGCCTCGTCGTCGACGACGATCGCCGTCTCAGCCGTGATCTCGAACTCGGCGTCGGTCGTGCTCACGTCGGCCGGTTTCGGAATTACGTCCTCGAGCGACCGCTCGACCGGATCGGGCACGTCGCCGCTACAGCGCGTGACCGCCCCCCAGGGACCGCCGTTTCCGGCGGGCTCATCGCTTTCGGTCCACCACCGTGCTTCCCAGAGGATACCGTCGTGGACGACCTCGTCACCGCCCTCGTAGACGGCGTCCGGGTTCCACTCCGCGATGCCGGCACAGGGGCCGTCTTCTTCGTCGCCGACGGTAACGATGACCGCGGCCGTATCCGTTCGCCCCTCGGCGTCGGTCACCGTCAGCGCCACGGCGTACTCGCCCTCCTCGGCGTAGCTGTGACTCGTCGTCTCGCCGGTCGCGTCGGCCTCGCCGTCGCCGGTGAGGTCCCACTCGTAGCTGTCGATCGACGCATCGCCGCCGCTGGAGCCGCTGGCGTCGAACTCGACCGTCTCGTCGAGTTCGACCGTCGTCGCCGAGACGGCGATCGACGCGGTAGGGTCCTCCGCTTCGCCGTTGTCCCCGCAGGCCCCCTCGAGAGCCCAGACTGCGCCATCGTCGTCGGGTTCGTCGCCTTGCGTCCACCACTCCGCGGTGAAGAGATCGGCCTCGTAGACGGCCAGATCGCCGCCGGTGTAGGCGACATCGGGGTCCCACTCGGGGATGCTCTCGCAGTCGACGGACGATGCTGCGCTCGCGCTGGCGGCGATCCCCAGCGCGGAGAGCGTCGATGCCGATCGAAGGATCGAACGTCTGGTTGGTTTCATCGTTGATGATTAGTTGAGTTGGTTGAATGTCCGTGAGAACTCGAACGGGTCCTGGTCGATGCCGCTGTGTCGTGGGTCGACCTCCTCGGGGCCGGGGTTGTCCCGCTCGACGGACCAGAACGCAAGCGTTCCGACGTCGTTGTCCTGGGCGTACGCCAGCACCGCCTCGGCGTCTGCGGGAGTGAACACGACTCCGGTGTTGTTCAGGCCGAGCATCGGCGTGATGCCCAGCATGGCGTAAATTTCCTCGTCGGACTTCTCGGGGAGTTCGCCCGATAGCTGCTCGTGGGCCCCTTCGACCGTTCCGATAACGGACTGGTCGTCGAACTCGCCCGCCGACCCGTAGTTCATGGTCATCAGGTTGAGCCGGTGGATCTCGACGCCGCGGTCGATCGCGTCTGCGACGATCACGTCGAAATCGCTCGGGGAAACGCCCTGGGAATTGCATCTCACAGTGTAAGATATCTCTACCTCGGGACGACGGTTCTGCAGGATCGACAGCGCCTCGTTGCGAACCTCGTTGGTGGTGGAACTGGCCGCTTCATCGTCGATGTCGATGTAGGGCGTCTCGTACTCGTCGATGATGAACCCGAACGTGTCGGCGAGTTCCTCTGGATCGTCGTAGTAGTCGGCGAGGTACGGGCCGACGGCCCCGCCGAACGAAAGGATCGCCTGTCCGCCACGCTCCTGGAGCGCCCGGATCTGGTCACCGAACTCCGTCTCCCCGACGACGTAATCGTGGTCGGCGTCCCAGGCGGGCGTCCCGTCCTCGAGGCCGAGAATAAAGGCCAGGTGGAAGTAGTCCGTTCCGGCCTCGTCGGCCCACTCGACGGGCGTCGTCTCCGACACCGTGTTCATGTGGTGGTAGGGAGCGAAGTACTGCTCGGGCAGTTCGACGACGTCGTCCGGCGGGTCGGGTTCGTCCTCGAGGACGGTGAGTTCTCTCGAGGCCGTATCCGCGTTGCCGTCGCCGTCCGCGACCGTGAGCGAGACGGTGTGCTCGCCTGCCTCCTCGAAAGCGCGTTCGACGACTTCGCCGTCAGCCGCCGTTCCGTCGTCAAACTCCCATGCGTAGCTCTCGACGTCTCCCTCCGAATCCGACGCGTCGAACGTTACGGATTCGTCGACCGTCGGACGGCTCTCGCTCACCGAAAACGACGCGGTCGGCTCTTCCGGCGGCTCCGGGTCGAAACCACCGTCTTCGACGTACTCCCAGGGACCCCACTCGCCCTCGCCGGGTTCGTCGCCCTGGGTCCACCACCGGGCCGCCCAGATCGCCCCGTCGTGGACGACCCGGTCGCCGCTCGTGTAGACGACGTCTGGGTCCCACTCGGACGGCAGGTCCTGAGCAACGCTCGTCACGCTCGCACCCAGCAGGACCGCGGAGATCGACGATGCGCTCCGGAGGACGTTCCGTCTGGTCTCGTTCATCGGTCAGCCCTCCTCCCAGGGGCCCCACTCGCTGTCACCGGGTTCGTCGCCCCGGGTCCACCACTGGGCTTCCCAGACCGTTCCGTCGTGGACCACACGGTCGCCGCTCGTGTACACCTCGTCGGGGTCCCACTCGGGATACTCCGGCTCGGACTCGTCGTCCTCGACGACCGTGACCGTCTGCACCGTCTCGCCCTCCCTGTCCTCGTCGTCGACGACCACGAGCCGGACGTCGTAGCTGTCGTCGGACTCGTAGACGTGCGTGAACGTCTCGCCGCGCTCCTCGAGGCCGGGCTGAAGGTCGTAGTCCCAGAGATACTCGACGATTTCGCCCGCCGGCGCGTGAGAGGCCGATGCGTCGAAGGCGACTTCCTCGCCGACGACGGGGTCGTCCGGCTCCACCTCGAAGGCCGCGACAGGCTCTTTCTCGTCTGGCTCCTCGACCGTGATGGTGGTCGTGGCCGCGTCGGTTTCACCGCGGTCGTCGGTCACCGTCAGCTCGACGACGTACTCGTCGACCGCATCGTATGCGTGCTCGACGGTTTCGCCGTCGACCTCCGTTCCGTCACCGAGGTCCCACTCGTAGGCGACGATCTCGCCCTCGGGAGCCGAGGAGTCGCCGCCGTCGAAAGTCACCGTCTCCTCAGGTGCAACCGCGTCGTTGCTCGCTGAGATCACCGCAACCGGATCCGGGTCCGGATCGGGGCCCGATCCCGGTGCCGGATCCGTGCGGTACTCGCGGCTGGGTTCGCCGATGTTCGTCTCGTCGCCGACTTCCGGCGCGTCGATCAGCCCCCAGAAGGAGTGAATCGACAGCCCGAGGTACTTCTGACCGGTCTCCTCGTCGATGAACTGCTGATCGGTCGGTGGCCCTTCCTCGATCCAGTTCTCCTCGACCCAGCCGTAAAGCGCGTCCGCGTCGTCCCAGTTCCGGTTGGGATGGCCGTGCTCGTTGATCCCCTGGCCCAGCGCGAACGGCGTGTCGTAAGGCTGGGTCACCCGTCCCAGGTTGGGCCAGAAGTGCTCCATGTCGAGGTCGTAGACCATTGTACAGTAGTAGTCGAGGTTCCGATGTTCCATCACCTCCCGTACGCGGTCGTCGTCGGTGTTCCGGGCCCACATCGGGTCCTGTGACATCGAGACGATCAGGTCGTCGGGGGCGTCGTCGAGGCGGTCGAGTATCTCGGGTTTGACGTCGTAGCGATCCCCGTTCTCGACGTTGATGTGGATGCCGTCGAAGCGTTCCTCCGGCGGGTGGTTGCCGTTCCACTCGAGGATCGACTCCGCCTGGGGCCATGCCTCCGCGGCGACCCAGCCGGCGACGCCGCCGCCGACGAGCGGTTCGACCTGAATACCCCAATCGTGGCAGACGCGGAGGAACCGCTCGACGTCCTCGTCGGGCGCTTCCCGGACGGGCTCCTCCAGGGGCTCGTCGGCGGTCGGATCGGAGTAGTGTGGATAAAAGGTCCCGATCGAGTGGGCTTCAGCTTTGTCGAAAAACAGCTCCCACCGGCCGTCGTAGCCGTCCATCACCGTTTCGCCGTCGGCGATGATCGTGTACGGAACCCAGTCCCAGAGGCCCCGGTCGTTGAAGACGGAGTAGTCGGGATCGACGTTCGTCGCCGAAACCGACTCCCCCGTGGCCTGGACCGACGAGGTGGCAGCAACCCCGAGGGTGCCGACCGAGGCCAGCGATGCTTGCATCAGTATATCGCGGCGTGTCTGTCTCATAGTTGGCGATCTGGCGGTCCCCGACGGACGTGCCGGGTACCGACATACATAATTATTCATTTTACAACTATAAAATTTTATTCCAGAGATAAACACATCTAGGATAAAATTGTTGTGTATTAACACGTTCGCGCGTTCGACGATCGGACACGACGGGCGGGTTCCGTACCTGCTCGAGGGACTGCCCACGTCGATCGCCCGACCGATCGAAATCGATCCGACCGAGTCGGTGGTCGGGACTTGGACGGATGCAGTTCGCTACCCGGTTGCGATGGCGACGCCTCGGCGAGTCCGGTCGTTCATACGTTGAAATTGTGTACCGGCGATCGGCAGGATGGGGTCGCCGATCGGCGGTAAGACAACAGTCCCTGTCAGTTCCCGAATCGATTCTTCATATCGAGCGTCTCGACCAGTTCCAGGTTCCGGTCGATGCTGTCCATCTCCTCGCGGAACTCGACGTGACAGGTGTCGAGCATCACCTCGAGCAGGTCGTCGTAGGGCCAGTCGTACTGGCTGGGGCCGGTGACGTTGTTGTAGGTACAGGAGAACTTCTGGTTGGGATAGAGCGTCCGGTACAGATAGGGGTTGTTGTGCATCGCCAGCCGGATGCCGTACGCCGACAGCGGCGCGTCGGTTCCTTCGAAAACACCCGGTTTGGCGTCGTCCGGCAACGCTACCTCGATGACGTCGCGCTGTGGATGACCCACGGAGTAGTTCTTCCGCTGGGCGTTGTCGTAGGAGAACTGATCCAGCCCGGTGGCCTCCTTCGACGGGCCGACCCACCAGATGATCGTACCACACAGCAACAGCGGTACGTCGGTGAGGTTCTCGAAGACCAGCGCCATGTCGAACTGCCAGCCGTCACCGTGGAGTTCCGCGGTGGCCTCGAGCGGCGCGTTCGCCGTGAAGCCGTCGCCGAGGGACTCGCCCGTGAGCGGGTGGACCTTGTCGATGGTGGCGTCGATGATCGGATTGTCCGTGTTGGCGTACTGGCTGTCGCTGACGCCGTCGCTCCAGTCGTCGCGTTCGTGTGCCTGGTCGTGAACCAGATCGAACTCGTCGCCTCGCGGCCACTCGTCCTGGACGAACACCGACGGATCGTTCGTCGCCGAGACCGGATCCGTCTGGGCCGTGAGACCGCCGCTCCGTCCGCTTCCGTCGTTGAACGGGATGTCTTCGGTCTCTTCGGCCAGGCCCGCCAGCCACGCCATGATCCGCGCGGAGTTCTCTCGCGACACGCCGTCGTCGTCGAAGCGCTGGACCAACTCGAGTCCCCGGTCGCCGAGCGCGTCGAGTTCCATCGAGCCGTCCCCGGCGTTGCTCTCGATCGCGTCGACGTCGGCGCCGAACTCGGTGGCGTCCGGGTGCAACTCGTTCTCGAGTAGCCCGGGGACGCCGCCTTCGGACTCTCTCGGGAAGAAGATTCGGTCGTACTCCGGGTAGAACTCCTCGAGGGTGGTGTCGGCTGTGACGTCGCTCTCGGGGTCGTCCTCCTCGTCGACAGTAACGGTCGTCGAATCGGTGTCGGTTTCGTCGTCGACGTCGGTAACGGTGAGTTCGACCTCGTATTCGCCTTCCTCGTCGTAGGAGTGGGTGACGCTCTCGCCGCTCGCTTCCGTGCCGTCGCCGAGGTCCCACGCGTAGCTGTCGATCTCGCCGTCCGACCCGCTCGCGTCGAACTCGATCTCGTCGCCGGGTTCGGGGCTCGGGTCGCTGACGGAGAAGCTTGCGGTTACGTCTTCGTTACCGTTGTCATCTTCGTCGACCTCCTCCCAGGGACCCCACCCGTTCGCGCCGGGTTCGTCACCCTGCGTCCACCACTGGGCCTCCCATATCGAGCCGTCGTGGGTGACGCGGTCGCCGTCCGTGTAGACGACGTCGGGATCCCATTCGGGGTACTCCTCTGCACTGACCGTCCCGGTAACGCTGAGACCGGCCAGACCCAGAGAGAGTGTCGATGCGTTGTGCAGTATCGTTCGGCGTGTTCGTTTCATGATTGTGAGTTTCCGGGGTAGTAGCTCTCGTTCGTCGGAACGATCGTGCGCTCGGATGCGCCACCGTCCGTACCGAACGACGGCGTTCCGACCGGCATCGGACCGGCGAGCGTCGTCGTCCCCATCGTGGAATAGCAGGTGACGAGTTCTGACGAACTCGATCCCGTCGGTTGGTGGCCGCATACGTCGTGATCGTCGACCCGAGCACAGCGATGTTTTATCTTCAATATGGTAAAATAATTACGGTAAATGTAATTAGATCATTACATATTTCGCTAGCTTCTACTCGTTCCCTGGGGAACCGATGGCTCGACAGGGACGAAAACGCACGGTTCACCGCGGGCGGGCTCGTAACCGACGCGAAGCTGCGCGTCGGCTTACGGTTCTAATGCGTCGTTGACCGCGTCGACGAGCGTCTCGTTCGGATCGTGGCCCGACGCCCAGTACATCAGCGGATGGTCGTGTTCGGCAGCGTACTCGGCTTTGAGGCGGATCGACTCCTCGTCATCGTAGCCGAGCAGGTTCTCACCGTCGAACCGCCACGGCACCTTGGCCTCGGCGTCCCAGAATCGGTCGTAATCGTCGAACTGCTCCTGAATCTCCGGATACGACGGAACGGCACCGGCGTCGGAAAACGGCTGGAACAGTCCGTCGTTCTCGTCGCGTTCGACGCCCGCGTACTCCCGTCCGTAAAACGCCAGGCCGAGGACGAGGGCGCGTTTCGGCCACCCCTGGTCCAGCATGTACGTCATCGTGTTGTGGACCGACTTATCGGTCGGCGACTCCGGATTCGAGTACAACGGCGCGTTGTGATTTGTGTACTCGACCCAGTCCAGTCCGGGCGAGTGCATGTCGTAGGTCATCATCTTCGCGAAGTCGAGCACGTCGGCCAGAGCGTCGTGCTCGAGGATCTCGAGGTGTTCCTCGTGAGCCGAAAGCGCCGCCGTGAGGTAGTATTCGGTACCGTCCTCCGCGCCAGCGTCGTCGAACTGTCGTCGACACTCGGCCAGCAGCGCCGTGAAGTTCTCGGGGTCGTCGTCGTAGGAAATGAGATCGTCGGGACCGAACGGACCGGGATACTCCCAGTCGATGTCGATCCCGTCGAGGTCGTGTTCGCGCATGAGCTCGACGCACTCGCTCGCGAACCGTTCGCGACTCTCGGCGTCGGCCGCGGTCTGTGGGAATCCGTCGGAGTTGCCCCAGCCGCCGATCGACAACAACGTCACCGCGCCGTCGACGCCGCCGACGTCCCACGGTGCCGACACCGATCCGTCGGCCGAGACGTCACCGAACGTTTGGATGACGTGCGTGACCTTCTCGGCGGGCGCAGGGCCCGCGAACTCGTAGGCCATGACCGGGTGCTCTCCGCCAGGCCAGCCTTCGTCGTCCTCGTCGACCGTAACGACGGTTTCGGTGCTGTTCCGGTCACCGTCGATGCCGACGACGGTCAACGTGACGTCGTACTCACCCTCGTCCTCGTAGGTGTGGGTGACGACCTCGCCTTCGGTCTCGGTTCCGTCGCCGAGGCCCCACTCGTAGCGTTCGATCTCGCCGCTCGAGTCGGAGCCGTCGAGGGTGATTTCGTCGCCGGGATCGGGGCTCGCGTCGGAGACGTCGATCACGGCGTCCAGGTCGGGCTCGGCATCTTCGACCTCGTCCCAGGGCCCCCACTCGGTTTCTCCGGGCTCGTCGCCTCGGGTCCACCACCTGGCCTCCCAGATGGTTCCCTCGTGGACGACTCGGTCGCCGGACTCGTAGACCTCGTCCGGATCCCATTCGGGATACTTCGTGGCGACGCTGGTGGCACTAGCGCAGAGCAACAGTGCTGTTATTGACGATGCTGTACCGAGTACGGTACGTCGAGTTCGTTTCATAGTCGTGTTCGTGGTTCGAAGAGGGTGGATGAATTCGCAGGGACGTCGACCGAATCCGGAGCGAATTCGGCCGGTGTGATGCGAAGAGCACGCTCGTCTTCTCCTCAGATCAGCCGTCGATCGGAGTGCAGCTGATCGGCTCGGTCCCGACGAAACGCAGCCGGACGTCACGGTTGCACGTCTCGAACGCACCACGTCGAATCGGAGACGTGAGCCGCTCGAGTCGTCGTTGATTCCGCTTTGCTGAATCGGCCGACGCTCCCGCCCGCCGGGACCGCCGGCGAACTGTTCGGTCGGTTCAGATGTTCTGGAGGATGGTGTCGAGCAGCGTCTCGTTCCAGTCCTGGGCGAGTTCCCAGAACATCACGCCCTGCATGCCGCGTTCTTTGGCGAACTCGACTTTCGCCTCGATGGCGGCCTCGTCGTCGTAGCTGATGAAGATCCCCTCGTCCTCGTTGACGAGATAGGGGACCTCACCCATCTCGTGACGGTTGACCTCCCAGTCGTCGTCGTCGCGCATGTTCTCCTCGATGTCGCCGAAGTCGAACGCGCCGGTCGCGTCCTCGTCGTCCTCGAGGATGTGATGCCAGGTTCCCTCGGGGAGACCGCTGTAGTTCCCGCCGAGCTGGGGGGGACTCTGCCACTCGCCGACGGAGAAGCCGCGGCCGTAGAACGGCATGCCGAGCACGAGTTCGTCGTACTCCGCGGGGTCGGCCGGCGGATACTCCCACTGGCCGGGCCAGTAGCCCTCCTCGCCGTGGTTGCCCGCCCACAGCTCGTCGACTGAGTACTCCGCCCAGTACTGTTCGCCATCCGGGTAGACGTCACGGTCGTTCGTCGGATGCGTGTCGGGACCGTACAGCGGCGCGTTCAGGCCGATGGTGTCCATCCACTCGCCGGTGAAGTCGTAGGCCATGACGTACACCGAGTCGCAGATCTCGCCGATCTGATCGTGCCGGAGACCACCGGCGTTCCAGTCGGAACCGCCGTTTGCCACCGACAGGTAGTAGTACTGGCCGTCCTCGTCGGCCGCCTCGTCGAGCGCCTCGCGCAGGTCTTCGAGCAAGAGGACGTGAGTCTCGTAATCGTCGTCGTTGCCGCACTGGCACTGCCCCTGTTCGGGACCGGGGTGTTCCCAGTCGATGTCGACGCCGTCGAAGTTGTACTCGCGCATCAACTCGACGCAGTTCTGTGCGAACGTCTCGCGGGTGTCCGGATCCTCTGCGACGACGTGGAAGTCGTCGGACATGGTCCAGCCGCCGACCGAGAGGTGGAACCGACAGTCGACGTCGTCGGCCAGTTCCGCGAACTCCTCCAGGTTCTCCTCGTGGCTCTGGTGTGGAATGTCGAACTCCGTCTCGTCGTCCTCGGGCGGGAAGACGTTGCCCTGTGCGTCGAGATCGATGAACGCGTACAGGACGTCGGTCACCTTATCGAAGGGGATGTCGCTCGGATAGTAGTCCTGCTCCTCGTTGGCCTTCCAGCCGGGGTAGTAGCCGACGACCTTGAAGTCGTCGCCCGGCCCCTCGATCTCGTCGGTGACGGTCAGTTCGAGCGACGCGGTGTCGGTGTCGCCGTCGGCGTCGGTCACCGTGAGTTCGACGGTGTACTCGCCCGTCTCGTCGTACGAGTGGGTGACGACCTCGCCGGAGGCCTCGGTGCCGTCGCCGAGGTCCCACTCGTACTCCTCGATGTCGCCTTCGGAGCCGGAGCCGTCGAACTCGACCTCGTCGTCGACTTCGACGCGTGTTGCACTCGCCGCGACGTTCGCTTCCAGTTCCGGCGGCTCGGGATCCGATTCGACTTCGTCCCACGGACCCCACTGGCCGCCCTCGCCGGGTTCGTCGCCCTGGGTCCACCACCGGGCCTCCCAGATCGCCCCGTCGTGGACGACCCGGTCGCCGCCAGTGTAGACCGCGTCGGGATCCCATTCGGGATACTCCTGGTCCTGTGCTGCTACCACCGAACTCGCGCCGAGTCCGGCGAATAAAATCGATGCCTTCGATGCGTCGTTCAGTAGATCACGTCGTGATCGTTTCATCGGTGTCTGTTAGTCGCGTGTTCGTCAGTTGTCCGGTGCTGTACGATGGCCGCTCGTGCGAACGAGCGTCGGAGTCGGCGGTTCGAACGGCGTCAGCCGTTCAGGTTGTCCCAGAGCGTGCCGATGAGGTCACCCTCGTAGGTGTCTCCGCCGATGGCCCACAGCATCGTCCCCCCGTAGGGCGACTGCCGGAGCCACTGCATCTTGGCTTCCATCGACTCCTGGGATTCGTAGCTGATCATCTCCCGGCTGTCGGCGTTCCAGGCCCACGCGGCGACCGCGTCCTCGTCGTAGTAAACCTCCCAGTCGGGGCTGTCCAGGTCGACGGAGTTGCTCCCACCGCGGCCGTCGCCCTCGAGGTCGAACCACTCGAAGACGCCGCCAAGCTGGGAGCCGGGCTCGCCGAACGCCGGGTAGGAGCCGTCCATGCTGGCGTCCTCGCCTTCGCCCTCGAACTCCTGGAAAAGACCGTCGTCCTCGCCGGTGCCGACGTCGTCTTCGGGCGGCTGGACGTCGTCCCAGCTCCGGCCGTAGAACGGGACGGCCATGTTGAGCTGGTCGGGATCCCAGCCCTGTTCCTCCCAGTACTGGAGTGCGTACTCGGCGTTCCAGGCGTCTGCTTCCTCGAACGGATCGTCCGGGTTCGGCTTCAGCGGAGCGTGGTGGCGGGTCGTCTCCGACCAGATTCCCGCGTAGTCGAACGTCATCACCAGGATGAAGTCCAGAAGCTCCGAGAGCTTCTCGTGCTCGAGTCCGTCGTTGCCGTCCTCGACGCCTTCGACGACGTCGGGGTTGGCCGAGACCGCAGCGGTGAGCTCGTAGGGCTCGTCGCGACCGACCTCCTGGGCGTGCTCGTCCAGGCGCTCGCGCACCGTCTCGCAAAGCAACGTAAAGCGCTCCTGGTCGCCCTCGCGGACGATGTTGCCGTCGCTCGGACAGACGCTGGCGGGTTCCTCGGCGTCTTCGGACGTACAGCCGCCGCCGCCGGGGAACTCCCAGTCGATGTCGATGCCGTCCAGATTGCCCCGCTCGATCCACTCGATGCAGTCCTCGGCAAAGCGCTCCCGGTTCTCCTGGGTCAGCGCCGCGTCGGAGAAGTACCGCGAGTCGCCCCAGCCGCCGATCGACAGGACGAACTTGGTGTCGTCGTGCTCGGCGGCGTGTTCGGCGAAGGTTCCGCCCTCGACGCCCTGCCACTCCTCCTCGGCCCAGAAGGCCTGCTGGCCGTGGGAGTCGCCGACGAGGTTGACCGAGCCGTCCGACTCGGGACGGGCGAACGCGTACTGCACGTGCGTGACCTGGTCGTAGGGGATGTCCGCCGGCACGAAGTCGCGGTCGTACTGCGCCCACTGGCGGTAGTACGCGACGACGCGCTTTTCGTCCGACGATGGACGGCCTGCCGTGATCCTGATCGAGTCGGTGTCGGTGTCGCCGTCTGCGTTCTCGACGGTCAGCGTCACGTCGTACTGGCCTTCGTCGAACGAGTGCGTGACGACCTCACCGCTTGCCTCCGTTCCGTCGCCGAACTCCCACTCGTAGGATTCGATCTCGCCTTCGGAGTCGGAGGCGTCGAACTCGACTTCGTCTCCGGGGTCCGGGAACTGATCGCTGACGGAAAACGACGCGGTCGGTCCCTCGGGCGGTTCCGGTTCGGGACCGTTGTGCTCTTCGATTTCCTCCCAGGGTCCCCACTCGTTTGCACCGGGTTCGTCGCCCTGGGTCCACCACTGGGCCTCCCAGACGTAGCCCTCGTAAATGACCCGATCACCCCCCGTGTATACGGTGTCGGGGTCCCACTCGGGATACTCGTCGCTCTCGGCAGCGACGGCACCGCTGGCTCCGATTCCGGCCAGTAGCGCGGACAGTTTCGTTGCGTTACTCAGAACGGTTCGGCGTGTTCGTTTCATTGATTATCGGTCCTCAGTGTCGATCTTCGAGTGCCGCATTCCGCTGCGGCCATTCGAGTATACTGGATCATGCTATAAAATATTATTCTAGCTTGTTAGATAATTTTAGTAGCTATCTTTCAAATGTTATCTAATTCACAATAGATCCCTAACATTTTGATGGACCGAAAGACGGCGTCTCGGTCACGGCTGACACGAAAGCCGAAATGCAACGAACGAACTGTTTCCCTTATCGGGCTAGCAGTTTCAAGCACCACGGTTCGGTGTCATCATCCGACACGCTGTTCGAGTGACCGACAACCCACGAGACCGCACGCGACCACCGGGGCCGTAGACCATTCCTGTCATGCTACATCACCCCATACGTTGTTCGGGTATCTCCCATACCGTAATAAATTTATTGGTTCTCTAAACGATAATATAATATTTTTCGGTGCCGATCGATCGTCGTGTTGAATACGACGGAGAAATTCGATCGGAAAAACGAGACGGAATGGGACGTATCCGGGGTACCGAAAGTGCGGTCGACGCGTCAGCGAAAATACTCTCGTGACGGCGTGATCAAGCCGTCTCGGCAGGGCTGCTGGTTTCGGGGACCGAGGTCGAATCGATCGGTTCGTCGCTGTGTTTGATCGCGTCGCCGGTTTCGGCGTCGAACAGGTGCATCTTCGCGGCCGGTACGTGCATGTACAGCCGATCGCCGGCACTTGCACCCGTTTTCCCGTCGGTCGTGACCGTCACCGACTCGCCGCCGATGTCGAGATAGACGTTCGTCACGTCACCCATCGGCTCCGTGACGGTAACCTCCGTCTCGATGAGCCGATCGGGTTCGCCGTGGGTCTCGGGCGTATCCGTGAGTTCGATGTGTTCGGGTCGGATTCCAAGCACGAGATTCGGCGAGTCGATCTCGGCCGCTACCGAATCGGACACCGGGAGCGTAAACATCGAATTTCGTAGCGCTCCGTTCTCGAGGTCGGCCTCGACGGTGAGGAAGTTCATCGGCGGCGAGCCGAGGAAGCCGGCGACGAACTGGTTCGCCGGCCGGTGGTAACACTCGAGTGGCGTCCCGACCTGTTGGAGCTGTCCGTCGTTGAGGACGACGATGCGGTCGCCCATCGTCATCGCTTCCGTCTGGTCGTGGGTGACGTACACCGTCGTCACGTCCAGTTCGTTCTGTAGCTGTTGAAGCTCCGTGCGCATCTGTGCACGAAGCTTGGCGTCGAGATTCGACAGCGGCTCGTCCATCAGGAACACCTCCGGATCGCGCACGATCGCCCGACCGAGCGCAACGCGCTGTTGTTGACCGCCAGACAGCGCCTTCGGTTTGTCCTCGAGCAGTTCCTCGATACCCATCATTTCGGCGGTGTCCTCGACGCGTTCGTTGATCTCTTCTTTCGAGAGATCCGTCGACATCTTGAGCCCGAAGGCCATGTTCTCTCGCGCAGTCATGTGCGGGTACAGCGCGTAGTTCTGAAACACCATCGCGATGTCGCGCTCTTTCGGTTTCTGGTCGGTGACGTCTTCGTCGTCGAACTGGATCGATCCTCCGGTCACCGTCTCCAGACCGGCCACACAGCGAAGCGTCGTCGACTTCCCACAACCGGAGGGACCGACGAAGACGACGAATTCTCCGTCGTCGATGGCGAGATTCAGATCGTCGACCGCGACGATCGACCCGCCGGGCGAGTTGTACTCCTTCGTCAGATTATCGATGATGACACGGCTCATTTGTACTCATCTGGTTCGCGCGCATATTTATAACTACCTAACCAGATACGATCCGAATCGAACTCGACGAATGTTTCGAGTAAGAGAATCAAGACACAGTGTATTTCTCTTTACGCACGCGCGTGCTAAGAATGCAAAGGCGGTCAGCCACAAAGGCGGTCAGCCACACCGATGGACGAAACGAAACCGAGACGAAAAGCCCGACCGCTTACTGCTTGACGCTGCCCTCCGTCAGCCCCTCGACGATCGGCTTCTGGAAGAGGACGAACAGGACGAGGATGGGTGCCGTCGCCACGGTCGACGCCGCCATCATCTCACCCCAGTACGCCGTCGTCTGCGTCTCGAAGCTCTGAATGCCGATCGCAAACGGCGTCACGTCGCCACTTGCGAGAATCGACGCGAACAGCACCTCGTTGAAGGCGACGAGGAAGACGAACATTCCGGTCGCCGCAATTCCCGGTGCGGCCATCGGGAGAATAATGCGGACGAGCGCCTGTATTCGCGAACAGCCGTCGACCCGTGCCGCCTCCTCGACGGAGTCAGGGATCGTGTCGAAAAAGCCCCTGAGCATCCAAATTGCGACGGGAACGGTGAACGTCGTGTAGACGAAGATGATTCCGTGGTAGGTGTTGACCATCGGGAATCCGATGTTGTTCTGGATCCAGATGAACATCAGGTACATCGGGAGCAGGATGAGAATACCCGGGATCATCTGCGTCCCGAGCAGGGCACCGCCAACGGCCCCCTTCCCGGGGAACCGGTACTTCGAGAAGGCGTACCCGCCCAGGCAGCCGACCACGAGGGCGAATCCGGTCGTCGTCATAGCGATGACGAGACTGTTGATGAAGTAATCTAACACCGGGAATCGGCCCCACATGGTGACGTAGTTCTCGTAGTGGAGAATTTCGAGGAGAATCACGGGGTCCTGAACGATCAACGGAATCTCCGAGAGTTCGATCGGCAGCAGTTGCGGGTCTGCGGCCGTAATTTCGGTTCGAGTCCGGAAACTCGAGATGATCATCCAGTAGATGGGAAACAGCGCGAACAGCAACAGACAGCCTAGAATTCCTCTCGAGAGGAGGTCGAACAGCTGGTCTTTGGCGGACGGCGAGAGCCGCAGTTCGTCGGGAATCATTCGTCACCCTCCGTGAAGTCGTCGTCGAAAAGATATTTGTAATAGATCATCGCCATCGTCATCGCGATGATAAAGAGGACCACGCTCATCGCGGCCCCTCGCCCGAACTGGTAGTTCGAGAAGGCGAACTCGTAGATGTACAGAATACCGACCTGGCCCGAACGTGGCGGCTGTGCGCCCAGCAAGACGTACGGTGCGGTGAAGTTGATCATCGTCCACAGCATCACCAGCAACACGACGACGGCTGAAACCGGCTTTAGCTGCGGGAACGTGATGTAGCGGAACTTCTCCCACCGGCCGGCACCGTCGATAGACGCGGCCTCGTACAGCTGTTCGGGAATTCCCTGGAGGCCTGCGTAGAGCATGATCATGACAAGCGGAAACTGCGTCCAGGAGTGGGTGAGGACGAGCGTCCAGATGGCGTTGTCACCGATCAACCAATAGATCGGCTCGTTGATGAGACCGATCGAGAGCAGAATGTTGTTGATGATTCCGCTCTGTTGCTGGAACATCATCCGCCAGATGAGCAGCGTGACGACGACCGGAGCGACCCACGGGAGCAACAGGAGGGTCCGCGCCACGAATCGCCCTTTGAATTGCTGGTTGAGGACCAGCGCTGCCGTCAGTCCGAGGACGTACGTCACCACGAGCGACCCGACCGCGAAGATGACCGTCTGACGGATCGAGAACCAGAATCGACTGCCAACGACGGTGCCCGGGTCGAGCACGTCGAAGTAGTTCTCGAGCCCGACGAGCGGCGCTCTGTGCCACTGTTGGGCGTAGGTCGAGTTGACGCCCATAAAGCTGATGAGCGTACCCCAGATGATCGGGAGAAAGTGAATAATACACATCATCGCAAGCCCCGGAGCGAGGAGCTTGTACGCAAAGCGCTGTTCTTCGGATAGCCGACTGTAAAACGGGAGGTAGTTCCCGAATTGCACGTCGGCTAGTCGTCTTCGAAACTGTCTCGTCGTACTCGCCATAACAGTTATCTGGGTTGAGTTGGATTAATGTTTTTCGCTCTCGGGAGCGCCAGGACGTGATCGACCGCCGAAGCTGTCGTCCGGACGACGACAGGACGCGACTGGTGGTCGGCGACCCGAACAAAGCGTAGAGCGCACAGTGCGATCCCGGCAGGGATAGCTGGGACGCCCGTTTCGACTACAGCGTCTGGTGTGCGACTTCGGCAGCGTCGTCGAGGACATCCTCGACGTCTCCCTCTTCGAGGTCGCCGGTCACGGCGTTCTGGATGACCTCGGCGACGGCTCTGTTGAGTTCGCCCTCGATCTCGCCCCAGCCGAGCACCTGCGGGTACGTCTGTGCAACCGGGAAAACGTCCTCGTTGAACGCCTCGTACAGATCGTGGTCGAAGTACTCGGTGTCGAATCCGTCGGGGTTAGTCGGCAGGAATCCGATCGTACTCGAAATTTCGGCGTTGGGTTCGGCGCGCAGCAGGTAGTCGATCCACTGTGCGGCCGCCTCGGGTTCGTCGGTCCACGGGTGGATGCCGAGCAGTTCCATACCGAAGAACGTGCCGCCGTCGCCGTCGGGACCGACCGGCGGGGCGGAGATCGAGAGGTCGTCCAGCGACTGGCCGTCCTCATCTTCGTACGCGCCGACCGTTCCGAGGGCGTCGACCGTGCTGGCCATCTGTCGGCCCGCGAACGCGCCGTTGATGTCGGCTGCGGCCCACTCGACCGTCTCCGACGGCATCACGTCGTACTCCTGGTACAGATCGGCGTAGAACTCGAGTGCCTGGACCCCCTCCTCGTTGTGGAACGCCGGCTCGGAGTAGTCGTCGGTGAGCAACTGTCCGCCGCTCTGCCAGAGGAACATCGCGAAGTTCCGCATGGGCTCGAAGTCCGACCCCATCAGTGCGAAGTAGTGGTTATCACCGTCGTAGGCCTGTGCCTGATCGACGAGGTCGTCCCAGTCGTCGGGATGTCCGTCGACGCCGCCATCCTCGACCTCTTCGTCGATCTGCTGCCACGCGCGCGGCCCCCAGAACCACGGGATGCCCACGATGTCACCCTGGAACGTCGCGACGTCCATCGCACCCTCTTCGAACATGCCGGTGTCCGGGATGTGATCGACGACCTCGTCGGACTCCAGGTCCATCCAGCCGCCCGCATCGGCCTGTTCCGGAATCCACGTCGACGCGATCTCTTGAACGTCAGGGCCGGTCTGGCTCGTGATGTCGCTCAAAAGCGTCTCCTGAGCCTCACCCCATCCGACGAACTCGAACTCCACGTGGATTCCGGTCTCCTCTTCGAAGATTTCGGCGTGTTCTTCGAAGTACTCTTCGGCACCGGGAGCATCCATGTACCGCGTTTCGATCGTCGTCGGCCCATCGTTGTCTCCGCCGATACACCCCGCAAGACTGAATGCAGTCGCTGCACCTGTCGTTGCAAGCACCTTCCGCCGGGTATGACGTCTCATAGCTAAGCCTCACCCCCGTATTGTGACACATTATACATAACTTTTTCCAAAAATGCACGAGGTAAGCGCTGGAGCAAATCGGACGGGTTCCGAGCGAAAACGACGGAGGGACAAACCCAGAGCGAACGGCAGCAGCGCGACCGAAATCCGGCGATAGTGGGTGAATATATAATGGATCGTCACGAACACCCTGCTATGCAAATCACCGACTACGAACTGTTCGAAGTTCCGCCCCGCTGGCTCTTTCTGAAGATCGAGACCGACGCCGGCGTCGTCGGGTGGGGGGAGCCGATCGTCGAAGGGCGAGCGCGAACCGTGCGCACCGCCGTCGAAGAGGTGATGAACAGCTATCTGGTGGGGAAGGATCCGCACAACATCGAGGATCACTGGCAGGCGATGTACCGGGGCTGTTTCTACAGAGGTGGACCAGTTCTGATGAGCGCGATCGCGGGCATCGATCAGGCGCTCTGGGACATCAAAGGAAAGAGCTTCGACGTTCCCGTCTACGAGCTGCTGGGTGGGCAGACTCGAGATCGGATCCGCGTCTACCAGTGGATCGGCGGCGATCGCGTCACCGAGATCGGAGCCGAGGCGAAACAGCTGGCCGACGCCGGATACACCGCGTTGAAGATGGACGCGTCGAACCAGATGCGCCACCTCGAGCCTCCCGAAGCGGTCGGCGACGTCGTCGAACGCGTCCGTCACGTTCGCGACGTAGTTGGAGACGGAATGGACATCGTCGTCGATTTCCGGGGACGCATCTCGAAATCGCTCGCCAAGCGGGTCATCGCGGCGCTCGAGGAGTTCGATCTGCTGTTCGTCGAAGAGCCCGTGCTTCCGGAGAACCTCGAGTATCTGCCGACGCTCGCCGAGCGAACGAACGTCGCGATGGCGACGGGTGAACGACTCTACTCCCGGTGGGATTTCAAACCGCTGTTCGCGCGGGGCGGCGTCGACGTGATTCAGCCGGACGTCTCTCATGCTGGCGGAATCTCGGAGCTGGTCCGAATCGCCGCGATGGCAGAGACCCACGACGTCGCCGTTGCACCGAACTGTCCACTCGGTCCGATCGCGCTCGCCGCGTCGCTGCAGGTGAGCGCGTACATTCCGAATCTTCTCGTACAGGATCACGGGTTCGACATCTACCCGGCACCGAAAAGCGCCGCGGACCACTACCTCCACGACTCGTCGGTGTTCGAGTTCGTCGACGGATACCTCTCTCCGCTCGACGGTGCCGGTCTCGGCCTCGAAATCGACGAATCAGCCGTTCGAAAGCGATCACGCCAGGAACTCGACTGGTCGAACCCGATCTGGCGACACGAAGACGGCAGTATCGCCGAGTGGTAATCCGTCTCGGAGTCGAACTCCGAAGCCTCGCATCGTCTCGCTGTTTTATCGTGGAGACGGCTAGCGCCGTTACACTCCCTGCGTGCGTGTACGTCGCGCGTCGATTCCGCTGTGGTCGCTTTCGGCGACCGCGTCGGCCGGAGAACCCGTCCGCTCGCCGCGGCGTTTCGGTAGGAGAAACAGCGGCGGAAATAGAAGGGAACGCCGACGAACCGCCGCTCGCGCCCCGTATGCGTGAAGTTATCATTCATGCCAGTGACGTCGCCGCCGCGATCATTCGCCACCTCGTCCGAACGATTTTTTCGGAGTACGAAACAAAAGCGCGCATTGCGCCCGATTATCACGCTCGAACCGAGAGTCAATTACAGCCGTACAGCTGTAATATACGGTCGTAATTCGGCTGTGTTTCGGCTATCGAAACGCCAGTGTCACGACGGTGTGGACTCGAACGTCGCGAGACGAACCGAACGAACCGGATCTGAACGAATACGCGTCCGACGACCGATCAGCCCAGGTACTCGTCGGCCTGCTCGTGGAGCGGGACGAACCCTTCGGCGCTCGCGGCCCCCGTTCGTTTCCCGAGCGTGGCGTCCTCGGCTGCGACGCCCTCGATGAGGTTGTCGAACTCCGCATCGATGCCGCCGTGTTCCTCGAGGAACTCGACCTGTGACTCGTGGTGGTCGATAGCCGCGGCCTTTCGGTCTTCGTAGCCGGAGACGTCGACGAACACCGTCGGCTCGAACGACGACGTCGGCTTTCCAAAGAAGTAGACGTTGTCGGGATCGGACGGCTCGTGGTCCGTTTCGACCAGCGGGAGCGAGGACATGTAGTAGGCGTCGGTCACGAGGCGAGACGTCACCCGGTGGTCGGGGTGCAGGTCCTCACGGTAGTGAGTCAGGATGAGGTCCGGATCGTGTTCGCGGATCGTCTCGACGATCGCGAGGCGGTTCTCGAGGGAGTACTCGATGCGCCCGTCCTCGAAGCCGAGAAACGTCACGTCGGTCGCGCCGAGTTCCGCTCCCGAGCGGCGAGCTTCCTCGGCTCTCGTCTCCGCGATCGCGGCTTCGTTCTCGTCGAAACCACCGTACTCGCCTTTCGTCATGTGCGCGATCGTAACGGTATCCCCGCGGTCTGCGTGTTTCGCCAGCGTCCCCCCACAGAAGATATCTGCGTCGTCGGGATGTGCAACGATTGCTAACAACTCCATGTGCAACAGCCACATCGAAACGGATCTATTTCAGGATAACGGACCGTCCCGGCCGAACGTCCACGGAGCGGTCACTCGAGCGCGGAGGTGAGCATCCGACTCGCGCTGAGTAACAGTCCCGGAATGTTCTCTTCGAACCGCTTTCCCGAAAGCTCGTCCGCCTGGCCGGAGACGTAGACGGCGGAGACGAAGTCGTCGGTCCGCAGGCTGACGGCGACGCTGTTGACGTCCGGGAACTGCTCCTGGCGATCGAGCGAGAAACCGCGCTCGCGGATGCGATTGAGCTCCATCGAGAGCTCGTCGCGATCGGTGATGGTGTGGTCGGTCAGCGCCGGACAGGTCTCGAGGATGGAATCGATCCGTCGCTCGGGTAGCTCCGCGAGAATCGCTTTTCCGGCGGCGCTGCAGTGGAGGTAGCGCGTGTTGTACGCGGGGAACGTCCCGCTGTAGTACTGGTCAGCACAGTAGACGTCGATCGCGACGCCGTCTCGCTCGACGACGAGACCCGCGACCTCGTTTGCCATCTCCGCCAGCTCGTCGACCGGATCGCGAACGGTCCGGATCAGCTCGTTGTTCCACTCGAGCCGGCGAGCACAGTCGAGCAATCGAATCGACGGTCGGTACCGACTCTCGACTTTCTCGGCGTATCCGAGGGAGACGAGCGTGTTCACGTGTTTGTACGCCGTACTCTTGGTCACGTCGGTCCGGGACGCGATCTCGGTGACGCCCACCGGCCGTGGCGCGTCGACGAGCACGTGCAGTACCGAGAACGACCGAACGGTCGCTTCGATCGCTTCCCCCTCCGTTTGCGTACTCATACCGCGGGCTTCGGATCGAACCGATATCAGTGTTTCCCAGATCGAAACGGCAGCGGAACCGAACTTTTTTATTCACTATGCACTGAATGGACTCCATGGACAGGGCTGTCGAAGTCAAATCTATCTACGAAGAGCTAGGCGTCCCCGCTGTGGTCAATGCGACCGGAACGAAAACGCGAATCGGCGGAAGCCGCATCCGCAGCGAAGCGATCGACGCGATGAAACGAGCCGGCGACTCTTTCGTTCGAATCTCCGATCTACAGGCCGAAGCCAGCGAACGAATCGCCGAGGTGACCGGCGCGGAAGCGGGATACGTGACGAGCGGTGCATCCGCAGGGCTCCTGCTCAGCGCCGCCGCTGCACTCGCCGGCCGCGACGTCCACCGGATGGACCTCCTTCCCGAGACGACCGGCTTCGCCGACGAGATCGTCATGCCCCGAACGCACCGAACCGGCTACGACCACGCGTTCCGGGCCGCCGGCGCGACGATCGTCGACGTCGGCACCAACGACAGACACCTCGGCACCGGCGCGACGAACGTCGAACCCTGGGAGATCGACCGCGCGATCACCGACGAGACGGCCGCGGTCGGCTACGTCCAGAAACCCTACACCGAACCCCCCCTCGAGGTGGTCGCGGAGATCGCCCACGACCACGGCGTCCCCGTCATCGTCGACGCCGCGGCGGAACTGCCGCCGGCGGAGAACCTCACTCGGTTCGTCGAGGAGGGGGCGGATCTGGTGGTCTTCAGCGGCGGAAAGGCGATCAGGGGACCCCAGACGACGGGTATCGTCGCCGGCCGGCGGGATCTCATCGAGTCCATCGCGTTGCAACACCTCGATATGCACGCCGCACACGACGTCTGGAATCCGCCCGAAACGCTGATCGACAGCGATCGGCTCGGCTGCGTTCCGCGTCAGGGGATCGGCCGCTCGATGAAAGTCGGAAAAGAAGAGCTCGTCGGCATCATCGTCGCACTCGAGGCCTTCCTCGAGGAGGACCACGCGGCAAACGCTCGAGCGTGGCGTCGGGACGCGGACCGAATCGCGGACGAACTCGCGGCGGTCGACGGATTCCAGACGCACGTAACCGACGGAAACGACGTCGCGGTCGCACCGGAGGTCGTCGTCCGCGTCGACCCGAGCGAAACCGGCGTCTCGGCGACGGAGCTCGTTCGAGCGCTTCACGACGAGAATCCGCGCGTGTTCGTCGGAACCGATCGACTCGACGAAGGAATACTCACGATCAATCCGATGTGTCTCGACGACGAGGAGGCGGAGTACGTCGTCGGACGGATCAGCGACCACGTCGAGTCCGCTAGCTGAGAGCGAACGCGGGCCGTGGAATCGAACGATCGGTCGAGTTGGTGAACCGGAAAACCGGCCGAACTGGTGAACCGAAACCTACATTATCGACGCGGGAAATCATCTAGTTGGTTATGAAAGAGGTATCTACAGCCGACGCACCGCCGAGCATCGGACCGTTTTCGCAGGGACTCGTCGACGACGGAACGGTGTACGTCTCCGGACAGGGGCCGATCGATCCCGAAACGGGCGACATCGTCGGCGACGACATCGAAGCGGAGACCCACCGGACGATGAAAAACATCGGCGCCGTCCTCGAGGCCGCGGGTAGTTCGCTCGACGACGTCGTGAAGGCGACCGTCTTCGTCCAGGACATGGACAACTACGACGCGATCAACGGCGTCTACGAGAGCTACCTCAGCGAGCCCTACCCCGCACGAAGCGCCGTCCAGGTCGAGGATCTGCCGGTCGACATCGGGGTCGAAATCGAAGTCATCGCACGGGTCAGCCAATGAGAGCAGTCGCCGTCAAGGCGGGAGCGAGTTCGCCGGAAGTCGTCGAGATCGACGCTCCCGAGCCCGACGACGGGGAAGCGTTGATGCGAACGCTTCGAGTCGGGATCGACGGCACCGACTTCGAGGTACTCAAAGGCACCCACGGCGGCTTTCCCGAGGGCGACGACTACCAGATACTCGGCCACGAGGCCGTCGGCGTCGTCGAAGATCCCAACGGTACCGACCTCGAGGAGGGACAGCTCGTCGTGCCGACGATCCGTCGACCGCCGGCCGGCTCGAACGAGTACTTCGAACGCGGCGAACCGGATATGGCTCCGCCCGGGACGTACCTCGAACGGGGGATCGACGGCGCACACGGGTTCATGTCGGAGTACTTTACCAGCCCCGCCGAGTACCTGGTCCCGATTCCGGCGGCGTTCGCCGAAACCGGAATCCTCGTCGAACCGATGAGCAACACCGTCAAGGCGCTCGAACACTCGTTCTCCTCGCGTTCGGTGTTCGACTGGAATCCCGAAACGGCGCTCGTACTCGGCAACGGCCCACTCGGGCTGTTGACGCTGGCGATGCTCGATTCGACGGTCGAGCGGTCGTACTGTCTCGGCCGCCGGGATCGACCCGATCCGACGATCGACATCATCGAAGACCTCGAAGCCACCTACGTCGACTCGAGGGAAACCCCCGTCACCGAGTTCGCCGACGTCCACGAACCCGCCGATCTGGTCTACGAGGCGACGGGATACGCGAAACACGCCTACGAGACCGTCGACGCACTCGCACCGAACGGCGTCGGCGTCCTCCTCGGTATCCCGGACGACTGGACGTTCGAGATCGACGGCGGGCGACTCCACCGCGAGCTCGTCCTCGAGAACAAGGCGCTGCTGGGCAGCGTCAACTCACACCTTCGCCACTTCGAGTCCGCAAAGGAGTCGCTCGATCGACTGCCGGACTGGTTCCTCGATCGGATCATCACCGACGTGTTCACGCCCGAAGAGGTCGACCAGGCGTTCGAGGGTGGCGACGATCGGATCAAGACGGTCATCGAATTCGGCACCCGCTAACGCCCCGCCGGGCGTCCGTCGACGGCCGTTTTCCCAAATTTAACAGATGTTTTTCATACATTTGATTTAGACACATCTTCAACGTCCGCGCCAGCTCCAGAGTGCAAGGACGACGAGCGTGAGGCCGGCGACGCCGACGACGAGCCAGCCCGGAAGACCGTCGACCGTCCGCGAGTCGCCGAGAAGTCCCGTGATCTCGAGCAGGAAAACGGCGAGCAACAGCAGGCCGAACAGCGACGCGATGGCGACGCCGATCCCTTCGCGGAGGACCCACGTGAACTCCTCGGCGTCCGTTCTGCTCGCCTCCGTCGGCTCTTCGGGTGGATTGCTCGTCGGACCGGACATGGGATAGGCGGTGCTGTCGGACGGAATGCCGATGTAGCCGATCGTGTACGAGAGCACGACGCCGGCCACGAGCACGACGCCGAACGTCAGGGCGATCGCTGCGGCGTTGGGCGGTGCGAGGATGGCCGTCATCGCGGCCGCTGCGACGACCGAACCGCCGAACATCACCAGGAATCGTCTGAGTGGCGAGACCATACGGATCCAACCACGGACGACACCATATTTCTACCAGCTATCAGTTACGGCGCTTGAAAGTTTCGAAATCGGAGAGGTGGTAGAATCGATCAGGTAGCGGAAACGACGTCGCGAACGAGACCGTCACTCCGTTCGCGCGAGTCGAAACGCGATGTCGTGTTCGCGAAGCAGCGACCGCATCGTCGAGACGCCAGCGGACGTATTCCACCCGTGTGCGCGATAGTGTTTGATCGGGTGTCTGATCCAGGAGTGTTCCCAGTGCGCGTAGGTGTCGATCCGGTCGGAGCCGGCCCGAAAGACCGTCACGTGGAGCTGTTCGTCCGCAAACAGCGACCGACGAAACACCCAGCTCCCGGCGGACGCGCGGCCGTCGCTGTGGCGTTTCAGCGCCGCGATCGGCTCGCGGTGAAAACCCATCGACCGAAGGTCGGAGCGAAACCGCCCGAGCGTCCGCTCGACGGTTCCCACGTACTCGGACGGATGCATCGTACACTCGACGTACCCGCCGAATGGCTCGGTTACCCTGTGCAAGACGGGGCAGGCGCGCCGACGGATCGCGGTGAGTCGATCGAGGTGCTCGTCCCGTTCTCGTTCGCCCATCGTTACTACCTCCA
The DNA here is from genome assembly GCF_003841465.1 of Natrarchaeobius oligotrophus. Taxonomy (GTDB): domain Archaea; phylum Halobacteriota; class Halobacteria; order Halobacteriales; family Natrialbaceae; genus Natrarchaeobius; species Natrarchaeobius oligotrophus. The sequence goes on from NZ_REFZ01000010.1 coordinate 129,519, forward strand.
GTCGGAGCCGGTCGCATAACGGTATCGGATGCAGTTTCCGGACGGCGCTCCCGAACGAAGTCCAGTCGACGGTCGCCGAACGATCGGAGCGAACGTACCGACGTTCGCAGGACGACTGGGGCGGACGTGAACTGACGCTCACCGCACGACCGTGACGGGGATCGGTGCCCGACGGGCGACGGTCTCCGCGACGCTCCCGAGCAGGACCCGGGCGACGCCGGATCGTCCGTGGCTTCCGATGACGATCCGGTCCACGTCGTGGTCGGCGGCGTAGTCGACGATCGTTCGCGCCGGTCGACCGGTTTCGACGGCCGACTCGAGGACGATCGTCTCGAGACCGCCGATCTCTTCGGCTCGGCTGCGGGCGCGCTCTGCGAGCTCCTCGCCGCGCTCGATCGCTCGCCGGTGGGTCTCCGGATCGTAGTAGCCGCCGCCGCCGTAGTCGCTGTAGACGCCTTCGGCCGGGTTGACGACGTGGAGAACGGTGATCGTCCCGTCGTCGACGGTCGAGAGGGCGTGATCCAGCGCGGACCACGACTGCTGTGAGCCGTCGATCGGGACGAGAACGTGCAACGCCATACTCCAGATACGGTTCGGGAGGACAAAAATCGGAAGGGGCGTCCGTGCCGATCCGAAACGGGAAACGTTTGTATACATGGTACACGAAGTATACGCATGGGCACGATCTCGACGCGGGTTCCCGACGACCTCGAGGCCGAACTCGAGGAGTACCTCGAGGAGGAACGACTCGACCGTAGCACCGCCGTTCGAAAGCTCCTCGCGGAGGGACTCGAGGAGTGGCGACGGGAGCGCGCGCTCGAACGACTCGAAGCCGGGGAGGTGACGTTCTCGAAGGCGGCGGAGCTGGCGGGAACGTCCGTCTGGGAGTTTTCCCGTCTCGCCAGAGAGCGCGACGCGACGTGGGTGTCGGCGGACCACCTCGAGCGCGACCTCGAGGAGCTGTAGATGTGGATCTTCGACGCGACGCCGCTGATATACCTGGCGAAAGCGAGGCGGCTGAAGCTCGTCACCACCCTCGACGGACGGTGCGTCCTTCCCGAACGGGTCCACGCGGAGGTCGTCGCGAGCGGCCTCGACGGCGGCTACCCCGACGCCCGCCGAATCGAACGACGTATCGACGAGGGCGTCCTCGAGGTCGCCTCGGTCGAGGAGACGGACGTCTCGGAACGGTTGGACCGCAATCCGGACCTCAGCGACGCCGACGTGTCGGTGCTCGCGCACGCGGCAGCGGTCGACGGGATCGCGGTAATGGACGACGCCTACGGTCGAAACGCCGCCGACGTCGAGGGGATCGAAACGAGGGGCACGGCGTACGTCGTACTGTTGGCGGCGAAAAAAGGCGAAATCGACGCCGACGAAGCGCGAGAGACGATCGACGCGATGGTCGATCGGGGATGGTACTGTGCGCCGGACGTCTACGCACGGATCGTCCGAACGATCGAGTCGCTCGCGGATCGATCGAATGCGGGCGGCAAACGGTGAGCGGCGTCCTCGACCACCGCGAGATCGGCGGCGTTAGCCCATCACGCAACCGTCTGCCAGCAGGGCTCCGTTATACCAGATCCTCGACGTACTGATTCTCCCAGTTGCGCCGATCCTCGATTTCGCGCTGGCCGCGGCGGGTCACGGTGTAGAAGTTGGTGCGGCGGTCCCTGGTCCCCTTCTCGAGGAGCCCTTTGTCCACGAGCGTGTCGAGATTCGGGTACAGACGACCGTGGTGGATCTCGGATTCGTAGTAGTTCTCGAGTTCGTCTTTGATCGCGAGTCCGTGTGGTTCGTTGAGTCCGCCGGCGACGTACAGCAGGTCGCGCTGAAATCCTGTTAAATCGTACATGTAGGGTAGTACGGAAGTACCATATATTAAATGCACGGAATCAAAACTATTCATATTACCGTAGTTTAGTAGGGTCATTTTATCCGGAGTGTCGCGGTGTTAATCCGATTCCGAACGAGAGACGAGTGTCGGCTGTGGAGAGAAGTTCGGGATCGACACCCCCGGCGAAGTGTTCATCTACGGGACAGACGAGCGAACCATCGTCGAACCGATTCCGTCGTTCGAGGAGCTGGGCGAGATTCACGCCGATACTGACCGCAAGCGTGGCGACGTACTCGACCGGGTTCGCGAACTGAAACGCGGGAAACGCCGACGTGAAGATGTCCGCGTCGACCGACTCCGACTGGCTGAGGCGGAGGAGGAATGCGCGACAAATACGTCTTCGGCACCGCAGCGATCATCGCATCCCTCTACGATTGTCGCACTGCCGATCGGGATCTCCGTGCGCTCGAGCGGCGGGAATTCAAATCGGTCGAGTCGACTGGCGGCTCGCTGGCGAGGCGGAGGCAGATGGCCACGTCCCATTCGCAGACGCTCACGGCGTTGCACTCGCCCACGAGACGGATGCGACGCTCATCGCCGGGGCTGACGACTTCGAGACGCTTTCGATCGACGTCAACGTCGCTCGATTTCGCGAGGGTGACATTTAAATCGGTGCAGCCAACGAACGTCGGATTTGTCGGTATCATAACCGACCACGGATAGTCATATATCCTATAATAGTTTCTAATCCTAAGTATTATTATATATTGTCCAGAGGGAGGGGCCGAGCACACGTTCGGGAACCAGTTCACGGATTTCCGATTCGAGGAGAATTTCGGTATTCGAAATTCGAGAGAAGAAGGAATATTCCCGTCTGATTTGCATATTTCTGCAACAAATGTATGGTATCGACGTTATCCAAACGAGTATAGAAGTTTATAAAAGTAAAAGCTGCGGTGTTCTTCGAGCGGAGAGTCCGTAGCGAAAAGACGAATACGCTCGAGGGATCGGCAAACGTGTGATCTCTGCTATCGTTGTACCACGTCACGCCCGACGCCGTACTAACAGATCGGCCCCGACGACGTTCGCCGCAACGGCGGATTCCACCAGTGTCGAGCAGACAGATACATACTATCCACATAATACCTACTAGTGTGATATGATCTGGAAGCGAGGGGCGTCTACCCTCGCCAGTTGTGCGTTCGAAGCGATGCGTTTTGGCTCGCAGATCACTTCCGCTACCGGATTGACGGACGTGCATCCGGTTGGTTCGATCTCGAGACGCGTCGTTCGCGGTACGTGATGCCGTCACGTCGTCTTCGGGCGCGGATTCTCGAGGGGATAGTCGAGGTCGTCGGGGTAGGCGCTGTCGTCGGTCGTCTGAAGCTCGAGAGCGATGCAGAACCGATCGAGGCCGACCTCGAGGGCGGCGAACAACAGGAGTTCGACGATTTCGTCGTCGGAGAACTCCCGGCCGAGTTCGGCGAAGAAGTCGTCGGAGAGCCTGTGGGGGTCGTTCGAGAGGACCTCGGCGAGGGAGACGGCGAGGTACTCGCGGCGCGAGAGCGCGTCGGCGTCGACGTCGCCGAAGACGGCGTCCTCTTTCGGCGCGACCTCCTCGCGAACGTCGAGCGTTCGAACCGTCGCGCAGTACGCACACTGGTGGGATTCGGCCACCTTGAGACGCATCAACTCGAGCAACTCGGCGTCGACGTTCGCGCCCAGTCCGAACGACTCGAAGGCCGCGACGAGGTGTTCGAAAATCGGCGGACAGCGGGCCATCGCGCCGAAAAACGCGGCGTCGCCGTACCACCCGGTCTCGGCGTCCTCGAGCAGTTTCCCGACGCGATCGTCGTCGACGTCTTCCGGCGTGAGGGGGTTCGGACGAGACGACATGACTCGAGATAGTCCCCGTGGATTGGTATAACTTAGCATTTCGGTAGAACGCAGCGGTCGAAGGCAACGGTGGAGCGGTCGGCTCGAACGGGTTCGACCCGTGAACGGAGACGAACTCGTGGTTCCGGAGACAGCCGAATTCGCGTCGAGGAGAGGCGACTCGCGTTCGACGCAGTAGCCGACGAACGCGACGAGACAACACATAAGACGCTCGCAACTGAACGTGCGGGTATCGATGACGTCAGACGATTCCGATCGTCCGTCCGCCGAAGAGTCGCTCGATCCGAACGCGATCACGGAACGGTTCACCGATCTCGAGGTCGGGGACACGCTGACGGTGAACAACCACGAGTTGACGTACGAGGTCGTCGACACGGACACGTACGCCGTCATCGCGGAGGATCCGGACGGTCACCAGGTGACGTTCTCGCAGAACCTCCAGTCGGGCGGGTGGGCGATCAACGAACCGGTCTTCTTCGTCGAATCGGTCGACGAGTAGGTAGTATCGGTCAGGGTTGGCGAAGGAAGAGCCTGAACTCGAGATCGTTCTTGTCGTCGCCGGCGACGTCGGAGTACTCCTTTTGAAGTGGTTCCTCGAGTGACGTCTCCGCGACCGCCGACGGGTCACAGAGGCGGTCGGCACACCACTGGACGTGACCCGCGTCCTCGCCCGGCGAACGGAGAACGACGCCTGCGGTCGATCCCGACGAGCGCGAGACGATCGCGTCCGCGATCGCGTCGAGGTCGTCCGATTCGGACACGAACACGCTCTCGAAGCGGTTCGAATCGTACGTGAGGACGTCGCTGTCGGGGGTTCGGTCCTCGAGATCCCCGTCTTCCTCGAGGACGAACCGGTCGACGAGCGATCGCTGTACCCGCTGGGCCCGAGTCGTCAGCGCCGACCGCCAGGCGTCGGCGGGGTCGTCGGGTTCACACCGCACCCGGTAGGTCGTTCCGTCGAACTCGAGGACGCCGTAGGCCACGGCGAGGTCGAGGAGTTCGCGCGCGTTCCGCACCGACAACTCCTCGTCGACGTGGTCGAGGGTGAACGGCTCGGTTCCGTACCGATCGTAGGCCAGCCGATAGAGGTCGATGCACTCGTCGAATCTGGGAAGGACGTTCGCGTGGGCCATCTCTCGCACGTGAGATTCTCGGCTCCCGTACAAAAAGCTTCGTCAGGATTCCGACCCCTCGAGCGGCAACGGACCGTCCCGACCGCGCGAGCGCATTAGCTTACCAGATCGTGATATGTAAACCAAGTCGTGAATCGATCCGAGGCCGATGGCCGGAGCCCACGAAACCGGCCGAAAGTCGACCTGGAATCTCGGAGGTGACTGGTTGGCTAGTGGCGTTCCAAGCCTGAACTGCTGAGCGAAATCATGCGATGGGGTCCGATTTCGCTCATCAGTCGACGCTTGGAACGGTACTAGTGGTGATCGTGACCCATCGAGTGGCCGACCGCCCACGGGTAGCCGTCCGTGCTGTGGACGAGGCCGCCGGGACCGTGGTCGTGGTCGTGATCGTGGTCGTGTCCGTCGCCGTTACCCGATACCGAGACGGCGTCGTCGATTCGGACGATGAGGTTCGCCGCCTCCGCGGCGCTCGCGATCGCCTGTCGTTTCACGTGTAGCGGTTCGAGAACGCCGTGATCGACCATGTCGTCGACGGAACCGGACTCGAGGTTGAGCCCTGCCGTCGAGCGTCCGTCGTGGTGGGCGGTGCGCAACTCGAGGACGGCGTCGACCGGGTTCATCCCGCTGCTTTCGGCGAGTATTCTCGGAACCGTCTCCAGCGCGTCCGCGAACGCCTCGACGGCGAGCTGTTCTTTACCCGGCAGTGACGAGGCGTCGGCTCTGAGTTCGCGCGCGAGCGCGACCTCTATCGCGCCGCCGCCCGGCACCACCGCCTCGTCCTCGATGGCGAGTTTGAGCGCGTAAAAGCAGTTGTCGAGCATGCGCTTGGTTTCCGCGGCGACGTGTTCCGTACCACCACGGAACAACACCGAGACCTGATCGAACTCGTCGAAACCCGAAACGACGGTGATCTCGGTCGGACCGACCGATCGCCGCTCGACGGTCGTCGCCGTTCCCGTCGCGACACGGGAGAGGTCGTCGAGCGGAACCGGCTGTGCGCCGGTCGTTCGGGCAAGCTTGTGGAGTTCGTCGCGCCGCGTGCGTTCGACGGCGAGGACGCCCTCCTCCGCGAGCAGATACCGAACGGGATCGTCGATCGACTGCTGGCAGAACAGGACGTCCGCACCGGCGTTGGTCACGGTCTCGGCGTAGCGCTCGTAGCGTTCGCGTTCGTACGCTTTGAGCGACTCGAGGTCGTCGACGCAGGTGAGATCGACGGCGCCGACGCCCTGGGCCGTGTCGATCGTGAGCGCTTCGTCGACGAGTGCGACGGTCGCGTCCTGGTACCGCCTCGGGAGGGCGGTCTCCGGCGAGACGACCTTCGTCGAGGACTCCGCCATGTCGATGACGAGCCCGTGGATCACCTCGGAGTCGTAAAACGATCCGCCGGGGATCGTCTTCCGGGTGATCCGCTCGAAGCCGACGCGGCCGTCCCGTTCGATCGCGCGAACCGTCTCGACCGCACGGTCTGCGAGGAACTCGGTTCCCGACTCGTCCCACTTGCCGGTCACGACCGTCCGCGCGACGTCACGAAGCCGTTCGTCGTCGTCGAAGTCGACCGACACGGTTCGCTCCGCGAGGTGATCGGTCGCGCGCGAGGCTGCGAGGTGGTATCCCTCGGTGATCTTCGCCGGATGGACGCCCCGCTCGAGCAGCGTCTCCGCTTCGTCCAGCAGTTCGCCCGCGAGGACGACGGCGCTCGTGGTTCCGTCGCCGGCGCTCGACTCCTGTTGATCCGCGACCTCGAGGACCAGCGTCGCCACCGGGTGGGAAACGTCGAGGCGATCGAGAATGCTCGCGCCGTCGTTCGTGACGACGGCCATTCCGTCCGCGACGAGCATCTTGTCGAGTCCGTTCGGGCCGAGCGTGGTCCGGACCGTCTCGGCGAGCTGTTTTCCGGCGCTGACGTTCGATTTCCGGACGTCGTCGGCGTCGGCTGTCGATACGAGTGGCTGACGGGCAACGTCGTTCCCCGGCATGCTGTGTTCTCGCATAACTACCGAGCGCACCAATATAAAAGGCACCGCCGAGGAACGGGCGATCGGACCGGTTGCCGTGCCAGCGAAGGGAACGTCCCGTGATCGGACCGAGCCGCGGACGCGTCACCGACGGAACGACGTCGTGGGCTGGTCGGGCCTGTGCGCGGTCGTGCGCGTTCGATCGAGGGAACTGCCGACTCGAGAACGCCGTTTTCAGCGACTGGCCGGACGGCGCTGACCGATCTCGACGGCGATGTAGTCGAGCACCTCGGGGTTTCGCAACAGGTCCGTGTCGCCGAGGTGTTCCCCGTTGAGGAGGTCCTTCAGTACCTGACGAAGGACGCCTCCGGAGTACGTCCGCGGCAGTTCCGGGACGGCGTACACCTCCTCGGGACACGCCTGGGACGCGAGGTCTCGCTCGACCGTCTCGACGATCCGCTCTCGAACGCCCGACGAACGCTCCTCGAGGACGACGAACGCGTAGGGTGCCTCGCCTTTGATGTCGTGGTCGCCACAGACCACGGCGACGTCGTCGATCTCGGGGAGCGCGGCGATCGTCCGCTCGATCTCGCTGACGTGAACCCGGGTTTTGCTGTAGTGACCGATGTTGACGATGTCGTCTAGCCGGCCGAGCACCGTGACGTAGTCGTCGTCACAGACCGCTCCGTCTTCCGAGAAGTACACCCACCGCTCGCCCGGCTCGCCGAACTCCGTCCAGTACTCGACGGCATGAGAACCGTCGCCGATCGGCCGAAAGAAGCCGGGCCACGGCCGGGTGAACACCAGGTAGCCCGCGTCGCCGGGAGCCACCGGATCGCCGTTCGCGTCGACGACGGACGCCTCGACGCCGGGAAGCGACGGACCGACGGAGCCCGGTTTCATCTCGCAGACGCCGGGGAGGGTCGAAATCGTGATGCCGCCCGTCTCGGCCTGGTACCAGGTGTCGACGATCGGACAGCGTTCGTCGCCGACGTGTTCGTAGAACCACCACCACGTGTCCGGATCGATTCGCTGCCCGACCGTTCCGAGCAACCGAAGCGACGAGAGGTCGTGAGCGTCGGGGTACTCCGTTCCCCACTCCATGAAGGTTCGAATCGCCGTCGGCGTCGTGTAAAACTGGGTGACGTCGTTGTCCTCGATGATCTTCCACGGACGGTGTCTGTCGGGATACGCCGGTGCACCCTCGTACAACACCGTCGTCGCCCCGAGCGCGAGCGGGCCGTAGACCACGTAGGAGTGGCCGGTTATCCACTCGATTCCCGCGGGACACCACAGCGTATCCTCTGGCGTGACGTCCAGGACGGCGTGGGTCGTCCAGGCGACGTACGGGAGGTACTCGCCGACCGCGTGTTCCATCCCGATGGGATCGCCCCCAGATCCGGACGCATAACAGACGAAGAGGGGGTCGTCGCTCGAGCGCGCGACGGGGTCGACGGTCGATCCGCGGTGAGCCTGCAAAAGCGCGTCGAAGTCGCATCCGACGTTCGTCGTTCCGTCGCCGTTGCGATCGATCGTGACCGTCGAGATGTCGCGCTCGAGGCGCTCGAGACCGCGATCGACTTTCGAAGCGAGATCGCAGAACGACCCGTTCCGGCGGTAGCCGTCGGCGGTGACGAGCGTCCGTGCGCCCGTCTCGCGCACGAACGATGCCAACAGCGCCGGCGAGTACTCCGCCGAGACGACGACGTGCGGGACGCCCAGTCGAGCGGCCGCGAGCATCGAAATCGGGAGTTCGGGTCGGCGGGGGAGATAGAGGACGATCGGTTCGTCGGGTTCGACGCCGAGTTCGCGAAAGACGGCGGCGACGGCCTGCACTTCGGCCAGGAGATCCCCGTAGGTGTACGTCTGTGCGTCGCCGCTCTCTCGAATCCATCGAAGCGCCGGCTCGTCCCCGCGTCCGGCTTCGACGTGGCGGTCCACGCAGTTGTACGAGGCGTTGAGCGTTCCGTCGACGAACCAGCGGTAGTACGGCGGACCGGCTATCGGCTCGAGAACGTCCGTGTAGCCGCGATCCCACTCGAGAAAGCGGGCCGCCCGCTCCCAGCAGTCGGGCCAGTCGCGTTCGAACTGCTCGTACACCCCCGGATCGGTGACGTTCGCCTGATCGACGAACGACGCTGGCGGCGGAATCGTTCGACGTCGATCGGTTCCAAACTCCGTCACCATTACACCGATGACACAATCACCCCGCGCCCATATAATATTTGGCAAAATCCGGAAGGATAGTCGCGTAAATAGTAACTTCTCTCCGAAAAAATTCCCAATCGAGCCACAGATTGTTAATTATTGCCCAGCAATTCACAACAGTCCGTAGAGTTCGGTGATCCAACGAACGTCAGCCGGTGTCCTGACACGAGCAGGTGCGCGAGTCGAGGAGTTCCGCCAGGTAGTACGACTCGCCGCACTCGTCGCACGTGACTCTGACGAACAGCTCCGCCTCGAGCGGGCCGGTTCGAAGCTGGTCGTATTCGACGGCGCGATCGAGCGTGCTCTGGATGACGTTCGAAGCTCGAGTTCGGGCCCACTGCGTCGTGTTGACCGTCTGCTCGAACGACGGTGGAGACTCCCGGGCGTCGACGTCCGCACACTCGGTGAGGTGAGATCTGATCGTGACGTGAGAGACGAACGCGGATTCCAGTTGTTCGACGTCGACGCCCGCATCGGCCAACCGGGCGCGAAGCTCCGCGCGCCGAATGTCTGATCCACCCCCCGACCGCAGGATGCGATACACCTCCGCGGCGACGTCCCCGGCCACCAGTGCGGCGTGGACCGATCGACCGCTGTCGACGTCCGCTCGCTCGAGCGCCCGTTCGACGAGTCGTACGTTGAAGTACTCCGCCAGATCCCGATAGCTCTCCCCGTCCCGCCGTCTACTCGCGATCTCTCTCGCGGCGTCGGGAACGTCGAACGACAGCGACGTTCGCCCGACCTTACAGCACTCGGACACCGGCTCCGAATCGGAACGGTCGTCGTGATCCGGATCGAAATCCATACCCCAGAGTAGGCGACCGAGCGGAAACCAGTTCCGGTTACTCGCGGCCGGACGGGGCCGATCCCTGCGGGAGGGAGGACGGAGTCGGTCGCCGCGTAAGAGCGGGGCGACCCGTGGTACTCGATGGAAGAAACGATTCGGATCGGTCGCGGGAAGGGGGACTCGAGCCGCGGTTCGACGTTCGCGTCCGGTTCGTCCTCGAGAACGGTTTCCTGCCGGACCGGCGGCGAGCACGCCGGAGCGTCCGCGATTCGACGAGCATCGAACCAAATGGTTTAAAGAGACGGGGTGCCTATGACTGACAATCAGATGGCCGGACAGAACGAACAGGGAAATCGACGCGCGACGTCGGCTACCGACACCGCGATCGCCGTCGAGAACATCGGCGGTATCGATGCCGTCGATCTGACGTTTTCCCGCGGAGTGACGCTGCTCACCGGCCAGAACGCGACGAACCGTACCTCGCTCTTGCGCGCGCTCGCCGGCGGACTCGGCGGTTCTGCGAGCGTGCTGAAACGCGACGCCGACGCCGGTCGCGTCGCGCTTACCATCGGCGGCGAAACGTACGAACGTCGCCACGAACGAACCGGAGCCGGCGTCAGAACCGACGGTAATCCCTACACGGACGCCGATCAGCTGGTCGACCTGTTCGTCTGTCTGCTCGAGGACAACCCGATCAGACGCGCCGTTCGGGCGGACGACGATCTGTCGGATCACCTCCTGGCTCCGGTCGATACCGACGAGTTGGAGCGGAAGATCGTCGAACTTCGGTCGGAGCGCGACGGGGTCGACGAACGGCTCAACGAGATCGAGCGCGAGCGGACGCGGCTGCCGAAACTCGAGGAGCGACGAACCGATCTCCGAACGCAGCGCGACGAACTCAGATCGGAACTCGAGGACGTCCGATCGCGTATCGACGCGACGGAGGCGAACGCGACCGAGAGCGACCACGTCGAGTCGATCCTCGAAGAGATCGACTCGACCCAGACGCGGCTGGCCGAAACCGAATCCGAACTCGAGACCCAGCGAACCATTCGAGACGAGCTCGCGAACGATCTCGACGAGGTCCGGGCGTCGCTCGCCGACCTCGAGGTCCCCGACGAACGGCTCTCGGAACTCGAACGCGAGATGGATCGGCTCCGGGGCAGAGAGTCGGAGCTGTCGACGACGATCAACGAGCTGTCGACGATTCTCACCCAGAATCGACAGGTGCTGGACGGCGACGGATCGATCGTCTCGGAACTCGCAGTCGCGGACGAACCGGCGAGCCGACTGGACCCCCGACGGCAATCCATCGAGTGCTGGACCTGTGGCAGCGACGTCAACCGGGGGGCGATCGGGGATCGGCTCGAGGACATCGAGCGGCTGGTCGAGACCAAGCGGAGCGAACGCGAGCAGGTCCGTGAGCGGCTCGCTGAGCTGCGCTCGCGACGGGAGTCGATCGAACAGACGGCCGATCGTCGCCAGGAGCTTCGGACGAACAAAGCGGAGCTCGAGCGCGAACTCGAAGCCAGGGGCGATAACATCGCGGAGCTGACGTCCAGAGCGGACGCGCTCAGAGGCGAGATCGAAGAGCTGCGATCGAACCTCGAAGCCGCCGACACCGACGACGACCTCGCCGACTACGAACGGTTGAGCGAACTGGAGTACGAGCGCGGACAGATCGATCGTCAGCTCCGCGAGCTCGAAGACGAGATCAACGAGATCGAGTACCGCCTCAGCAAATCCGACGATCTCGAGGCGCGACGAGACGACCTCGCCGATCGGATCACGTCGCTTCGGTCCCGCGTCGACGACCTCGAGCGGGACGTCGTCGAGACCTTCAACGAACACATGGGGGACGTCCTCGATCTACTGGACTACGAGAACGTCGCGCGTGTCTGGATCGAACGGCGAACGGACGGCGAGGAAACGTCGTTCGATCTGCACATCGTCCGAACCGACGACGACGGGACGGCCTACGAGGACGACGTCTCGCACCTGAGCGAGAGCGAGCGCGAGGTCGTCGGGTTCGTAGTCGCGCTGGCGGGCTATCTGACCCACGAGGTTTCGGACGTCGTTCCGATGATACTGCTCGATTCGGTCGAAGCGATCGACGCCTCCCGGATCGCAGCGCTCGTCGAGTACGTCGAAGACTACACGGAGTATCTCGTACTCGCGCTGTTGGAAGAGGATGCAGCGGCGCTACCGGAGGAGTACGATCGCGTATACGCGACCGAGAGTCTCTCGTAACGGGACCGCAGTGTCGTGACGACGTCCGGCAACGTCGGTCACCGGACGGTGTGTTGGAGACGAGAAGTGGATCAGGCCCACGGCCAGAAGCCGGCCGCCATCAGGTAGCCAGCGACGGCCGTCACGATCCCGACGACGGTCGTAAACCACGCGATGGGAACCGTGTACTCGTCGCGCTGGAGGCCGAGCAAGACGAAAAATGCCGCCCAGAGCGCCGCCCAGATCCACCAGAGGGCGGTGAGTCCGATGTCGCCATCCAGCAAGACGAGGTAGCCGGTCGGAACCGCCGTAACGGCCACGAAGGCGCAGTACCAACCGAACGACCGTTGATCGCCGACGCCGCGGTAGGCGTTGGCAGCGAGCCACAGATACGTAAACGAGAACAACATCGTTCCGGCCGCGTTGAACGGAGTCCCCTCCGATCCCTCGCCGAAGCCCCACCACAGGACGATGATGAACGTGATGAGCCCCGTCAGAAAGTTGAATACGGCGACGTCCTCGTCGGACCCTCGACCCAGAAGCCAGAAGCCGTTGACGAACAGGACGCCGCCGACGAACAGCAATCCCATTCCGAGGACGCTATAGAGCGTCATGGGTCACCTCTCGTGTCGTCGGTCTTTCGTCGAGCGAGTCGACGGTCCGTTCGGTACGATCTCGCGGCTGTGCTCGCCGTTGGCTAGATGCATCCTGGTGCATGCCAATTTGAGACATGGAGGATGATTATTTATAATTTATCCACAGGAACGTCCCTGACGACCACCAGACCGCGGAGACGACCAAAGTTACCAATCCATGAGTTGGTAACCACTTCCTCAACATAACATGTTTTGGTAAGCTCGGATGAAACGCCTCGAGCACCAGCGACGTATCGGAATACGATAAATAATTATAAATACAGGGACGAGAACAGTGAACACGTATCATGCCAGAGACAGTCTTCGAGGTAGACACAGAGGCACCGCCGGACGAGCAACCGGATCCGATCGTCAATCGATGGCACCCCGACGTGCCGCCGGTAGCCTCGATCGACCCCGGTGAAAAGGTTCGAATCGAGTGTCTCGACTGGACGGGGAATCAGGTCAACAACGACGACAGCGCGAACGACATCCGGGACATGGCGCTCGACCCGAACCACCACCTCAGCGGGCCGTTCGAGGTCAACGGGGCCGAGCCGGGGGACGTTCTCGTGGTCGACATCCTCGACCTCGGCGCGTTCCCGGATCACGAGTGGGGATTCAACGCCATCTTCGACACCGAAAACGGCGGCGGATTCCTCACAGACCACTTCCCGGAAGCGCGAAAGAGCATCTGGGAGCTGGACGGCGTGATGACGCATTCGCGTCACATCGACGACGTTCGCTTCCCCGGCGTCGCCCATCCCGGGATCCTCGGAACCGCACCGTCACACGAACTCCTCGAGGAGTGGAACCGGCGGGAGCGCGAACTCATCGAACGCGGAACGGACGCCGAGACGGCCGTCAACCACGAGACGCGCGAAGAGCAGCCGCCGCTTGCGCTTCCGCCCGAACCCAACGACGTCCTGCTGGGAGACATGGACGAAGACCAGGTGGACGAAGCCGCTGAGAAGGCAGCGCGGACGATCCCGCCCCGAGAGAACGCCGGAAACTGCGACATCAAGAACCTCGGACGCGGCTCCCGCGTGTACTTACCGGTGTTCGTAGACGGGGCGAACTTCATCACCGGCGACCTGCACTTCTCGCAGGGTGACGGCGAGATCACGTTCTGTGGCGCGATCGAGATGGCCGGCTGGATCGACCTCAAAGTCGACGTGATCAAAAACGGGATGGAGAAGATGGGAACGGACTACGCGCTGTTCAAGCCAGGATACATGGATCCTGACTTCTCGAACTACGTCGTCTTCGAGGGGTACTCGGTCGACGAGGACGGCACCCAACACTACAAGAACGCGAACGTCGGCATGCGTCGTGCGTGTCTCGACGCCATCGACTACATGACGAACTTCGGGTACACCGCCGAACAGGCGTACATGATCCTGAGTACGGCACCCGTCGAGAGTCGAATCGCCGGTATCGTCGACTTGCCGAACACCTGCGTGACGGTGTCCGTCCCGGAAGAAATCTTCGAGTTCGACATCAATCCGGACAGATTAGCCGACGGCGACGCGACCGGTGACCGTGGCGAAGTAGCGGAGACGTCGTAATTCGACGAAGGCAGTGACGACGGCGCTCGCGGCAACTCCAGTGAACGCTCACCTCGTTCGTGTCCCACATCGCGAGCGCACACTCGTTTTCGGCGACTCACACGCTCGGTTCGGGATCGACACGTGCAGAACTGTCCGTGGACACACCGGATTTCCGGTGAATCACTGTTCGCTGGCACAGATCGAGACCGCCGACGCACACCGGATTTCCGGTGAGTCTATCTTGCCGGTACATTCGGGGTACCGACCGAATACCGACGGAAACACACCTCGTTTCCGGTGAATCTCGAGAGCTGGCGATACTCACCCGACGGACGGTACGACGGCTAAGACCAGTGGCCGACGTCGTTACGCGAGATACGGCTTCGGTACGTGATCTACATTCGTACGTGACTTCTTCGGTACGTGACTTCAGTACGTGATCGACGGCTGTGAAAAGGCTGCACACCGTATTTCCGGTGAAACTCGACGATCGAACCAAATCAGACGTCGACGATCCTTCTCACCATCGACGATCCTTCTCACCATCGACGATCCTTCCCAGCGACCAACGATCGAATCCTCCCAACAGCCGAGATCGACGACAACCGGAGACGGTCGTTCGATCGAGTATCGATGATTCCGCTACCGGAGATATCTATCTGGTATATTTCATAAGGAGGGAAACGACCGAGCACACACACACCACGTTTCCGGTGAAATGGAGAAAAAGAGTGGGTGACTCGAGATCGATTTTGCGAGTTTTGCCGGTTTTCACGAGCTGTCGTCGACGATCTACTGGTTGTTTTGTCCTCACTGTGGAGTTACGTCTGACATGGTTTTATATTGTATGGTTGAGTAAAGTCCATTGGCTGTATCGATTATCGATCGAAAAGAATCGGCGGTGGTCGATTCGACTGGCAGCGATCTTCCAGTCGAATCGTCCGTTCGTGGGTTTCTCTCTTTCATTTCGTTGGTGCTCCTCGCATCGTCCGATCTCCGGTTTTGGCCGCGAATTCACGCCGCGCTCGAGCACCGTCCGGCGACGCTTGCCCATCAAACTCTCCCAAACCCCCGTTTCATCTGGAGCACATTCACCCTCGAGCACCATTTCACCGGAAACGTGGTGTGTGTGTGCTGTCCGATTCTCTCAGTTTCGTCCGCTCTATTGACAACTATCTGACTACGGGGTTCGTCGACGGACGCACTTCGTCGAAACGCTCAAGACGATTCACCGGAAACACGGTGTTCAGGTACATGTCCGAATCCGACGACCTCTTCATCCGGGAGGATCCGATCTTCGTCAACAAGGAACTTCTCGAGATCAGCCACCTCCCGGACGAAGGTCGCATCGTCGGACGGGACGAAGAGATCGGACAGCTCGCCAACGCCGTCAATCCGGCGATCTTCGGACAGAGTCCGAGCAACGTCCTCATCTACGGGAAGACCGGAACCGGCAAGTCGCTGTGTGCGAAGTACGTCTCCAGACGGCTCGTGAGTACGGCCGAGGAGGAAGGAATCGGAGCGGTCTTCGCCTACGTCGACTGCGCACAGGATACGACCGAAACGCAGGCGGCCCAGACGATCGCGAGTTCGGTCAACACGACCGAAACGGACGTGTACATCCCCGACAAGGGAATCAGCACGGCGACGTACTACAAACGGCTCTGGCGGATCCTCGATCAGGAGTACGACGTCGCGCTCATCATTCTCGACGAGATCGACAAACTCGAGGACGACGCGATCCTGATGCAGCTCTCTCGCGCCGGCGAGGCGGGGAAGGTCACGAGCTGTAAGATTGGCGTCATCGGGATCAGTAACAAGATCAAGTACAAAGATCGGATGGACGAACGCGTCAAATCGAGCCTCTGTGAACGGGAGTTCGTCTTCCCGCCGTACAACGCGAGCCAGCTCAACGAAATCATGGCTGCGCGAAGCGACGCGTTTCGGGAGGGCGTCCTCGACGACGGTGTCATCCCGCGTGCGGCTGCGCTGGCGGCTCGAGAACACGGTGACGCCCGAAAGGCGATCGACATTCTCCGCTACGCCGGCGAGATCGCACAGACGAAAGGGGCAGACACCGTCCGCGAGGACTTCGTCGTGCAGGCCCGCGAACGCGCGGAGGTCGATCGATTCCGAGAACTCATCCGCGGATCGACGCCACACTCCCGCTACGCACTGCAGGCGTTGACCGTCCTCTCGCTCGAACAGTGTGACGATGCGGCCGCCGACGGAAACGAGGGATTCCGGACAACGCGAATCTACGACGTGTACGAACAGATCTGTCGTCAGGAGGGAACTGACGCGCTCTCGCTCCGTCGCGTTCGCGATCTTCTCAAAGAGCACGCGTTTCTCGACGTGGTCGAACAGTCCCGCCACAGCGGCGGCAGTGCGGAGGGAAGTTACACCGAACACACGCTCCTCGAGGACCCGGCGGTCGTCAAGGACGTCCTGGCCGACACGGTCGACTAGGTACCGTCGGCGACGTCTCGTCCACCGAGCTGCTGTCACGTTGGTCGTTTCCGAGCCGCGGTCACGTTGATCGCCCCCCGAGCTGCCGTCACGCTTCGAACCACCGGCACGCATCCGTTCTCTCGACGTTCGATCTTTTCACCGGAAATCCGGTGTGGTTCCTTCCGTCGTCGGGAAACACCGTCGATATCTAGTCCCATTTCGATCCGACGTATCTATCGCGCCGTCGAACCCTCGACACACCGCGTTTCCGGTGGAGCGTACGATCTCCAATCGTTCGTGCGGGAAGCGACGTCGCTCGTCGTCGGAATGTTCAGCTGACTTCGTTCAGCTTCGGCGGAAATGCGACCGACCGGCGTCCGATTCAGTAAATGCGTCGTCGATCGTTCGGTTTCACCGGAAACAGGGTGTGTTCTCCACGCCGATCGACGCACCTCTCGATCGGTGCAGCCGCGCTCGATTCGGTCCTCTGCCCGTTCTCGATACCCATTCGCCGTCGAACCGGGACGCCGTCGCAATCAGCAAACTTATCCTTTCGACTCCCCAGTGATAGAACCACTGTGCCAACCGACGACTCGTTTGGGGCTCTTCTCGAGTATATGGAGACGGATCTCGGCTTCGCGACCAGCCACTACAACGACAGCTATCTCGACCGTCGGATCACCGCCCGGATGCGTCGAACGGGATGTGACGACTACACCGAGTACTTCGATTTCGTCAGATCGAATTCGGACGAACAGGCCGAACTGCTCAATTCTCTTAGTATAAATGTAACTGGATTCTTCAGGAATCCTGAGGTGTGGGATGGGGTCCGAGACGTCCTTCGAACGGTCTGGGAGAGCGAACGACGCCTCAAGATCTGGAGCGCGGCCTGTGCCGACGGACGGGAGCCGTACTCGCTGTCGATGCTCGTCCACGACGACGCCGTGATCGACGAATCGAACGTCCAGATTCTGGCGACCGACATCAGCGACGAGGCGCTCGAGGTCGCCCGAAGCGGCACGTACGAGGAGTCCCGGACGTCGGATCTCGGTGACGAACTCTCGTTTCTGAGAGACTATACTCAGTACGTCGACTACGACTCGAGTACGAACACGTACCACGTCCGCGACGACGTCAAACGAACCGTTTCGTTCGAGCGCCACGATCTGATCAACGGCAGGCCGAAATCCGGATTCGATCTCGTCACCTGCCGAAATCTATTCATCTATATCGATACGAAGTACAAACAGTCAATGCTGGAGACAATCGCTGACTCGCTTCGTCGCGATCGGTACCTGGTGATCGGAAAGAGCGAGACGATTCCGCCGGAGCTCAAATCGACGTTCTCCCCCGTCGATAACCGACACCGGATCTACAGACGACTCTAGTACTCTTCGAGCGTCGGCTGCCGACCGAAATCTAGTCCTCCCGCATGATCTCGCTCGCCAGTTCAGGCTCGGACAACCACCAGGTCACTTTTATTCGTGATCGGCTCCTCGTCTTGCTCGTGATCGCCACCGGTGGCGTGTGATTTTCCTCGAGAATCTGCGACGCCGGCCGATATACTGAACTTCCCGTCGATTGTACGTCGACTTTACCGACGTGAGGACCGATGAACGTTGACTTCGACGTACACGAGCACCGACACCGGATGAAGTTGCTTCGAGACAGCGGCGACGTCGCGGTGTTCGACGACCGGGACGGCCTCACCTGTCCGGTCTGTTCGCGGGCGTTCGATCGACTCGTGCTCATCAGAGCAGAAACGTTTAGCGTACCACAGCACGCGGGCGCTCCGTTCTGTCTCGTTCGCCGTGACGACGACGTCGCGCTATTTCGTCACGAGAAGACCGATTGAGTCCAGTCCGTCCACTTGGACCCGTCACCCGTGCGTTTCGATCGTTTCAATACCGTGGTTAATCAATTCGGCCAATATATTTACACTGGTATGGCCGTAAATATCGGTTTCGTTCGCTTTACTAACTGTTTCGCCCACCCGATACAACCAGGGGAGCGTTCCGGACCGTCTGTTCGACGCGTCGTTCCGCTTGACGTGCCTCTGTCACGGGCTACCCGAATCCGGGAGAAACGGGATTCTCTCTCCGTCGGATTCGTGACGTCGGTCCGTCCGTTCCGGTTTCGCTCGACGTTACGGACCGTCACGAAAGGGTGATCGGACGAAAACGGGAGACGACGAGACGGCCGCCCTCAGAACAGATCGTCGGGATCGATGCGCGTGTTGGCCGAGTTTTCGACGAGGAGGTCGTCGAGTGCCTGCTCGAGTTCGTCGCGGCGGGGCAACGCGAGCATCTGACAGGTGAACACCTTGTCGCTGTTGGTCTGGATGCTCGAATCGAGGACGAACGCGTGATCGTCGGTTTCGGCGATCTTGGTGGTAACGGGCGTGAGGATTCCGGAACCGGTGTCTGCGACGAACTCGGGCGGCGAGTGTTTGATCTCGGCGTTCAACACGTTCGCCCAGCCGTCGATGAAGCCGCTGGTCATGATGTTCCCGAGTTCTTTCAGAGCCCCCTGTTCGATGTCGCCCCACTGCTCTTCGGTTTCCATCGGAACGAGCGAGTCGACGA
Organism: Natrarchaeobius oligotrophus; assembly: GCF_003841465.1. GTDB lineage: Archaea > Halobacteriota > Halobacteria > Halobacteriales > Natrialbaceae > Natrarchaeobius > Natrarchaeobius oligotrophus. The sequence goes on from NZ_REFZ01000010.1 coordinate 148,788, forward strand.
CCGCTCGACCCGATGGTTGGTCGAACAGGATGACCAGGTAGCCGCTGAACTTCCCTCTGAACTGCATCACCGTACCGACGAACCGTTTGCTTCCGACTTCCGTCGGGATGTCCTCGATCGGGATCAGGCTCAGCCGACTGATGTTGACGGTCGTCTCGATGCCGGTCATCGAGGTGATGTTCGCCGCGGCCTTCTCGGCCCCCTCTTTCGTCATGTCGTTGAACACTTCGAGCTTCTCGAGCGAGACGATCTTGTCGGTCTTGGGTTCGAGCGAACGCTCGAGCGATTTCGAATCTGGGACGAGAAGAATGCGAAAGTCTATCGGTTCGCTTTCGGCCTCCTGGGAGGCCTCGACGCGGCTGCGGAACACGAACAGGTGTCTGTCCTCGTCGGTCGTCGACGTAGGGAGGATGTCCGTTCCGGTCCCCTGGATGTACGTCGGCGGCGAGCTTTTGATCTTCGCGCTCAGGTAGTTCGCCCAGCCGTCGACGAACCCGCTGGTCATGATGTTGCCGACCTCTTTGATGCTGCTTTTTTTCTTCTCCGGATCGTCGGCCGGCACGAGTTTGTCGGTGATCGCGGATCGTCCCTGCTCGTCGAACGCGAGCACGACTTCGCCTTCGATCTCGCCGGTGAGATCGATGTTGACGCCGGCGAACTCGTCGCCGATGAACTCGTACTCGAGGTCCGACGACGACATGAGAGAGACGTCCGTCACCTGGACGCGTGTACTGATTCCGGTCAGTTGCGAAAGCGATTCAGCCGCGGAGCGGGCTCCGTCGTGAGCGAGTTCTTGATAGGTCTCGAGCTCTCGGATGTCGATTTCCATGGCACCAGTTACTCGGCAGCGATGCTGTTGAGTTCTTCGAGCACGCTTTCTTTCTGGAACGGCTTGGTAATGTATCCTTCCGCACCCGCTTTGATCGAGTCTTTCATCTGCTCGGCCTGCTCGACGCTCGTGCACATGACGACCTTCGCGCCGGGATCCATGTCCGTAATCTCGCCGGTCGCCTCGATCCCGTCTTTGATCGGCATCACGATGTCCATAAACACGATATCGGGTTGCTCTTCGCGGTAGAGTTCGACCGCTTCGACGCCGTTTTCGGCTTCGCCGACGATGTTGTGATCTTCCTCGAGGATTTCCCGGAGGAGATCCCTCATAAATCCAGAATCGTCTGTGATCAGCACGTCCATAGCGTCTCCAATACACCCGGATAACTTAACGATGTTGACCAAATCGATGACAGACGTCTCGGCCGATGCCGAATCAAACTGCGGATGACGTCCGTCCGTATCTAACGGTGCCGATCGTTAATTCTTCACGGGGCCCTGTGGAACGGCTGTTACTCGCGAGCGATCAGCTCTCACTCGTGAACGATCCACTATCACTCCCGAACGATCGATCGGTACTCGCGGACGTCCGTCGAAGTCGTTGAACGTCTTGCACTCCCGCTTGCGAATCAGCGGCCAGCACAACCTGTGCTGACCGCTCGAGTACGAGCGGTGAGTGACTCGTTTCAACGACGACGATAGCACTGTTCCGTGACAGAGCGTGCTCGAGTAATCCGAACGCCGACCGCGAAGCGTAGATCTCGTCGCCTACTCTCGCACGGACTGTTTACCGACACGACCGGGAACCGCCTGCGGTTGTGCCGGAACCTCGTGTCAATAGACCGTCTCAGACGTTGACGTCTTCGATTCGCTGGCTTACGATGATCCGTCCCTTCGGCGTCAGCGCCATCCCGTCCGCACCATCGACAACCAGTCCCTTGCTCTGGACCGAGTTCAACACGTTCGTCACGTACGCCGGATCCCCGTCGAGCATGTTGGTGAAATCGATGTCGCCGCCAGCGGCGTGAATACCCACCAGCACGCGCTTTTCGGGGCTTGAGAGCTCGAGTTCTTCGACTTCCTCGCGGAGTTCGTCGAACTCGAGGCGGAGGTATCTGGCCAGCAGGTTCACGTACTGCCCTTTCGACGGCGAGATGTGCGACGTTTTCGTCAGCCCGGAGTCGTCGATGTACTTGACGACCAGCGTGACGCGGTCGTCGCGCTCGCCGATCCTGTTGGCCCGGGTGATGTTCATCACGCTCTCGACGTCGATTTCGATGGACTCGCTTTTCGTCTTGATCTCGATTGCGCGGGCTGCGATCCGTATCTTTCCCTGGACGACGTCCGCTTCAGTGACCCGACCGCCGACTCTGGCCGGGTGTTTGATCGCTACGGCCCGACCGTTGAGCAGACAGCGAAACAGGATCGCGACGAACTTCGTCACCGTCTCGCTTTTACTCTCGATGACCGCGCTCCGGACACCATCGTCCGTTTCGAATCCGACCGTGATCGTATCGTCGAAGAACTGTTTGACGTGGTTCGGTACGCTGCCGACGTTCACGTCGACGACGCTCGAAAGCGGGACGGTCGTCTTGCCGTCGTTCGTCGCGAGTACGAGACGCTTTTTCGTCATCACGATCCGTCCGCTGGAGGGCGCGTCGTCTCCGTCTTCAGCCCGGCTGAGAAAAAATCGTCCGGTGAAGTCGGCGACGATATCTTCGTCCATGCACGCCCCTAGTGAGCGAACGGTCTTAGCACTTTAGGCACGTCCCGTCCGTGACCAATTCTTTTCTCGTACGTAGAAAGTACAAGCGCCACTGCTCTGGATTCCACGTTCGATTCGCGTTGTCGTATGTGTTCCGGCCGAGACGTCCGTTCAGGTGCGATCGAGCCGTTCGGCCGTCAGCCGATCGACCTCGGCGTCGATCTCGTCGACCAGCCCCTCGAGTCGGCCGTTGATGGCGACGATGGCCTCGATCTCGTCGGCGACCTCCTGGGATTGTTCCATCGCCGTGTCGGTCATGCTGGCGATCTCCTCGGTGGTGGCGGCCTGATCGTCGGTGGCGACCGCGACCTCCTGGATACCGGTGCTGGCCTCGGTGATCGACTTTTTGATGCGCTCGAGGTTCTCGACGGTCTCCTCGACTAGCGCCACCCCGTCTGCGATCTCTTCGTTGGCCTCCTCGAGACTGTCGACGGTGTCCTCGGTGTCCTCCTGGATCTGGTCGACCATGCGTTCGATGGTGGTCGCCTCCTGTTGGGACTCCTCGGCCAGCGACTTGACCTCGTTGGCGACGACGGCGAAGCCGTCGCCGGCCTCGCCGGCGGTGGCGGCTTCGATGGAGGCGTTGAGCGCGAGCAGGTTGGTCTGGTCGGCGATCTCGTTGATGACTTCGACGATTTCGTCGATGCGCTGGACGCCCTCGCGCAGCTCCTCGACGTCGTCGGTGACCTCGTCGGCGGCGTCTTCGACGCGTTCCATCTTGTCGATGGCCTGCTCTGCGGTGTCCGTGGTGTCGCCGGCGAGCTGTTCGGCCTGCTCGCTGGTGGCGCTGACCTCCTCGGCGTTGGCCGCAATCTCCTCGACGGTCGCCGACAGCCCCGACACCTCGCTCGCGATGTTGCCCATCGACTCGGACTGGTCTCCGGCGAGTCCGCTGATGTCGTCCGTCCGTTCGGAGACGGTGTCGGTCCCGCTTCGCAGCTCGGTCACCGACTCCTGTACGTTTTCGGACACCTCCTTTCGGCGCTCGAGTTCGTCCTCGACGTCCGCGTACGCGTGGATGTACGTGTCCATCACGACCTGTTGATCGAGGGTGAGGAGCTTCATCGCCGAGAGCGCCCGCTCGACGACGTCGTCGACGGCCGCCTGCGCCTCGGAGACCGGAACGACCGGCTCTGACTCGCCGTCGACGTCGGGTTCGTACGCGGCGTCGCCGCCGAATTCGGGCCCGCCGTCGACGTCGGACTCGAACTCTGGATGCGATGAATCGGTTCCGGAGCGTTCCGAAGCGGATTCGGACTCGAGACGGGTGCGTTCGGTCGACGATCCGTCGTCGAACCCGTGGCCGGTCGCCGACTCCCCCAGCTGCTCTTTGCTCTCGTCGGCGAGCGCGGAGAGGATCCCCTCGTAGTAGATCGTCGAACTGCCGAGGTAGAACTTCGGCTCCATCTCGAGCAGTTCGTGCAACTTACCGATCCGGGCGCGGCGATCGAAGTAGTCCTGTCCGTACTCGCCGTCGGCGAGCTCGACGAGGTACTGCCGTTGCGTTCGTTTGAGCTGTTCGACCTGCTTCGACGAGGCGCGAAGCACCGCGTTTGATTTGGCGTCCGACTGGAGGTGGTCGTAGAACTCCTCGACCAGGTCGTCGGCGATCTCCCGAAACAGCGGTTCCATCGCCTCGAGTCGTTCGGCGTCGACGTCGTCGAACCGGGTGAACGATTTTCGCCACTCGATCTCCCGCCGGTCGATCTCGAGATCGTCCGTGAGCTCGCTTCCGTCGACGGTTCTCCTCACCGTATCGTCTATCTTGTACTCTCGTTCGTGTGTTTCCATTCTCGTTCGTGTGTTTCAATTGATGCGTATTTGCCAATTTTCGCTGTACTAGTTCTCGAACACTGTTCAGTCTCGCGTCGGTCTCCCGTCGCCGATCGCCCACCGACGCCTTATCCCGCCGTGGTGGTCGGCCGCCGATCGTCGACCGGTCGTCATCGCATCGATCAGACGCGGACGTCGGTCGGGTCGATCCAGAGAACGAACTCCTCTTCGCGACGGACGATTCCCGCGATTCCCGTCCCGTTGACGGAGGTATCGACGGCGTCGGTCTGTAGCTCCTGGACCTGGTGTACCTCGTCGGCGAGCCAGCCGATCCGGTCCGTCGAGTTTCGCTTTCGTTTGAAGACGATGATTCGATCGCCGAGTTCGTCGTTCTCGCCGTCGCCGAAGATCGTCCGAAGGTTGACAATTTTCGTCGTCTCGCCGCGCAAATCCATCACGCCCTCGATGTGCTCGGGCGTGTTCGGAATCGCGGTCAGTTCGTCGGTGTTGACGATCTCGGCGACGTAGCCGATGTCGACGCAGTAGCGGTTCTTGCCGAGATCGAACTCGAGGACGTGGGTGCTGGTTCGATCGGTCGTCTGTTTCGTCGTTGCCATGTGTACTCACCTCGTTTCGTCCGTCGCCGTCGTCAGTCGATCGACCTCGGCGTCGATCTCGTCGACCAGCCCCTCGAGTCGGTCGTTGATGGCGACGATGGCCTCGATCTCGTCGGCGACCTCCTGGGATTGTTCCATCGCCGTGTCGGTCATGCTGGCGACCTCTTCGGTGGTGGCGGCCTGATCGTCGGTGGCGACCGCGACCTCCTGGATACCGGTGCTGGCCTCGGTGATCGACTTTTTGATGCGCTCTAAGTTCTCGACGGTCTCCTCGACTAGCGCCACCCCGTCCGCGATCTCGTCGTTCGCGGTTTCCAGGCTGTCGACGGTGTCCTCGGTGTCCTCCTGGATCTGGTCGACCATGCGTTCGATGGTGGTCGCCTCCTGTTGGGACTCCTCGGCCAGCGACTTGACCTCGTTGGCGACGACGGCGAAGCCGTCGCCGGCCTCGCCGGCGGTGGCGGCTTCGATGGAGGCGTTGAGCGCGAGCAGGTTGGTCTGGTCGGCGATCTCGTTGATGACTTCGACGATTTCGTCGATGCGCTGGACGCCCTCGCGCAGCTCCTCGACGTCGTCGGTGACCTCGTCGGCGGCGTC
>NZ_REFZ01000011.1 GCF_003841465.1 Natrarchaeobius oligotrophus
ACGAAGTCGAGGATATCGATCTCCATTCCAAGCTCGATTTCCTCGGCTTCGTCCTTCTAACCCGTGATGTCGGATGATTAGATCGCTATTCAACAGAGCAGTCTATCCAAGGCTCATCTTGCAGGGTCGCTGAACTCATTCCACCTCAGCGTTCACCCTGCTCTTTGGTATGCTAACTGTTCTATGACACCCTCAGAGGTAAAGCGCGTACAGCGAGATAGCCGATATGGGTCACAACAAGCAGAAACGCTCTTGATGCGATGAAAGCCTGCTAAGGCCTCAGCGCATCAAGAGCGTATATCGTAGTGATTTGAAGAACGGGCTTGCAGAGCCCGACGTCCCGGACACAAATTGCATGTGAGTGTCGTTGCGAAACCTGCAAGAATTACTGCTGTGTATGATTCGGGATGGAAAATATTAAGCGTCGGTATAGCCTAGCTCGACGCACGATGACTGAGTACGTTTCGACCACCCCGGGGCTCTTTCCGCTCCCGGACTGGGCGAAAGACGACCTCTCGGACCTCAAAGGCCACCAGAAACACGACCTCATCAGCGGCGACGAGGACGAAGAGATCGCCGCCGTCTACGAGGACGCCCGCGAGGAAGTGATCGAACTCCAGCGGGAGGCCGGCCTCGAGCGCGTCGCCGAAGGACAGCTTCGCTGGGACGACATGCTCGCACACCCGCTGGCCGTCCACGACGCCGTCGAGACGCGCGGTATCGTTCGCTACTACGACAACAACAACTTCTACCGCGAGCCCGTCGTCCGCGACGCTCTCGCGTTCTCCGGTGACGTGGCCTCGGAACTCGAGTCCGCCGCCGAACTCGTCGACGACGGCGCGCTCCAGGCCGTCCTTCCCGGCCCGTACTCGCTCGCCGACCTCGCGACCGACGAACACTACGGCGACGACGCGGAGTTCCTCGCCGCCGTCGCCGAGTTCCTCGAGGGTGAACTCGAGGCGTTTCCGGAGATCGAAACGCTGTTTCTGCTCGAGCCGTCTCTCGTCGAGAACCCGCCGGGTGACGGCGAAGACGAGCGCGCGAGCCGCGCGATCGACCGCGTCGCGAGCGCGACCGACGCCGACGTCGTCGTCCAGCCTTACTGGGGCGCGCTTTCCGAGAAGGTCTATGCCCACCTGCTCGACGCCGACGTCGACGCGGTCGGCTTCGACTTCGTCGCGAACCAGGAGGACAACCTATACAACGTTCAGGAGTACGGCGCGACCGACGACGTCTCGCTCGGTCTCGCCGACGGACAGAGCACGCTCGTCGAGGACCCGGAAGCGATCCGCGACCGGGTCGACTGGGTGAGCGAACAGGTGCCGGTCTCGGAGTTCGAGACGGTTTACCTGACGACGAACACGGAGACGTTCTACCTGCCGTACGCGAAGTTCGAGGAGAAACTCGCCGTCATCGCGGAAGCCGCGGAACTCGCGGAGGTGAAAGCAGCATGACCACGAACGAGAACAAAGATCAGTTCCGACCGGACGATCACGAGAACGATCACTTCCTGCTGACGACCGTCGTCGGCAGCTACCCCAAGCCGAAGTGGCTTAACCGCGCGAAGGAACTCTACCAGGATCCCGACCACGAGTTCGACGAAGACGACTGGCAGGAAGCCAAAGACGACGCCTCCCGCCTGATCACGAACGAACACGAGCGCGCGGGACTGGACGTCGTCGTCGACGGCGAGATGCGCCGCAACGAGATGGTCGAGTTCTTCGCCCACCGCATCGAGGGCTACGAGTTCAACGGCCCTGTCAAGGTCTGGGGTCACAACTACTTCGATAAACCTTCGGTGGTCTCGGAGGTCGAGTACACCGCCTCCTGGCTCGTCGACGAGTACGAGTTCACCGCGAGCGCGACCGACCGGCCTGTCAAGGTTCCGATCACCGGCCCGTACACGCTTGCGAGCTGGTCGTTCAACGAGGCCTACGAGGACGACGAGCAACTCGCCTACGACCTCGCCGACCTCGTGAACGAAGAGATCGAAAAGCTCGTCGACGCCGGCGCGCGCTACATTCAGATCGACGAACCCGCGCTCGCGACGACGCCGGACGACCACGCCATCGTCGGGGAAGCCCTGGAACACATCGTCGCCGACATTCCCGAGGAGGTCCGCATCGGTCTCCACGTCTGTTACGGTGACTACTCGAGGATCTACCCCGAAATTCTCGAGTTCCCCGTCGACGAGTTCGACCTCGAACTCGCCAACGGCGACTACGATCAACTCGACGTCTTCAAAGACCCCGAGTTCACGAAAGACCTCGCGCTCGGCGTCACCGACGTCCACGTCGGCGAGGCCGAATCCGTCGAGCAGATCGAACGGAACATTCTGAAGGGACTCGAGGTCGTCCCGCCGGAGCAACTCGTGCTCTCGCCGGACTGCGGCGTGAAGTTGCTTCCCCGCGAAGTCGCCTACGGCAAGATGGCCAACATGGTCGAGGCCGCCCGCAACGTCGAGGCGAAACTCGACGCAGGCGAGATCGACGTCGACCGGGAGACGAGAGCGCCCGCCGACGACTAGACGCGCTCGTGACGCCACGTTTTTCAGTCGCCGACGACGGAGAGTCGTAAACGCGCTCGAGTCCGTCGTCGACGGCTGTTCGGCCTCGAGCGATTCTCGAGACGGCCTCCGCCGGGACCACAATGCATTATCGATTCGGAGGTGAACGGCCGGTATGGGGTTCGACGTCCTCGTGGCTGGCGAGACGCTGATCGACTTCATTCCACAGCGCCGCGGCCCGACGGCGACCGTCGACGGGTTCGAGCGACGTCCGGGCGGTGCGCCGGCTAACGTCGCCGTTGGGCTTTCCCGCCTCGAGCACGTCCCGCTGTTCTGGACCCGCGTCGGCGACGATCCGTTCGGGCGGTACCTCCGGGACACCCTTGAGGAGAACGACGTGTCCGACAAGTTCGTCGAGACCGATCCGAACGCGAAGACGTCGCTCGCGTTCGTCGAACACGACGAGCGAGGCGACCGAACGTTCACGTTCTACCGCGACGACACCGCGGACACTCGTCTCGAGCCTGGGCGGATCGACGACGCGACGCTCGCCGACCTCGAGTGGGTTCACGCCGGCGGCGTCACGCTCGCGAGCGGCCCCTCGCGCGAGGCGACGCTCGATCTGCTCGAGCGCGCGAGCGAGGCCGGCGCGACGACGTCGTTCGATCCGAACTTCAGACCCGAGCTGTGGCCCGACCGGGAGACGTTTCGATCCGTGACCCGCGAGGCGCTCGCGTTCGTCGACGTGCTGAAGACGACCGGCGAGGAGCTCGCGGCGCTCGGCTGTACGGAAGGCAGCCTCGAGTCGTCTGCACGCGCCGCCCTGCGGGCGGGGCCGGAGACCGCGTTCGTCACCCGCGGGGCCGAGGGCGCGCTGGCCGTGACGAGCCCCGACGGCCGGTGGTCGACGACGGAGGCGACCCACCCGGGCTACGAGGTCGACGTCGTCGACGCGACGGGCGCGGGCGACGGCTTCGTCGCCGGCGCGATCGCGGCCGCCCTCGACGGTCGGAGCCTTTCGGACAGCCTCGCGTTCGCGAACGCCGTCGGAGCCGCCGCCACGACCGAACCAGGTGCGATGACCGCACTCCCCGACAGCGGGGACGTCGAGTCGATGCTCGAGTGACTCCGGTCCGCGTTCACGCCCGCCTGACCGTCGGCCGAACCGACGGAAGGAACCCCTTAGTCGATGGCTCGTGTAACCCGGTCCATGGAGATCGGTGTCCACACGCCACCGCTTGCGGACGAATCGCTCGAAGGCGCGCTCGCGTACCTCTCGGAACTCGGCGTCGACGCGGTCGAACCGGGTGTCGGCGGCCATCCCGGCGACGACCACCTCGTCCGCCGGGAGTACCTGGACGACGAAGCGGCTCAGGCCGAACTCCGCGAGTTGCTCGAGACCTACGACGTTCGGGTCAGCGCGCTCGCGACCCACAACAACCCGCTTCACCCCGACGACGATCGGGCCGAGCGCGCGGATACCGAACTCCGCGAAGCGATCGAACTCGCCGCCCAGCTCGAGGTCGGAATCGTCACCTGCTTTTCGGGGCTTCCGGCCGGCGGCCCGAACGACGAGGTGCCCAACTGGATCACGGCACCCTGGCCGCCCGAACACGCCGAGGCGCTCGAGTACCAGTGGCAGATCGCCCTCGAGTACTGGAACGACCTCGCGGCGTTCGCCGCTGACCACGACGTCGACGTCGCGATCGAGATGCACCCCAACATGCTGGTCTACGAGCCGAGCGGAATGGCACGGCTGCGCGAGGAGACCAACGAGCGGGTCGGCGCGAACTTCGATCCGTCACACCTCTACTGGCAGGGTATCTCCGTCACTGACGCGATCCGGTTTCTCGGCGAACGAAACGCGATCCACCACGTTCACGCCAAGGACACCCGGATGTACGACGAACAGGCCCGGCTGAAGGGCGTCCTCGACACGACCGCCTACGACGACGAGCCGAACCGGTCGTGGCTGTTCCGATCGGTCGGCTACGGCCACGACGAGTCTCACTGGAAGGAGATCGTCTCGACGCTCCGGATGGTCGGCTACGACGACGTCCTGAGCATCGAACACGAGGACTCGCTGACGAGTTCGCGGGAGGGCCTCGAGAAGGCAATCGAACTGCTCGAGCGGGCGGTGTTCCGGACCGAACCGGGCGAGGCGTACTGGGCGGAGTGACCGCCGTCGGCGGTCGCGTTCGCGCCTGCTCCCCGTGGTACTATGTCGGTCGCTGTTGGGAGTGTCTACGTATGACGCTGTCAGTCGGCGTTCTCGGCTACCGGTTCATGGGAAAGGCGCATGCGAACGCGATGGCGCGGCTGCCGATGTTCTTTCCGGACGCGCCGGACGTAGAGCGGAGCGTGCTCGTCGGTCGCGACGAGGGCGCGCTGTCGGATGCGGCCGACCGCCTCGGGTTCGATTCGATCTCGACAGACTGGGAGGCGGTCGTCGACGACGTCGACGTCTTCTACAACCTCGGGCCGAACCACGTCCACGCCGAGCCGTCGATCGCCGCCCTCGAGGCGGGGACGCCGGTGTTCTGCGAGAAGCCGCTCGCGCCGACGCTCGAGGAGGCGGAACGGATGGTCGAGGCGTCTCGCGAGGCCGGCGACGACGTTCCCGCGGGCTGTGCGTTCAACTACCGTTTCGTCCCCGCGATCCGGTACGCGAAGGGACTGCTCGAGGCGGGCGAACTCGGCGAGGTTCACCACGTCCGCGGACGGTACCTGCAGGACTGGCTGGTCGATCCCGACGCGCCGTGGTCCTGGCGCAACGACGAGCAACTCGCCGGCTCCGGCGCGCTCGGCGACCTGGGTTCTCACACGGTGGATCTCGTCCGGTTTCTGGTCGGAAGCGACGATCTGGCCGGCGGGATCGACCGCGTCAGCGGCCAGCTCCGGACGTTCGTCGAGGAGCGGCCGGTGGAGGGGAGCGAGGGTTCAGCGGAGCCTCGAGAGGACGAAGACGACGGATCCGTCGAGCGCGACGAGAGGCGTCCCGTCACCGTCGACGACGCGTACTCCGCACAGATCGCGTTCGAGAGCGGCGCGATGGGGACGCTCGAGGCCTCCCGGTTCGCGGCGGGACACAAAAACGATCACGCGATCGAGATACACGGCTCCGAGGGGAGCCTGCGGTTCTCGCTCGAGCGGTTGAACGAACTCGAGGTGCTCCGGGGCGACGACCGGGGCTACGAGACGATCCTGGTCACCGACGAGGACGATCCTTACGTCGATCGCTGGTGGCCGCCCGGTCACGTGCTCGGCTGGGAGCACACGTTCGTCCACGAGAACTACGAGTTCCTGCGCGCCGTCGCCGGCGACCGCGAGGACGGCCGATTTCGGCCGAACTTCGAGGACGGACTCGCCGCCCAGCGCGTCCTCGCGGCGATCGAGGAGAGCGACGAACGTGGCGAGTGGGTCGAAACGGAGTGAGGCGGATCGCCGTCCCGACGTTCCGTGCACCCGTAGAGGAGTCCAGTTGCACGGATCCGGTTACACGGGCGATGACGGACGGGGGCCGTGTGAGCGACTCGCCGGTCAGGACGACTCGAGCCTGACGACGGTGTGAATCTCGTCGTAGCGAACGCTTCCCTCGGAGAGCGGCTGTCCGTCGAGTTCGAGGTACCCGGGCTCGATACCGGTGACTTCGCCGGTGATCTCCGGGTCGCCGCTGCCGGTGCGCTCGGCTTCGCGAATCTCGACTCTGTCACCGACGTCGACGTGCTCCTGGACGAGTTCCGCCGCGCGCGTGCCGTCGGCGTCCTGGGGGATCGTGAGTTCGGTCATGTCGGACGACACGGACGCGAACGGGGTAAGCGCCCTCGCGTCAGGTGACGGGCGCTTTTATACCGGTGTGGCGCGGAACTGGCGTTCTCGCCGGAACGAAACGACCGGCCGCACTTGCGAGGAAATTACATCTCGGTCGACGTGAATGTCGACGCATGACCTGCGACGCGAGGTACTGGGGAAAACCGAAGACCCTCACGAGACGCGGTTCGTTGTTGCACTACTGGGTGTGCGGCCCGAACGACGCCCCGCTGGTCGTACTGACCCACGGCGCGTCGATGGACCACCGGCTGTTCGACGCACAACTCGGTGCGCTGCTCGAAGCGGGGTACCGCGTGCTGGGCTGGGACGTTCGCGGTCACGGTTATTCGAAACCGATCGGATCGGCGTGTCGCGTCCCCGTCGTCGTCGAGGATCTGATCGCGATTCTCGACCGACTCGAAGCGTCCGAGGTCGTCGTCGTCGGCCAGTCGTTCGGCGGATACGTCTCCCAGGAGCTCCTGTTTCGGTATCCCGATCGGGTGACGGCCATCTGCGTGGTCGGCGCGACCGATCTCACCCAACTGCCCTCGAGACTCGAATACGTCGCGCTTCGGCTCTCCCCGTCTCTGTTTCGGATCTGGCCGGACCGACATCTTCGACGGCTCGTCGCCGACCGGACCGCCGAGACGGAGTCCGCAAAACGCTACGCCCACGCAGCGACCTGTCAGCTATCGAAACGCGAGTTCGTCGCGGTCTGGAAGGCGGTCGCGACCGCCCTTCACGCGGAGCCCGGATACGTCATCGATCGTCCGCTGTTGCTGGTACACGGCGAGCACGACGCGACCGGGACCATCGCGAGGGACGCCCCGTCGTGGGCCGACCGGGTGCCGAACTGTCGGTACGAGGTGATTCCGAACGCCGGGCACAACGCGAATCAGGACAATCCGGAGGCGTTCAACCGCGTTCTCCTCGAGTTCCTCGACCTGCACGCACCGACGCGGTAGCTCACGCTTCCCACTGCGTCGAGATGTACAGCAGCGCGATCAGACAGAGGACGACGATCACGAACAGTGCGATCGTCATGAGCCGTATCGGAACCATGCCGGACGTTCGAACGCGGTCAGGAAGTCGGTACCGGTTTTCGAGTGATCCGATGCGGCGTTTCGCCGCGTGAACGTCCACTACCGTTTTTGTACGAACCGGCCGAACCGTCGACGATGAAAGTCATCAAGGACAGCGTGCACGACCACATTCAGATCGACGGCGTCGCGCGCGACCTCCTCGATACGCCCGAACTCCAGCGCCTCCGGCGGATCAACCAGCTCGGCACCGTCTCGCTCGTGTATCCGTCGGCCAACCACACCCGCTTCGAGCACAGTCTCGGCGTCTATCACCTGGCCTGCGAGGCCCTCGAGGGGCTCGGTGTCGAGGGAAAACGCGCGGACCGCGTCGAAGCGGCCGCGTTGCTCCACGACGTCGGACACGGGCCGTTCAGTCACAACCTCGAGGCACTGACCCACCGCCGGACGGGACGGTATCACGACGACGTTCACGACCTCCTGGCGGACGGCGAGGTCGGAGCCGTGCTTCGCGATCACGACCTCGAGCCGGAGACGATCGCGGATCTCGTCGCCGGAGAGGGCCGGTTCGGCCAGATCGTCTCCGGGGAACTCGACGTCGACCGCATGGATTACCTCGTTCGGGACGCACACCACACCGGCGTGCCGTACGGAACGATCGATCACGGGCGTCTCGTCCGGGAGCTAACGTTCGTCGACGGGGAACTCGCCCTCGCGGAGGGGAACGTCCAGTCGGCCGAGAGTCTGCTCGTCGCGCGGGCGCTGATGAATCCGACGGTCTACAGCCACAGCGTCGCCCGCATCAGCAAAGCGATGCTCCGACGGGCGACAGAGCGGCTCCTCGAGTCGACCGACGTCGACGCACACACGCTCCAGCGCATGGACGATGCGGACCTGATCGCGCGACTGCGGTCGACCGAAGAGACGACCGAGTTTTCCCGCCGGCTCGATCACCGGGATCTGTTCAAGCGCGCCGTCTGGGCGGAAATCGACGACGTTCCGGGCGGAATCATCGAATCCGACCACGAGACGATCCGGGAGTTCGAACGCGAGATCGCGACGGACGCCGGCGTCGATCCGGAGTGCGTGATCCTCGACGTGCCGAGGCGACCGTCGATGACGGAGTCCACCTCCCGCGTCGTGGTCAACGGCGACGTGCGACGACTCGAACAGCAGTCGCCGCTCGTCGGGGCGCTTCGTGCGGCACAGTACTCGCAGTGGCGACTCGGCGTCTACTCACCGCCGGGGATGCTCGAGGCGGTCGGGCGGTCTGCGGTCTCGGTGCTCGGTCTGGACATCGACGGCGCGTTGGTCAGCGAGGTTCGCGACGGCCTCGATGCGACGCTCGATCAGTTTCTCGAGTAGCCTCCGTGGTTCAATCAGTGGATGCTGTCGAGAGAGTATCGATTCTTCACCTCCACACCTCTTGACACGGCCGGCCGCAGATGCGGACCGGAGGTGAGAGCGGGCGATCGGAAACTGACCGGCGCTCGCTTCGAGCAAATAACGCCACACTTTCGTCCGAAGGTTTTCGAGGTGATTAGCTGCGGAAACAACAATTAAGCGAAGTTTGATGCAATAGATGATGATCTGATTTCCGGATTACTTGCCACTAGTCAATCGAAACCGAATGAAAGTGACTATATAGCAATATTGAAATATATTCTGGAGTATGTACTCGTAACAATTGTATATTAGTAAATTTTCTCCTCTATACTCGCACCAGGGCAAATTTTTTCAATATTAGGTGGAATAGTTGCACTCGATACAAACATACATATGGAATGAGCACAGTTACACATAAGCATGGGTGCACGCAAATCCACTGATCGATCTGGACAGACGACCCCGAACGCCCACGGTAGCGGGAAGAATTCACGACGACGATTCCTCAAAGCAGCTGGCGGACTGGGTAGTGCTGCGGGTCTCTCCGCGCTAGCGGGCTGCATTGGTTCGCTCGGATCGGACGATGAGACGATCAGGATCGGCACGCTCTACGATAACAGTGGCGAACTGGGCTTTACCGGCGAAGGCAAAGACGCCGTGACCGAGATGTTTCTCGAGGAACAGGACTACGAACTGCTCGGTCGCGAAGTCGAACTGATCTCGTACGATCCTGCCGGTGACAACACCCAGTACCAAAATCTCACCCGGAGGATCATTCAGGAAGACGAGGTGGACATGCTCTTCGGAGCACTTCTCAGTTCGAATCGCGAGGCGATGCGTCCGATAGTAAACGAGAACAAACAGCTGTACAGTTACAACGACTGGTACGAGGGCGGCGTCTGCGATCAGTTTACGTTCATCAATACGACGCTTTCGTCTCAACAACGGCCGATGATCGAGTTCATGATCGATAATTTTGGGCCTGATTACTACGCGATCGTTGCCGATTACAACTACGGGACGATCAGCAACCAGTACGCACGGTTCTACGCGGAAGAGTACGGCGGTCAACCGGTCGGCGAAGAGTTCGTTCCATTGGGTGTCGACGAGTTCGGATCAACGATTAACGACATACAGCAGGCTGATCCGGACTGGATTCTGAGCCTGACGATCGGCGCACCGCAGGCCAGCTTCTTCGAGCAGGCCGAGGCTGCAGGGCTCGACGTTCCGTACGGTTCGATGTCCAACATCGCCGGGACGTACGAACACAAGACGTTCGAACCGCCCGTGATGACGGACACGTACTCCTGTTTCTCGTACTTCGAGGAGATACCCACGGAACGAAACCAGGAGTTCGTCGAGAAGTTCAAATCGGAGTATCCCGATTTCGACTACGTTTTCCTGTCGATCGTCGACGCCTACACGGCGTTGCAACTCTACTGGGAAGCCGTCGAACTCGCAGGAACGGTCGATCAGGAGGAAGTCGCGGCCGCCTACGAAAGTGGAGACATCTCCGTCGAAGCTCCGTCGGGGACGGTTGCTATGGACCCGGAAACCCACCACGCAACGCAGGACATGTGGCTCGCTCACGTCGACGAGAGTCACGAGGTGCAGTTCTTGGACGTGGACGGAAATCCGACCGACGAACCGATCTCGGAACAGGTCGGAACGAGCGACTGGTTCGCAAGCGAGTGTCAACTTGCCAGTGAAAGCACCTGGGACGATCCGATCACTGAGCAATACATTCCCGAGGAAGGGGACCTAACCGAGTGAGAAGCTAGCAATGTCCCTCATCGAGAGCCTATTCGGATTTCTGATATTAGCGCTGTCTCACTTCGGGAAACTGGCGCTGATAGCGCTGGGTCTGGCCGTGATATTCGGAATCATGGGTATTATCAACTTCGCCCACGGGGAGTTCATTCTCGTCGGGGCGTACACGACGGCTATGGGATATCACGCCGGGTTTCCATTGCTCCTTGCGATCTTCGTCGGCGGTCTTGCAGCTGGAATTTTCGGGCTCATCGTCGAGCGACTGATAATCCAGCACCTGTACGATCGGTTGATCGAGACGCTCGTCGCAACCTGGGGAGTGAGCCTGATCGTCATCCAACTGGTCCGAATCCAGTTTGGCGGAACGTTCGCCGGTATCCACACTCCGTTAGGGTCGATACAGTACGGTGCATTCAGCGCCTCGACGTACCGTATCGCGCTTGCCGGTGCAGCGATCGTCCTCTTTGCGAGCACGTACGCAATCTTCATGTACACGCGTTACGGCTTGCACTCGCGCGCCGCAATGCAAAACAAAGAGATGGCACAGTGTCTCGGTATCCCGACGAAACGGGTGTACATGAAGACGTTTTTCTTCGGATCCGTGTTGTCCGGAATCGCCGGAGGGCTCATCGCTCCAACGGTTTCGCTCACTCCCGATATGGGAACCAACGTACTCGTCGAAGCGTTCGTGACCGTAATCGTCGGAGGAGCAAACGTCATCGTCGGAACCTCCCTCGCCGCGCTATCGTTGGGAATAATCCAGGCACCCGCATCGATGCTGTTCGGCACGCTCGGCGGATATCTGGCGCTGCTGATAACGACGGTACTGCTCATCAGAGTGCTACCGGAAGGACTCACTGGCGTCGTAGAGTGAACACCACATGCTACATACGAACAATGGACGAATCTGAGCACGCTACTGAGGAATCGTCGAACCCACACCACTGGTTCAGTCACCTTCTGGACCGATTTGACGAGTTTCACGCTCGTTTTGAAGGGCCAAACACTATCGGAAACAATCGAACGTTCTGGGCGGTTTTCTGGGGTATTTTTGCGATATTGTTGGTGTATCCGATGATAGTTAATACGTTCGTATTGAAGACGAATACGAGCTTCTTCATCTGGGTTATTCTCGCACTGAGTCTCTCCATCGTCTGGGGGTATTCGGGTATCTTTAATTTCGGTCAGATGGCGACGTTCGGACTGGGTGGCTACGCCTACGGCGTCGTTGCGATTAACTTGACGGAGATGATCGGAGGCACCGTTCTCGCGCTTCTGATCGGTGTCGTACTCCCGGCAGTGGTGATGGCAGCACTCGGATACTTTATGTTCTACGGACAGGTCAGCGGGCTGTACGTCGCTATCATCACCCTCGTCGTCACGCTAATGTTCAATCTATTACTGACCAGAACGTCTGGAACGACGATCGGCGATGCCCAGCTTGGCGGACTCAACGGAATGTCGGGCATACCGACGCTCGAGCTGGACGTAGTCGCGTTCTCATTCGATCTCACACCCGTCTCCGAATACTATCTGGTACTGGCTCTGATGATCGCTGTATATCTTGGCTTGCGATACACGGTCAACTCGTACTACGGGTACGTGATGATCGCGATACGCGAGGACGAACGGCGAACTCAAATGTTCGGATACGATATCCGAAAGTTGAAAACTGCACTCTTCAGCGCCGGAGCGGCGTTAGGTGGCTTGGCCGGAGTCCTCTACGTCTCCTGGAGCGGGTTTATCGATCCGACGATGTTCGGCCTCGTTTCGGCATCCTTACCGATCATCTGGGTAACCGTCGGTGGCCGCGGCACGCTACTTGGCTCCGGTATCGCCGCCTACCTGCTCCAGTACACGTCGAACGAACTGGGTGCGATGGGGACCGGTTACTCATTTATCTTCCTCGGCATCCTGTTCATCCTCGTGATCCTCTTTTTCCCCAGTGGAATCGTTCCTGCGCTACGCGACCGGTGGGTCGCGTGGTCGACCACTCGAAAACAATCGGGTAGCGTCCAAGAGGGTAATTCATGAGATCAAAACAGGGTACGAACGACGGACCGAAGACGAACGAAGCACTTCTGAGCGCCAGTGGACTAACCAAACGATTCGGCGGACTGACCGCCGTCAACGACGTGGACTTTCGACTTCCAAAGGGACAGATACGCTGTCTCATCGGACCCAACGGTGCGGGAAAAAGCACGTTCCTGAAACTGCTTACAGGATTTCATACGCCTACCGACGGGACGATCTACTACAAAGGAGAGGATATAACCTCGTCTCACCCACACATACGCGCCAAAAGCGGGATAAGCTTTAAATTCCAAAAGTTAAGCACGTATCAAGACCTGACGGTCGAACAGAATCTCCGAATTCCGACCCAGCTCTACACCGACGGAGATCAGTTAGACGAGCACATCGACGAACTGCTCGAGTTAGTCGAGTTAACCGACAAGCGGTCGATGCCCGTGACGAATCTCTCTCACGGCGAACAACAGTGGCTCGAGATCGCGATGACGATGGGGGTCGAACCCGAGTTGTTACTGCTAGACGAGCCAACCGCCGGGATGACGATCGACGAAACGGAGAAAACCGCTGGGTTGGTCCGGGATCTCATCGACGAAGACGTGACGGTACTGATCGTCGAACACGACATCAACTTCGTCAGAGGAATCTCAGACATGGTCACTGTCATGCACAACGGACAAATTTTTGCAGAAGGAAGCGTCGAAGAGATCGTTACCCACGAGGGGGTCAAAAAAATATATCTCGGTAAAAGCGTGGAGGGAGACTAATGGTACTTTCGACGATGAATCTCGATTCTGGGTACGGACAGACGCCGGTATTACACGACGTATCGATCGAAATCGGGGATCAGGAGATCGTCTCGCTGATCGGACGCAACGGCGTCGGAAAATCGACGCTTATCAAAACACTTATCGGTCTCGTCGAACCGTCGAGCGGCGAGATCGAATTCGAGGGCGAATGTATCACGGAATTGCCGCCTGATCGGCGCGCGAAAGCCGGTATCGGGTACGTTCCACAGGGCAGGGAGATCTTTCCGCGCCTGACGGTCGAGGAAAACCTCCGTACCGGGACGATGATCAATGAAAATCACGCCGACCCCCTCTACGACGAAGTCTACGAGTACTTTCCCCGGTTGAAAGAGCGAACGACCCAGAAGGCCGGAACGATGAGCGGTGGCGAACAGCAGATGCTCGCGATTGGGCGTGCGCTCGTCGGTAATCCGAAACTCCTCCTCCTCGATGAGCTATCCGAGGGTGTCCAGCCGAACATCGTCGAGCAGATCGGTACCATTCTCAAGGAGATCAACGACGATCTCGGGATGACGATCTTTTTCACTGAACAAAATATCGACTTCACGATCAATACGACCGAGCGGTGTTACGTAATGGAAAAAGGGAGTATCGTCGACGAGTTGGGCCCCGATGAACTCGACGATTCGGACGTCATCCAGCAGCATCTGACCATTTAACTTTTGCAGGCTACGCCTTCGTCCTCGAGGAGCGAACCGCGTCAGCGGTGAGCGAGTAGGGTGGGTAGTTCACTCGTCGTATCCATCGACTTCTCAGAATCGAATCGCGGTGGACCAGTTCGGCAATGCGGACGTCCCTAATCGATGCTCACCCGAAAACCGCGATCATCAGTCGAGTATTTCTTCGACCATCTCCTCGGACATGTCTGCGAGAATGCTGTTTCCCGTTTTGATCTCTTTGATGACGAACCGCGACGACGTTTCGTTGACGCCATCGATCTCGACGATGTTGTCGATGAGCGACTGCATCTGATCGTGATTCTGAACGCGGGAAATGACGATGAAATCGACGTCTCCCATCATGTAGTACACTTCGTTGACGCCATCGATGGCCGATAACGTTTCACCGATGTCCTTTGCGTATCCACTCTCGTGTGAGACCGTAACGTCGGTGAACAGAAGCATGTTCAGATCGAGCACACGAGGATCGATATCCGCGGAAATTTTCGTGATTATCTCGCTCTCTTTTAACTTTTTCACCCGGTAGTGGATCGCCGATTTCGAAAGGTCGAGTTCTTTTGACAGATCCTCCAAGTTTTTCTCCGACGATTCCTCGAGCTGCCTGAGAATTTCGATATCCGTCTCGTCGAGATCTACATCCATATTGTTCTCTCTAGCTACTAAGAAGACAGTTAAGTATTTCTGCCTTTTCCCGACCGGGAAGACGCTCACGACGTGCTGTCAGTAGCGAGGTTTGCTTACTGGTCCATCGCTTCGTCCGAAACCTCGAGTGCGTCGTCGAGGACGGAGATTGCTTCGTCGATATCCGATTCGGTGATCGGAAGCGGCGGTGCGATGATCAGTGTGTTGATCATGCTCGCAACGTAGACGCCACCGTCGGCAGCTGCGGCCGTGACGTCGTCGACGATGGTATTCCCCCTGGAGATCTTGTCCAACCGGGATCCAAACGGAACCCGCTCGCCTTCGCGTTTCGTCAACTCGATTCCGCGGAAGAGACCGACGCCGCGAGTGTCGCCGACGCTCGGATGATCCGCGGCAAGCTCGTCGAGGCGATCTCCGAGATACGAACCGACCTCGCGTGCGTGTTCGATGAGGTTTTCCTCCTGATAGGTTTCGATCGCGGCGAGCCCTGCAGCGCACGAGACGGGATGACCCGCGTACGTGTGGCCGTGACAGAACATTTCGTCCTCGAAGTGATTTGCGATCTCGGGTGTGACGATCGTTGCACCCAACGGCGCGTACGCGCTCGAGAGGCCTTTCGCCATCGTCATGATGTCAGGCTTGACGTCGAAGACGTCACATCCGAACCACTCGCCCGCTCGGCCGAAGCCGGCCATCACCTCGTCGCAGATGAGCAACGCATCGTGGTCGTGAGCGATCTCTTTGAGTCGGGGAAGGTACTCTCTGGGCGGGACGAGGATGCCGTTGGAGCCGACGATCGGCTCGACGAGTACCGCCGCGACGGTATCCCCCTCGAGCATGAGCATCTCGTCGATGTACTCGAGGCTCTCCATCGGATCCAGCGTGGAACCGTACGCGTATGGATCGGGGGCTTTGATGGTCCCCGGGATGCCCGGTTCGGCTTTCAGCCGTCGCGGGTCTCCGGTTACGCTGATCGAACCGTAGGTCGCACCGTGATACGAGCGGTATCTGGAGACGATCTTTTGTTTTCCGGTGTACATTCGAGCGATTTTGATCGCGGCTTCGACGGCTTCGGTTCCGCTCGTCGAAAAGAACGTCCTCGAGAGGTCACCAGGCGTTACTTCGGCGAGTTTTTCCCCTAGCTTAGCGCGCGCCTCCGTTGCGTAGCCGGGGGCGAAGTACGCACCGTCCCGCGCTTGCTCGGCGATTGCGTCCGCGACGGCATCGGCAGAATGACCGAGGTTCGAACACATCAACTGTGCTGAAAAATCGATCCACTCGTTACCGCGTGCATCTCGAAAGCGGACGCCGCCGGCTCCCGTGACTTCGGTCGGCTCAACTTCGCTTTGATACGACCAGGTTCCGAATACGTACTCCTTGTCGAGCCGTTCGACGTCGGTTCGTCCGTCGCCAGTTTCCTCCTGTGACAGTTCGTCTGGCATCCTTCCCTGATCTTCGAATTCACCATTCATTAATCTTTCCCGAAATAGGTTTTTTCACGTTATAGATCCTGGATGGAACAGGCTTAATAGAATATTATTTGGCCTACTCGGTTAACTGTTGTAAAATATACTCTCAGTTCGAAGCCTTTATTTCCACCGTGGTAATACTCCTCGTATGGTCGAGCTAGCGTCACTTGGTCGAACAGGTACGGTTCGAAACTACGTCGGTGGAGAGTGGACCACCCCGGACGGCGGCGAAGAACTATCGACGATCAACCCCGCGACTGGTGAGGAGTTGGCGACGGTTCCGTTCAGTTCCGGCGAGGACGTCGACGACGCCGTTCGTACTGCGAACGAGGCGTTCCGTGAGTGGTCGGAGTTACCCGTCGAAGAACGAATCCAACCGCTGTTTCGACTGAAATCGTTGCTCGAGGAGCACCACGACGAACTCGCGGAGCTCCTCGTTCGGGATCACGGTAAAACGAAAGCCGAAGCGCTCGGTGAGCTCCGACGCGGAATCGAGAACGTCGAGGTCGCCTGTGGAATTCCGTCGATGATGCAAAGCGGGACGCTGTTGAACGCAGCCCCGGACATCGACGAGAGCGCCGTCCGAAAACCGTTGGGTGCGTTCGCGGCTATCACGCCGTTTAATTTCCCGGGCATGATTCCGCTGTGGTTTCTCCCGTACGCGGTTGCGACTGGCAACAGTTTCATCCTCAAACCGAGCGAGCAGGATCCACTGGTCCCACAGCGACTGTTCGAACTGATCGACGAAGCGGGCTTTCCCGACGGCGTCGTTCAGCTGGTCAACGGCGGAAAGGATACCGTCAACGCGCTGTTGGATCACGAGGGTGTCGAAGGAATCTCGTTCGTTGGTTCGACGCCGATCGCGAAGCTCGTGTACGAACGCGCCGCTGCAAATGGGAAACGCGTACAGGCTCAGGGCGGTGCGAAAAACCACATCATCGTGACCGAGACCGCCGACCTCGAGTTCGCCGCCGAACAGACTGTCTCCTCTGCGTGTGCTTGCGCCGGAGAGCGCTGTCTCGCGAACGACGTGGTCCTGATCGAAGAATCGGTGTACGACGAATTCAGCGAACTCGTCGTTGCGAAGGCCGACGAACAGATCGTCGGTTACGGGTTGGACGAGGAAACCGACATCGGCTCGCTCATCAGCGAAGATCACGAGGCCACGGTTCGAAACTACGTTCAAACCGGCGTCGAGGAAGGCGCGACGGTGCTTCGAGACGGTCGCGACGTGACCGTCGAGGGATACGAAGACGGTAACTTCCTCGGTCCGACCGTCTTCGGCGACGTCGCCGAGGACATGGTGATCTCACGGGAGGAGATCTTCGGGCCCGTGCTCGCGCTCGACTCGGTTCCCTCGCTCGAGGACGCGATCGAACGCATGAACGGGAGTCGCTTCGGCAACGCGGCCAGCCTCTTCACCGGACGGGGAGCCGACGCCCGGCGCTTTCGCCACGACGCCGAGATCGGAAACATCGGAGTCAACGTGGGGACGTCGGCACCGATGGCGTTTTTCCACTTCGGCGGCTGGAAGGATTCGTTCTTCGGCGACCTGCACGCCCAGGGCGAGGATATGATCCAGTTCTACACGGACAAAGCGATCTACATCGAACGCTGGCCTGACGCCTAGGCAGGACATCGACCGGCAGAACCGATCGTAGCCGATGAGTTGACCGGTCCTTCGACGCCGACGAACGGTTCCAGAACATCGCCACCACCACGGTTCCGATCGACGATTCTCGAAGACGACGCGTAAACGTGGTCGCGACGGAAAACGAGACGAACGTCGACGACCGTACCGTGAGAAGGGGCAGCGAGTGCTGTCGGCGATCACACTCGAAACGATTTACGGCGTGGAGATCCGCTCGATCGCGGATCCGATTCGGGCTGCGATCGGATCGTCGTTCCACCCGGCGACGACCTGCAAACCGATCGGACGTCCGCCCACCCGGCCGGCCGGAATCGAAATGGCGGGATGGCCGGTGAGATTGAACGGTCCGGTGTTTGCTTCCGTCTCGAGGAGGTCGTCGATGGTGTCGACATCGCCGAGTTCGGGTGCCGGCGTCGGCGTCGTCGGGGTGATCAACGCGTCGTAGGTTTCGAACAGCGATCGGATCGTTCGGACGAAATCGCGACGAGCGTTCTGTGCGGCGACGTACTGTTTTCCCTCGGTCGCGTTCAACAGCTGTGCGTTGATGACGAGACTCTTCGCGAGATGTTCGCCGTAATCACCGCTTGAAACGAACTCCGAGACGACTCGTCGCCACCCTTCGCTGTACCCCGTTCCGGCACCGTAGACGTGACCGTTGTTCAAAAGCAGCGTCGCGAACTCGCAGCTTTCGATGGTGGTCAGCGCGTAGATGATCTCCGAATAGCCCGGAACGGAGACGGAATCGACCGTGCATCCGTGTTCGCTCAGTTTCTCCGCTGCGTTGCGCACCGTTTCGGCGACGGGTGCCGTCGACAGATCGAACGCTTCCGCGACGAGACCGACGTTCAGTTCGGATACGGATTTTCCGACGCCGTCAGCGACGGACGGGCCCGACGACCGCGCGTACGTCGAGGGATCGTTGACGTCGACGCCGGTCATGCTGTCGACGACGCGAGCGGCCGTTTCGACGGAATCGGCGAGCGTTCCGATGTGATCGAACGACGGAGCGAGGTCGACGAATCCGAACCGGGACACCGAACGATACGTCGGCTTGAATCCGACGGTACCACAGAACGATGCGGGGATTCGAACGCTCCCGCCGGTGTCGGTTCCGAGCGCCGCGTCGACGAGTCCAGCCGCAACCGCAGCTCCACTGCCGGAAGAGGAACCGCCAGCGACGCACCCTTCGGCTTCGGGGTTGACTGCGGCTCCGAAATCGCACGTCTCCCCGGTCGTGAAATACGCCAATTTATCCATGTTGGTCGTGCCGACGATGGTCGCTCCGTCGTCGAGCAACTTCGCCGTCGCCGTCGCGTTGTACGGCGGAGTGAACTCGATCGATCGGGACCCACAGTGCATCGGCACGCCCGCGACGGCGATGTTGTCTTTCACGGCGACCTCGAGATCGTGGAGGGGGCCGTCTCCCGATTCGTACTCGAACTGATAGCGGAACGCGTCGTACTCGTCAGCTCCGGTGGTGATCCCTTTTGCCAACTCGTTATCCGGGTCCGCAGGCTCGAACACGTCGAGGGTCTCCCGAAACGCTTCGGCTTCTGCTTCCAGTTCGTTCGCCCGGTCGTCCGCCAGCTCGATTCCGAACTGAGTGGCTATTTCGTCTATGCTCATTTCGACGCACACTAGCAGAGTAACGGGTTTTGAATAGTATAATAGTGAGGTTTCCGCATTCGATCTCGTATTCCTCGAAAAAGACCCAAGTGACTAAATCAAATAATACTTTGGTAATAGACTAATTCCGAAACGTGATCGTCCCGACGAATGACGACGGCCGACTTTGTGTACCGCCGGCACTAACACTCACAACCGCCCTGCTCGAGGAGGTCCCGGATCGTGTACTGCTGTCTGCAGTCCTTGCACGTCACCGTGACGTTGACCAGAACGTCGAACTCGCCGACGTCCAGGACGTCGTTTCGGTCGAGCTGGGCGACCGTGTCCTCCGTAACGGCGGCGGTTCTGTTGCGCAGCGCGCCGAGTTTGTCCCTGCTGCGTTCGAGACGTTCCTCGTCGCTGGGGGAGTCGAGCGACGCCTCGAGGCAGTTCGTCAGGTGGTTGTAAACGGTCTGGTGGGAGACGAAATCACCCTCGATCTCGTCGACCGGCACCGAGTCGCGCTCGAGTTCCTTTCGCGTCTGAACGCGCGTCCCGCTGCTGACGTCCTCGCCGGTCAACAAGCGGTAGGTGTTTTCGATCTCGCCGTCTTTGTACTGCAAACCGGCGTCGTCGAGTGCAGCCTGGAGGACGCGCTGGTTGACGTGCTCCGCGAGGTCGCGCGTGCTGTATCGTTCGTCGGTTCTATCCGTCCAGTAACGGACGAGTTCGTCGTCGAGGCCGTCGAGGTCGTACCGACTGCCGATGCGTCCGACCTTGCATCCGCAGCTCACGCCGGCCTCTTCCGTACTAGATTCGCTCACTGGCTCAGCATAGCCGGTTCGGCGTAAAAAACGTTCCGGAGTGGCGAACCTTTACAAAAATACGCCCGTAATTATCCGTCGTCGGCCGATTCGAGAGGGTATCGCCGGAGCGATGCGTCGCGACGCTCGAATCGGCGGATCGCGTTCTCCGGAACTGACGTCCAGCGGCCGGGATCGCCAGCCAGTGAAGAATAGTCAAACATCATATGATTATGTGAACACAAAGGTACTGAACACATATATTAAAAACATCACTTTTGTCAATTCAACGGCGTTCGAGGCTGCCGGGAGATACCGTCGGCCTCCTCGTTTGCGGCGGTTTCAACCTCGTCGGACGTGTCGACCGCGACGCCGCCTCCGATCGTCCGTTTCGCCGGGGCGGTCACAGCCCCGTAGCGAAGCGAGTCGCGGAAAGAGGAGACGAGGTCGTCCCAGACGAACGCGCCTCCTGTGTCGATCGGACCGACCGTCTCGGTTTCGATCGCTGGCCGTTCGATCCGCTCTTCGTCGCGTGGGGCAATCGTGCCTCCGATTTCACGGCGGGCGGAAAGAGCGCCCGGTACGTCTCGCGGGTGATTTCCAGCGTCCGGCGCTTCGGTGGATCGTTGAGATCGAAGCCGGCCGTCGTTCCGGCGTCGACGAGTCGCTCGAGGACCGTTCCGCGTCGTCGCCGCCAGGGTCCCGAAGGGTGCGAGCGTAGTCCCGCTCGCGAAACACGCAGCGGCGTCGGACGGAGGGGCGGACTCGAGGAAGGAGAGTCCCCGGCGGTGTCCGTCGGCCCTGGCGGCGCGTTCGTCGTCCGATGAACCCGCACGTTTATCGTACGAAGACGAGATAATACGTGTAGAGAGAATCAGTGACTCGCGTCCGCGATCCACGAACCCCCGTCGTCGTGTTGCACGTCGACGACGACGAGAGCCTCGCTGAGCTAACCGCGACGTTTCTCGAGCGAGAAGCGGAGCGAATCGACGTTATCACGGCCACCAGCGCCGAGGAGGGCCTCGAGTTGCTCGGCGAGCGACCGATCGACTGCGTCGTCAGCGATTACGACATGCCCGAGACGAACGGCCTCGAGTTCCTCGAGGTCGTCCGGCGGGATCACGAGAGTCTCCCGTTCATCCTGTTTACGGGGAAAGGGAGCGAAGAGATCGCGTCGGAAGCGATCTCACACGGCGTCACCGACTACCTCCAGAAGGAAGGGGGGACCGAACAGTACACGATTCTGGCCAACCGCGTGCTGAACGCGGTCGAGACGACGACGGCGCAGCGCCAGCAGCGACGACAGCTCGACGCGATTCAGACGGCCAGGGAGGGGATCAGCATTCTCGACGAGGACGGACGGTTCGTCTTCGTCAACGATGCGTACGCGTCGATGTACGGCTACGAACCGGACGAGATGATCGGCCGCTCCTGGGAGATCACGTACCCCGAGGACGGAGTCGAGTTCGCGCGGGAGACGATCCTTCCCGAAGTGGGCGAAACCGGGTACTGGCACGGCGAAACACAGGGACTGCGCTCGGACGGAACGACGTTCGTCGAAGATCACGTCGTCTCCTCGGCGGAGGACGGCGAACTCGTCTGCACCGTCCGCGACGTTACCGACGAGAAAGAGCGGAAAGTCGAACTCAGGGAGCTCGATCAGTTTCGACAGGCCATCATCGAGAGTGCGAACGTGTGGATAAACGTTCTCGACGACTCGGGGAACGTCGTCGTCTGGAACGAAGCTGCCGCGGAGATCAGCGGCTATTCCGCCGAGGAGGTGGTCGGACACGACGAGATCTGGGAGCGGCTCTATCCCGACGAGGAGTACCGAAACGACATCCTCGAGCACGTCGGCAGTATCCTGCGCGACGAGAAGGCGGTCGAGGAGTTCGAAACCACGATCCGAACCAAAAGCGGCGAGAATCGACTCATCTCGTGGCACTCGCAGGCGTTAATGGACGAATCCGGTCGAGTGGAGGGATCGGTCGCGATCGGCCGGGATATCACGGATCAGTACAGGGCGAAACGACGCTACCGGACGCTCATCGAGAATCTTCCGGGAATC
The DNA here is from genome assembly GCF_003841465.1 of Natrarchaeobius oligotrophus. Lineage (GTDB taxonomy): Archaea > Halobacteriota > Halobacteria > Halobacteriales > Natrialbaceae > Natrarchaeobius > Natrarchaeobius oligotrophus. The sequence continues at coordinate 22,268 of NZ_REFZ01000011.1, forward strand.
GTCTACCGCGCGGAGATCGATTCTTCCTGGCCCTTCGAGTTCGTCCACGGACAGGCGGAGTCGATAACCGGGTACACGACCGACGAACTGCGAGAAGGCGTCTCGTGGGGCGACGACGTCGTCCACCCCGACGATCGAGACCGGATCTACGAGGAGGTCCGATCGGCCGTCGAGCGGGAGCGTCCGTTCGAACTCACCTACCGAATCCGGACGAAAGACGGCGAACCGTGCTGGGTGTGGGAGCAGGGGCAACGGGTCGACGACGACCTCGTCGAGGGTCTCATCACGGACGTCACCGATCGGAAAGAGCGCGAACAGCAACTGAACGAACAGAACAGGCGACTCGAGGAGTTCGCGTCCGTCGTCTCACACGATCTCCGGAACCCGTTGAACGTGGCGACCGGGCGGCTGGAACTGGCACGAGAGCGCCACGAGAGCGAGCATCTCGATGCGATCGCCAGTTCGCTCTCGCGAATGGAACGCATCATCGACAGTATGCTCTGGTTGACCCGCGAGGAGCGGGAGATCGGCGCCCGATCGCGGGTCGTACTCGACGCGGTCGTCTCGCGGGCGTGGGATCACGTCGCGACCGGCGACGCGACGCTCGAAACGGAGATGACCGACGAATCGATCGTCGCCGACGAAACCCGCCTCCTGCAGCTGTTCGAGAACCTGTTTCGAAACGCCGTCGAACACGGCGGCGAGACCGTGACGGTTCGCGTCGGGACGCTGTCCGATCGCCCAGGGTTCTACGTCGAGGACGACGGACCGGGGATTCCGCCGGAGAGACGCGATCGCGTCTTCGAGGCGGGGTACTCGACAGCGCGACGGGGGACCGGGTTTGGACTGCGAATCGTCAAGGGGATCGTCGACGGTCACGGCTGGGAGATTTCCGTTACCGCCGGTATCGACGGCGGAACGCGCTTCGAGATCGTCGACGTTGAGGACACGTCCCACCAGTAGCTCGTTGCACTACTGGCGTTCGGTGAGCGCCGCGAACCCACGATCGTGACGGTCCAACACGTCACCTACGCGGCTACCAGTCTCGCGAATCGGTTTCGGACGACGTCCGACCACGTTCGCGACGATTGGCGAGTCCTCGACCCTATCTGAATCCGAATTCAGATCGACAACACTATATGAATTTGGCTTCAAGTGGGTGTCGATGGCAGAGACGCGAACCCGTCTTCGACGCTTACTGGCGGAGAAACTGGACGATTGTCGCGAATCGGACGTGGAACAGCGACTCGAGGAGTTGGCGTCGGTGACCGACGCGACGTTCGACGACGATCCAGTTCGCCCCGTCTTTGCCGCGCTCGGAAACCGGACCCGGTATCGGCTCGCACGAACGCTCGCCGTCACGGACGACGAACTCTGCGTCTGCGAACTCGAACCGGTCGTCGACGTAAGCGAAAGTGCGGTCAGTCACGCGCTGTCGGATCTCGTCGACGCGGGACTCGCGACCCGCCGAAAAGCGGGGAACTGGCGGTACTACGACGCGACCCCGCTCGCGAAGTCGCTGTTCGAAACGGCCGAGCGCGAGGTGAGCGAGCGTGAGTGACCTCGAGCACGAACACGGTCCCGACTGCGGGTGTCCCGACTGCGGTGATCCCCGCTCGATGGACTTCCTCGATAAGTACCTCACCGTCTGGATCTTCCTCGCGATGGGCGTCGGCGTCGGGCTCGGATACGTCTCGCCCGGTATCGTCGAGCCGATCCAGCGGTACTACCTCGTCGAGATCGGGCTGATCGCGATGATGTACCCCCCGCTGGCGAAGGTCAACTACGGACAGTTGCCACGGGTGTTCAGCGCGTGGCGCGTGCTCAGCCTGAGCCTGGTCCAGAACTGGGTGATCGGCCCCACGCTGATGTTCGCCCTCGCGGTGGTCTTTTTCAGCGGCCTCGTTTCACCGTTTCCCGCCCGACCGGAGTACTTCCTCGGGTTGATCTTCATCGGGATGGCTCGCTGTATCGCGATGGTGCTCGTCTGGAACGATCTCGCCGACGGCTCGAGCGAGTACGCCGCGGGACTGGTCGCGTTCAACAGCGTCTTCCAGATCGTCACCTACGGAGTGTACGTCTGGTTCTTCGCGCTGTTTCTGCCGCCGCTGCTCGGCATGGACGCCCTGGTCGCGGGCATCGGGGCGTTCGAGATCACCGTCGGGCAGGTGTTCTGGGCGATCGCCATCTTCCTCGGGATTCCGTTCGCCGGCGGGATTCTCACCCGCCTCGGTGGAGTGCATGCCAAGGGCGAAGAGTGGTACGAAGAGCGGTTCGTCCCGACGATCAGTCCCGTCACGCTGATCGCCCTCCTCTTTACGGTGATCGTGATGTTCGCAACGCAGGGTGAGAACATCCTCGCCCGGCCGACGGACGTCCTCTGGATCGCGGTGCCGCTTACGATCTACTTCGTCGTGATGTTCCTCGTGAGCTTCGCGATGGGGCGGGGGATCGGCGCTGACTACTCGACGACCACCGCGATCGGCTTTACCGCCGCCTCGAACAACTTCGAACTCGCGATCGCCGTCGCCGTCGCCGTCTTCGGCGTCGGCTCCGGCGTCGCCTTCGCCACCGTCGTCGGCCCGCTGATCGAGGTGCCAGTTCTGCTGGCGCTCGTCAACGTGGCCGTCTACTTCCAGCGGCGGTTCGACTGGGCCGGCTACGACACCGATCGACTCGAGTCGACGCCGCCGTCCGAGGAGCCGACCGCCTCCGAACCGAACGACGACTGACCACTCCCCAGACGATGACACTCGACACACTGTTGATTCCGACCGATGGAAGCGACCCGGCCGAAAACGCCGCACGACGCGGGTTCGACCTCGCCAGCTCGCTTGACGCGAACGTACACGTGCTCTCGGTAGCGGACAGTTCCGTCGCGACTGGCGCGGGCTATTCGGGCGATTCACCGTCGATTCGCAATCGACTCCGCGAACGGGCGGAGGTTCGAGCCGCGTCCCTCCGGGACGACGCTATCGAGCGCGGCCTCGACGCGACGGCCGCGGTCCGGGACGGAATCCCGGCCGACGAAATCGTCGACTACGCCGACGAACGCACGATCGACGCGATCGTCGTCGGAACGTCCGGACGTGGTGGCGTCGCACGCGCGATCGTCGGCAGCGTCGCCGACAAGGTCGTTCGAACCGCATCCGTCCCGGTCGTGACGATCACGTCGTCAGCGGCCGACAGGGCCGAACGCGCGACGGGAATCGATTCGATCCTCCTTCCAACCGACGGGAGCGAGGCGGCCACGGAAGCGCTCGAGCGAGGTCGCTCGCTCGCGGCGCAGCTCGAAGCCACCGTTCACCTCCTCTCGGTGGTCGACGACGACCTCGCAAACGCCCTCGGCGACGCCTCGGGAGACGACGTCGGTTCCGAAACCGACCGACGTGCGTCGGCGCAGTCGCACCTCGAGGGAATCGCGGCGGACGTCCGATCCCGCGGTCTCGAGGCCGTCACGGCGACGACGAAGGGACGCCCGTCCGAGGAGATCGTCGAGTACGCCGACGAGAACGGCGTCGACGTGATCGCGATGGGAACGCACGGGCGTGGCGGATTCGAACGACTGCTCGTCGGAAGCGTGACCGATCGAGTAATTCGTACGGCGTCCGTTCCCGTCTTCACAGTTCGACCGAACGCAGCGAACGCCGAGGATTCTGGGACGAGGGCCGAAACCGAACCGACGCAACTCGCGTTCGTCTGCGTCCAGAACGCGGGTCGGTCGCAGATGGCGTACGCCTTCGCTCGTCGGGAACTCGAGGCCCGGAATCTCGCGGACGACGTCGACCTCGTAACCGGCGGGACGGACCCTGCCGACCGGATCCATCCCGTCGTCGTCGAATCGATGCGAGCCGTCGGAATCGACGTTTCGGACCGGTCGCCCCGAGAGGTGACGGTCGACGAGAGACGGAGGAGCGACTACGTCGTCACGATGGGCTGTTCGGACGCGGACGCGTGTCCAGCCGGGTGGCCAGGAGAGAGCCGCGACTGGGAAATTGCCGATCCGGACGGCCGTTCACCAGAGGAGGTCGCCGAGATCCGCGACGAGATCGAACGACGAGTGAACGATCTGCTCGACGAACTGTCTCGCGACGCGTGAGCGAGCGGGCCGCTGATACGGCCTGTTGACGTCGGTACCGATGCAACCGCGACCGCTGGGTGGCGGCGGTAACCGATTACGGCAGCCGCCCGACGATTCGTCGGACAGACGAGCCGGCGGGTTGGGTACGGACGATCGACGAGCCGACGGGTTGTACGACCGACCATCTGCCAGGTACTGTACGGATCGCACGAATCGATCCGTGGCGGTTTCGTTCCCGAGCGTCCGTCGATTCGAACGACCGTCGTCGGGTTCCGTCGCTATCTTTACGGACTCGGTCGGTGTACCGACGCCATGGAACTCTCAGACGAACAAGAACTCGTTCGGGAGACGGTCCGGTCGTTCGTCGACGACGAGGTGAAACCGGTCGTCGACGAGGCGGACGCGAACCAGGAGTTTCCGGAGGACGTCTGGGACGGCCTGGCCGAACTCGGGTTGACCGGACTGACGGTCCCCGAGTCGTTCGGCGGCTTCGACGCCGACCGAGTGACCGAAAGTCTCGTCAACGAGGAACTCGCGTACGGTCACCTCTCCGTTGCGACGGCGCTTTCCGTTCACTGCCTCGCGACTGCTTGCATCCGCGAGTTCGGCTCGGACGAACACAGAGCGGAGTGGTTGCCGAAGATGGCCGAGGGTCGGCCGATCGGCGCGTTCGCGCTGTCGGAGGCCGACGCGGGATCGAACCCGGCCGAGATGAGCACGCGGGCGCGTCTCGAGGGAGACGAGTACGTGATCGACGGCCAGAAACAATGGATCACCAACGGCGAGCGCTGTGGCGTGGTCGTGCTGTTCGCCAAGACCGACCGCGACGACCGCGAGACGATCACGCAGTTTCTGGTTCCCAAAGGCGCCGACGGACTCGAGGTCGGCAAGAAAGAGGACAAACTGGGTCTGCGGGCGAGCGATACGACGACGCTGCGTTTCGAGGGGGTTCGAATTCCGGAGTCGAACCGATTGACACCGGTCGGTGAGGGGCTGAAGGCGGCGTTTTCGACGCTGACGGGCGGACGGATCGCGATCGCGAGCCAGGCGGTCGGACTCGCACGGGCTGCGCTCGACGACGCGATCGAGTACGCGAACGAGCGCGAGCAGTTCGGCCGCCCGATCGCCGACCACCAGGCGATCGGACACAAACTCGCGGACGCGGCGACGAACGTTCGGGCAGCGCGGCTGCTCACGCGCGACGCCGCCAGGAAAAACGACGACGGCGTCGATCCGGTGGCCGCGAGCATGGCGAAGTACTTCGCGAGCGAGACGGCCGTCGCGGTGGCCAACGAGGCGGTCCAGATCCACGGCGGCTACGGCTACACGACCGACTTCGACGTCGAACGCTACTACCGCGACGCGAAGATCACCACCATCTACGAGGGAACCTCCGAGATTCAGAAGAACATCATCGCCCGGGAACTGACGGAGTGACGGAGCCTTCGCTCGGAATCGCGTTCGTTTCCCGTGAACTGACAACAAGACTTTAGAGCGGTCGCGGCGATATTTGCGATATGTTCGACGAGGACGACCTCGAGGGGATTCGAGACGGTCGGCGGCGCTGGGAGACGGACACCCTCGAGCCGACGCTCGAACGCCACGGCGAGCGCAAAGACCGGTTCGCCACGGTGTCGAACCACGAGGTCGACCGACTCTACACGCCCGAGGACGTCGCGGACCTCCAGTACGAGGAAGATCTCGGCTTTCCCGGCGAGCCGCCGTACACCCGCGGGCCGTACCCGACGATGTACCGCGGTCGCCCCTGGACGATGCGCCAGTTCGCGGGGTTCGGAACCGCGGAGGAAACCAACGAACGGTTTCACTACCTCATCGAGGAGGGCCAGACCGGGCTATCGACCGCCTTCGACATGCCGTCGCTGATGGGGATCGACTCGGATCACCGGATGAGCGAAGGCGAGGTCGGAAAGGAGGGCGTCGCCGTCGACACGTTGCGGGACATGGAGATCCTGTTCGACGGCATCGACGTCGGGGAGGTGTCGACCTCGTTTACGATCAATCCGTCCGCGCCGGTCATCTACGCGATGTACGTCGCCCTGGCCGACCAGCAGGGCGTCCCTCGGGACGAGATCAGGGGCACCCTCCAGAACGACATGCTCAAGGAGTTCATCGCCCAGAAGGAGTGGGTGATTCCGCCCGAACCCTCGCTCAAGGTCGTCACGGACACCATCGAGTTCGCCGCCGACGAGACGCCGAAGTTCCACCCGGTCTCGATCTCCGGCTATCACATCCGGGAAGCCGGTTCGACGGCCGCTCAGGAGGCGGCGTTCACGCTCGCCGACGGCTTCGCCTACGTCGAGGACTGTCTCGACCGCGGGCTCGCGGTCGACAAGTTCGCTCCCTTGCTGTCGTTTTTCTTCAACTCGCACAACTCCATCTTCGAGGAGATCGCGAAGTTTCGAGCGGCGAGACGGGTGTACGCCCGGATCATGGAGGATCGCTACGACGCGTCGGCTCCGGAGTCGAAGCGGATGAAGTTCCACACCCAGACCGCCGGCCAGTCGCTGACCGCCCAGCAGCCGCTGAACAACGTCGTTCGGGTCACCATCCAGGCGCTAGCCGCGGTTCTGGGCGGAACCCAATCGTTACACACCAACAGCTTCGACGAGGCGCTCGCGCTCCCGACCGAGGAGGCGGTCCGAGTCGCACTGCGAACCCAGCAGATCATCGCGGAAGAGTCCGGCGCGGCGGATATCGTCGATCCGATGGGCGGGAGCTTCGCGATCGAGGCGCTGACGAACGAGATGGAAGCGCTGATCCTGGAGTACCTCGCGGAGATCGAAGAGATGGGCGACGGCTCGATTCGCGACGGCGTGCTCGAGGGAATCGACCGGGGCTACTTCCACCGCGAGATTCAGGACGCGAGCTACGAGTACCAGCGCCGGGTCGAACGCGGCGAGGAGGTCGTCGTCGGCGTCAACGAGTATACGATCGAGGAGGACACCGCACCGGAGACCCTCGAAATCGACGAGACGACCCGCGATCGACAGCTCGAGCGCCTCGAGACGGTCAAAGTCGACCGCGACGACGAGGCCGTCGACGCGACGCTTGCGGCGCTCTCGAGTGCCATCTCTTCCGGCGAGAACGTCATGCCGTACGTGATCGACGCCGTGAAAGCCTACGCGACGATGGGAGAGATCATGCAGGTGTTCGAGGACCACCACGGCGCGTATCAGGAAGAGCTCAGTCCAGTCTAGTACCGGCTTACACCTTCCGGGCAAGCCCCGAAGTACGACGGCGCCCAACGGGCCGGTAGTGACGGCCGTCGAATCGCCTCGGCGGTCGATCCGTCACCAGGTGTGTCCATGACTGACATCGGCTACCACGCGTCTCACGAGCAGTTCGCGCCGTCGGAACTCCTCGAGTACGTCGAACTCGCGGACGAGCGGGGGTTCGACGACGTCCTGGCGTCGGACCACTTCCACCCCTGGAGCGAGCGCCAGGGCGAGTCCGGGTTCGTCTGGTCCTGGCTCGGCTCGGCGCTGGAAGCGACGTCTTTGCGGTTCGGCACGGTCAACGCGCCGGGCTATCGGTACCATCCCGCGATCGTCGCGCAAGCTGCGGCGACGCTCCGGGAGACGTATCCGAAACGGTTCTGGCTCTCGATCGGAAGCGGTCAGCTACTCAACGAGGGGATCACGGGCACCGACTGGCCCGTCAAGGCGGAGCGAAACGCTCGCCTCGCGGAGTCAGCCGACGTGATCCGGCGTCTCTGGGACGGCGAGGACGTCACCCACCACGGACGGATCACCGTCGAGCGGGCGACGCTCTACACCCGCCCCGAGACGTCGCCGCCGTTGATCGGGGCGGCGCTCTCGGCCGAGACCGCGGACTGGCTCGGCCGCAGTGAGTGGGCCGACGGCATGATCACGATCGCGACGCCGGACCGCGAACGGCTCGCGAACCGCGTCCGGTCGTTCCGAGCGCACGCGCCCGACGCGCCGGTCTACCTCAAAGTGCAGCTCTCCTACGCCGACGACGAGGAGTCGGCGCTCGAGGGCGCGTACGACCAGTGGCGCACGAACTGCGTACCCGGCCCGGTCACCCAGGAACTTCGCACGGCCGAGCAGTACGACGAACTCGGCGAGGGGGTCGGCCGGGAGCAGGTCCGAGAGAACGTCCGCGTCTCGGCCGATCTCGACCGACACCTCGAGTGGCTTCGCGACGACCTCTCGCTCGACGTCGACAAACTCATCTTGCACAACGTCAACCGCGACCAGACGACGTTTCTCGAGGCGTTCGGCGAAACGGTGCTGCCGGCGCTCGAGTGAGCTGCGAGTGAAAGAACGCGGCGACCTCGAGCGAGACGCCGGCGGTGTGTGGGGAGCCGAACGGCCGCTCAGATCGACACTGATCCCGGCTCAGATCCGTCGAGGGGCGGTGCCGATCTCGAAGATTTCCTCGTGGAGGCTCTCCGCGAGGTGGTCCAGATCGTCCTCGGCTTCACCGGCGTCCATCGAGTCGCCGACGCCGTTCCACTCGACGGACAGCCGCGCGACCGGAATCAGCGCGACGCCGCCGACGGTGACGTCTTCCCCCTCGGTAGTGTGGATCGTCCACGCGGTTCGCATCCCGTCCGACGAGCGCGTCACGTCCTCGACGGCGACGCCGGCGTCGACCCACCGTTCGACGATGCCGTCGGTGATCCGTCGCAGCTTCCGTTCGCCGAGGACGTGAACGGCGACGCCGCCTGCGGCCAGGAGCACGAACGCGACGACGGCGAACGAAATCCCGCCGTACGGTACGTTCAGCGACGCCGCCAGCGCTGCCGTTACGCCGACGAGACCGAGAATTCTGAGATCGAACGCGCTCGGTACCGTCCCGTTCCACCGCGACTGCCGTGCCGCCCGCTCGAGTTGCATGTCTCGACACTGCAACGGCGGGCGGGTAGTCGTTGGCCTGTCCAGTTGTGGGCTTTATACGCGAGTGATCGACGTCACCGTCGAGCGATCCGAGAGAGCCGATCAGTCGTAATCGAGCAGCTCCTCGTCGCCGTGTGCGGATCGGAGTTCGGCCAGATACTCGCGCTGAGCCTCGAGCCGGGGGGTCGGCCGGTCGTACGTGTGCTCGAACATCTCCCGCGGCTCGGGGTCGACCGCCTCCGCTTGCTCGACCAGCGCCTCGAGGGTCGCTTCGATCTCCGATTCGATCGATTCGATGCGTTCGTCGTCGAGGATCCATCGCTCTCGGAGGTAGGCCTCGAAGCGCTCGATGGGGTCGCGCTCGCGCCACCGTTCGACCTCGTCGTCGTCCCGGTAGACGGTCGGATCGTCGGCCGTCGTGTGCGCGCCGTAGCGGTACTGGACTGCCTCGATCAGCGTCGGGCGCGAGCGAGCCGGACCGGGGTCGAGCGCTTTCGCTCGGGCGGCCTCCGTGACGACGTACGTCGCGAGCGGGTCCATGCCGTCGACTTGCACGCCGTCGAAGCCGTACGCCGCCGCCTTCTGGGCGTACGTCTCGCTTGCGGTCTGGCGATCCGACGGAACCGAGATCGCCCACTGGTTGTTGTTACAGAAAAACAGCGTCGGCGTATCGAAGACGCCGGCGAAGTTCATCGCCTCGTGAAAGTCTCCCTCGGAGGTCGAGCCGTCGCCGAAGTGGACGGTCGTCACCGATCGGTCTCCCTTCAGTTTGCTCGCCCACGACCAGCCGACGGCGTGGGGGATGTGTGCGCCGATCGAGATATTGAGCGGAAACACGTTCAGATCCGCGATGGCGGCGTTCCCGTCCTCGTGGCCCATCCAGTAGAGGAGGTACTCCCAGGGGAGGTCGCGGGCGACGACTGCACCGTGTTCGCGGTACTGATACGAGATCGTATCCCGATCGGCGAGCGCGTACGTCGAGCCGATCTGTGATCCCTCCTGGCCGGCGAGCGACGCGTACGTCCCCATACGTCCCTGGCGCTGGAGGCTGATCATCCGCTCGTCGAACCGCCGAGAAAACCGCATGTCCCGGTACATCGAGCGCAGCGTCTCCGGCTCGAGGTCTGGTTCGAGTTCCGGCGCGACGACGGTTCCGTCGGCGTCGAGTACCTGCACGCGATCGTCGGGCGCACGCTCGAGGAGGTCGCCCGCGAGCACGTCTCCTGTCATGGCTGGACCGTCGGGCCGACGGAACATAACAGTAGCTGTACCAGTGGCACCTAAAACGGGAATCGATGAAGCCGGGGACGTATGGCTCGAGCGGTCGCCGTTCGACACGGGATGGATCGAGCGTACGCCGGCGACGAACGGTGGGGGTGGTGCTGTCCGCGCTGTGACAGGGACGTGATCGTCAGCGACGATCCGGCGTCGGAGACCTTCCGGTGGGAGTGTCCGACGGAGGGCTGTCGAGCGGTCGGCTTCGGGTTTCGGTCCCGCCGACGGGCGAGGATCGCGCTACGGGAGTACCGCGAGCGATATCGGAACGTCTACCGTTGATGCGGGGCGTCTCCCGTCGTGTGGGTGGGGCGTCCGGGTCGGCGGCGTCAGCCGCTCGTCGGTCGGGCCCCGTCGTCCGGGACCGAACCGGATCCCTCGCCCCCTTCGATGACGTAGCGCTGGCCGAGCATCGGATCCAGCAGGTCGTCGACGCCCCCGCGGTCGTCTCGCAGAACCGGCGCGTCGTCCGCGTCCGGTTCCTGCATGTAGTTGTCGACGGCGTGCTCGAGGTCGACGTCGATCCGATCGGCATCGTTCCGGTGGGCGAGCTCGGCCGGACTGAAGTCGGTCTCTTCGTTCGTCGCGACGACCTGGACGTTCTGTACCGCACTGGAGTCGGAGGTACGGAAGCTGTAGACGTCGGGGAAGACGGCGTCCATCGTCTCGTACTGGGCGCGGTAGAACTCGGAGCCGGGTCCGCTCGGCGAGGAGATGACGTTCGCGTGGAGGACGCCGTCGTCGCTCAGCCGCTCGGAGACGAGTTCCATGAACTCGACGGTCGTCAGGTGAAACGGCACCTGGTCCCGTTTGTACGCGTCGAGGACGATCACGTCGTACGTCTCGTCAGTGTCGCGGAGAAACTGCCTCCCGTCGGTCGTGTGGACGGTCACCTCGTCCCGGTCGAGGTCGAAGTACTCCTCGGCGGCCGCGGTCACTTCGGGGTCGATCTCGACGACGTCGACGGTGGCGTCGTACCGCTGTGTGAAGTCCTGCGGACCGGTGTATCCGCCGCCGCCGACGAACAGCACCCGATCGACGTCGTCGACGTCGTCAGCCATCAACATCGGCAGGTGAAAGTACTCCGTGTAGGCGAAAACGTGTCTGTTCGGATCGTCCAGGTCGATCGCGCTGTGGCGTGCACCGTCCAGGTACATCGTCCGAACGTCGCCGTCGTCGACGATCTCGAGGTGCTGGTGAGGGGTTCCCGACTCGTAGACGACCTCGCCGCGGTAGTCGAGTACGGCTGGCCCGCCGCCGGCGGCGACGACGAGCACGACGGCGACGGCGACGCTCGCGACCGCGGAGCGACGCGGAACGCGGGGTGCCGTGAGACCGATTCCCGTAGCGACCAGCAGGAAGCCGAACAGGAGTCCGATCTCCTCGACCGTCAGCGCGGGGATGAGCACGAACGTCGTCGCCCCGGAGCCGACGATGCTGCCGATGGTTCCGAGCGCGTAGACGTGTCCGGACGCTTCGCCGGTTCCCTCCTTGGTCGAGAGCTCCGCCGCGTACGGGCTGATGAATCCGAGGAGGTACGTCGGCGGGCCGAACAGGACGACGACCGCGGGAACCGATGCGTACCGCGGGGGAATCGCGAGCGTCGACGTGTACGCGAGCAACAGGTCGCCGGCGTAGATCACGACTGCGACGTAGACGGCCGTCGCGAGCATGATCCAGCTCATCTGACGGCTGGTCGCCTCCGCGGCGCGCTTTCCTCCCTGCCAGTAACCCAGGCTCAAGGCGACGAGAAAGACAGTGAGAATGCTTCCGACCGTGTAGATGTGGCTCCCGAACTGGGGTGCGACGACCCTGACGGCCAGGATCTCGAGACCCATACTCGTTACGCCGGAGACGAACACGGCGAGTTCCGGTTTGGTGGGCCGATACGACGCGAACGACCACCCGTCCATACCCTGACCAGTCGATTCCGCGTTGAGTACTTGTCGTTCGAGTCGGGGGTGGACGACGAACTGCGCGACCTCGAAAATCACGAGCGCGACGGTGGCAACGTTTACCGGACGCAGTTTCCGACACCGACGAACGAACACGCCCACACGATCGGTCACCCAAACGGCGTCGAGAGGTTCACGTCGAACGCGAGTGCGACCAGCGGATCCCCCTCCGAGGACGCGAGTCCCTCCCGGAATCTCGTCGATCGGTCGTCGTCCGTTCGACACGTCGTCGTTTCCGTTTGTTGGGACGAGCAATAAGAATGATGGATAATCGAAAGGATAGAGAACACAACGGCATGATTATGTATTTGGAAGTCAGTACCTTTTGAAGAGACGGACTCCGTCTTCAGCTTCGATACAGTACCGGTGGCTATTCTGGCAAATACGATCAAATAACTGGAGATAAAGAAATTATTTGGCGAAAATATTCAACTCATCCACTTTAATTCGTCTTCCTCGGGCCAGGTGTTCGACACGATGTACGTCGTGTCGAACAGAAAAGAAAACCATCAAATAGATGATTTGACTTGTTATGATTGGAGTATTGTGCGATTTCGTATGATATGGGGCTAGTTTCGCGATTTCACCGAGCGTTCGGTCGACGACGGGTCGACCGAGCAGGGCCGAGCCATCCCTAACGACCGCGTTTGTTACCTGCAGCAATCACGTTACAAACGTACTGTTGTATAAATTGAATATCTATTTTGTGACTATACGAACGTCTAGCACGGCCACGTATCCCGATTCGGACGTATCGACGTACTAATTGACACCACTACACATTCCGAGACCGATGGCCGAGTGCAACCGTCGGCCAGACGGGTACTGTACGGATTTGTTAGAGGACATGTTCAGTTCCCGGTTCTGGGAAATTGATTGATTCTCGCGTTTATTGCCCGTCTGCTGTAAACGGGCGCATATCACCCGCCAACACCGTAAACGGATCGTGCAAGCCACATTGACGACGTCAGAAACAGACGGATAGGTTCGTGTCGTTGTCTTCACGGATACGTGAATCCGGTCGATCGTTCGAACTCGGACAGCTGGGTGCGATGCAGATCGCCGATCCCTCTGCAAGGGAAACGACCAAGACGCTATTGAATCGAAACTATGGATCCCCATTGTGGGAACTGAGAAATAGTTCGTTTCCCATTTCTCACTCGAACCAATTGAAGATCAGTACACTTTACCCCCACTGAGATTTCTATCTTTAATTATATTCCAGGAATATAATAACTCCAAAGAGAAATGTTACTCCGATTTTGGTCCGGTCGAAGCGCACTCGGATAGATTTTCCAGCCTGGGAAAGAACGTCGAAGACGACAGCGGCACTCGACACATCACGCGTAGTGCAGAATCACGGGTGAGAACGTCGGTACGGGCTGCGATTCGAAAAGCGTCGTGAAAACCGAGTTATTCGCGGATAGTCTGCATCTGCTCTTCGTCGTACAGAATGCACCGTGCTTGCTGGTCGTCTCCCGTCTCGTACATGGGCGGTTCCTCGACGGTACACTCGTCAGTCGCCTCCGGACACCGAGGTGCGAATCGACAGCCGGGAGGCAGGTTCACCGGATCGGGGATGTCGCCTTTCAACTCGACCGCCTCGCGTTCGTCGTCGGGATCGATCGTCGGCGTCGAGCCGACCAGCGCCTTCGTGTACGGATGTTGTGGGTCGTTGATGACCTGCGTCGCCGGCCCGACCTCGACGAGTTTCCCGAGATACATGATTCCGATGCGATCGCACATGTGTTTCAACAGCGAGAGGTCGTGGCTGATGTAGAGGATCGAAATGTTGAGTTCGTCTTGCAGCCGATCGAGCAGGTCGAGAATGCTGGCGCGAACGCTCACGTCAAGCATGCTCGCCGGTTCGTCCGCGAGGATGAACGACGGCTCGAGAATGATCGCACGCGCGATGCTCACGCGCTGGCGCTCCCCGCCGCTGAGTTCGGAGGGGTACTCGTGCATGTAGGCTTCCGCGGGATTCAGCCCGACGCTCTCGATGGTCTCGATGACCCTGGTCTCGCGTTCTTCCTCCGATCCGATGTCGTGAACGTCGAGCGGTTCTTTCACCCAGTCGAAGACGCGATAGCGCGGGTTGATCGATTCGTACGGATTTTGCTGGATGATCTGCGCCTCGGTACGAAAGTTCATCTCGTCGCGCACCGCCGGATCGGTGATCTCTCGTCCGTCGAACGAGACGGTACCAGACGTCGGCTCGTGGAGGTGGAGTAACGACTTCCCACAGGTCGTCTTTCCACACCCGCTCTCGCCGGCCAGACCGAACGATTCGCCCTCTTCGATCTCGAACGAAACGCCGTCGACGGCTTTCACGTACTCGATTTCACCCCACCCGAAGAGGCGGGTGAACATGTCCTCGTTCGACTTGAAGTGTTTCTTCAGATCGTCGACTTCGATTTTCGGACTAGTCATCGGCTTCCTCCGCCACCTGTTGGGGTTCGGTTTCGAGGTCCATCCAGGTTTCTTTGCGTTTGGCTTCCTCGGTCAGTAGTTCCTGTTCGTCCGCTCTGTGACACTCGACGACGTGTCCGTCGCCGTACTCCTCCGGTTCGGGCGTGACGTCCCAGCACTCGTCGGTGGCGAAGGGACATCGTGGCGCGAACCCACACCCTTCCGGCGGCTCGACGAGATCCGGCGGCGTTCCGGGAATCGAGATCAGGTCCTGATCGTCCTCTTCGATGTCGGGGAACGCGTTGCGGAGGCCGAGCGTGTACGGATGGCGCGGCTCTTTGATGATCGTCTCGACGTCGGCGTGTTCGACGACGCGACCCCCGTACATGACGGCGATCTCGTCGCAGATGTCGGAGACGACCGAAATATCGTGCGTGATGAGGATCACGCTACTTTCGATCTCTTGCTGGAGGTCTCGAAGCGTCTGTAAGATCCGGTCCTGGATCACGACGTCGAGCGCAGTCGTGGGCTCGTCGGCGATGATGAGCGACGGATCGAGCGCGAGCGCGAGCGCGATCATCGCCCGCTGGGCCATTCCGCCCGAGAACTGGTGGGGATAGTCGTCGATCCGGCCGGGATCGATACCGAGCTGTTCGAACAGCGCTCGAGCCCGCTCTCGAGCCTCGCCCTTCGAGACGTCCTCGTGCGTTCGGATCGCCTGAACGATCTGGTTCCCGACGGTGTAGACGGGATCGAACCCGTTCATCGCGTTCTGGGGAACCATCGAGATCTCGTCCCAGCGGATCTCCGTTCGGAACTCCCTGTCGCTCAGCTCCGTCAGGTCGGTTTCCTTGTACTCGATGGCACCCTCCGGAACGTGGCCGTTTTTCGCCAGCAGCCGGATGATCGCCTTCGCGAGCGTCGACTTTCCGGAGCCGCTTTCGCCGATGAGACCCAGTATCTTGTTCTCCTCGAGGGAGATACTGACGCCGTTGACGGCGTGGACGGACCCGTCGCCTTCCATCTCGTATTCTACGTGAACGTCGGTTAGCTCTAACATTGGTATCAGTGTCGAATTTCGGGGTTCGTTATCTCCTCGAGCGTTCGACCGATGAAGAACACCGACGAGACGAGCAGCATGATGCACACTCCTGCCGGCAGGACCCACCACCAGGCATCACGAATCGCGCCGTGCGTGTACGCCTGGTACATCATCCGACCCCAGGAGTAGACGTTGGGGTCGCCGAATCCGAGGAACGCGATGCTCGCCTCGTACATGATCGCGTACGCGACCGCAAACGCCATGTAGAGGACGGTCAGCGGGAGCACGTTCGGGAATACGTGCCGATAGAGGATTCGGAAGTCGCTCGCACCGATCGCCCTCGCGGACTCCACGTACGGTCGTTGTTTCTGTGATAGCACTTCGGAGCGAACGACACGCGCCGAGTCGCGCCACAGGATCGCGGCGATGACCAGCATGATGTTGACGATGTTCGCACCGAAGATGAACACGAGCACGATCACGAACGGGAGGAACGGAAGCCCGTACGCGATGTCGACGATGCGCATCAGGATGTCGTCCACCCAGCCGCCGTAGTAGGCGCTGATGAGGCCGACGTTCGTTCCGATGAAGACGGCGATGAACGCCGCGAGGAATCCGACGAACACGGAGACGCGAGCGCTCACGAGCAGTTGCGAGAGAACGTCCTGTCCGTGGTGTGTCGTCCCGAGGAGGTGATCCGTAGACGGCGCGTCCAGCCGGGCCAGCGAGCCGTCGTCTCGTCGGTGACGAGCCCCCGGACTGTACGGCGCGATGATCGGGGCGAAGATCGCGATGAAGACGAACGCCGCGAGCACGACGATGCCGAACTGTCCGAGCCGGTCCGACCGGTACAGTTCGTAGGCGGTCGAGACGCCGTCTTTGATCTGACTGAACACGCGACTCGAGGTCAGCTTCGATTCGACGTTGGCTGGAAGGTGTTTTTTCACACTCATATTAATCGTACCTCACTCGTGGATCGAGATAGACGTACGCGAGGTCCGCCACGAAGTTCATCCAGATCACGAGACTTCCCATGAGGAAGAAGATGGCCTGGGCGAGCGGATAGTCGTTGTAGGTGACCGATTCGACCATCTCCCGGCCCATTCCCGGCCAGCTGAAGACGGTTTCGATGACGAGCGATCCGCCGATCGACATGCCCACGACCAGCGCGACGACGGTCGTCATCGGGAGGATCGAGTTCCGGGCAGCGTGTTTGTAGAGGATGATGTACTCGGGAATGCCCTCCGCTTTCTTTATCTGGATGAAATCGGAGTTGAGCACGTTGATCATACTACTGCGCATGAGCAGCGTCGGCGTCGCCATGTAGTAGATGACGCCGGTCAACACCGGAAGCACGAGGTGGTAGGCGACGCCCCAGTTTAGATACCTGCCGAGGAACGTCTCGTACTCGGTTCCGGGCGGGCGTATTCCGCCGGACGGGAACCATCCCAGATAGAACGTAAACACCATGAGCAGGAGGATGCCGATCCAGAACTCAGGGGAGGACCGAGCGATCAGCGTCACGACGATACCGGTTTTCTCCTTGCGGGTGCCGCGCACCCAGCCGATGAAGGCCCCCACGGTCACGCCGATCAGGTACGCGATGGCGAACGCGAGTCCCATCAGGATGATCGTGTTGAAAAATCGAACGACGAGAACGTCCCAGACGGGCACGCCGTGGCGAAACGATTGGCCGAGGTCGCCGGTGAGGTACTGCGTCATGTACTCGACGTACTGGATGTGTAACGGTTGATCCAGACCGTGACGAGCAAGTATCGCTTCGCGTTCCTCCGCACTGAGTCCTTCCTGGAGGTACATCGACGTCGGATCGCCGGGCGCGAGCCGAAAGACGACGAACAGGAGAGTCAGAAACGCCCAGTAGGTGACGATCAGTTGGCCGATACGGCGGACGACGTATTTTTTGAGGCTCATTTTTGCGTGCTGGTCAGCTGTGCGGACGAATCGGGATGTTCGTATTCATCGTGTACCACTCCGACGTAACAGGGGTGTCAATAGACTGCATTCTATTCCCACACCATAGCGTTTTCTAAACCAAACCACTTATACTATGCGTCTCGAGGCGATTCTTCGGAACCGAACACGGCGCCAGCGGGGAGAAAGCGACGCGTCAGGGAGACGGTGTGAACGGCCGATCGGCCAGCACGTCGCCGCTCGAGTGATCGGGTCGACGTTACGCGATCTCCGCGACGGTTCGCTCGAGAGCGTCGTCCCACTCCGACGTGTTTCGCGGCTCGTAGTAGTCGAAGTCGACGTTCTCGTCGACGATCTCGCGTCCCTCCTCGTACGATTCGATCTCGCCGCTCGCGTTACACTGCGACAGCAGATTCCCGATCGCCGTCGCCTCGGTCGGGCCGGCTTTGACCTCGAGACCCGTCGCCGACGCGACCAGCTGACAGAACAGCTCGTTTTCCACGCCGCCACCGACGAGGTGGAGCCGATCCGTGTACGTCTCGGCGGCGGCCATCAGCCGCTCGAGGACGAGCGCGGTTCGGATCGCGAGGCTCTCGAGCAGACACCGGGTGATCTCGCCTTCGGTCTCCGGAACCGGCTGGTCCGTGTCGGCGCAGTAGGTTTCGATCGCTTCGACGACGCCGCCTTCGGCCTGTGCCTCGAAGAATAGACCGTCGAGCGGATCGACGATCGACCGGAACGGCTCTGCGTCGCGCGCCCCGGCGATCAACTCGTCGTACCCGTAGCGGCCACCGGTCTGGCACCAGGTGTCGCGGCAGTGCTCGAGGAGGCTGAACCCTGGCATGTTACGGATGTACCGGATCCGTCCACCGACGCTCAGTTCGTTCGACGAGGGTACGTCGAACGCGGCGTCGTCGATCACCGGCTCGGCCAGTTCGAGGCCGGGGATGAACCACGAGCCGGTACAGAGGAAGCCGGGACTTCCGGGTTCGAACGGGATCGCCGCCATCGCGGCCGACGTGTCGTGACTCGGTGCGAGATAAATGTCCGTTTCCCCGGAAAACGATTCGGACAGCGACGGATCCACCGATCCGATTTGGGTGCCGGCGTCTGCCAATTCGGGAAGGACGTCGGTCGGGAGGTCGAGTTCCGAAAGCAGGTCAGTCGCCCACTCTCCCGTCCGAATATCCATCGCCCGAAGCGTCACGCCGAAGCTCGTCTCGCCGACGGGCTCCGCTCCGAGCTTCCAGGAGAGCAACTGGGGAAGCATCACCAGCTCGTCCGCCCGTTCGAACGACTCCGGATCCTCGTGGAACTGGTAGTAGTACGAGTTCGGAACGCCGTGGTGGCCGGTTCTGCGAAAGATTTCCCGCCGCGGGACGCGCTCGAGCAGTTCGTCCTCTTTCGAGTACAGCGACTGATCCAGGTAACAGTACGGATCCGACTGTAATTCGCCGTCCTCGAGGAGGCCGAAGTCGCCGGCCGTCGTGTCGATCGCGATCGACGACACCGATCCAGCTTCCTCGATCACTGACTCGAGTCCGGCCACGATCTCTGCCGTGAGATACTCGACGTCCCAGATCAACCGTCCGTCGACCTCCGTCGGGCTCGTCTCGAACCGATAGGCCTCGGTCACGTCCAGTTCGCCGCCGAGGCGTCCGTGATAGATTTTTCCGGTACTCGATCCGATGTCGATCGCGACACGGCTGGACATGGCTCGAAGCAGGGAGGGAAGGTCTATAACTATTCCCATTACCGCCGAAACGAGGGCGAGCGAACGGTTACTCGAGGATCGTCACCCGGACCGTCCGCGTCGACGGGCCGTCGAGGTCGAAAAAGAGCACGTCCTCCCACCGTCCCAGCTGCATCGTTCCGTCCTCGAGCACCGCGAGAACCGGCGTGTGGACCATCGACGTGATGATGTGGGCGTGGGCGTTGGGTTGCGTTTCGGTCGCGACGTGGTGTCGGTCGTGGAGGTAGCCGTCTTCCGGCGGTACGTACGCCGCGAAGAAGTCGATGATGTCCTGGGTCAGACGCTTTTCGTACTCGTTCGTGAACAGCGCCACCGTGGTGTGGGGCGTCGAGACGAACACCAGCCCGTCGCTGGCGTCCGACTCGTCGATCACTCCTTCGACTCGATCCGTGATCCTGCGGAGTTCGGCCCTGTCGTCGGTCGATACCTCGAACGAGTAGGTGTCGAGTTCCATAGTGTGTGGATTTCCGACGAAACCTAATAAGTGACGATGGTGCTCGCGTTTCGAACCGCCGCGCTCGCGACGCCCTCGGGTGGTCGCCCGCGGTACTATTATGTACTAGGTTGCCTAACGTTCTCGAGTATGACCGAATCTGAGCCGTATCCACGAAGTCTCGGCCACATCGGAATCACCGTCGACGACATCGACGCCGGCGTCGAATGGTACGAGGACGTCCTCGGATTTACCCACGTGATGGGACCGGAGAAAGTGTACGCGAACGAGGGTCACTTCGGAAAGCTCGTCGCGGACGGAATGAGCGGCTTCGAGTGGATGAAGATCGCGCACATGGCCACCGGAAACCACGTCGGCGTCGAACTCTTCGAGTACGATACGACGGACGGGGAGTCCGATCCCGACGTGATGCAGCCCGGACTCAATCACATCTGCGTACAGGATCCGAACATCGAAGAACTCGCCACCAGAATCGACGAGACCGGCGGCAACCAAATAAAGGACATCTGGAAGGTCTATCCCGACGAGGAGTACGAGATGACCTACTGCGAGGATCCGTTCGGAAACTACATCGAGATCCACACGCACGGGTACGAGCACGGCCACGCGAACATGACGTACTGAACGGAGCTACCGCCCGCTACGATCGGACTGACCGCCGTTTTCTCGACGGCGGATTCCCGCCAGGCGACCCCGGACGGATCTCGGCGGGCCGATTTCCTCGTTTCGATACCCGAAGGGAGATTCCGGACCGCCGGTCGCGTGAAACCCGTCACCGATGGCACTCGCAAACAGTATATGAACCGAAGTAAGTAATGGAATTTTTACAATAGATTTAAATAATTGTGTGCTTTTGATCAGATAGACATGCGGAAGAGTAACAGCGATGGGAAGAGTGTTGTTGGTGCGAGTCGTCGATCGGTGCTCAAGGCTGCGGGTGCATCGGGCGTTGCAGTCAGTCTCGCCGGCTGTACCGGGTTTTTGGGGGGCGAAGACGGCGACGCTCCGGTCACGGAGTACGGCGTCGAACTGACCGACGATCCGGCCGGCGAGCCGTGGGAGGAAATCGACTACCTGACGACGCCGGAAGACGTCAGTCCGATCCGGTACACGTACGCGAACCTCCACGCGGAGTACCTCGAGGAACTCGGCTTCGACGTCTCCGTTCGCGCGCCGAGCATCCCCCAGTACGTCGACGACGGCTTCGTCCACCGCGACTTCGATATCTACGTCGTTCGACAGCTGGACGGCTGGGATCCCGACCGGTACCTCCACGACGCGTTCCACTCGTCCGCCCTCGCGGAGGGTGAGGTGAACATTTCGGGCTACGACAACCCCGAGTACGACGAGATGGTCGAACAACAGCGACGGGAAACCGACTTCGAGGCCCGCCGCGACCTCGTCTTCGAGATGCAAGAGCAGCTGATGGAAGAGCAGATCATCTCGCCGATCCTCGTCCAGAACCGCGTCATGGCGTACAACTCGGATCGGTACCAGAACGCCTACTCGGGTCCCGAGGAGGGTCTCGGACGGTTCTGGAACTTCCTCAACATCGAGCCGACCGACGAGGGCGACGAGACGCTCGTCTTCTCGCAGATCAGCGACGTGAACACGCTGAACCCGCTCAGCCCGGAGCGCGTTCGCGTCGAGCGCGGGATCATCAAGCTCATGTACGACCGGCTGATGCGGATCCCGGAGGACGAAGTCGTCCCGCAGCCGTGGATGGCCGAATCCGTCGACCAGGAGGACGAGACGACGGTCGTCGTCACGCTGCGAGACGATCTGCAGTGGCACGACGGAGAGGACGTCACGGCCGAGGACGTCCGGTTCACGTTCGAGTACGGTCAGGAGCACTCCTCGACGATCGAAAGCCAGCTCGAGCCGTTGGACAGCATCGACGTCGAAGACGACCTCACCGTCGTTTTCAACTTCGACGAGCCGATGGCGACGTTCGAGACGTTCCTCGCCGGACGAAACGGATCGATCCTGCCCGAGCACGTCTGGTCGGATTACCCCGACGCCCTCGACGTGGAGACGGTCGGCGAGTTCACGAACACGGACGATCCAGTCGGCAGCGGTCCGTTCCAGCTGACGAGCTTCGAGGGCGGCGAAGAGCTCTCGCTCGAGCGCTTCGACGGCTACTTCGAGCAGCCGAACGTCGACGAAGTGATCAGGATCGAGTCCGCCGACACCCGAGGCATGGTGAACGCCCTCGAGGACGGAACGTCCGACATGGTTCCCTGGGAGCTCGCGCCCGAGGACATCGAGCGCTTCGACGACGGCGACGAGTTCGAGACCGTCGACGCGTTCATGACCTCGATCCACTACGCGTGTTACAACATGCGCCGCCACCCCTACGACAGCACGGAGGTTCGGCGCGGACTGGCATACGCCATCCCCAAGCAGGAAGCCGTCGAAATCGCGACGGCCGGAACCGCGGAAGTGATCCAGGCGCCGATCTCCCCCGCGCTCGAGGAGTGGTACAACGACGACGTCGAACACTTCAACCTGGATCTGGAAGCCGCCGCCCAGGAACTCGAAGCCGCCGGCTGTGAGTGGGACCAGGACGGTCGCATCCACATGCCGCCGCAGTAAGTACCGCGCTGGCAGCTACCGCCCCCGTTTCTACCGCGTCCCGCTTCGAACGCGCCGTCTCGACCGTCGGACGCCGCGTTCGACTCTCTTCGCTCTCGAGCGGCCGCTTTCGCGAGGTCGTCGGCTCGCCGGCTCGGTGCTCGATCGCCGTCGAATCCGTGATCGGAGCAGGCGACGGTTTCGTTCGCCGATACACGCGGGAACTGAACGGATACGCTGACGTCGCTCGAGCGAGAGCTACCGATAGACGATGTCAGAACCCGCCGCATCGGAACTGATCGAGTTGCGTCGACGGCTCCACGCGTATCCGGAACCGTCGTGGTGTGAGTTCTACACGACGAGCAGGCTGGCGGATCGCGTCGAAGAGATCGGCGTCGACGAGGTGATCGTCGGCCGAGGGGCGATCGATCCGGACGAACGTCTGGGCGTTCCCGACGACTCGAAACTGGAGCGGTGGTACGACCGCGCCGTCGAGAACGGTGCACGTGCCGACCACCTCGAGTCGATGGACGGCGGAACGACCGGATTGGTCGCGATCCTCGACCGGGGTCCGGGCCCCGTCGTCGGCCTTCGCGTCGATATCGACGCCCTGCCGTTCGAGGAGTCGACCGAACCGGATCACGAGCCGGCGGCCGAGGGATTTCGATCGGAGAACCCGGGCGTGATGCACGCCTGCGGTCACGACGCGCACACGGCGATCGGAATCGGCGTCCTCGAATCGCTCGCCGACGCGGCGTTTTCGGGGACGCTCAAGGTCTTCTTCCAGCCCGCCGAGGAAGTTCTCGGCGGCGGACGCGCGATGGCCGCGACGGACCACGTCGACGACCTCGACGCGTTTTTCGCCGTCCACGTCGGGTTGGGCCATCCGACCGGAACGGTCGTCGCGGGAAGCACCAAACCGCTCGCACTCCGGCAGTCGCGGGCGACGTTCGCCGGCGAGTCCGCACACGCCGGTCTGGCTCCGAACGAGGGACGAAACGCGATGCAGGCGATGGCGACGGCGATCCAGAACGTCCACGCGATACCCCGGCACGCGGACGGACTGACGCGGGTGAACGTCGGCAGCGCGCGGGCGGGGACCGCCTCGAACGTCGTCGCCGACGAGGCGACGCTCGAACTCGAAGTCCGGGCCGGCACGAACGACGTTCTCGAGTACATGTCGACGCACGTCGACCGGATCCTCCGGGCGGCCGGGGAGATGCACGACTGCGAACTCGAGACCGAGGTGACCGGTCGGGCACCGCGCGTCGACAGCGACCCCGAACTCGCCGGTCTGGTCGAGACGGTCGCACAACGGACGCCGGGCGTGGACTCGATCGAATCGCACGCACCATTCGGCGCGAGCGAGGACGCGACGTACTTCATGCGACGTGTCTCCGATCGCGGTGGCCACGCGACCTACGTCGTCGTGGGGACCGACCATCCGAGCGGTCATCACACGCCGGGGTTCGACGTCGACGAACGGAGCATCGAAATCGCGACGACGCTGTTGAGTGACGCGATCGGGGACGTTCTCTCGGAGGTCGCGTATACCAGCCACTGAAAATCAATGCACATCAGATCGCAAGAAGGCTGTGCGATCAGTGTGTAAATCGTTTCAGTTGTCACTAAAGTACGGCCGCGCTTTCGACGAGATCCATCGTTCACAGCAATTGAGAAGAGTTGAATTCTATCTCGAATTTGAGTGAATCGGTCGATCGTCGTTCGGAGTCGATCGGAATCGTCGACAGAACTTTCAGCTGCTGAACGCTCCGAAACAGGGATACTTTCGGTCGATCAGTAGTTGGTGTTTCGGACGAGGACGAATCAGACTGGTGCTGGAGAGAGGGAGACGACGGTTCGAACGGAATGAGAACACGTCCTCAGCTCGTTTAGCGTCGCGGTTCGTCGAACGAACTCGACGTCTTGGAATCGAATACATACTAGCCGCCGGATAACACCGACCTTCACCTACCGAACGCCCGACAAATGTTTTTTAGGACAGGAACGCCTCGGTCGAGACGTGAATCACACGTATCCGTACTTCGGCGTCAACTTCAAGGTGTACCCAAAGACGATCGGAGAGCAGGGACTCGAGCTGGCGAAAACCGTCGAACGAGTGCAGGACGAAACCGGCGCGAACTTCGTGGTCACGCCGCAGATCCCCGACGTCAGGATGGTCGCGGCGGAAACCGACGTGACGGTTTCGTCGCCGCACGTCGACGCCGCCTCGCCCGGCCGCGGTATCGGGAAGGTCCTCCCGGAGACGCTCGCCGACGCCGGCGTCGCGGGAGCGACGATCAACCACGCCGAGAACCGGGACACGCTCACCGACATCGCGAAGAAGATCGACCGTTGCGCGGAGGCCGGCGTCGACAGCGCGATCTGCGTCGACAGCATCGAGATGGGACGTGCCGTCGCCACGCTCGACCCCGACGCGCTCATCTACGAGAAGCCGGAAGACATCTCGACGGATCGCGCGATCACCACGACCCACCCCGAACGCGTCGAGCGATTCGTCGAGATGGTCGACGAGACCAACCCGCGGACGAAGGTGCTCGTCGGCGGCGGGATCCGAACCGCCGAGCACGTTCGAGCGGCGTTCGAACTCGGCGCAGACGCGACCGGCGCTGCCTCCGCGATCTCGACGGCCGACGATCCGTACGAGCGGCTGACGGAGATCGCCGCGGCGATGCCCGAGTAACCGAGGTTTCACGATCTCGGCGCTCGCGTACAGAACGCTCGAGCGTCGGAGCGAACCGAGAACAACGGTGAGGACGGATTCGAGACGCCTAAGACGTCAGTCCGAATCGACCCGCTCGCCACCGCCGGAGTCGGCCCGTTCGACGCCGTCCGCTCGCAGATCCTCCCGCAATTTGCGCTGTCTTTCGATGACGTCCGAAACGTCCGCCTCCTTGTCCGCCATCACGCCCTCGTCGAACAGGAGACACGAGACGAGGTGTCCGTCGTCGAGCGCTTTCGACTCCGGCGGCGTTCGTTCGCACTCCGGCATCGCGTGAGGACACCGGCTGTGGAACCGGCAGCCGGACGGCGGGTCGGCGGGATCGGGAAAGTCACCCTCCGGTTCGATTCGCGTGCTCTCTTTTCCGGGGACCGGCCTCGGAATTGACGAGAGCAACACCTCCGTGTACGGGTGGTACGGCGGATTGAACAGTTGATCGACCGTTCCGATCTCGACGATCTCGCCGAGATACATCACGGCGATCCGATCCGAGATGTGCTGGACGACGTTCAGGTCGTGTGCGATAAACAGGTACGACAGGTCGTACTCCTCTTGAATGTCCATCAGGAGGTTGAGAATCTTCGCCTGGATGCTGACGTCGAGGGCGCTGACTGGTTCGTCCGCGATGATGAAATCGGGCTCGACGGCGAGGGCCCTCGCGATCCCGATGCGCTGTTTCTGGCCGCCGCTGAACTCGTGTGGGTACCGGTCGAGATGACTCTCGTTGAGTCCCACCTCGTCCAGGAGTTCCCGGACCCGGGCCTTCTTTTCGGCCTCGTCGTCGACGAGGCCGTGAATCTCGAGCGGGCGGCCGACGATCTGCTCGATCGTCTTCCGGGGGTTGAGACTCGAGAACGGATCCTGAAAGATCACCTGAATGTTCGAGCGCTCGGTTTTGAGCTGGCGCTTGTTCATCTCGGTCAGGTCGTTGCCGGCGTAGAGAATTCGTCCGTCGTCGGGTTCGTGGAGGTGCGCGAGCGTCTTTCCGAGCGTCGACTTTCCACACCCGCTCTCGCCGACGAGACCGAGCGTCTCCCCGCGTCCGATCGACAGGTCGACGTCGTCGACGGCGCGGATGTACTCGCCGCGTCCCAGCAACTCGTCGATCCAGCCCGAGGAGGTCGAAAAGTACTTTTTGACGCCCTCGGCCTCGAGCAGCGGATCGGCGGATTCGCCGGTCCGATCGACGGACGCCGACTCGCTTTCGGTCGTCTCCGAGAACTCCGGTCGCAACTCGAGTTCGTCGGCCCGGATACACGCCGTCGCGTGCTCCTCGCCGACGCCGCCGAGCGGCGGTTCCTCCGTTCGACACTGCGGTTCGTCGTAGGGACAGCGCGGGTGGAACGAACAGCCGGTCGGCGTCTCGATCAGGTCGGGCATCTGTCCCCGGATCGTCGGGAGCCGGTCGCGCGGATCGTCGATCTTGGGAATCGCCTCGAGCAGCCCCTTCGTGTAGGGGTGGTTCGTGTTCCGGAAGATGTCCTCGACCGGACCCGTTTCGACGAGTTTGCCGGCGTACATCACGCCGAGGCGATCGCACATCTGAGCGACGACTCCCATGTTGTGGGTGATGAGCTGAACGGCGATGTCGCGTTCGCGCTGGAGTTCGCGCAGCAAGCTCAGGATCTCCGCCTGAATGGTGACGTCGAGTGCGGTCGTGGGCTCGTCGGCGATGATCAGGTCCGGCTCACAGGAGATGGCCATGGCGATCATGACGCGCTGGCGCATCCCGCCGCTGAGCTGGTGGGGGAAGTGGTGGACGCGCTCTTCGGCGTTCGGAATCCCGACTCGATCCAGGAGATCGATCGTTCGCTCGAGCGCCTCCTCGTCGGTCGCGTCGGTGTGGTTCTGGATGACGTCGCCGATCTGCGTCCCGACGGTGAACGACGGGTTGAGCGCGCTGAGCGCGTCCTGGAAGATGACCGCGATGTCGTTTCCGCGAACCGACCGGAGCTCGTCGTCCGACAGCGAAAGCATGTCCCGGCCGTCGAAGTAAATTTCGCCGTCGGTGATCCGGCCGGGGGACTGGACGAGATCGAGGATCGACAGTCCGGTGACCGACTTCCCGGCACCGCTTTCACCGACCACGCCGAACACCTCTCCCGGGTAAACGTCGTAGCTGACGCCGTCGACCGCGTGAACGACGCCGTCCTCGGTCCGAAACTCGGTGTGTAGATCCCGGACGCGAAGCAATGGCTCCGAACTCATAGTCCACCCGTCGTGTCGGTATCCACGTCAGTCTTCGGATCGAGCGCGTCGCGCAGTCCGACGCCAAGGAACGTGAGACCGAGCACCGTGCTCATGATCGCCAGTCCCGGGAAGATGCTGATCCACGGCGCAGTCTGGAGGTTCCGTTGGCCTTCGCTGATCATCACGCCCCACGTCGGCGTCGGCGGCTGGGCACTCAATCCGAGGTACGACAGCCCCGCCTCCGCGAGGATGGAGAACGCGAAGATGATCGTGGCCTGGACCATGACCGCAGAGACCATGTTCGGCAGCATCTCCCGGAACATGATGTTGAACGAGTGTTCGCCGTAGGACTTCGCCGCGAGAACGTACTCCTCCTCTCTCACCGAAATCGCGCTCCCCCTCGTGATACGGGTCATGATGGGTGCGAACGCGATACCCAGCGCGAGAATGATCTGGTTCAGGCCGGGACCGAGGATCGCGACGACGATCAACCCGAGCAGGATGTTCGGAAACGCGAAAAAGACGTCTACGGTTCGGCTGATCGCTTCGTCGACCCACGACCGGTAATAGCCGGCGACCAGTCCGGTGACGACGCCAGTGACCGTCGCGATCGTCACGACCGCCGCGGCAACCTGGAGGCTGATTCGGGTTCCGTACAGCACGCGCGAGAAGACGTCGCGTCCGTACCGATCCGTCCCGAACGGATGTTCCAGGGTCGGCGCCATCAGGCGGCGCGCTCCGTCGGTCGAACCGGGGTCGTGTGGCATGAGTAACGGGGCGAGGATGGCGACGACGAGGTAGATGAGAGAGAAGTACAACCCGACCATGGCCAGCTTGTTCCGCTTGAATCGGGCGTAAATCCGACGATATCGGGCGTTTTTGTCCAGGTAGCCCTGTATGTACCCGCCGACGAACGGTATCATAGACGAAGTATGAAAATAGAGGGAGATATGTCTTTTGGAGGAGCCGACATCCCTAGACTTATCGTCTCCTGGTGTGATGCTACCACGTCAGATGAGTTGGACACAGTATGCGATAAAACGGACCCTCTCCAGCGTTTTCGTCCTGTTTGGGGCATCTGTCGTCATCTTCTCGATCGTGCGGTTGATCCCCGGCGATCCGGCGCAAGTGTTGCTCGGGGACACCGCTCGAGAGCAGCAACTCGAGGTCGTCCGTCGCGAACTCGGCCTTCACCGTCCCGTCTGGGAACAGTATTTCATCTGGCTATCGGACGTGCTGACGCTCGATCTGGGGCGGAGTTACATGAACAACCAGTTGATCACCGAGTTGCTCGCGATCCGGTACCCGCGCTCGCTGCAACTCGCGGTACTCACGATGATCCTCGCGACCGCGATCGGCGTTCCGCTGGCCATCTGGGGGGCGAGCAACCGCAACACGTCGAAGGACTACGTCGCGCTGTTTTTCTCCCAGTTCGGCGTCTCCATTCCGAGTTTCTTCCTCGGCGTCGTCCTCATCCTGCTGTTTGCGAATCTCATCCCCATCTTCCCGCCGTCGGGCTATCACTCCTTTTTCGATCATCCGCTGGCGAACTTCGTTCACCTCGTTCTTCCCGTCGTAACGCTCACCGTGATCAACGCGGCGATCATCACGCGCTACCTCCGCTCTGAGATGCTCGAGAATCTCAACTCCGAGTACGTCCAGACGGCGCGAGCGTACGGCCACTCCGAGCGGCGCATCGTGTTGAAGTACGTCGCGAAGAACGCGCTGATCCCGACGATCACGGTGATCGGCATCCAGTTCGGCGGCATCATCGGCGGCGTCGTCATCATCGAGGAGGTGTTCTCGTACCCCGGTATCGGGCTGTTGTTGCTCGATTCGATCCTGCGTCGGGACTACCCCGTGATTCAAATGTCGCTGCTCGCCATCGCCGCCACGTTCATCGTCGTCAACCTGATCGTCGACCTCGTGTACGGCTATCTCGATCCGCGGATCAGACACTGACCGGCGCTCGGTATCGGCCGGTTCGTTCGGACGATTTTTTCGACGGCTCCTTTCACGCAATCTCGATCGACGGGGAAGGCTAATTTTCGCCTCTCGAGGGGCGAATCGGACAGGTACACTTATTGTGAACGTCTCGCATTTTCACCTAATGGCGACTAACCGTCGTTCCGACCGCGAGGTCACAGAACTGAACAGGAGACAGGCACTCACACTGCTCGGTGGAGCGGGGAGTGCGGCGATGCTGGCAGGTTGTCAGGATATCGGCGACGACGACGGCGACGGATCGACGCTTCACGTGCAACTCGGCGGATCGCTCGACTCGCTCGATCCCCAGCTGGCAGGCCTGCGAAACACGCAGGTCGTCGTGAACAGGGTGGTCGAAAAGCTGTTCGAGCCCGACCTCGAGATGGAGATGCAGCCGGTACTCGCAGAAGAGTACGAGCTGACGGACGACGGCGGTTCCGTGATCATCCAGCTTCGCGAAGGCGTCCAGTTCCACCCGCCGTACGAGCGCGAGATGGTCGCCGAGGACGTGGTCTACAACTTCGATCGCGTGTCGGACCCGGATACGGGGTCGCCCCGCCAGGACAACTTCGACAACCTCGAGGACTGGTACGCGGAAGGCGACCACGAGCTTCGAATCGACTTCGAAGAGCCGGAACCCGCACTGGAAGCGACGCTCGCGAACACCGGCATGCACATCCTCTCGCCGGACGCCCTCGAGGAAGAAGGTGACGCCTCGAGCCATCCGGTCGGGACCGGCCCGTTCGCGTTCGAGGAGTGGGTCACCCGAGACTACATCCATCTCGTCGCACACGACGAATACTGGGTCGACGGCGTTCCCGGCGTCGAAGAAGTGTACTTCAGGCCGATCGAAGAGCCGGCGACGGCGATCACCGAGATTCAGGAGGGCGAAATCGAGATGCTCCACGACGTGCCGCTGGACAACGTCGGACAGCTCGAGGACGACGACGACGTCGAGGTACAGTTCGTCGAAGCGCCGGACCTGCGGTTCCGGATGATGGTCAACGCCTCCGACAACGAAATCGACGGCCGCGCACCCGGCGCACCTACCCAGAGCCAGAACATCCGTCAGGCGATCGCGGAGGCGATCGACCAGGAGGACTTCGTCGAGATCGCAGCGGGCGGCCACGCCGAGGTCGGTCAGACCGTCTATCCGGAGGACAACGTCTGGGGCGTCGACTACCAGCCGTTCAGCGTCAACGCCGACCCCGACCGCGCGCGGGAGCTGATCGAGGAATCCGAGTTCGACGAACCCGTCGAGCTCACCATGATCTCCGCGTCGGACGAAGACGACCTGCGAACGCTCGGTCAGCTGGCACAGGACCAGCTGAACGACGCCGGATTCGAGGTCGACCTCGAGGAGATGGAGATCGCCTCGTGGGTCGAGCGGTTGAACGCCTTCGAGTGGGACATCACGCCGAACCACGGCTCGCACAGCCCGGACCCCGCGCTCAAACGGTTCGAGCGGATGTTCTGGACCGACGAGGAGAACGTCCCGTACTACGACAGCCCCGACTCGAACGCAGATCGCGTCTTCGAGATCTTCGAGGAGGACAGCACCGACCTCTCACAGGAGGAACGCTACGAGCTGTACGCGGAGTTCCAGCGGCTCCTCTGTGACGACGCGGTGTACCTCATCTGCTGTCACCCGCAGAACGCTCACGCGCTTCGGACGTACGTCGAGGACTTCGAAATCCACCCGATGGACATGTACTTCCCCGTGCACAACGCTCGACTCGAACACTAACCGCCGTAAGTGACGGAGCGTCGATCGACGACGAACCGTCACGAAAGCTGACCGGCACCGAGCCGCGATCGAAAACTGCTCGGCACCGAGTCGCGATCGGTTCACCGACCTTCTACTCGTTCCAGGGTGCGAACTCGAAGTCGATGATCCGACGTTCCCGGTCGATGGCGTCGATCCGCTCGACGTCCTCGGGATCGAGTTCCAGGTTCGTCGCCTCGAAGTTCTCGCGAAGGTGCGCCTCGCTCGAGGCTTTCGGGACCGGCACGATCTTCTCGCGCTGGATCAGCCAGGCGAGGCTTACCTGCTCCGGAGTCGCGTCGTGTTTCTCCGCGACCGAACGAAGCTCCGGTACGTCGCCGGCCGACCCGCGGACGAGCGGCGAGTAGCCGACGAGATAGTGGTCGTGCTCGCGGGCGTACTCCTGGAGTTCGCGCTGCTGGAACAACGGGTGTAACTCGACCTGGTGGGCGAATATCGGCGGATCGAGCAACGCTCGCGCCTCGTCGAGCAGTTCCGGGGTGAAGTTGCTCACGCCGACGTTCGCGACGACGCCGTCCTCGTGCAGTTCGTTGAACGCCCGCAGCGTCTCCTCGGGGTCGTACGTGCCGGCCGGCCAGTGGACGTAGAGGAGGTCGAGTCGATCGACGCCGAGGTCGTCGAGGCTCGTCTCGACCGAGTCGAGGACCTCCTCGTACGACGCTCGCTGGTAGTGGACTTTCGTCGCGACGAACAGCTCCGATCGAGGGACGTCGGATCGCTCGATCGCCTCGCCGACGGCGGCCTCGGTGCCGTAGATCTGTGCCGTGTCGACGTGGCGATAGCCGATCTCGAGTGCGGTCATGGCGGTTTCGACGGCCGTGTCGTGGTCGACCTCGAAGTCCTCCTCGAGCGCGGTGTTCTGGTCCGTTCCGAGTCCGATCGGCGGAAGTGTGCTGGTCATTGTCGGATGCTCGAGTACGCAGAGAACGCCCCGATACCAGAAGATTGTGGTTTCTCGCGGTCGTCGCGATCGGGGTCCCGGTCGTCGTCGGAGGTTACCGGAGCCGTTCTTCGGCTTCTTCGACCGACGCGTCCTCGTGAACGATCGCGCCGATCGCGTCGATCATGCCGGCCGGGTCGTCGTGTTTCCAGATCGTTCGACCGAACATGACGCCGTTGACCCCGGCGTCCATCCCCCCTCGCACCATCTCGAGGACGGCCGCGTCGTCTCGAGCCGGACCGCCCGCGATGTACATCGGCAGCGGGGCGTTCTCCGCGATCGGCGCGAACGACTCGAGATCGCCCGTGTACGGACTCTTCAGGATGTCCGCTCCGACCTCGAAGCCGATCCGGTTTGCGTGTGCCAGGTACTCCGCGTCGAGTTCGTCCTCGGCGCGCTGGCCCCACAGCGTGGGCTCGACGACCGACGTGATCCCGTACTCGCGGGCCGTCTCCGAGACGCGGCTGACGAGTTTCAGGTTCTCCGCGAGGACGTCGGGGTCCTCCCGCCCGAACACGAGCGCGGTTTTGATCGCGTCGACGCCGACGCGAGCGGCCTCCTCGACGCTGAACGCCTGGTGGTGGATCTCGGCGTTCTCCCGTTCACCCGGCAACGTCGAGTCCATGGGCTGATCGACGGTGCCGATCGTAACGAGGTCGGATCGCGCAGAGAGCGTCGGCTCGAACCGCCGGAGGAACGGCACGCCCGCCAGAATGCCGTCCGGATTCCCCTCGAGAATCGTCTGCAGCGTCGCTTCCGGATCCTCGAACCCCTCGAGCCGGCCGTGGCTCAGTCCGTGGTCGATCGCGACGATAACGGCGTTTCCGGAGCTGGTTGGCAACATGGGTTTCGGTTCGTTCTGTTCGCCGTGACGACGAAAAAGGTTCCGGTGCGACTCCCGCGACCGATCTCAGACCGGCTCGTCGCCCACGTTGATCGTCTTCGTCTGCGTGTACGCCTGCAGCGTCTCGAGGGCCCGCTCGCGGCCGATTCCGGACTGCTTGTAGCCGCCGAAGGGCATCCCCTGCGGGAAGTCGTTGTACTGGTTGATCCAGACGGTTCCGGCCTGGAGGTCCTTCGCGGCCTTTTGTGCGTCGGTGACGTCCGACGCGATGACGCCGGCCGCGAGCCCGTGGTCGACGTCGTTGGCGAGTTCGATCATCTCGTCGTACTCCGACCAGGAGAACGCCCTGAGCACGGGGCCGAAGATCTCGTCCTGGACGGCCGGGTGGTCGTGATCGATCTCGTTGATGACCGTCGGCAAGACGAAGTGACCGTCGCCGAGCGCGTCGTCGTCGGGTTTCGTCCCGCCCGTGACGACGTTCGCGTCGTCGTCGGTCGCCTTCCCGATGTACTCGAGCGAGCGCTCACACTGGGCGGCGCTCACCTTCGGGCCGATGACCGTCGACTCCTTCAGCGGATCGCCGGGGGCGTACTCCTCGGCGACCTCGGAGAGCGCCTCGAGCACCTCGGATTCGATCTCCTCGTGGACGAACAGTCGGCTTCCGGCACAGCAGTTTTCGCCCGCGCTGGTAAAGATCGCTCCGGCGGTAATCTCCGCCGCGCGCTCCGGATCGGCGTCGGGGAAGACGATCACCGGACTGTTGCCGCCCAGCTCGAGCGAGATGTCGGTGACGTTCTCCGCGGCGCTTTTCATGACCGATTTGCCGACCTCGGTGGAGCCGGTGAACGCGACCTTGTCGACGCCGGGGTGGCCCGTGATCGCCGAGCCGGCCGGCTCGCCGAAGCCGGTGACGACGTTGACGACGCCGTCGGGGAGGAGGTCCTCGATCTCCTCCAGGAACGCGAGAATCGACAGCGGGGTCTGTTCGGCCGGCTTGATGACGACGGTGTTGCCGGCGGCGAGCGCGGGCGCGAGCTTCCAGGAGGCCTGGGCGATCGGGTAGTTCCAGGGGATGATCGCGCCGACGACGCCGTGTGGCTCGCGGACGGTCATGACGGTCTTGTCGCCCTCGCTCGGAATCGTCGTCCCGTGGTTGGCCTGGGCCACGCCGGCGAAGTACCGATACTGTTCGACGGTCCGGTCCATGTCCCAGTGGGCGTCGCCGATCGGCATACCGTTGTTGAGCGTCTCGATCGTCGCGAGCCGATCCGCGGCCGCCTCGATGCGGTCGGCGATCTCGTTGAGGATGTCGCGGCGCTCGATCGCGGTCGAGTCCGACCAGGTCTCCTCGTAGGCGCGCCGGACCGCCGCCACCGCCTCGTCGACGTCGGCCTCGCCGCCTTCGGGGACCGCCGCGATCGGCTCCCCCGTGGTCGGGTTGTGCGTTTCGAACTCCGCGCCCGACTCGGCCGTCACCCACTCGCCGTCGATGAACATCCGCGGCGTCCAGTCGAGATACTCGCTTTCCGCTTTCTCGTGGCGTGCGAGAACGTCGGCTTTCGTCTCGCCGGTTGTGTTGTCCGAAGACATAGGCCAGGATAGACAGCAAACTCACAAATAACTTGCCCCGGGCGGGCCGTCGATCCACGGTTCGCGGTGAAACCAGCCGCCGGTTCGGCGGGCACCCGCCGACGGGCGAGCGCTACTCGTAGATCGGGTTGTCCGCACAGAGCTCGTCGATCTCCGCCGAGACGGTCGACGCGAGTTCCTCGTCGTCCGGCCGGTCGAGTAGATCGACGATGCGGTCGGCGACGGTTTCGATCTCGTCCGGTCCGAAGCCGCGCGTCGTCGCCGCCGCCGTCCCGACGCGAATCCCGCTGGTGACGAACGGCGAACGCGTCTCGCCCGGCACGGTGTTTTTGTTGACGGTGATCCCCACCGACTCGAGGATCGATTCGGCGTCGTCGCCGGTCAGGTCGGGGTGGGAGTCGCGGAGATCGACGAGCACGAGGTGTTTGTCGGTCCCGCCGCTGACGACGCCGAGCCCGCGGTCGATGAACGTCTCGGCCATCAGCGTCGCGTTCTCGACGACCCGTTCGGCGTACGCCTCGAACTCGGGCTCGAGGGCCTCCCCGAAACCGACGGCTTTCCCCGCGACGTTGTGCATCAGCGGGCCGCCCTGTCCGCCGGGAAAGATCGCGCTGTCGACGTCGTCGGCGTGCTCCTCGTCGGTCATGATGATCCCGCCGCGGCCGGCGCGGATCGTCTTGTGGGTCGAGCCGGTGACGAAGTCGGCGCTACCGACGGGGTTCGCGTGGACCCCCGCCGCGATCAATCCCGTGACGTGGGCGACGTCGGCCAGGTGGAAGGCGTCGACGTCGGCGGCGATCTCGCCGATGCGGTCGTACTCGAACTCGCGGGGATACGCGGAGGCACCACTGACGATCATCGCGGGCTCGCACTCCGCGGCCAGCTCCGCCAGTTCGTCGTAGTCGACGTACCCCGTCTCGGGGTCGACGCCGTACTGCGTCACGTCGTACAGCTGCCCCGAGAAGTTGACGTGGTGGCCGTGGCTGAGGTGACCGCCGTGGGTGAGATCGAGCGAGAGGATGGTGTCGCCGGGCTCGAGCGTCGCGAAGTAGACGCCCATGTTCGCCTGCGTGCCGCTGTGGGGCTGGACGTTGACGTGATCGGCACCGAACAGCGCCTTCGCCCGCTCGATGGCGAGTTCCTCGACCCGGTCGACGTGCTCGCAGCCACCGTAGTACCGCGCGCCGGGGTATCCTTCCGCGTACTTGTTCGTGAGGACGCTCCCCTGTGCCTCGAGGACGGCCCGCGAGACGTGGTTTTCGGAGGCGATCAGGTCGAGATCGCTCTCCTGGCGGCGTCGCTCGGCCTCGATCGCTTCGTGTACGTCCGGGTCGACGGTCGCAAGCGCATCGCTATTCGGCATACTGCTATCCGATGTGGTGAGAGAACATATGCCTTGCGCCGATCCCCGAGACGCGAGATGCCATGTGGAGAGCGCAACCCGCGGGAACAGAACGCATATACGTCAGTCGATCGTACCGTTCCGGCGATGACGCGAATCATCTCCACGGACGAAGCGCCGGCGGCGGTCGGCGCGTACAGCCAGGGAACGACCGACGGCGACCTCGTGTTCACTGCGGGCCAGATTCCGGCGACGACGGACGGCGAGATCCTCGCCGACGCGCCGATCGGCGAGCAGACCGAACGGGCACTCGAGAACGTGACGGCGGTGCTCGAGTCGGAGGGGGTCGGACTCGGAGACGTGCTGAAAGTGACCGTCTTCCTCGACGACATCGACGACTTCGAGGCGATGAACGAGGTGTACGCCGACTACTTCGACGACGAGCCGCCGGCCAGGAGCGCCCTCGAGGTCGCGAACCTCCCCAAGGGCGTCGGGATCGAGATCGAAGCAATCGCCTCGACGCGGTAGCGTCGGCCCTGTTTTCCGTTCGGAGAGGCCGTCGTGAATCACGGGCCAGCGCACCCACATCCGAGTCGCGGTTGCGCCGGCATATCGGTACGACACGCCCCCTCTCAGTAGGTGTGGATCGCGTCCCCGGTCGCGTCCAGGGCGGCCTCTTCGACCGCCTCGGCGAGGGTCGGGTGCGCCTGGATCGTTCCGACGATGTCGTCGACGGTGAGGTCGTTTGCCACCGCCACACTGACCGTCGCGATCAGCTCCGAAGCCTCCCGGCCGACGACCTGTCCGCCGAGCACCCGTCCCGACGGCTCGTCCGCGACGAGCGAGACGAACCCCTCGCTCGCGTTCGCCGTCAGCGCGCGTCCGTTGGCTCGTAGCGGGAATCTTCCGACGACGGGGTCGTACCCCTCCGCTTCGGCCGCGTCGGCCGTGAGACCGACCGTCGCGATCTCCGGATCAGTGAAGACGACAGCGGGGACGCCAGCGCGACCGGTCGACGATTCCGCGGCGACCGACTCCGCGACGCGCTTTCCCTCCTCGCTCGCCGCGTGCGCGAGCAGCGGCTCGCCGGCCGCGTCGCCGACCGCGAAGATCCGCTCGTTGGACGTCTCGAGCCGATCGTTCGTCTCGACGAACCCGTTCGAATCGACGTCGACGCCGGCGTTCTCGAGTTCCAGCGAGTCGGTCACCGGCTCGCGACCGACCGCGACCAGCACCGCGTCCGCGGTGACCGACTCGAGTCGGTCGTCGCCCGCGTCCGGTCGGTCGCCCGTCGGCTCGAGTTCCACGGTCGCGACACCGTCGGCGGTTTCGGTCCAGTCGGCTGCGACGTGATCGAACGCGAAGTCGATGCCGAGGTCGGCGGCCGTTCGGTAAACGGGCTCGACGAGGTCGTCGTCGTAGCCCGGGAGGATGCCGTCTAACGCTTCGACGACCGTCACGCGGGCGCCGAGTTTGGCGAACGCGGTCGACAGCTCCATCCCGATGTAGCCCGCGCCGACGACGAGCAATCGCTCCGGCAGTTCCTCCAGCTCGAGCGCCCGCCGCGCATCGAGTATCGGACCGTCTCCGTACGCGAACCCGGGCAGCTCGATCGGCCGACTCCCGGTCGCGACGACCGCTCGTTCGAACCCGATCCGTCGCTCGTCGGAGCCGTCCCGGACGGCGACCGTCCCCTCGTCCTCGAACGTCGCCTCTCCTTCGACGAGCGCGACGCCGTTTCGTTCACACAGCAGTTCGATCCCCCTCGTGAGCCGGCGAACGACGCGGTCTTTCCACCGTCGTATCTCGCCGAACTCGACGCTGACGTCCGCGTGGACGCCGATCTCGTGGGCAGTTCGCGCCTCGTGGGCGACCTCGGCCGCGTGAATGAGCGCCTTCGACGGGATGCAGCCGTGGTTGAGGCACGTTCCGCCGAACCCGCTTCGTTCGACGAGCGTCACGTCGACGCCGAGCTGTGCCGCCCGGATCGCGGCGACGTAGCCGGCCGGCCCCGCGCCGACGACGAGCAGTTCCGTTTCGCCTGTCGTACTCGAGTGATCTTCGGTCATGAATCTGTAGTCTTCGTTCCGTCCTGTGTCCGTACTCGGCATTGGTCGTGAGGCGATACTGGTGCGGTCTCGCGAGCGCGACGGTGGGACGCTACCGCCTCACGACTCGTCCAGCTGCTGCCAGGAGAGTCGCGGATTTCGCGCCGCGCTCGTCTGATCGATTCGACTCGCCGAGGTCTCGCTCGGGGCCGCCTCGAGGTCGGACGCGGCGTCCGCCGTGACGGCGTTGAACGCCGCCGCGAGCTGATCGAGCGATGACTTGCTTTCGGCCTCCGTCGGTTCGGTCATGAGTGCCTCGGAGACGTTCTCGGGCCACTTCGTCGTCGGCGGGTGGACGCCGTAATCGAGCATCCGCTTTGCGAAGTCGGCGGCGTCTCGCTCGCCCGCGCTGGCGACGAACTCGTGGTGGAACGGTTCGAACGGAACCTCGAGGTCGATCTGTGAGGCGAGATAGTTCGCGTTGAGCACCGCTTTGGCGCTCGCGTCGCGAAGGCCGTCGCCGCCCAGACGTTCGATGTACGCGTAGGCTTTGAGCAAGACGAGCCAGTTGCCCATCGCGCCGTGGACCTTCCCGATCGAGCGCTCTGGTTCGAACAGTTCGAACTCGCCGTTGGTCTCCCGAACCTGTGGCGACGGGAGGAATTCGGCGAGCTCCTCGGTGACGCCGACGGGGCCGGCTCCGGGTCCGCCGCCGCCGTGGGGCGTCGCGAACGTCTTGTGGACGTTGTAGTGCATGATGTCGAAGCCCATGTCGCCGGGACGCGCCCGTCCGAGTAGCGCGTTCAGGTTCGCGCCGTCGTAGTAGAGCAGCCCGCCCGCGTCGTGGATGATCGTGGCGATCTCCTCGATGTTGCGCTCGAACAGCCCCAGCGTGTTGGGGTTGGTGAGCATCAGCGCGGCGGTCGTGTCGCCGACGGCGGCCTCGAGCCCCTCGACGTCGACACGGCCGTCGTCGGTCTCGGGCAGTTCGACGACGTCGTACCCCCCGAGCGCCGCGGTCGCGAAGTTGGTCCCGTGGGCGCTCGTCGGGACGATCACTTCGGTGCGCTGGTCGCCCTCGCCGTTGGCCTCGTGGTAGGCCTTCGCGATGAGAATTCCGGTAAACTCGCCGGCGGCACCCGCGGGCGGCTGGAGCGTGACGGCGTCCATTCCGCCGATCCGTCCGAGGTAGTCCTGAAGCCCGTGGTAGATTTCGAGCGTTCCCTGGACGCTCTCGGCGTCCCGGTCCGGGTGAACCGACGCCGACGGGAGCGCGGCGACGTCCTCGGTGAACTTCGGGTTGTACTTCATCGTACACGACCCGAGGGGATAGGGACCGCTGTCGATTCCGTAGTTCATCTGCGAGAGCCGGGTGTAGTGGCGGGCCAGTTCCGGCTCGGAGAGTTCCGGCAACTCGAGTTCGTCCCGCGTGAGGTCGTCCGGGAGCCCGGCGTCGGGAACCTCGACGGTTTCGAGGCTCCGTTCCGACAGCAGCGGTTCGTAGCCGTCCGATTCGCCGTCGTTCCAGACCGTCTGCGTGTATCGTTGCATCAGTTCATCACCCCCTCGACGGCGTCGACGAGATCGTCGATTCGGTGTTCGTTGACGTCGGTGACACAGAGTTGCACCGTCTCCTCGTCGACGGCGTGGATCGCGAAGCCGTCGTCGTTCAGCGCGGCGACGACCGCTTCGGCGTCGGCGTCGACGCGAGCCCGGAACTCCCTGAAGTGATACCGGTTACGAACCGGCGCGGAGACGCCGTCGATCTCGTCCAGACGCGCTGCCGTCCGCTCGGGCAGTTCGCGACACGTCGTGGCGAGCGAGACGAGTCCCGACGGACCGAGCGAGGCGGCGTGAATCGCCGTTCGCAACGCGACCCACGCCTGGTTCGTACAGATGTTGCTCGTCGCCCGCTCGCGGCGGATGTGTTGCTCGCGGGTCTGCAACGTCAGGGTGAACGCGCGGTTCCCGTCCGCGTCCTCGCTCGCACCGACCAGTCGTCCCGGTACCTGCCGGAGGTACTCCTCCCGGCACGCGAACAGTCCGAGCCCCATCCCGTAGCTCGCGGGGAGGCCGAGCACGCTCGCGTCGCCGATCACGACGTCGACGCCGACCGACGCCGGCGAGCGCAACAGCGACAGCGCGACCGGATCCGATCCGAGACAGAACATCGCGTCGTGATCGTCGACGAGCGCGCCGATCTCCTCGAGGTGTTCTTCGAGGAGTCCCTCGGTCGTCGGACTCTCGAGGTAGGCCATCACGACGTCGTCGTCGATCGCACGCTCGACGGCGTCGGGCGTCGTCACGCCGTCGTCCGCGGGAACCGTCTCGACGCTGAGGTCGGCTCCGTCGACGTAGTTCTCGAGGACGTCTCGACGCTCCGGCCGAAGGTACTCGGGCACCAGAACGCGGGATCCGCTGGTTCCCCGGACCCGCGCGGCGAGCGTCGCCGCCTCGCCGAGTGCAGTCGCCGCGTCGTACATCGAGCAGTTCGCGATCTCGAGACCGGTCAACTCGACGAGCATCGACTGGTACTCGAACAGCGCCTGCAGGAACCCCTGCGTGACCTCCGGCTGGTACTGCGTGTAGGACGTGATGAACTCGGATCGCAGCGAGATGTGATCGACGATCGACGGAACGTGGTGGGAGTAGTGACCGCGGCCGAGGAACTCGGTCGCGTCGTCGTTTCGCGCGAGGGTCTCGCGCAGCCGTCGCTCGACAACCTGTTCCGAGCCACCGTCGATGTCGAACGAGCCGTCGAACCGGATCGACTCGCCGATGTCGAACAGCTCGTCGACGTCGTCCGCGTCGATCGCCTCGAGCATCGTCTCGACCTCGTCGGCGGTGTGGGGCGCGTACGGCGTCCCCCGAGGGTCGGCGTTCTGTTCGTCGCGGTCGGTTATCGAGAGTTCGGGATTTCCGCTCATCGTCGGTTAGATTCGTTCGGCGTATTCGTCCGCGTCGAGCAGGTGGTCGGGCTCGTCGGACGACTCGAGTTCGATCAACCAGCCGTCGTCGAACGGGCTTTCGTTGACCAGCTCGGGCCGGTCGCGAAGCGCCTCGTTCACCTCGACGACGGTCCCCGAGATCGGGGCGTAAACGTCCGAGACGGCCTTGATGCTCTCGACGAGCCCGAACGCGTCGTCGCGCTCGAGCGTCTCTCCTTCCGCCGGGAGTTCGACGAAGACGATGTCGCCGAGTTCGTCCTGTGCGAAGTCCGTGATACCGACGCGGACGACGCCGTCTCGCCTGTCGATCCACTCGTGCGATTCCGCGTACGACAATC
The DNA here is from genome assembly GCF_003841465.1 of Natrarchaeobius oligotrophus. GTDB lineage: Archaea > Halobacteriota > Halobacteria > Halobacteriales > Natrialbaceae > Natrarchaeobius > Natrarchaeobius oligotrophus. Next base: position 63,381 of record NZ_REFZ01000011.1, read on the forward strand.
CGTCCGGGATAGCAAATTCCATAGTTACTCCGTCACCGTCTCTTGTTCGAGCGATTCGAGGAACCGCTGATTGATAACCGTTGCGTCCACGGTCCGGTTTCGGACCTCGACGTCGATCGTCGTTCCCTCCTCGGCGTACGCCGAGTCGACGTATCCGAGCGCGATCGCCACCCCGAACGTGGGGCTCATCGTGCCGCTCGTGACGTGACCGATCCGCTCGCCGTCCGCGAGGATCGGGTAACCGTGACGGGCGATGCCGCGGCCGTCGATCCGGATTCCGACCAGCTCCTCGTCGAATCCCTCGTCCTCGAGATCGCCGAGCGCCTCCTGGCCGACGAACGCCGGCTTCGAGAGGTCCACGACGAACCCGAGGCCGGCCTCGAACGGCGTCCGTGGCTCCTCGTCGGGATCGAAGTCCTGACCCGAAAGCAGCAAGCCGGCCTCGAGTCGGAGCGTGTCCCGCGCGCCGAGTCCGCAGGGCTGGACGCCGTCGAAGGCGGCCCAGACCGCGTCCGAATCTTCGGCGGGGAAGAAGATCTCGACGCCGTCTTCGCCGGTGTATCCGGTTCTGGCGACGAGGCAGTCGACGTCGGCGATCTCGGTTCGCGTGGACGAGAACCGGCCGAGATCGGCGATCGGCTCCGAGGCGACCGACTCGACCCGCTCGATCGCGTCGGGCCCTTGGACCGCGACCAGTCCGGTCTCGTCCGTCTCGTTCGTCACGGTCGCCGAGAGATCGTGATCGGCCGCGTACGTCGACCACCGGTCGGTCATCTCCTCGCCGTGGCCGGCGTTCGGGACGAACAGGTAGCCGTCCCGCTCCGGATACCGGTAGACGACCGTGTCGTCGAGGATGATCCCGTCGTCGTCGAGGATGCACGAGTACTGTGCGTCGCCGCGCTCGAGCGTTCCGACGTCGTTCGTCGTCAGACGGTTCATCAGCGCTGTCGCGTCCGGTCCGTCGACGGACACCTCGCTCATGTGGCTGACGTCGAAGATGCCGACCGAATCGCGGACCGCGGCGTGTTCGGTTCGGATGGAGTCGAACGTGACGGGCATCTCCCATCCACCGAAATCGGTGAAATCTGCGCCCGCCTCCCGGTGTTCCTCGAAGAGTGGCGGCTTTTGTAGTGACACGTCAGACTCATTCCGGTAGCCGACTAAATAGATTTCCCTGTGGACGGGGCGTGCGGAAAGCGGTCCGATCGGATATCCGCGCTCGGCTCGTCGCTCGAGGCCGGTCGCCGGTTCGTACGGATTGTCGTACCGAAGTATCGGCATAAGCGCGACCGTTCCGGTTGCACCGGTACCGACTGCTAACAGACCGTATCAGGGGACGTCACTCGAGGTGGGCGACCTCGTAGCCGGCGTCCCGGATCGACTCGACGATTCGGTCGGTCTGATCGGCGCCGCTCGTTTCGATCCGGAACTGCAGGTACGCGTGTCCGACGTCGAGATCCTTCGCGGAGCGCTCGTGGCTCACGTCCGAAATGTTCGCGCCGCAGTCGGCGATGAGCTCGGAGATGCGGTTCATCTCGCCCGGCTGGTCGACGATCCGAACCCGCAGCCGGACGAGCTGGTCACGGTGTGTGAGCCCGTGGGTGAGGACCGTCTGGAGGTCGGTCATGCTCAGGTTGCCGCCACAGAGCAGCGCCACGACGAGTTCGTCCTCCACGTCGACCTGCCCGCTTCGGAGCGCGGCGACCGAGATCGCGCCCGCGCCCTCGACCATCTGCTTGGTTCGCTCGAGCAAGAACAGGACGCTTTCCGCGATCGCCGTGTCGGAGACGGTGACGACCTCGTCGACGTACTCGTCGATCAGCGCGAACGTCCGCTCTGAGATGCCGCCGGTCGCGATCCCGTCCGCGATCGTCCGGACCGACTCGCGGGTGTGTGGTTCCCCTTTCCGCAGGCTCTGGGGAACCGTCGCCGCGCCGTCGGCCTGGACGCCCACGATCCGCGTCTCCGGAGACAGTTCCCCGATCGCCGTCGCGATGCCGCCGATGAGGCCCCCGCCCCCGATCGGGACGAGCACGGTGTCGACGTCGGGAACCTGCGAGAGGATCTCGAGTCCGAGCGTTCCCTGGCCGGCGATGATCTCCGGATCGTCGTACGCGTGGACGAACGCGCGATCGTCGTCCACGATCGACTTCGCGTGCGACATCGCCTCTCGGAACGTCTTGCCGTGGAGTTCGACCGCCGCGCCGTAGCCCCTCGTGGCGTCGATCTTCGCCTGGGGTGCGTTCTTCGGCATCACGATCGTCGACTCGAGTCCGGTCTTCGTCGCCGCGAGGGCGACCCCCTGTGCGTGGTTCCCGGCGCTTGCCGCGACGACGCCGGCGTACTCGTCGTCGGCGTCGGTCAGCGTCTTGAGCTTGTTGTATGCCCCCCGGGTCTTGAACGAGCCGGTTCGCTGTAAGTGTTCCATCTTGAGTCGAACCGTCGCGCCGACCTCGGTGTCTAGCGTCCGGCTCGTTTCGAGCGGCGTTTCTCGGACGACGTCCTCGTCGTCGAACCGATCGCGGGCGAGTCGAATGTCGGATAGCGTAACGTCCATAGCTGTCTCCGTGGGTGGCGAACGCCGGGCAGTCGCGTGATGCGTCCCGTCGTCGATTGACCGGCGCCCGTCTTATAGCTACGGGTCGCCACCCGCGGCGACCCCGACGAACGACTCCGATTCGTTCGCCGGGAGACCGAGCCGTACGCGCCGGTTCCCACGATGGGGAACGTTCCCGTTGGCAGGTCGCGAGATCGGCGAGAATCGTCGTTTTTTCTCGCCACATCCGACACGATACGAACGGTATCTTTTCAGATGACGGTAGATCCCGTTTTTATCGTGAGTCCGTCCACTCACGAAACGTGTTGTTAATAATTCACACGGCTTTGGTTCCCCACATGTGGGAACGGTCGGAATACCCGTTCTGGGTCCCAACGACTGGAACTGACCGATTCGAGTGGTCGACGACCGGTGGAGACGGCCGTAGGCGAACGGGATGGGAGGAAGAACGCGAGTTCCGTCAGGTAGTTTTATAGGTGTGATCGCTCTCAGTAGGGCCATGAGCGGAACCGACGGTGGGGACACGCGAAAGACGACCAAGACCTCGCTGGCCGTGGTCGAAGCCGTCAACGAACTGGACGGTGCGACCCTGTCGGAACTCGCCGAACACACCGGCCTCGCGACGAGCACCCTCCATACGCACCTGCGAACGCTCGAGGAAACCGAGTACGTGACCAGGATCGGACAGACGTACGAGCTGGGACTGAAGCTTTTCTACCTTGGGGAAAACGCCCGGCGACGCGACAGCAGGTACGCCCTGGCGAAAGAGCGCGCGTTCCGGCTGGCGAACCAGGTGAGCGAGGAGGTGAACTTCGCCGTCGAGGAGTACGGTCGATCGATCATCCTGTTCGACGAGACGCCCTCGCCCTCCGACAGAGGCTTTCAGGTCGGCCGGTACTTCCACATGCACAGCTCGGCGAGCGGGAAGGCGATGCTCGCCGAGTTCTCGCGCGAGCGGATCGACGAGATCATCGACAAGTGGGGGATGCCACGGTACACGGAGAACACGATCACCGACCTGGAGGAACTCCTCGCGGAACTCGAGACGATCAGAGAACAGGGGTACGCGGTGAACCGCCAGGAGGAACTCGAGGGGTTGCACTCGGTCGCGATGGTGATCAACGAGCCCGACGGCTCGGTCTTCGGCTCGCTTGACATCTCGGGACCGCCCTACCGCCTCCCCGAAAACAGCGAGATCGCGGCCCAGCTCCGACCGGTCGTGGAGAACCTCGAGGCCGAACTCGAGGCCTACTCGTAGATTACAACCATACATCTGTAATTCTCGAGCGTTTCGTCGATCGGATGAATCCGGGAACACGCCGTGCGATACGTATCACCACCGAAAATATATCAATATTGCACATATGATGTGGATCGGATTATTATTTCTGAGTTGTTTTCTGTCCAGATTCACAGTATCGATATATCTGCGCAAAGAGTGCTCATTTGATACCTTCTCCGGAATTTATCTTCCGAAATACACAATATATGGAATAGTTATCGATGCTTGTGATTATAGTTCGAACCTATCCACAACTCACGTAATCAGTGGCGTGTCGATCGAATCCGGAAACCGGATGGGCAATATCGGCGGCAATGCCGTCGAACGAGACGGTGGCGATGGAACACACCGGATCACGGGAACCGTTCGAATTCCATGTAGGAAAACGGCTAAGTATACAAGTTCAGATAAGATCCAGTTAGTATCTGATCCCAAACCTATTTCTCGGTCGATCACGTTTCGCTTTCGACCGCCGTGTCGAGCGCGACGGCTCGAGAGTCGACCGTCGTCGATCCGGCGGAACGCGTCGAGTATCGCGTTCGGGTCGAGTCGACAGCATCGTCGTGGGCTGCGACCGGTGCGGCCGCTGTTCGGGGTGGACCGACGCGGCCGCTGTCCGCGCTGAGGTCTTCGCGCGGCGACGCCCGTGCGGCGATCGGGATCGACCGCGGCGGTTCAGTTGGTCGTGATGACCTCGATCACGTCGCGGGGTTCGACCTCGTAGTCCTTGCCCAGCTGGCGGTTCGTCCGGCAGTCGATCGCGTGCAGGAACCCGTCGCCGATGTCGGAGTGGAGGCTGTAGGCGAACTCCTCGGCGGTCGCGTTCGGCGGGATCAGGTAACAGTCGGGCAACACCTCGCCGCGCTCGTTTCCGAGACCGTTCGCTCCGCCGGGAAAGACCGGCGTGACGCCGAGTACGTCGAACAGTGCGGTCTCGAGCGCCGCCTGGACGCCCGTTGCGCCGTACGCAGAGAGGAATTCCCGGATCTGCTCGAGCCCTTGTTTTTGCTCGTCGGAGACGTCCCCCGTCAGTTCGAAGTCGGCGTCGCCGGGTCGGTAGTCGAGTACGCCGGCCTTGTCGGCCGACTTGAGCGCCTTTTCGGCGTGGGCGCTGCAGGGGACGATCGTCAGGTGGTCGTAGTCGGGATCCGCCGCGATCTCCTCGTAGTTCGCCTGCGCTTCGGGCGTGTCCATCTTGTTGGCCGCGATCAGCATCGGCTTCGTCGCCATCCGGATCTCGCGGGCGAGCGCGAGTTTGTTCGTCTCGTCCCACTCGTCGGGGTCGAAGCCGACGTCGGTCCGTCGAATGAGGCGCTTGATCTCGTCTTCGTTCGTCTTGAACGCGCTCATCTGGGTCGCGAGTTCCTCCTCGATGGCGTCGTCCTCGGTGGTGTAGCCCGACTCGTAGCGTTCGATCCCCTTCTCCAGGACGCCGAGGTACCACTGGTCGAGTTCTTCCTCCAGGAACGCGATGTCTTCGCGTGGGTCGTGGTCTTCGGTCGGTTCGCCCTCGAGGTCGGTCGTTCCCGAGAAGTCGACGACGTGGACGAGCACGTCGGTTTCGTTGAGGTCGGTGAGAAACTGATTGCCCAGCCCCTTTCCCTCGTGTGCGCCGGGAATGAGTCCGGCGACGTCGACGAGTTTCGTCGGAACGAAGCGGGTGCCGTCGTCGCAGTAGCCGACGTTGGGAGTGCACTCCTCGTCGAACTCGGGAGCCGCGCAGTCGACCCGGACGTAGGCCTCGCCGACGCTCGGATCGATCGTCGTGAACGGGTAGGCCCCCTCGGGGACGTCGTTCATCGTCGCCGCGTTGAAAAAGGAGGACTTGCCGACGGAGGGTTTGCCGACCAGTCCGATTCGGTATTCCGTGCTCATTACCCGCTTCTGGCGGGGCCGGCCTAAACGGGTTACTGTCCGCGGGCGCATTGGTGTGCGTTCACCTGCCCCGGTCGCCGAACCGCCGCGATAGCCGGCGGACGACGAACCGGTCGACTACCGAGACGGTCATCAACTGCTGACAATCAGGATCGCTTATTTGTACGCTTCCGTGGAGGATGGCGGTATGAGCTCTGACACCGATCCAGCGCCGACCGCCGAACCGGTCCAGCGGCCCGACGAATCGGGTCGCGACGATCGGGTGGCGCTCGAGCACGACGCGACCGTCACCGAAGCCGGCGGATCGAATCGACGAGACGCCGGTCCATCGGCGCTCGAGCGCGACGCTCTCGGAGTCGATCGCTGTGCGACCTGCAAAACCGCGATCGGTCCTCGGGCGTACCGAATCAGCAGAGTCGTCAGAACCGGGACCGAGACGGCCGAAACCCACTACTGCAGCGAGCCCTGTCTCCCCGACGAGCCCGCACTGGAGCGAGAGCGGTCGTCCGACCGGCCGCGCGACTGGTCGTACTGTCGCTGACGGCGTCGGTCAGCTCGCGATCGCCTTCCAGCTCCAGCCGGCGATGGCGACGACGATCACCGCGAGGACGGCGAACGCGCCCCACTGCTGCGTTTCGGTCGTCGCGACCGGCGCGAAGACGTCGACGAGTCCCGTCGCCTGCATCATCGCGATCACGAGCAACAGCATCGCGAGTATCGAGACGACCGCGATTCCGACCCAGTTGCGAGCCATCCGCTGTCCCTCCTGTTCGGCCTCCTGCTTGTCGGTGGTGGGCGTCTCGGTCGGCTCCCGATCGGGTTCGGACATGGCAGGTCGTTGGGTCGGCGGGAGGGAAACCGTTCCACCTGCAGGCTCCGGGCCCCACCTGGAATCCGTCGATTTTTCGCGGTCAGAGCCGGCGACTCGGCTCGAGTCGGTGGAATTGCCGGAGACGTAGCCGTCGGTCGAACGGGCACCGGCGGACGAGTGCCGCTCACTCGAGGACGGCCGCGAGGGCGTCCATCGATCGGTCGACGCGCTCGAGACGCGCGTTGTGACCCATGTGGCCGATCCGAAGAACGTCGTCCTCGTGGTCGCCCAGCCCCGTCGCCAGCGCGACGTCGTGTTCGTCGAGGATCCTCCGCTGGAGGTCGCCCGCGCCGTCGACCGCGAGCGCGGTGACCGTCGGCGAGCAGTCGCCCTCGTCGGCCGGAAACGGCTCGAGGCCGATCTCCGCCGCCCGCTCACGACAGCGCCGGGCGGCCGCCTCGTGGCGCTCGAAGACCGAATCCATCCCCTCCTCGAGCAGCAGGCCCGCGGCCGCGTCGAGGGCGGCGAGATTGGCGGTGAGGTGGGTGTAGGGGAACCACTCGTCGTCGACGGCGGTTCGCCAGGGCTCGAGATCGGTGTAGAACGAGGTGTTCTCCACGGCTTCCATCCGGTCCCAGGCGCGGTCGCTGATCGAGCAGACGGTCAGTCCCGGCGGCGCGCTGAAGCACTTCTGACTGCCGCCGATGCAGACGTCGATGCGCTCGGTCGCCACGGGCGTCCCGCCCAGCGACGAGACCGCGTCGACGATCGAGACGACGCCGTGGTCGTCGAGGACCTCGAGAATTTCCTCGAGGTCGTTCAGCGTCCCCGTCGGCGTCTCGCAGTGGACCATCGTCGCGACGTCGTAGTCGGCGTCGGCGAGTTCGTCCGCGACGGCGTCGGCCGAGAGCGTTTCGTCGTCGGGGACGCGGTCGGTGACTGCCTCGCCACCGTTCGACTCGACGAAGTCCGCGAATCCGTCGCCGTACGTGCCGTTCGAGAGACACAGCACCCGATCTCCCTCCCCGACCAGCGAGGCGACGGCCGCCTCGAGTCCGAGGATTCCCTCGCCGCCGAGGACGACCAGGTCCATTCCCGCGTCGCCGACGTCGGCCGGTGCGCCGTCCGCGTCCGCCCGGAAGATCCGCTCGAGTTTCCCGAGCAGTTCCCCGTAGAACTCGAAGTAGTCGGATTCGACGTCCGGGTTGGGCATCGGCTCGGCCATCCGCTCGCGGATCGCCGTCGGTATCTCCGTCGGTCCCGGCGTCATCCGCAGTCTCTCGGCGTTCATGGCTACACCCCGGACCGCCGGGACGATAAATCCCATCCCGACGCCTCGTCCGATACGTGGTAACGTCGTACCGCCGCACGTGCAGGCCGGATCGCGGGTGTGGCGCTACTGCCGACGGCGATCCGTCTCAGGGGAACGAACGCGACCCGGATCTCCTCAGCGTCCCGCGGACGAACGGCGTCACGGGAAAGACACCGAAGCGGACGCGTTCGAGCTCGTCGACGGCGAGGGCGTCGTGGGAGACGAACCGGGGGACCGTCTCCCGGTTCAGGTGACAGCCTCCCGCAGCGCGGGTCCAGAGCGGATCCAAGAGGTCCTGGCCCCGCCCGCGCCAGCCGCCGGCCCGGACGTGCTCGAGAAACCGGAACTCGCCACCGGGCCGGAGGACCCGCGCGGCCTCCTCGAGCGCGGCGTCGGGATCCGCGATCGTACAGAACACGAGCGACGCGAGGACGACGTCGAAACTTTCGTCGGGGTACGGAAGCGACTCGGCGCGGGCGTCACGGAGGTCGACCGCGAGGTCGCCGTCCCGCGCGGCCTCGACTGCCCGCCGGCGCATGTGCGGGTCGGGTTCGATCGCGTGGTACTCGACGTCCTCGCCGGCGACGTACGGAAACATCGCGCCGTCGCCGGCCCCGATCTCGAGGACCCGACCCGAGAGGTCACGCGCGAGGTACTCCCGGTGCGATCGCAACAGAAGCGAGTTCGGCAGCAGGTCGTAAACCGCGGCGAACGCGGGGTGAGCGATCTCGCGGTCGGTCCGGCTCGAGGCTCGAGCGCTCCGGTCTGCCATACTCGTCTCGAGGGGATCCCGACCGGTAATCGTTTCCCCGCGAGTTTCGGCTTTCGCCGCCATCGAGGCCGTCAGTTCGCACCCGGATTCGATACTTCGGCATTCGAAGCGAATTACTTCGAATATCGAAGTAAAGTCGAGTACCGGATCGTGTCCGGAATCCGATCGATCACGTCGGTCGCGACGACCCCCGGCCCGTACTCGGCCGTCGCGAGCTCGCCCGTCTTTCCGAGGATCCACGCGCCGAGTTCGGCGGCCTCGCGTCGGTCCGTCCCCTGACCGAGCAGCGAGGCGACGATGCCGACGCGGCCGTTTTCCCGACCCGATTCTTCCGGGACGTTCGAGAGCGTTCGCTGGAGATTCGCTGGAGACGTGCCATGCGTGCGTTCGAGTCCGAAGCCGGGTAGGCGTTCACCGCGCGTTCGCCGGTCGATCCGCGTCCGGGCGTCGTCGTGGCGTCGTACGCGACCACAAACCCTAGTACGTGGCCGTCGTATCTCGGTCCATGTTCGAGGACAGAGCCGATGCGGGAGACCGACTCGCAGCCGAACTCGAGCGACGCGGCCTCGAGGCGGACGTTGTGCTCGGCATTCCCCGCGGGGCGTTGCCCGTCGCCAGACCCGTTGCCGACGCCCTCGACGCCGATCTCGACGTCGTCGTCGCGCGGAAGTTGGGCGCGCCGAACAATCCGGAACTCGCGATCGGTGCGGTCGCCAGCGACGGCGCAGTCTGGCGAAACGACGACCTCGTCGAGCGCCTCGACGTTTCGGAGTCGTACCTCGAGACGGTGCGCGCGGAGGAGGCGGAAAACGCCCGAAAGAAGGCGGATCGATACCGCGAGACGGCGGGGCTACCCGACCTGGCCGGAACGCGCGTGGTGGTCGTCGACGACGGCGTGGCCACCGGTGCGACCGCGACCGCATGTCTCAGGCAGGTCCGGGAGTCGGACGCCGCGGCCGTCGTGCTCGCGGTTCCCGTCGGCTCGCCGCGTTCGATCGAGGCTCTGCGCGAGGAAGCCGACGAGGTCGTCTCGCTGCGGACGCCGTCGGACTTTCGGGCCGTGGGACAGTACTACCGCGACTTCGGCCAGGTGAGCGATCAGGAGGCCATCGAGTACCTGGATCGAAGCCGGTGAGCGACCGGGACCCTCGCTACTCGATCGGAATGCGAGTCACCGACCGCGTCGGCGTCCGGATCGGAACCGGGTCGTCGAGGTCGACCCCGTTTCCGGCGTCCTCGAGGCGCGCGAGTTCGTCCCGGACGCCGTTGTGGTGGCCGGCACCGACGACCGCGACGACGTCGTAGCCGTCGCGACGCAGCGCGTGGAGGCGACGCGCCATCGCGCGGTCGCGTCGGTCGATCATCACCTCGGCGACCTCCGGGAACAGGTGCCGAAGCTGGTCGATCGCCGGCTGGACGTCGTCGCCGCGTTCGATCTCCTCGAACGGCTGCGCGAGGAGCTCGAGCTGTTCGGCCTGACGCGCCGGGTCCAGCCGCTGGGCACGCAGCAGCGTCCGGGGAACGGTCGCCGGACCGACGCGGGAGACCAGCGCCGAGATCGTCTCCGCGATCGGATCGTCGATCAGCGCGACGTCGATGCCCAGTTCGGAAGCGGTCTCGACGGCCGCCTCCATGTCCGTGGTCTCGGGATCGAAGCCGTACAGGCGGACGACCGTTCGCTGGATCGTCCGGAGGATGGCGTAGACGCACGCCGTCGCCGGCGGCAGCGACGCGAGGTCGTCGAACCCGAGCCGCGCGTTTCGCTCCATGCGCTCGTAGCGCCGCTCGTCGAGTTCGACCGCGACGAGATCGGGCTCGGCGTCGCGGATGGCCGTCCGGACGCGACGGCGGTGGACGGGCGAGAAGTGAACGCTCGGAACGAGGGTGACGGAGCCGGTGGCGGTCATCGTTCGTCCGTTCGATCGCGACGACCTTGAAACGAGTCCCCGTCAACACGCCGCACGAACGGTCGGACGGTTTCGCCCGTCAGGGCCACAGTCCGCGCGCGTCGTGGGCCGCCGCGATCCGCTCGAGCGCGACGACGTACGCGCCGTCGCGCCAGGTGACGTCGCGGGTTTCGACCGCGTCGCGGACGCCGTTCCAGGCCGCGAGCATCTCGGCTTCGAGTTCCTCGTTGACCCGTTCGAGCGTCCATTGGCGTCGGTTGATGTCCTGGAGCCACTCGAAGTAACTGACCGTGACGCCGCCGGCGTTGGCGAGGATGTCCGGAATCACCGCGACGCCGCGCTCTTCGAGGATCGCGTCGGCGGCGAACGTCGTGGGACCGTTCGCGCCCTCGACGACGAGATCGGCCCGAACGTCGTCGGCGTTGTCCTCCGTGAGGACGTTGCCGACGGCCGCCGGGATCAGGACGTCGACGTCGAGCGCGAGCAACTCGTCGTTCGACAGCCGCGTCACGTCGCCGGTCTCCTCGGCGTAGCGCGTGACCGCCTCCGGCTCCTCGTCGTGGGAGGGGATCGCGGCCACGTCGAGGCCGTCGGGATCGTAGATCGCGCCGTTGACGTCGCTGACTGCCACGACGGTCGCACCCCACTCCTCGAGCAGTCGGGCGGCGTTCGCACCGACGCTGCCGAAGCCCTGGATCGCGACGGTCGTCTCCGACAGCGGGTAGTCGTAGTAGTCACAACTCTCGCGCGTGACGATGGCGACGCTCCGACCCGGCGCTTGCTCGCGGCCGCGGGAGCCGCCGATGACCGGCGGTTTGCCGGTGACGACGCCCGGAATCGTCTCGCCCTCCTGCATGCTGTAAGCGTCCATCAGCCAGGCCATCACCTGGGGGTCCGTTCCCATATCGGGGGCGGGGATGTCGATCGTCGGGCCGATCACCTCCCTGATCTCCTGGGTGAACCGTCGGGTGAGGCGCTCCGTCTCGTCGTCGGTGAGCGACTTGGGATCGACCACGACGCCGCCTTTCGCGCCCCCGAACGGGAGGTCCATGACGGCGCACTTCCAGGTCATCCACATCGCCAGGCCGACGCACTCGTCGCGAGTCACGTCCGGATGGTAGCGAAGCCCGCCCTTGTACGGTCCGCGGACGCTATCGTGCTGGGCTCGATACCCCGTGAACACCTCGACGGAGCCGTCGTCGCGCTCGAGCGGGATCGTCACCTCGTGGACTTTCGCCGGGTGGCGAAGCCGTTCGACGACGTTGTCGTCGATCTCGAGCTGGGACGCGGCGCGGGCGAGCTGTCGACGAGCGGTCTCGAGACCGCTTTCGGGTTCCGCGTCCGACGGCGTCGACGGCGGGCGCTCGACGGACGGAGAAGAACGCTGGTTCGACGCCATCGCTACTCGATCGGCGTCCGTCGGTTTCGCATGTCGGCTCCGCAGTCGGGACACGTCCCCGGCGCCGACGCGCTCACGACGGTTCCACAACCGAAGCACTCGTAGGTCGATTCTTCCTCGGGATCGAGTCGAACGTCTTTCATGGGTACATACGACGAGCGATTCGGAACTGCGGCGTTCGTCGCATTTAATTGTATTAGGGATATTAAGATGAGGTTATTCGTCCGATAGCTAGCGTCGGAGAAATTACAGGGTTCACTATTCAACAGCTCGTGCAGTATTTGCCGGAACGCTCACCTCCTCGAAGAGGAGTTCGAACAGCTTTCGCTGCACCGTTCGGACGTGTCGGTAGAAGGCGGCCGAGGAGATGCCGAGCGTCTCCGCGACCTCCTCGCCCGAGCGCTCGCGCGGCGACTCGAAGTAGCCGCCGTAGTACGCCAGCTGGACGACCTCGAGCTGTCGATCGGTCACGCGCTCGATCAGCTGCGACTGCAGGTCCCGCGGCATCGATCGATCGACGGTCCGCTTCGAGAGAAGTTCGACGTCCGCGAAGCTACTCGCCACCACGTCGGCGCTCCCCCTGTCGTCGACCGCACTCGGTACGTCGACGGTGATGCGCGTGCGCTCTGGCGTCGCCTCGACGCCGCGCAACACGACGCCGTGATCCGCCAGGCGGAGGGCGAAAAACGGTCGCGAGAACTGGAAGCGAACCGTTCCGCCCGCGCCGTCCGTTCCGTCGCCGATCACCCGGGCGTCCTCGACGGCGACGAGTTCGACGGCCGCGTTCACGACAGCCGACGCCGGCGCTCCGTCGACGGTCGCGAACACCGTCGCGCCGCTTTCGTACTGACGGACCCCGCCGTCGAAGGCGATCCGGCAGCCGGCGCGTTTCGCCAGCCGGCTGAAGACGAAGCTCTCGTCGTCGACGTCGAACTCGAGACGGCTGCTCGAGTTCGAGAGGAGCGCGCTCTTTCGCTCGATCGCCGCGATCGCCGACGCGATCGTCTCGCCGAGTTCCTCGAAGACGGCTCTGGTGACGTCGTCGAACGCGGCCGGTCGGTCGGCGTAGACGGTCAACACGCCGTAGGTGAACTCGTCGTACGACAGCGGCACGCTGATGATCGACTGGTAGTCACAGGCCAGCGCCTCGCCGCGCCAGGGCTGCTCGCGAAGCCCCTCCGCGACGTTCGAGACGAGCGTCACCTCCCGCGACGACGCCGTCCTGACGGCGGGCTCGCCCGCCTCGGTCGCCTCCCGGCCGTCGAGCGACAGCGAGACGGCGTCGAGGTACTCGTTCCCTCGCTTCGTTCCGCCGTGGGCGCGCGACTCGAGGCGATCTTCTCCGGGTTCGCTCGAGCCGATCCAGGCGAACGAGAAGCGGTCCGCGGTCGTGAGACGATCGCAGACCGCCCGGTCGATCTCCTCGCGCGTCTCCGCCTGGACGAGCGCGCCGTCGATCTCGCGGATGAGCTCGTTGATCCGGTTGAGCCTGGTGAGCTGTCGATTTCGACGCTTGAGTTCGCGGTCGCGTTCGCGTAGCGTCCGATCACGCTCGACGCGGTCGAGGGCCGCCTCCGCGGTCGCGGCGAGCAGGTCGATCAGTTCCCGCGAGACGGCGTCGAACTCGTCTCTGGTTTCGGATCCCGTGAGGAAAACGCCGTGGTCGCCGAGCGGGACGACCGCCGCGCTCGAGACGTCCGACGTCGGGTTCGACCACACTGACGACGCGGAGACGTCCGGCAGAAACCGGCTCTCGCCGTCGACGAAGACCTCGCCCGGCGGACTTCCGTCTCCCGGCCGGTGGACCGACAGCGGCCCGTGGAGCTCCGCCATGCCCGACGAGTGCGCCGCCGGCCGCAGCTCGTTTTCGTCTGCGTCGAACAGGTAGACGGCGCTGGCCTCAAGGTCGAGAACGTCCGTCGCGTCACCGACGACCAGGTCGGCGATCTCTCGATCCGTCTCGGCGTACACCAGTTCGCGCGTCGTTCGATGAAGTGCGGTCAGCGCCTCCTCGCGTCGCTTGCGCGTCGTGACGTCGCGACAGCTGTACAGCGTCGTCCCCCCCTGGATCGACACTCGTCTAACGTTGACGAGCAGCACGTGCTCGCGTCCCGCCTTGTCAGTCGCGGTACACTCGACGTTGGTCAACACTCCCTCTGCGTCGAGTTCGTCCGGATCGAAAAGATCGCGTCCGAGGAGTTCGTCGATCGTCCCCATCTCGTGGATCTCCTCGTCGTCGTAGCCGAAGATGAAGTGGACGTTGGGACAGACGTACGTGAACTCGCCGTCGTCGTCGGTGATCAACACCGTGTCGGTCATGTGGTTGAGCGTTACCCGGTGGAGCTCCTCCGATTCGCGCAACTCCGCTTCGAGACGCACCCGTTCGGTGACGTCGACCGCACGCGCGAGCAACGAGGTGATCCCCCCGGACTCGTCTCGAACGGGACGGACGGTCACCTCGAGCGTTCGCTCGCCGTCGGTGGCGTTCCCGTCCCCGCCGCTTGCCCGCGTGAGTTCGCGGTGGGCCACGTCGCCGGCCGCCGCCGCGTCGATCGCGTCCCGTACCGTCCGTCGTCCGTCCCGGGCGTCCGCCCACCACGGAAGCGCCGCGAGCGGACGGCCCCGAACGTCAGCCCCAGCGGCGTCGACCGCCTCGAGCGCGGCGTCGTTCGTCCGGCGGACACACCCGTCGGGATCAAGCACCCACGAGTACGTCTCCGGGTCGTCGAACAGCGCCGCGAACCCGCGAGCGCGCTCGCGCTGCGTTCGGCGTTCCCGTCCGGTTTCGATCGCCCGCTCGAGCGCATCGAGGAGCTCGTCGGTCGGCCGGTCGCGCGGAACGTACTCGGTGACGTCGGCAGCGACCGCATCGGTCGCGAGTGCTTCGTCTCCCTCCTCCGGGACGAGCACGACCGGACGCGCCGAATCGCGCTCGCGCACCGCCTCGAGCACCTCGAGCCCGGTGCCGTCCGGCAGCGACTGTGCGGCCACGACGCAGTCGACCGTCCGCTCGTCGAGAACGCCGATTGCCGCCTCCACGGACGACACCGCCGTCACAGCAGCGCCGCGGTCGTCCGCGTACTCCTCGAGAACGCTCGAGATCGCGTTCCCGTCGGCCGCCTCGTCGGATTCGACGACGAGGAGTCGATCGTCGGCGTCGGTCTGTGCGAAACCCATTCGTGTCCCATACGAACCCGCCCCGATAGAAAGCATCGGTCCGAATCCGTTCGCGAAGGCGCATCGAGCGGGACCCGACGGTTCTCGAGCGGGTTCGATCGGTGGGCGGGCGCTACTCGTTCGCGTCGCGCGGCGTTTCGGGCCGACGGCTCGAGGGAGTAGCGCCGATTCTCGAGGTCGGCGTTCAACCGCGTGAAATCCCGGTAAAACGGTCGTCAGGCGTACTTCGACCAGACCTCTCGCATCGGCACCCACTCCTCGTCGGGGTCGACGCGATCGGCGAGCACGGCGTTCAGGACGGCACCCAGTAACAGACAGAGCGCGCCGAGATAGACCCACGTCAACACGAGCAACACGGCACCCGCGATTCCGAACAGCGCGACGCTCTCGGAGGTCGAGACGTAGATCCGGAATCCGACCGCGAGCGCGGTCCAGGCGAGCGCGGCGAAAATCGTCCCCGGCAGCACCTCCCGGATCGAGACGTCGGGCTGGGGAAACAGGTAATACATCGGCAAGAAGACGGCGGTCAGCAAGACCGCGAGGGCGGCGGTGGCGAGGACGACCGCCCAGACGCCGACTCCGGCGAGGTGGATCGAAATGCTGACGCCGACGGCGCCGACCAGCGCGACGCCGACGGCGACCGTCGTCGTCACGAGGACGACGTCGAGCGCCGTCACGACGGTCACGGCCGCAGCGACGTTCGCGTACGAGACGTCCCTTCGAGCGCCGTAGACGTCCGTGAACGCGCTGTTGACCGCCTGGAACAGCCGAGCGGCGCTCCACAACAGAACGACGAGCGCGAGCAACGCCGCCCGCGTCCGATCGACCGCGCCGCCGGCCACTTCGTCTACGCCGCCGTCCGTGACCGCCCCCTCGAGCCCCGTGGCCGACTCGACCGCCTCGAGCAGCGGCTCGAGCGAGTCGACGATGGTGACGCCGACGAGCAACAGGATGACCAGCGGCACGAGCGTGTTGAACGCGTGGTAGGCCACCCCGGCGGACTTGACGCTTATCTGGCGTTCGCGCGCGACGGCGGCGACGTCGCGAACGAACGCGACCGGACTCGAGTCGGCCACGTACTGGTCTCGACGGGGCGTCGGAAATCGCTTCGGCCGGCACTCGAGGCGAGCGACGCGAGGAGCCACCTGCGCTCGAGCGATCCGACGGTCGATTCCGGCGGACCCGGACCCGACACCGAAAGACCCTCGGGCGCTACTCGTCGTGGACGATCGACTGGACGTGTCCGACCACGCCCGTCTTCAGTTCGACCTCCGGCCCCATCGGATCGTCCTCGTAGATCGTCGCGACCTCCCCGACGATCGGCTCGCGGTCCGTCGACCGGACGTTCTGGTCTCCCTGAACGATCTCGACGGTGAGTCCCTGTCGAAGCTCCTCGGCTGTGGGTCGTTCCTCGGACATGGTTCGGGGTGGGCCCGTCGGCTCGAAAAGCGTCGTGCCTGCACGCGCGCCCTCGAGGTGGACGACGGTTGCGGTCGGACCGCATCCGCCCGTTTTCGCCCGTCCGACGGTCGGCCGATCCGTTTCCCCCCTTCCCCGCTCCCAACCACGTGCGTGCTGATACGCGCCGCGATTTCGATCGAAATATCCATACTTGTGGAATCGTGGATACCGGTATGAACCGAGCCGAGAAGGCCGCCCTCCAGTTGCGGGCCGTCGACGTGTTGCGAATGCTGAAAGAGACGCGTACCTACGACGAACTCGCCGCCACGACCGGGCTCCCCGCGGGTGATCTGAACCGGTACGTCAACGGCCACGTGCTGCCGGGGACCGACCGCGCCCGCGAGGTCGTCGACGATCTCGGTCGCGCCGCGCTGGCCGAGGAACTCGACGCGCGCATTCGGGTCGACGACGAGGGATACGTCGACAACACCGCGACCGTCTTCGACCAGCCGTTTCTCGACCTCGTCGCGCCGACCGTCGCGAACGGCTTCGACTTCGGACGACCGGACGTGATCCTGACGGCCGCCACCGACGGCATCACGCTCGCCGCCTCCCTCGCCAGCTACTACGGTACGAGATGCGCCTATGCGAAAAAACGCAAGGAGACCGCCGTCGAGGAGTTCATCGAAGCCCGCGAGCGACTCGAGTCGGGGATCCAGCTCACCTACTACCTTCCGGCGTCGGCCATCGATCCCGGCGAATCAGTACTCGTCGTCGACGACCTCATTCGCTCGGGCGAAACCCAGGAGCTGCTGTTGGACATCGTCGAAACCGCCGACGCGGAGGTCGCCGGCGTCTTCGCGCTCATCGCTGCCGGCGAAGACGGCATTCGTCGCGCGCGGAACCGAACCGACGCACCGGTCGGCTCGCTGACGACCGTCTGAGCCGGCCTCCCGCTGCGACGTCGCCGACGACCACTACGGGGCCCGTTCGTCCGTCGTCGGAAGTGTAAACGAGAACGTGGCCCCATCGCCAGGTGCGGATTCGACCCAGATGTCGCCGCCGTGGCGTTCGACGATCCGCTGACACAGCGCGAGCCCGATGCCCGTCCCGGGGTGATCCTCGCGGGTGTGCAAGCGGTTGAACACCTCGAAAATACGTTCGTGATCCGCCGGTTCGATGCCGATTCCCTCGTCGCGAACGGAGAGTATCCAGTTCGTCCCGTTCCGTTTCGCCGAGACGTGTATCACCGGCTCGTCGTCGCTGTACTCGATCGCGTTGCTCACCAGATTCTGCAACAACTGTTTCAACTGCGTCTCGTCGCCCGTCACTCGGGGTGCATTTTCGACGGTGATCTCCGCGTCGTTCTCGTCGATCGTTACCGCCAGATCCGCGATCACGTCGTCTAGTACCTCCTCCAGGTCGACCGTCGAGAGCGACGCTCCGTCGGTGTCGACTCGGGAGTAGACGAGGAGCGCGTCGACCATCTCGCGCATCCGGTCGGCACCGTCGACGGCGTACGCGAGGAACTCCCGGCCGTCCTCGTCGAATCTGTCGCCGTAGCGATGCTCGAGTAGCTGGAGATAGCTCGAGACCATCCGCAGAGGTTCCTGGAGGTCGTGGGAGGCGGCGTAGGCGAACTGCTCGAGGCGTTCGTTGGACTCGCGCAGCCGCTCGACCACTTCCTCGACTTCGCGTTCGCGGGTTCTCGTCCTCGCTTCGCGGACGCCCAGTCCGAGCCCGGCCAGCGAGCTAAAAGCGGACAAGATCAACACCGCCCGGACGGGGTTGGAGATGCCGCCCTCGACGACGACGTGGTAGATACCGAGGAAGGCGATCATCACGAAAAATCCGCCGACGCACCACTTCGCGACGATCGGATAGAACTCGGTGCGGACGTCGGTCTCCGGCAACCGGTAGCCGCCGTAGATCAACAGGACGCCGGGAACGGTGATAAACAGCGAGACGAACAGCGCACTCACCACGGGAGCGCCCGCGTCTACCTGACTGGCCCCCCGTATCACCGCGGACGCGATGAACAGCGTTCCCAGAACGATGATGATTCGTCCCGCTCCGAGCGCCGTCGTGAAGCGCTCCCACGTAGCCATTGCTCGTAGTACCGCCACTCCAGATTTGTAACTTTCTGTTAAAATACCGATGGCTTCCGTTCGTGACGGATCGGGTGAAAGTACCGGCCGCGACCACGAGTATCGGACGATCGTCGCGGGTCGAGACCGACACCGCGTCGCTCGAAGGGGTCGCTCGTCGACCGTGACGCGGGCGACCACCCGTCCCGCGGTCGAACGACGGCCTACCGAACGATCGTGACCGGAACCGGCGAGCGACGAGCGACGGTTTCCGCGACGCTGCCGAGCAGAATGCGACTCGCGCCAGTCCGGCCGTGACTACCGATCGCGACGTGGTCGACGTCGTGCTCTTCGACGTAGTCGACGATCGACCGCGAGACGCCGCCGATCAGCTGTTCCGTCTCGAGGTCACAGCCGTGTTCCGCCGCGAGTTCGCGGGCGTCTTCGAAAATCGCATCTGCCCGACTCTCG
This sequence comes from Natrarchaeobius oligotrophus, assembly GCF_003841465.1. Lineage (GTDB taxonomy): Archaea > Halobacteriota > Halobacteria > Halobacteriales > Natrialbaceae > Natrarchaeobius > Natrarchaeobius oligotrophus. The sequence continues at coordinate 82,432 of NZ_REFZ01000011.1, forward strand.
TGGTGTTTCTGGATCTCGTCGTAGTTCGCCATGGCACCGCCTTCGAGCCCGGTCGCGGCGTAAAAATCACCGGGATCGAGCACGTGTAACGCCGTGATCGTGGCGTCGGGATACTCCCGGCACGCGAACTCGAGGGCCTGAGTCGATCGGTCGGAGTCGTCGACGGGAACGAGAACGTGGTCCGTCATACCGGATAGTACAGTCGTCTCCGATTTAAATTTCCGCACGGCTCGGCCGGGGTGGGAACGTACGAAAGGAATATGCGCTCGGCCGCTCGAGCGTGCGTCCGATCGGTCGGGTTACTTCGCGCGGCCCTGACCGCCGGTGTTCGACGGTCGAACCTTCTCCGCGCCCTTGCCGCGGTTGTGGAGGCCGCGGTTGGATTTCCCGGCGTTGGTGAGTCCGCGGAAGGCACGGTTGGTGTGTGCGTCGTCGCAGATCCAGTTGAGCTCGTCGTCGTTTTCGATCGCGGGGTGGTTCGGATCGACGAGGATCACTTCGAACCACTTCTGGGAGCCGTCTTCGCCGACCCAGTAGCTGTTGAGTACCCGCAGGTTGGGGTACTTCCGGGAGACGCGCTCTTCACCGATGCGCTGGATGTTCTTGCGTCGGCCGATGCGGTTGACGCCCTGGCGCTTCGAGCGCCGGCCGGCTTTGTGTCGCTGCTTGCGGGCGGTCCCCTTTCGAACCGCGACGCGAGCCATCACGACGCCCTGTTTCGCCTTGTAGCCGAGTTCGCGCGCTTTGTCGAGTCGCGTCGGGCGGTCGATCCGTTCGATCGCGCCCTGCTTGCGCCACTCTTGCTTTCGTTGCCACTGCAGTTCCCCGAGTTTACCGTCGTCGGGGTTCTTCCACGCGTCCTTGATGTGGGAGTAGAAGCTTTTTGCCATCGTTGTCACCCGCGGGCGTTTCCTGGTTCAATCCGACTCGGGGACGTCCCCGCGGATCACATCCCGACCTGCGGCAGCTGCCGTGCAGGTGCCCGCTGATGCCCGCGAACCAGCGAGTCGTCCGAACGTATCCAGCGTTGGGGTATAAGGCCTTCGAACCGCTCGAGCTCGTCACTGTCCGTGACGAAAAAGAGCGACGAATCGTTCTGGAGGCCGTCGACTACTACGGTGAGGGGTGATATCGTTCGATACGTTCCACGCCGCGACTGCGGAAACGCGTGGTGTGGACGTGCTCTCATCGGAAAACGACTACGAAGTCATCGAGCTGTTCGACCTCGTTCAGGACGATAGCTTACGTTACAGATCCCTGTGTACCTTGCCGGTTTTTGGTCCGTTGTTCACCGTCCGGAACGAGCATGGTCTGGACGTCATGATTTTTAAGCGTACATGTAGTACTGTGTACTGCAATGGCGACAAAAACGATTTCACTCGACGAAGAAGCCTACGAGCGGCTGAAGGCTCGAAAGAAAGAGGGAGAAAGCTTCAGTGAAACCGTCAAGCGCCTCGCAGGAGAACGGTCGTGGAATGAAGTCGCAGGTATCCTCTCTGAGGGAGAGGCTAGGGACCTCGAAAGCGCTATCGAGGAGGGGCGGACTCGGTCCAAAGAACGGAGTAAACGCCTCACAGCGGAGCTAGACGAAGCTGTTGGTAACGAAAAGCCGGAATGATTCAGGATACATCATTTATCATCGACTTATTACGTGGAGACGAAAACGCAAAACGGCTTCTCGACATCGTTGAGAAGGAATCACGACCACAGAAAGTATCCTCCGTAACGGTACTCGAACTCTACGAGGGTGTCGCCCGTTCACAAGCGCCAGAGGCGAAACGAGAACGTATCCTTGACGTACTGGAAACGAAGCACGTGGTAAGTGCCGACCAGGCCGTAATGCGAAAAGCCGGGAAACTCTCCGGTGAACTACTCAACGAGGGTGAGCAGATTGAGCGGGAGGATTGTATTATCGCAGCAACTGCCCTCTTGAACGACGAGCCGATTATCACGGGAAATACTAAACATTTCAACCGTGTCGATGGACTCGAAGTACGGTCGTACTAGTAGAGATCATCCGGTAGAGTAGCTGCTACCGATTCTCTCGCTGCTCAACTTTGTTCAGATAGATAATATCCAATGTGCGAACAGATGAAACACTGATGACTGTACCATTGGTTCCCTGTTGGTGGTAAGATTCTTCGTCTATGGCATCATAGTCACATCTATGTCAGCAGAAACGGACGGGCAGGGGAGGCTGTACATCCCCAAAGACGTACGAGAAAAATACGGCGAGAAGTACCACATCGTCACGTACGATGACAGAATCGAACTCGTTCCGGTTGCGGACGACCCGCTCGCTGCAGTCCGCGAAGCGGCAGGCGAGTTACGTGATGCGTCTATCGACGATATTCGCGCGGACATCGAAGCAGAAGCGAAAGCTGAGGCCCGTGAGAAAGGGGACGATAGATGACGGTCTACGTCGAAACCGACTTTCTACTCGCGCTCGCCAAAGACTCGGACTGGTTGCAGCAATCAGCAGAAGACGCACTCGACGAGTACGACGTAGAAACGTCGGCCTTCTCCTATCTCGAACTCCTCCTCGCCCGAGAACGGTACGAGTTCGATTACGTCCCACTCGTGGCCAATCTGCTCGAACTCGTTCCTGTCCGAAACGAGGAAGAGCGACAAATCGTTCTGAAGGCCGTCAACTACTACGACGAGGGAATGACCGCGTTCGATGCGTTCCACGCCGCAACTGCAGAGACGCGGACGCAGAACGTGCTCTTCTCGGAACAGGACTACGAGGACATCGAGGTGGAACGAGTCCCGCTAGAACCGGCTGATGAGTGACGTAGTAATATCTCTGTCGTGCGCTACCGATTCTCGCGCTGCTCAACCTTGTTCAGGTAGATAAAATCCATGGTACGAGTCACAGAAAATATCTTCCGTGGGTAATAGTGGGCAACACTTATTCAGCAGTAGGTCCAAGTCGGTAACATGACGAAAGTAGATGCTCGGGACCTACGAACTAACGAGACCGATGACCGAGGTCGAATCTATCTCGGAACGGAGTACGCGAACAAGCGTGTGACCGTCGCCGTCGTTGAGGTAGAATCCGACCATCCCGACGAAGATGAACTGGCTGCTGCGTATCGCGAGGCATCTGAGAGTGCGGAAAAGCTTGCAGAAGAGTGGGACGAAGCATCGGACGAGGCGTGGGACGGGCTGGATAAATGAGCGAGGACTCTGAAATTCGTCGCGGTGACGTCGTTATCGTTCGACTCGATCCTGCGGAAGGGCACGAGATGAAGAAAACTCGCCCTGCGGTAGTCGTCCAGAACGATGTTGGGAATAAAAATGCTAGTACGACTATCGTTGCACCTGCGACGGGAACGCACAGGGGCTACCCGTTCGAGGTTCTCGTCGAAGCAGCGGAGTCGCCGTTCGAGAACGATTCCTCGGTCCGCCTCGACCAGATTCGTGTCGTCTCCATCGAAAAACGGATTCACTCGGTGCTTGGAAGTCTCGACAGAGAGTCGATGGAGGCAGTGGACGAAGCGTTGAAACTGAGCCTCGGACTGGACTGACGTATCTGTTGCGATCAGTATAGGGGATTCACTTATCGGAGCAGGCAGCGTATCGTTCATTATGCCTGAAGAAGTTCTGTTCAAATCAGAGAGTGATCAGACCCGGGAAGACATCGCCTCGTATCTGCGCAGTGTCGCTGATAAGCTCGAACAAGGGGATGCAGTCACACTCAAATCCGGTTCCGAGTCCGTGACAATGGAACCGCCAGCGCGCCCGACATTTGAGGTCAAAGCCGAACGCGAGGGGCCAACGGACGGCCCCGGTGAATTGAGTATCGAGTTCGAGCTTGAATGGGACGAAAACGGCAATGAGGGGGACGGCGGGAGCGGTCAGTTAGAAATCGAGTGACCAGTTCGCACGTGTAGTTGCCGTTCAGTACAGCAACCTCTTTTACCGGGGGCATCGGCTGGCGTCTGCGCCGCCAGCCTCAACCCCCGGCAAAACCCGTTGATGCCAAAAGGCCGCCGTCGCGGGGTTTCACCCCGCTCCGGCGGTGAATCGCTCACTCTGTTCGCGAATGCGAGAGCGAGTTTGCCCGTTCCATTCGCACGTGTAGTGTCCGCTGACTCTGATAATCTACCTACTGCTCAAACTATTCGATACGAACCAACTGAATAGCAACCGGAAGATTTCTAAACGCAAACCTAAAGATAACCACACTTAGAAACCCGTTTAGTGCTTATCTATTGCTTCTTTGCTCGACCTTGTTCAACTCGATCAGCAGCCGGAAGATGGCTTTCACCAGGTTCGCGTCGACGTCGAACTGCTTCGCGTTCCGGCCGGCGCGGTCCATCACCTGCTGTTCCTGTTTTTCGTCGGTCGTCGGCAGGTCGTGCTCCGCTTTGACCTGGGCGATCGTATCCGCGACGTACGTCCGCTGGGCGATCAGTTCGACGATCTCCCGGTCGATCGTCTCGATCTCCTCGCGGAGTTCGTCCAGCGACATCTCCTCCGGCGTTCGATTCTCCGTGCCGTCCTCGGTGGTATCGGGGTCTCGAGTCATGTCGTTCGTGTTCCGTCCGTCCGCGTCCGCAACAGCCGCGTCGTTCCGTCGCGCTCGCGCCACCGACGCTCGACGTCCTCGAGCGTCGTCCGATCCCCGACGGCGACGTAACTCGGTCCGGTTCCGGACAGCGACACGCCGGCGACGTCGGGGAGCGCGTCGATCATGGGGCCGGTCGAAAAGCCGAGCGCGCCACAGAAGGCGAAGCCGTTGACGGTCATCGCCTCGCCGTAGCGCCCCTCGAGCGCGAGTTCCTCGACGAGATCGGCCACCGGTGCGATCCGCTGGCAGGCGGAAACGTCTGCGTCGGCGCTGAAGGACTGCTCCGGCGGCGTGTAGACGAGCGCGTGGCAGTCGAGTACGTCGCGCGCGAGCAGTTCGTCGGCCGCGTTGTCCGTGACGGTGACGCCGCCGAGCATGCTCGCGCTCGCGTCGTCGAACGCGCCGGTGACCGTCACGCCCGCGTCCCGTGCGGCGCGAACGCCGATCCGGCAGGCGTCGATTCGATCGACGGCGTCGGACACCGCGAGGGCGTCGAGCGTCGCGAGCACCGTCGCGTTGGCGGCGGCGCTCGAGCTCTTCAACCCCGACGCCATCGGAACTTCACTTTCGGTTTGTACCCTGGCGCCGACGTCGGATTCGTCGAGTCCCGCGGGGTCGGCGTACTCGGCGAGCGTTCGTTCGACGCAGCGTTCGACGAGCGCCGTGTCGGCGTCGGGCTGGTCGACGACCTCGGCGTCGATCTCGCCGTCGTCGGTGAGATCGACGGTGGCTGTCGTCTCGAGGTCGATCGCGAACGCGGAGCCGACGCCGGTGGCGAGGGCGTTGAGCACCGTTCCGGCTGCCGGAGCGACGGCGCGGCCGTCCATACGAACACACTCTCAGAGGGTGTATTTACGGCTGACGGTATCGACGGCGTGCGAATTCCGCGAGGACGGCGCGAATCGGCCACAGTCGCCGGACGCGGACGAAAACACGCACCGTTTTTCCCCGACCAGTGCGAACGATCCGTCATGAGCGCGAGAAGCAACGTCGCACCCAGCACGATCGGGGTCGACTTCGTCGACGGGGGCGTCGTCGTCCGGTACCTCGACGGCCGCGAGGTGTTCTATCACGGACCGCCGAAACCCGTCGAGGGACCGATCACGACGCCGCCGGGAAAGGACGTCCACGTCCTCGTCACCGATCCGGACGGCGTCGAGGGCGTCATGACGTACGTCAACGACCGCGACACCCACGACGGCATCCTCGAGACGACGGGCGTCGGCCGGCTGATGCTCGAGGGAACCGACGAGGAGGTGCTGTTTCCGGGCGTCACCGTCTCGACCGAGGCGTATTCGATCCGCGTTGAGGCGGACCTCTCGCTCGTCGACGGACGGGTGTTCGTCTTCGCGGAGGACGAGATGAGCGAGCACGCCTACGAGCTGGTGGCGAACGAAGCCGACGCGGACGCGCTCGACGAGGGGGCGAACGACGAAACCGACGCCTCGGGCCGTGACTCGAAGAACGCTGGTGGGACGTCGACGACGGACGACGGCCGACCGGAGGAGTGACGATGCCGTTGCAAAAACCCTGGCGAGAGCTGGATCGGGACGCCGTCGCGAGCGCACCCGATCGACCCGGCGTCTACGAACTCGGCGACGCGTCGGGGACGGTTTGCTCCGTCGATTGCGGCGTCCTTCGCGACGATCTGAAGACGGCGCTGGCCTACGGGGACGCAGACCGCGTCCGCTGGACGGAGACGCACACCAGAGAGCGCGCCCGGGAACTCGCGGCCGAACACCGCGAGCGCCTCGAGTGAGACGGATCGCTGTCACTGCGGTGGGCGGGCAAACCGTTCGCGGTCGCACCGACGGTGACTGACGCAGTCCGTCCGAGTCCCTGCGATCACTGGATGTACGACGGATCGGTGTCGTCGCACCGCTTTTCGTGCTCGGTTGCGTCCGACTTCTCGTCGAAGAGCAACCCGCAGGTTTCACACTCGTACCAGGTGGCGTCGTCCCGTTCGGTCTGGACCACCATGGCGTCGAATCCGCCGCGAAGCCTCAAAGGCGTTTCTCCGGAACGGTTTGGACGGCTGGCGTCGGGGACGGACCGGAGGACAATTCTCAAGGCGACGCGGCGAAAAGAATCGGTATGAGCGGGTCGGACACGGACGGCGTTTCGTTGTCGGTACGGGCCGCGGAGAAACGGGACGCCGGACGCGGCGTCGCGCGCATTCCGGAGATGGCGCGACGGCAACTGGGCGTTCTGAGCGGCGACACCGTCGTCATCGAGGGCGAGTCGACGACGGTCGCGAAGATGTGGCCGGCCGATCCGGCGGTCCCCGAGAACGTGATACAGATCGACGGCGACACGCGGGCGAACGCGGGCGTCCACGTCGGCGATACGGTCGTGGTCAGGACCAAGGATACGTCGACGATCCGCGAGGCCGAGCGAGTTACGTTGACGCCACCGGCGGGGCTCTCGAGTCGTCAGCAAGGGGTCGCGTCCCGGGAAGTGGCGAGGAAGCTGCGAAATCGGCCGGTACGGGCCGGCGAGCAGATTCGAATCGAGGGCGTCGGCCAGGAGCCGTTCCGGGTCGTCGACACCGACCCCGCCGGCGACGTGCGAATCACGAGCGCAACCACGGTGCGGATCGTCGATCCCGACGGAGCGCCGGGCGACGACGTCGATTCCTCGACCAGCGACGACCGGACCGGCGACGAATCGGCGGATGCGAGCGGATCGACGCCGCTCGAGGAGACCGCCGACGCGGAGCAATCCCCCAGTTCGGGCGTGACCTACGAGGACATCGGCGGCCTGGACGAGGAGCTCGAACTCGTCCGCGAGATGATCGAGCTACCGCTTTCCGAGCCCGAACTCTTCCAGCGCCTCGGCGTCGAGCCGCCGTCCGGCGTGTTGCTGTACGGGCCGCCGGGAACCGGAAAGACGCTGATCGCGCGAGCGGTCGCGAACGAGGTCGACGCCCGCTTCGAGACGATCTCCGGCCCGGAGATCATGTCGAAGTACAAGGGCGAATCCGAAGAGCAGCTCCGACGGACGTTCGAGACGGCCCGCGAGAAGGCACCCACGATCGTCTTCTTCGACGAGATCGACTCGATCGCCGGCACGCGCGACGACGAGGGAGACGCCGAAAACCGGATCGTCGGTCAGTTGCTGACGTTGATGGACGGGCTGGACGGACGCGGCGAGGTGATCGTTATCGGCGCGACCAACCGGGTCGACACGATCGATCCCGCGTTGCGACGCGGCGGTCGGTTCGACCGCGAGATCCAGATCGGCGTCCCCGACGCGCAAGGCAGAAGGGAAATTCTCGAGGTCCACACCCGCGGCATGCCGATGGCGGACGACGTCAGCGTCGAGGCGGTCGCTCGTCGGACGCACGGCTTCGTCGGCGCGGACCTGGACGCCGTCGCGAGCGAGGCGGCGATGGCGGCGATCCGGGACCGGCCGACCGACGCCGACGAACGGCGTGCCTGGAACCGAAATCCGACGGTGCACAAGCGCCACTTCGACGAGGCGCTCGCGTCGGTCGAACCCTCCGCGATGCGGGAGTACGTCGCCGAATCGCCCAACACGGACTTTTCCGACGTCGGCGGACTCGAGGACGCAAAGCAGGTTCTCCGGGAGTCCGTCGAGTGGCCGCTGACGTACGATCGACTGTTCGAGCGGACCAACACCGATCCGCCGTCGGGCGTCTTGTTATACGGACCGCCGGGAACCGGCAAAACGCTGCTCGCACGGGCGCTGGCCGGCGAAACGGACGTCAACTTCGTCCGCGTCGACGGGCCGGAGATCGTCGACCGCTACGTCGGCGAGAGCGAGAAGGCGATCCGCGAAGTGTTCGAACGCGCCCGCCAGGCCGCCCCGTCGATCGTCTTCTTCGACGAGATCGACGCCATCACCGCGGCGAGAGGCGATAGTCACGAGGTCACCGAACGCGTCGTCTCGCAGCTGCTGACGGAACTCGACGGCATGCGCGAGAACCCGAATCTCGTCGTCCTCGCCGCGACCAACCGCAAGGACCACATCGATCCCGCCCTGCTCCGGCCGGGCAGACTGGACACGCACGTCCTCGTTCCCGAACCCGACCACGACGCGCGCGAGAAGATACTCGAGGTCCACACCCGCGGAAAGCCGATCGCCGACGACGTGGATCTGCCGGCGCTCGCGGCGGAACTCGAGGGGTACACGGGAGCCGACATCGAAGCGCTGGTCAGAAACGCGTCGATGAAGGCGATCCGGGAGGTCGCCGCCGAGTACGGACCGGACGAAGCGAACGCCCGGGCCGACGACGTCACCGTCGAGCGCCGCCACCTGGAGGCGGCCCGCGAGGACGTCGACGCGCCCTGAGCGCGGTTTACTCGGCTGCGGAGCCGTCGGTCTCGAGCACGACCGTCTCGCCGGCCGTCATCGAGTCGCCGACCGAGACGGACAGCTCCTCGCGGTCGATTCCGGGCGGAAAGAGCAGGTCGACCCGACTGCCGAAGGCGATGTGACCGATCCGGTCACCGCGATCGAGTTCGTCGCCGGGTTCGGCGTAGGGGTGGATCCGGCGCGCGAACGCGCCGGCGACGAGGGTGACCTCGGCGTCGACGGTTGCCCGCTCCCCGTTCGGCCGCTCGCTCGAGCCCGCGACGTCGGTCGGCTTCTCGAGGCCCAGCGTCGACCCGTCGGCCTCGAGACGGAGGTGAACGCGCTCGTTTCGGTCGGAGTCCTTCGAGAAGGCCGGGCGGTTCGCGCCGTCGACGTGTTCGACGTCGACGACGGTCGCGTCCAGCGGTGTGCGGACGACGTGGACGTGCCAGACGTTCATGAACACGCCCAGTCTGATCCGGTCGCCCTCCTCGCGGAGCACGGAGACCGTTCCGTCGGCCGGCGAGACGACGCCCGTCGTCGGTGGCGTTCGCTCCGGATCGCGAAAGAACGCGAGCGTTCCAGCGCCAGCCGCGAGGGCGACGGCAAACGCCGCGACGCTGTGTAACAGCGCGAACGGTGCGACGAGGGCGGGAACGACGGCGTACTTCCAGGCGCCCGGAGCGAACTTCATGGATCGTCAGAGTCGCGCGAGTCGTATGGCCGTTACGAAAGTCGGTTTCGACAGTCGCGCGAGGGTCGTCGATTCGTCGCGCCGATCGATCGTTCGACGTCGGAGGCCGCGGCTGAAATCGCGCTCACTCGTGCGCCTGGATCGTCAGACGGATCCTGTTCGCGAAGACGTTCATGTCACCCGTCGCGTGGCTGCTCTTGCTGACGAACGCCGAAACGCCCGACTTGAGCGCCTCTTCGGCCAGCGACTCGAGGGGATTTCCGGTAAAGAGGATAAAGGGGACTTCCGGCGAGCCGGCCCGGCCGTTGATCGACGATGCGAGATCGATCCCGGTCTCGTCGGGGAGTTCGTAGCTCGAGATGACGCAGTCGTACGAGGTCTCCTCGATCGCGGTACGGGTATCGGCGGCGGTCGGGACTGTTTCGATCTCGAAGCCGTGTTTCGACCGAAGCGTCTCGCTGACGTGGCGGGTGATGAACTCGCTGTCCTCGACGAGAAGAAGGTTGTAGGGTGCCATAGATACCGAAAACAGACACAGGTGCGGTTCTTAACTCTTGTTGCAGATACTGTCCGTTTCGTCGACCCGTTCGACGGTCAACGACGCTCTTCGACTCGATGTTGGGCCGTGAAACGGCGTTCGAAAAGGAGGGGGGCTGACCTCCGCTCGAGACGGCGGCTCGTCGTCGTTTCGACCGGAGGAGCGAAAAGAACTGTGTCGGACGGCTTCGGATCGGTCGGTATCGGGCGACGCGGCCGTTTCCGATCGGTCGAACGGTACAAAAACGCGATCGTCGATCCGTTCTCGGTAGCAGATCCAACCGTCCGTCGATATCAATCCCAGAACGACTGGGTGCGCGCGTACTCGCGTTCTTTCGAGAGGATATCCCGGTAGAACTCGTCTTCGTCCTCTCGGAGTTTGTTGATGATCCGAGCGGCGTTGTGCGGGCCGACGCCTCGAGCCGCCATCGCGATCACGGCCTGCTTGCCGTGGCTCTGGACGAGGCTCGCGCTCCGGAACGCGCGTTCGGTCATCCGCTCCTGGTCGTCGTCTTTCTCCGCCGCGCGAACCGCCTGGACGACCTCGTCGGCCCACGGATTCAGCGCCGCGATCCGCGTCGATCCACACTCCGGACATTCGGGCCGTTCCCGGACTCGTTTGACTTTCGTCTTCACCTTCCACTCCGTACAGTGCGTACAGAGCAGGATCACCCGATCGTTTCGAATGCGCTCTCGAACCGTCTTGATGACGCTCGCGTCCGCGTTCTCTGGGGCGAGTAGTTCCGTCCCCGACGACCGGCCGTCCCGTCCGATCGGCGTTCGGCCGCGGTGGGTGACCATCTCGAGATCGCCCGACTGGATCCGCTCGAGAACCGCGCTCGCCCGCTCAACGGCCAGATCCTCGTGGAACACCTCGCGGATCGCCTCCTCGTACATCGGCGTTCCCTCGAGGGCGGCAAGCAGCCGTTCGTTCGACAGTCGACCGGAACCCTGCCAGCGCTTGAGCGCGCCGAACGAGGCCGACACCTGCGAGAGCCGAAAGGCCAGCGCGTCCGACCGCTTCAGACCGAGTTCGACGATCGTCTCGACGTGATCGGGATCGGTCTCCCGGAGGACGCCAACCACGTCCGACGTCCCGATCGAGTTCGGAACCTCGAGTTCGATCCGATAGGGATCGGTCTCGAGACCGACCGACGATCCGGCCCGCTGTCCCAGCAGCGCCGAGAGAACGCGTCCCAGCGTCTCGTTGGTCGCGTGGCCGAAACAGGCGTTCAGCACGACGCTTTTCCCCTGGCGCTCGAGAACGAGCCTGTTCGCCGTCGGCATCGGCGCGCCGGCGTCGATCTGGCGCTCGAGTTGCTCGCAGGCACCGGTGAGCGTCTGCTCGTCGGCGGGATAGCGGTTCGCGAGCTCGCGGCCGACGGCGCGAGCGCCCGCTCCCGTCTCGAGCTGTGGCTGGGCGACGGCGCGGATCTCGCCCACTTCGCCCGCCACCTCGTACGGGACCGGGATCTCCTGGCCGATCCAGGACGGCACCTCGCCGGCCGGATCCTCGATCGGGCTGACCTTGACGACGGCCTCGTCGTCGTCGATCTCCGCGATGCGCCACATCTCGCCGCGCTGGACGAACACCTCGCCGGGGCGGGCGAAATTGACGACGAACCGCTCGTCGAGCGTGCCGATCCGCGTGCTCGAGGCGATGTCGTGGACCTCGTAGGTCTCCTCGTCGGGGATCATCGAGAGGTTCGCGTAGACGTACTGCCAGGTGCCGCCCGAGGTCTCGATGCGATCTTCGTTCTCGTCGAACCAGACGATCCGGTTGCGGTGGAGCTCCGAGAGCACTTCCCTGAACGTCTCCTCCGCCAGATCGCGAAACGGATACGCGCCGGTCACGGCCTCGTAGGCCTCGTTGACGCGCGTCGAGCCGCGGCTGTGGACGATGCCCGGAATCTGGTTGGCCACCACGTCGAGGCTACCCTCGTGGATCGCCGCCGGCTCTACCTCGCCGGCACGGGCCCGGCGTGCGATCGCGAGCGCCTCGAACGTGTCGTCGGGTCGCGTCGTGACGATGGTCCCGCTCGAGACCTCGTCGCGGCGATGGCCCGCCCGGCCGATCCGCTGGAGGAGCCGGGTGACCTGGCGGGGACTCTTGTACTGGATCACGTGGTCGACTCGACCGACGTCGATCCCGAGTTCCATCGAGGACGTACAGAGCAGTCCGTCCAGCTCTCCAGATTTGAACCGGTTCTCGACGTCGATCCGGGCCTCCTTCGAGAGCGAGCCGTGGTGGACGCCGATCGGCAACTCGAGTTCGGTAAAGCGCGATCCCAGCGCCTCGGCGGTCTGGCGGGTGTTGACGAAGATCAGCGTCGACTCGTGGGCGTCGACGAGGTCGCGGATCAGTCGGACGTGACTCGCCGTCTCGGGCTCGGTCAGCAGCCGACCCGCGAGCGTCTCGTCCTCGTCGGTCACCTCGGGTTCGCGAACGGCGACGTCGACGTTGCTGCCGACGTCGATCTGTCGGATCTCGCAGGGACGCCCGCCGGTCAGAAACCGTCCGACCTCCGCCGGCTCGCCGACGGTCGCCGAGAGGCCGATCCGCTGGAAACCGCCGGACAGCTCCCGCAGTCGCTCGAGACCGACGGAAAGCTGTGCGCCGCGCTTCGAAGCCGCGAGTTCGTGAACCTCGTCGATCACGACGTGCGAGACGTCCGCCAGCGCCTCCCGCAGGCGCTCGCCCGTGAGCATCGCCTGCAGCGTCTCCGGCGTCGTGATCAGCACGTCGGGCGGATCCTCGGCCTGTTTACTTCGCTGGTACCGGGTCGTATCGCCGTGGCGAACGGCGACTTCGAGGTCGAGGTGGTTTCCCCACCACTCGAGGCGCTCTCGCATGTCGCGGTTGAGCGCCCGAAGCGGCGTGACGTAGAGCGCGCCGAACCCCTCCGGCGGCCCGTCGGAGACGAGGTGGTCGAAGACGGGCAACATCGCGGTCTCGGTCTTGCCGCTCCCGGTCGGCGCGATCACGAGGGTGTTCTCCCCGGCCGAAAGCGGCGGGATCGCCAATCGTTGCGGCCCCGTCGGGGTCGAGAATCCTCGTTCCGAGAGCGCGTCGCGCACCGTCGGTCCGAGGTGCGTGAACGCGGCGACGTCCCCCTCTGTCATCGCCGGCGTTAGGGGCGAACGGCGGATAAGCGACACGCTCTCGGTCGAGACCGGTTCGTCGTCCGGAGAGGGGAACGCGTCCTCTCGAGCCTCGAACAGAGGGATCGTCTCCGGGAACGATCGTCGTCAGTCCTCGTCTTCGTCGTCCGATTCGTCCGACGCCTCGTCGAGCAGATCCTCGACGTCCTCGTCGACGGTCAGTTCGCCCGGCTCGGCCGGTTCCTCCTGGATATCGTCCGTCGTTCGTTCGCCGATCTCCGCGGCCGACCGGTCGTTCGCGAGGTCGACGTTCGTCTCCTCGTCGCGCGTTCGCGTCCCGTCGGTTCCCACGCCGTCGCCCCCGTCCTGGGCTCCCACCGACAGGCCGTCGTCGTCCGATTCGTCGCCACCGATCGGGATCGTCTCCGGTTCGGTCGGAGCGGCAGTCGAAACGTGCTCTTCGACCGCCGAGGGAAGGATGCTCGTCGTTCGATCGCGGATCGCCTCGAGCGGTTCGTCGACGTCCAGACCGCGCGCGTACCGAGAGAGCGCGTACGCGACGGCGCTCGCGAGTGCGACGACGAGGAGGGCTCGAACGAGCCAACTTCTCGCGGACGTCTCCGGTGCGTCGGGTGGCGGATCGCGCGTCGGTGTGGAACCGGAACCGCCGGAAGATCGAAGGCGCATCGTGGAACGTTCCCCGTCGGTTCTGAAACCGGTTCGGGGTGCCCATGCAAGCGCTTCGAGTCCCGTTCGAGGCGGTCGAATTCACTCGCACGTCGCGGCGCGCTCGAATGACGTCGGCCGGCCCCCTCGAAACTCCGCGTTACCGACCGGTAAGAAATCGTTACTGTCAGGTACGACGTTCATATAAAGAAGGGAGAACGTTGCTCCTCGAGTCGATGAGAGACACGAGAGTGACGGTGAGGCGAGTAGCCGTCGTCGAACGCCGATTCGGGACGAATGCCCGATCGAACGCGAATCCGAGGAGGGCCGGCTGACATGGTCCGGCTACGCGACGCTGTCGCGGCGGGAGCGTTCGCCCTGTGTCTGCTCGGACTGCTCGTCGCTGCGGGAATCGGCGGCGTGAGTGCCGACGGCGCGTCGGACGCGCCAGCCGCCCACGTCGCTCCGTCCGACGGAGACGTCTCGGAGGAAGCGTACGTCGAGGCGGTTCCCGAGGAAGGTGACGCGTACTTCGAGGCGGAGGCGGACGACGGAAGCTGGATCAGCTACATCAATCCGAGAGACGAGTACCGGATGCCGTACCACGGCGACGGCTCCGGGAAGATCTGTGTGACGCTACTCAACGAGGCCGGCGAGCCGATCGTCGGCGAGTCCGTTCCGGAGACGACGGTGACGGTTCCGACCGGCGAGGAACTCGAGTGGCACTCCCACGCCGACCCGATGACGGTCGAGTATCCGCTGACGGACAACTACAACCGCCCGCTCGACGCGGACCAGTTCGGCACGAATCCGGACCTTCCCCAGGGCGACGGCTACCTCGACTCCCACTGCATCGAGATGCACGGCATCGACGAGAACGCCACCGTCGAGTACGGCGAAGCCCGGATCGACGGCGAGCACGCCGACCGGATCGAACTCGTCGGCTACGTCCAACAGGCTCACGACGCCTGGGACACCGACGTCGACCCCATCGAGGACGCCGAACCCTACGAGGAAGCCGGCGGCTGGACGTACCACCCCGACGGCTCCCACGGACAGGCCGTCGTCGTCCTCCAGCTCGAGGGCGAGGTCGAACCCGACGACTCGACCGACGACGGCGAACGGGACGCGCATTCCGACGAGATCGACTCCGACGACTCGACCGCCGTCGAGGGCAGCGAAACCGGGACGAACGAGTCCGGCGGCGACTCGGCCGATCGAACGGTCGGATTCGGCGCGCTCGTCGCCGCGCTCGCGCTTGCGGCCGTTGCACTTTCGCGAGCCGCGTTCGGCCGAACGCGATGAGGCCCGCTCGAGCCGTCTCGTCGTCGACCGCCCGCGCCCGTTCGAGCGATCGAATCCCGACGGAACGCCGGCGCGGGTCGAGCGCGAACCGCGGACGTTTTGAACGTCCGCGGTGGACGTTGCGGGGATGACGAACGCCTATTCGGACGACGGAGATCCGCTCGTTCCGATCGTCTGCGCCGAGTGCGGGACCCGCTCGCGCGTCGCGCTCTCGGAGCTGGCCGACTCGGTCGCCCGCCACAACGATCAGTTACACGACGGCGAGGAGGTCGCGCGGGTCGATCCGGACGTCGCGGACCGCATCGCCGACCTGATCGCCGAGGAGCTCGGGCTGCTCGAGGGTTCCTGATCGATCGACGTCAGTCGGCTCCGGACCGTCCGAGCGCTCCGTTCGCCCGCTCGAGCCACGACTCGAGGACTGCGCGCACTCCCTGCCGATCCCGACCGTCGGAGTCTCGATCGGTCACGAGCCCGTCCTGGTCGCTCGTCTCGTCCATCCTGACGTCGGGGCGTTTCGAGTCCATCGTCGCCACTTCTCGCGTCGGATCCCACACTGTTGGCCTTGCACGCGCGTGGTCGTCGAAAGAAGGCGGGGCGACGACCACCGGGTGAGGTTCGACGACGAGTCCCGCGGCCGGCGGGTGATTTATCGAAGTCGGGACGGTACACCTCACCGATGGCTCGCACGACTCACACCTGTACCTGCGGTGCGGTGTTGCGGTTCAGACAGGATCTTCGGAAAGAGGACGGAACCGCCGCACCCACGTGGAAGTGCACGGATTGCGGGACGCCCGTTCCGGGGATCGTCGCCGAGAAGATCACGCACCAGCATCCGTCCTGAGCGGTCGGAACCGGACCGTTCGGGGTAACGCCGCGGACCAGGAACGCATTTTACTTGACCGATCGGCGCGTACGCGACGGTATGTCCGTCGACACCCCGGAGTGGATGGAACCCGTCGACGTGGAGATTCTCGAGTTGATGCGGACCGAGGACGTGTTCGCGCCGAACCACGTCGAGGAGGCGGATATCTG
Source organism: Natrarchaeobius oligotrophus (assembly GCF_003841465.1). Lineage (GTDB taxonomy): Archaea > Halobacteriota > Halobacteria > Halobacteriales > Natrialbaceae > Natrarchaeobius > Natrarchaeobius oligotrophus. Next base: position 98,661 of record NZ_REFZ01000011.1, read on the forward strand.
TCGCGGTCCGCACGCGGCCTACCGCTGTCGCGAGCTAACCAAACGGGACCTCCTGAAGAAGTACGCGCCCGGGATGTACGACATCACCGACCGCGGCGAGCGGTTTCTCGACGGCGACCTCGAGGCGAGCGACCCCGAGTCGTCCGACGAGTGATCGCTGTCCGTTCCGTGCGAGCGAGCCCGGCCGCCGGTTTCGATCGAGTCAGGAGACGGACGCCGGCGGCCGCCGGTCGTCCCGTCCCCGATCCGTCCGGTCAGCGACGTCTTCTCCGCCGTCACCGTCTTCCTCGGACGTCGAGTCCGCGTCGCCGCGGGAGTCGGTGATCGCAGCGTCCGCGGGTCCCGACCCGTCGTCCAGGAGCGCGTCGATCACGTCCGTCGCCGCGGGCGCGTACAGCGGCCTGTTGTCGTTTCCACAGCGAGCGTCCATGAGGCAGGCCGGACAGCCCTCGTCGCGTCCGCACTCGCAGTCGACCATCAACTCTCGGGCGCGTCGGGCGACAGACTCGTACTCCTCGTAGATCCGCCGGGAGAACCCGAGCCCACCCTCGACGCCGTCGTAGACGAACCAGCCGCTCGCGTCGGAGCCGTCGGGGAGACGGTTCGTCGCCAGCCCGCCGAGGTCGTTCGAGTCGACCGTCAACTCGAGCGGCGAGACGGCGATCATCGCGTGCTCGATGGCGTGAATTCCGCCCAGGTAGCCGTGAAGTCGCGGCGGGAGATCCGCGCACTCGTCGTTGCGGTAGCCGCTGTGGCGACGCTCGACGGCGCGTTCGACGCCCGGCGGCACCCGGACCCAGCACGTCTGCGTTCGCATCTCGAGCGGCGGAACGCTGGTGTCGAGGCCGGCCTCGATCGTTTCTCCCGAGGCCACGTCGCGTTTCGCGTACGTCTCGTAGCGGACGGTGACGGTGGCGTACCCCCAGTTGAGTTCGAATCCGCCGACGGTCCGCGACTCCCGCACCTCGGGATCGTAGATCGACACCCGCCGCTGGGACTGCGTGTAGTAGTCGACGTCGACGGCTTCGAGTTCGACGTACGGCTGCGGTCCGTCCTCGCGAAACTCCCGAACCTGGTACTGCTCGCCGCGGTGGAGCACCGTCGCGCCCTCGTGATAGTCTCGATAGGCACGGGCGCGTCCGATCGATTCGTGATCGATCGACTCGTCGCCGACGGCGCGGACGTCGAACGAATCGCCGCCCGACGCGTAGAGGTTCACCCGGTTCTGCGGCCGATCGCGGTAGGCGTAGGTCACGCCGCCCGCGAGCGATCCCTCGAGGTCGCCCGTCCGGCGACCGTACTCGACGGCCCGCTCGAGCCGTTCGGGACCGCCGAGCAGATCCGCGTCGTCGCGAGTGATCGGAAGCTCCCGGGCGGCGCACTCGACGTGTTTCAGGTACACCGGGTTGTTCTCGAGGTCGACGACCGCGTCCTCGTGGGAGCCCCCGAGGACGTACTCGGGGTGACGGAGCACGTACCGGTCGAGCGTCGCGTGACGCGGGACGAACGCCGAGAGCGCGTCGCGCCGACCGCGGCCGGATCGACCGAGTCGCTGCCAGAACGCGTGGCGCGAGCCGGGGTAACCGAGCAGGACGGTGCCGTCAATCCCGCCGACGTCGATGCCGACCTCGAGCGCGCTCGTCGTCGCGACGCCGTCGAGCGAGCCGGCAGCGAGCCCCCGTTCGGTCTCCCGGCGGGCGCGCTTGCCGTGTCCCGCGTTGTAGGACTCGAGACGGGTCGATTTGCGGTACGGAAGCGATGGATTCTCCAGGAACTCCGTCGCCCGTTCGATCGCCAGTTCGGTCTGCTTTCTCGAGTCGCAAAACAGCAGCGAGGGAACGTCGTGGTAACAGAGGTGCGCCCAGAGTTCGGGCGCTTCGACCGTCGCCGGTCGGCCCGGTGACCAGTCGTCGGCCGATCCCCGCGTTCCGCCCGCACGCTCGGCGACGTCACCGTCGCCGCCGTCCGACGGCGGCTCCCAGAAGACGAGGTGGCGTCGACCCCGCGGGGAGCCGTCGTCGTCGATCACCGTCGCCGGCTGGCCGGTCAGCGCGCGAGCGTGTTCGCCGGGGTTGCCGATCGTCGCGCTCGTCAGGACGAACCGGGGGTCGCCGCCGTACCAGTCGATCACCCGACGGGCGCGCCTGACGATCCACGCGGCGTGCATGCCGCTGATCCCCGTCCAGGCGTGTGCCTCGTCGATGACGAACAGCGAGCAGTTCGCGTGAAACGTCGTCCAGCGGTGGTGACCGTCGAGGTACTGGTTCAGCCCGGCGACGTTCGTCACGACGACGTTCGCGTTCTCGCGGATGCGCGTCTTCTCGTCGGGACCGGTGTCGCCGTCGTAGACGCCGACGGAAACGTCGAGTCCGAGTTCGTCGAACAGCGCCTCGAGTTCGCGTTCCTGGTCGCGGCTGAGCGCCTTGGTCGGGTAGACGATCAGCGCGCGAACGTCGGGGTTCTCGCGGTACCGACGTGCGATCTCGAGGCCGTAGACGTACGTCTTTCCCGACGCCGTCGAGGTGGCGACGCAGACGTTCTCGCCATCCTCGAGCGCGAACAGCGCTTCGGCCTGGTGGCTCCAGAGATCGACGTCGAGATTCGCCGCGAGGTCGGCCGGCAGCGCGTCGTCCGCGGGGACCGTTCGAGCCGATCTGGCCGGCAGCGCGAACCGATCGCTGAGCTGGCCGCGATACCGGCCAGCGGGGTACGTCTCGACGAGATCGTCTGCGTCGAGCGCGAGCGGGTCCGCGGATCGATCTCCGCCGTCGCGCTCGGTCCGTTCGTCGGCGTCGTTCGCGGTCGCTCGAGCGTCCCTCGTCGTCCGATCGTCGGCGTCGTTCGATGTCATGGTGGATCGTCGGTCGGCGTCTCGATCAGCCGTCGTCCGCTCTCGCGGTCGATCGTCTTCCCGTTCGGTAGTCGGTCAGAACTCCGCGAGTCCGCTCTGTCTCGTCGATTCGTCGTCGGGTTCCGCGCTTCGGTCCGGCTGCGTCGGCTCCACCGGCTCAGCGTCGACGATCGCCTCGTAGATGGCGGCCAGTTCGCGTACGTCGGCCTCGCAGTATCGACGTGCCCGGTTCCAGTCGATCTCGGGTACCGGCTCGGATTTGCGGGCCGACGCCGCGGTCGCCGACGCGTTCGTCCCCTCCCTGCCGGACGAGTGCTCGAGAAAGCGGCGGAGTCGCGACGCGAGCGCCTTCCCGTCGATAGCCGCGATGTCCCCGCCGCGGTCGCACCCCAGCGCGGCGGCGACGTCCTCGAGGCGGTTCGTCCGGCCCGGCAGAACGGCGTTGTTCCGCCGGACCGCCCAGTCGTAGGGGTCGACTTTCGAGACGTCGTCGGTCCAGAACTCGCGGTACTCGGGCGCGTACCGGGCGACGAATCGTCCGAGGTGCTCGAAGTCGAACGCGTGGCCGTTCCAGGCGACAAGCGACGGCTCGTCGTACTCGGCGGCGAGCCAAGAGACGAACGCGCGCGTCGCCGATCCGGGATCGTCCCGCGCGGGCATCTCGTCGAGGAAGTCGACGTACGTCTCCCGGTCTGGATCGTAGGTCCCGATCAACCAGATGACCGTCGGCTGCAGGCCGTCGGTCTCGACGTCGACGAACAGCGGCGACCGGCCGGCGGGCGGAACGGGTTCGTCCGTCCGACGCACGACGCGCGATCCGGCGAGCGCGCGGGCGCTGGCCCGAATCGTTCGCGCGGTGGACGCGCCGACGCCCCGAACCGAGCGCAGCTCCGCGAGCGACGCCGCCGCGAGATCGGTCCGCGATTCGTAGCCGCTCGCCCGGAGATGATCCGCCGTCTTCGGTCCGACTCCGGTCACCGCGGCGAGTCCGAATCGATCGGCCGGGACGGACGAGGTCGCGACCGACCCGTTTTGGCCGAGCGTCGAGGTCGCGAGTTCGACCGCGCCCGAGCGAGGGATCGGCCCGATCCCCCGGACCCGCAGCCGAACCCGTCGCCCGTCGATGCGGGCGGTCCAGACGTGATCGTAGTTCGCCGGAAGCGATCCGCTGCAGAACGTCGTCTCGGCATCGGCGCTCGATCGGTCCTGGTACCGTGCGATCTCCTCGAGGCCGTCGAGCGTCGCATCCAGCGAGACGCGGTTGCGACCGATCTGGAGCGCGTCGCAGACGACGTAGTCGGCGTCCTCGGGAACGTCGTCCTCGAGCAACGAGAGCGAATCCGCGAACGCGACCGTCACCCCGTCGATCGTCTCCGCGCGCGCAGTCGCGGGTCCGGCGGCAGAGACGACCGGCCCGTCGAACGCCCGGCGGAGCCGGCTGACGATCCTCGCGTCCGTCCCCTCGCGAATCGCGTAGACGAGATCCGGCGCGAAGTGCCCGAGCACGTCGCGGACGACGGAGTCGCTCCCGTCGGGGAGCGCGTCACACCGGAGCGCGAGCAGTGACGGACCGCCGCCGGTTGCCATACCGGCCCGGTGACGGCGGCCGACTATAAGGCTTCGTGGTCCTCGAGGAAGGAGACGAGTTCGTCCCCGCCGACGAATCCGTCGGTCAGGCTGGCGATCGGCTCGCCGTCCTCGAACAGCACGAGCGTCGGAACCGACGAGACGTCGAAGCGCTCGACCAGCGGGAGGTCGTCGCCGGGGTTGACCATTCCGACCGGAACGCCCGTCTCGCGGGCGACGTTGCCGAGCACCGGCTCCATCGCCTGGCACTTCGAACAGCCGCTCGTGTAGAACTCGACGAGCGCGACGTCTCGGCCGACGACGAATTCGTCGAGATCGTCGCCGTCCGCGAGCCAAGCGGGTTTGGCGGCGTCTTCCATACTCGCGATAGCGTTCGCAGGGGGAAAGACGCCACGGTGGATCGCGTTCGATCCACGGAGTGGCACGTTCGATGTGGTGAGGGTCGCATTCGGTTCTCGTCCAGCGGTGGTGACGACGGCTGAGCCTCGCGTCGGTCCGACGCGAACGACCGCGTGCGCCGACGGCCGCGTCCCGTTACGCTTTACCCGCACGGGCCCGAATCGAGGCTCAATGACTGCCCAGACCGTCCAGCAGGGCGACCTCGTGACCGTCATCGGACTCGAGGTCCACGTCCAGCTGGAGACCGACACGAAGATCTTCTGTGGCTGTTCGACCGAACAGACCGACGAGCCGAACGAGAACGTCTGTCCGGTCTGTCTCGGCTTGCCGGGCTCGCTGCCCGTGCTCAACGAGGCGGCCGTCGAAGCCGCCGTCAAGATCGGCAAAGCGATCGACGCCGACATTCCCGAGGAGACGCGCTTTCACCGCAAGAACTACTACTACCCCGACCTGCCCAAGAACTTCCAGATCACCCAGTACGACGAGCCGATCTGTGCAGACGGCGAACTCGAAGTCGCCGTCGAGGGCACCCGGCGCACGATCACGATCGAGCGGGCCCACCTCGAGGAGGATCCGGGGAGTCTCCAGCACGTCGGCGGCGGCATCGACACCGCCGACTACACGCTCGTGAACTACAACCGCGCCGGCACGCCGCTGATGGAGATCGTCACGGCCCCGGACTTTCGCAGTCCGGACGAGGTGCGGGCGTTCCTCGCGGAGCTGGAGGAGGTCCTCGAGTACCTGGGCGTCTTCGACGCCGAGCGCGACGGCAGCCTCCGAATCGATGCCAACCTCTCGATCATCCCCGACGAGGAGATCGACGGCGACGGAGACGAGATCGGCGAAGAGGCGCTCGCGGCCGCAAACCGGACCGAGGTCAAGAACATCTCGAGTCACAAGGGCGCCCAGAAGGCGCTTGCCTACGAGGAGACGCGCCAGAAGAACGCCATCCAGCGCGGCCGCGCGGTCGAACAGGAGACGCGCCACTGGGACGAAGCGCGCGGCATCACGGTCTCGATGCGCTCGAAAGAGGAGGAAAAGGATTACCGCTACTTCGAGGAGGCCGACCTCCCGCCGCTTCGAGTCTCGGGCTGGAAGGACGAGATCGCCATTCCGGAGCTGCCGTCGGCCCGTCGCGAGCGGTTCCGCGCGGAGTACGACCTGGACGAGGAGGCCGCTTCGAAGCTGACGTCGACGAAGCAGGTGGCGGACTTCTACGAGACCGTCGCGAGCGAGTTCGATCCCGACCTCGCCGCGACGTGGGTCGCGGACAACCTGCTCGGCGAACTCAACTACCGCGACATGGAGATCGTCGGGATCGAGGGTCGACTCGAGGAGGTCACCCGGCTGGTCGAACTCGTCGCGACAGACGAGATCACGGCGAAAAACGCCCGCGAGACGGTTCTCCGGTCGATGCTCGACGACGGCCGAACCCCCGACGAGGTCGTCGCCGAGGAGGGGCTCGGAAAGACCGACGAGGACGACGTCCAGGAGGCGGTCGTCGAGGCGATCGACGAAAACCCCGACGCGGTCGCCGACTACGAAGCGGGCGAGGACGGTGCGATCAACTTCCTCGTCGGCCAGGTCATGCAAAAGACCGGCGGCAGCGCCGACCCCGGCGACGTCAACCAGCTGCTGCGGGCCGAACTCGAGGGCTAACATGGACCGCATCGTGCTTGGCAACGAGGAGTTCGAGGGGCGCAACAACGCGTACGTCCTCGTCGACGAGGGGACCGACGACCTCGCGCTCGTCGACACCGGCGTCTCGACCCCCGAAATTCGCTCGGACCTCGAGAAGGGCCTCGCGGCGCGCGGCTACGAGTTCGCGGACGTCGACGACGTCGTCCTCACGCACTTTCACGTCGATCACGCCGGGCTGGCCGGCGAGATTCAGGCCGAAAGCGACGCGACGGTCTACGTCCACGAGGCCGACGCACCGCTGATCGAGGCGGAGCCCGACGCCGTCGCTGCACTCGACGAGCGCCGGCGCGACCTCCTCGAGGCGTGGGGTGTTCCCGACGGGCCGAAAGACGAACTGCTGGCGCTGCTCGAGGGTGCGCGGGCGATCGAAGGCGAGCCGGCGGACGCGACGCCGATCGAGGACGGAACCGTCCTCGAAGTCGGCGGCACGACGCTCGAGACGGTCCACGCGCCGGGACACGCCGCCGGCCTCTGCTGTTTCGAGATCGTAGACGGGAGCAACGGTCGCGCGGCCGACGGCGGGAGCGAGCCGGGTTCGGAGGCGTTCGTTGGTGACGCGATCCTCCCCGTCTACACGCCGAACGTGGGCGGGGCGGACGTCCGGGTCGACCGCCCGCTCGAGAAGTACCTCGCGACGCTCCGGCGGATCGCCGGGCAAGAGTACGACCGCGTCTGGCCGGGCCACCGCGATCCGATCGACGATCCCGCCGGTCGGGCGATGACGATCCTCGAACACCACCGCGAGCGGACCGGCAACGTCCTCGACGTCCTCCGCGAACACGGCCCCGCCGACGCCTGGACGGTCAGCGCTCACCTCTTCGGCGATCTCGAGGGGATCCACATCGTCCACGGACCCGGCGAAGCGTACGCCCACCTCGACCACCTGCGTCACGAGGAGATCGTCGAGATCGAAGACGAGGAGTACCGTCTGGTCGCGGACGACGTCGATCTCGAGGAACTCGTGTCCGAGACGGGCTGAACTTCGGGTAGCCGATTCGATGCCGACTCGGACGCGTTCTCTCGAGCGGCCCGCCGTCCTCGCTGATACTGCCGGCCACAACGATACGTGTGAGTCCGTCGACGAATGGGTATGGTCAGAGCCTCGACGGTCGTGATCCTCGCGGGGATCGCGTTGCTGTTCGTTCCGATTCCGCCGGTCGCGACGATCCTCGGCGTCCTTACGATCGTCGTGGGCGTCGGTCTCAGACTCCTTACCGATCTGTGAGAGCAGCGCCAGCCGCGAAAGGCGGTTTCGGCGTTCGCCGGGTCAGCGGCCGTATCTCGCGTCACGGCCCGCTCGAGCGGAGAGCGACAGGGCCGTGGAGACACCGGCGGACTCGCGCTTTCGAACGTCGTGTGCGGCGTGGTCCGACAGCGCAGAATTCGCCACAGACAGCGTGGAATTCGATACCGACTTTCGCGGTGGAAGCCGTCGAGCACGCTGTCGTACGATACTGTCCGTTAGTACCGGCACACCCGCGACCCGGGCGGCGGGTGTGCCGGTACATCGGTACAGCAATCCGTATCAGTGAGTTCGTGGTGAGAGTCACCGGAGCTGTCAACCGTGTGAACGCTTTATCGGGTTCGCAGGTGTGGAGAGAACGGACCATGAAGGCATTCGTCATGGAAGAGATCGGCGAGACGGGGATCACGGAGAAAGCGCGTCCCGAACCGGGACCGACGGACGCGATCTTGAAACCGACGAAGGGGTTGATCTGCACGTCGGATTGTCACACCGTCCACGGTGCGGTCGGCGAGCGCGAAGACCTCACGCTCGGCCACGAGGTAGTCGGCGTCGTGGACGAGGTGGGCGACTCCGTCACTGACTTCGACGCCGGCGACCGGGTCGCGGTCGGCGCGATCACTCCCGACTGGCACTCGAAAGCCGCACAGGACGGCCACCCGTCCCAGTCCAATCAGGCGCTGGGCGGGTGGAAGTTCGCGAACGTGAAAGACGGGACGTTCGCGGAATACGCCCACGTAAACGACGCGGACGGGAACCTCGCACACATCCCCGACGACGTCAGCGACCACGAAGCGGTGTACACCGCGGACATGATGTCGACCGGATTCGCCGCCGCGGAGAACGCGGACGTTCCGGTCGGCGGTCGAGTTGTCGTCTTCGCACAGGGTCCGGTCGGGTTGATGGCCACCAAAGGTGCGGCGTTACAGGGTGCCGGAGAGATAATCGCCGTCGAAACCGTCGACGCGCGACAGGAACTCGCCGTGGAGTACGGCGCGGATCACGTGGTCGATTTCCAGGAAGGAGATCCGGTCGAGCAGATCATGGAACTGACCGACGGAGAGGGCGTCGACGCGGCCATCGAGGCGCTGGGCACGGACCGGACGTTACAGGACTGTATCAAGGTCGTGAAACCGGGAGGGACCGTCTCGAACGTCGGCTACCACGGCGACGGCGAGTTTCGTCGCATTCCCCGCGAGGAGTGGGGCGTCGGAATGGCCGAAATCGACATCGTGACCGACCTGTGTCCGGGTGGACGCCTGCGCATCGAACGGCTGTTGCGATTGCTCCAGACCGACCGTGTCGATCCGACCCACATGACGACACACGAGTTCGACTTCGCGGCGATCGAGGACGCGTTCGAGATGATGGACGAGAAAGCAAACGGCATCATCAAACCGCTCATCCACTTCGACTGATCGCCACGCGCTCGAGACGGGTTCGGACGTCGAACTCGTCGTTCGAGCTGCCGTTAGGCCCTCGATTTTAGCCGCACCGGTCCGAAGGACCGGTATGACGAACGTTCCGCGAGCCGTCGTCGTCGGCGGTGGACTGGCCGGACTCGTCGCCGCGCGTCACCTCGCCGCCGGTGGTCTCGAGGTAACGCTTCTCGAGCGCCGCGATGCGGTCGGCGGACGAGTTCGAACGCGCGAGCGCGACGGATATCGCTTCGACCGCGGATTCCAGGTTCTGTTCACCGCCTACCCCGCGGTCCGCCGGGAACTCGACCTCGAGTCGCTGGCGCTGTGCCGGTACGATCCGGGGGCGACGATCGCCCGGCCGGGACGGCGCTCGACGCTCGTCGATCCGCTCCGTCGACCGCGCGCGACAGCGAAGACGCTGGCCGCGCGGGACGTCTCGACGACGGACAAGGTCCGGGTCGCGGCGCTTCGGTGGCGACTCGGACGAGCCGATCCCGAGACGCTCTTCACCGGCGAGGACGAGTCGATCGAACGGTACCTGCGCGAACGGGGATTTTCCGAACGGTTCCTCGAGAACTTCGCCCGCCCGTTCTACGGCGGGATCACCCTCGATCGGTCGCTGTCGACCTCGAGTCGAGTGTTCGAGTACACGTTCCGTGCGCTCGCGACGGGCGACGTCGCGGTTCCGGCGGCCGGGATGGGCGCGGTTGCGGAACAACTGGCCGAGCGGGTCGAAGATGCGGGCGCAACGATCGAAACCGGCGTACCGGTCGAGTCGGTTGCGAGCGACGGGGTCGGTACGGACGGAGCGGCGAACGCGACCGTCGTCGCCGACGGTCGGACGATCGACGCGGATGCGGTCGTCGTTGCGACTGATCCGCCGACGGCTCGATCGCTGACCGGAGTGACCGACGTTCCGACCGACGCGCGGTCCTGTCTCACCCAGTACTACGGGGTACCGGAAGAATCGGCGCTGGGCGGGGAAAAGCGGCTCCTGTTGAATCCGACGGACGACGGCCCGAACCACGTCGTTCCCCACAGCGCCGTCGCGCCGTCGCACGCGCCGGAAGGACGGACGCTGTTCAGCGCGACGTACCTGGGAACGCGCGAGGAGACCGACGAGGAACTGACCGAGACGACGCGTCGCACGCTCGAGTCGTGGTTTCCAGGCCGACCGTTCGACGACCTCGAGCGACTCCACACGGACCGCATCGAGTTCGCACAGTTCGCACAGCCACCGGGAATCCACGAGCGACTCCCCGGCGTGCGGGATCCGGACGGATCGATCTATCTGGCCGGCGAGTACACCCGCTGGTCGTCGATTCAGGGAGCGATGGAAAGCGGCCGGGACGCAGCGCGGGCGGTCGCGAGAGATCTGTCCGCGTGACTTCCGTCACAGCAGCTCCCGGCACTTTCCCAGCGGCGGAAACCACAGCGCTTCGGCGGTCGCGTCGTCCCACACCACGGGGTGAACGGCGTCGGCGTCGGCGACCAGCGGCGACTGGAAGTCCCTGGTTCGCATCCCGTTGATCGTCGCCCCGGCGGCGGCGCGCGTAAACGCCGGCAGCATCAGAACCGACGCGCCGTCGTAGACTTCCGGCCCGTAGAGAAAACACGGACGCTTTCGCCCCTCGACCGACAGCGCGGGGTGGTCGTGGCCGACGACGTACCGACTCGCGTCGGCGTCCGGTCGCTCGTGGCCGTGACAGACCACGGTCTCGCCGTCCGCGAGTCTGTACTCGTCGGTCGTCGGTCCGTCGAAGACGTCCTCGAGCATCGCGTCGTGGTTGCCCGGCGTGACGACCAGCGACGCGCCGGCGTCGTCGACGGCCGCCTCGAGCGCGGTCAGGTCGCGGTCGACGCCGTGGGGAACGTATCCGAACGAGTGCAACAGGTCGCCGGCGACGACGACCGTCGCGGGTGCGGTTCGCTCAAGGATCGACGTCAGCCGCTCGCGGAGTTCGGCACCGTCTCCGATCGGTGCGTCGACGCTCGAGGCGGCGGCGCGGCCCAGGTGGAGATCCGCGACGACGAGGGCGTCCGCTTCGGGGAGGGAAACGGCGCGATCGACGAACGCGATCTGCGGATCGGGCGCGGCGGTCATTGGTCTCGTTTCGAGCCGCCGTCGGCGCGAACCTCCTCGGTCCCGAGCGCCTCGAAGAGGTCGTACTCGTTACCCGTCAGGACGAACAGCACCTCCTCGAGGGGCTCGAGGACCTCGGGGACGATTTTGACCACGAGGTAGGTGATGGCGACGAGGGCGATCACCGAGAGGAACTGGGAGATGTAGTTGTGCGCGACGAGAAAGGAGACGCGGTCGGGCTGTGCGCCCATGTACGTGGTCATGAACGAGACCAGCCACTCCTGTTGGAACCAGCCGTAGGGGGAGGCCAGACTGATGAAGACGTTGCGACCCAGGTTGAGCAGCCAGATGATGCCGACTGCGAGACCGATGCCCGCGAGCTTTCGGCGTAGCGGGGCCTTGACGGCCGCGATCAGTCCGCCGAAGATCGCCATGCTCCCGATTCCGGTACAGGCGAGCACGATGTAGGTGGTTCGGCCGGTGACCGTCTCGTCGGGATCGAAGTCGAACCTGCTCTGGTAGCCGTTTGCCCCCTCGTTGATGCCGGGACTGTACCCGAGCAGTTCCATCCCGACGTGCGTCTGGGCGGCGGTCGTCTCGATCAGCCACTGACGAACGAACGGAATCGTCTCGGCCGGGAGGTAGATCAACCCCATGATCGCGACGGCCTTCGAAAGCAGGATGAGCGACTCGCGCCCCCCGTAAAGGAGGTAGCCGGTGTAGACACAAAGCGGCAGGGCGGCGAGCGCGAGGACCGTCTGTAACGGGCTCTGAGCGTCGTAGTAGTAGTACGGCACCATCGTCAGCCAGAAGACGCCGAAGAGGAGCCAGGCCGCAGCCGCGAGGTGTCGAGCCGGATCCGTCGCGCCCCGCCAGTGGAGTACGACCGCCGCGAAAAAAGCCGCGATCGCGATCCACGCGAGGGCGTCGGTAAACTGCGATCCGAGAATCGCCGGGGCGACGACCGACGTCGACAGCGGCTCGAGGCCCGTCGAGCTCGCTCCCGCCACGGCTGGTGTAGACGGCATTCAGGCGAACCGACGGACTCTCGTGGTATCAACTTGACGCCTCGTCTCGATTCGCTCGAGGACGGGATAGCAATCCTTACGCCTATCGGTCGACTTACGCCCTCCGTGGACAGAATCCTTCTCAGCACCGTCGCTTACCGTTCGCCCGAGGAGGTCTTTCCGTACGTGCGGTCGTTCACCGACTACCCGCGGTACACGGAGCACCTCGAGGACGTTCGCGTCCGCGGCGACGGCGGCGTCGGATCGATCTACGATTTGCACCTCGCGTGGTGGAAGCTCAGCTACACCGCAAACTCGAAGGTGACCGACGTTTCACCTCCGGAGTCCCTCGAGTGGCGACTCGTCAACGACGTCGACGCCCGCGGCGAGTGGCGCGTCGAGTCCGAACCGGAGGCGGCGCCGGCGGATCATGAGACCGCGAGTCGGATCTACTTCGACGCCGTCTACGATCCGTACTCGGCCGACAGGAGCGCGATCTCGTTGCCGCGGTTCGTCTCGCTCGACTGGGTCGTCGACCGAGTTCGTCCGCGGCTGCTGTCCGAAGCCGAGACCGTCGTCGAACGGCTCGTCGCGGACATCGAAGGCGATCGGCGACCGGTCGAGCTGACGATCCACGAGATGCCCTGATGCGATCCGGTGTATCGATTCAGCGGCGCACCGGAGTCGATCCCTCGGGACGAGCGGAACAATTCGTGGCGTTACTCCAGTGACCTTCGGAAACTGAGGGCGGTCGGTGACCACACAGCGCACACACAGCGGACTTCCCGTGTTGCACCCGCACAACTGATTTATCCGACAGTGTCGAATATGCAAAGAGGGATGAACCAACCAAACTGGCTCTCTGAGTCCGCGTATCCGTTCGACTCGCAGTACTTCGAGTCGGATGACGGGCGCATGCATTACGTGGATCGGGGAGCCGGCCATCCGATCCTTCTGGTTCACGGGACACCAACGTGGTCGTTTCTCTACCGGAACCTTATCACCACGCTTTCACGGGACTATCGGGTGATCGCCGCGGATCATCTCGGGTTCGGACTCTCCGAGAAACCTGACGGTGCAGGGTATCGCCCGCAGGACCACGCCGATAGGCTCAGTAGTTTTATCGAGTATCTGGGACTGGGGCAGTTCACGCTCGTCGTCCACGACTTTGGCGGACCGATCGGACTGTCCTATGCGATCGACCACCCGGAACAGGTGTCCCGTCTCGTTCTATTCAACACGTGGTTATGGTCGCTCACGGACGATACGACGATTAGAGCCGCAGATCTACTGCTGGGCGGATTACTCGGCCGACTCTTTTACTGCAGATACAACGGTTCTCCGCGTATACTGCTGAAATACATGTGGGGAGACGAATCACCCCTCACCGACGAGATACACGCTCAGTATACGAGCCCGTTCTCGTCCGCCGGCGACAGGATCGCGCTATTGGTGCTCGCGCGCGAATTGATCGGTTCCTCAGACTGGTATGAGTCGTTGTGGCACCAACGCGCACAGATAACACACAAACCGACCCTCGTCGCCTGGGGACTTCGAGACCCGTCCTTCGACGAGACGTATCTTGACCGGTGGGAATCGGAGCTTTCCAACGCAACCGTCCATCGACTTCCTGATACCGGTCATTTCGTTCCCGACGAAGCCGCAGATCACGTTATTCCGCTTCTGATGGAGTTCGTGACGGAGTCATAACCCTACCGTGGCGACTACATCCGCTGGATGTTACACGCCGCTTGTGACACTTGGGGTATCGGTCGAGCGGGGCGTACAAGAGACGGAGCGAAAATCGGTCACCGACGGGTCTGGAGGGGGGCAGACGCGCGGTGGATGGTGTACCGGTTACACACTGGCCGGGTTGTGTGCCGGTTACACACTGGCCGGGTTCGACGACTCTCCGGGTTACCACGAATACTGCTTTATGCTCCCATAAGTCCAATTATAATTCGTGATGAGTTCACAAGTTACGCCTTCCGCGAAGTACGACGTTACGATCGGTAAGCTCGGTGCGCGACTGAACACCTCCCGGACGGAGAACGAGGCGAACGTCGCCATCGTCGAACACACGCTCCCGCCGCACACGTTGGCAGCACCGCTTCACCGCCACAGCCGTGAGGACGAGATCTCCTACGTGCTGGACGGCGAGATGACCGTACTGGCCGACGATGAACTGACGACCGTCCCAGCCCACGAATCGGTCGTGAAAGGCCGGGAGGTCTGGCATACGTTCTGGAACGCGGGCGACGAACCGCTTCGCTTTCTCGAGATCATCGCACCGGGCGAGTTCTCGGAGTTCTTCGAGGAGATCTCACGTCTCTATCCTCTCGATCCCGCGGACGAGGAAGCACTCGCCCGCTTCGCGGAAATCTGCGAGCGGTATGACTTCGAGGCAGACCTTGAAAGCGTTCCCAAGCTCTGCCAGGAACACGACCTCCACGTGTAGGGGCCAAGACCGAGCAACTTCCACGGTTTCCGTATTCTATTCGCACTCGATGTCTTTTTCCACCGCTTTGTGCAGTATTGTGACGATGATCCGTACGCGTCGTCCACGACTCGAGCGACGTCGTGAACGCTGTGGCCCGACCTGCCGAGTCCGGTTCGCTTATGTCTCGGCGCTGCCGAGATTCTCGCATGAGCATCGACGCCGACCTCACGGAGCGCGACCGAGCGGTCGTCAACGCCTACCAGGGCGGCTTTCCGGTCGTGGAACGGCCGTTCGAACCGGCCGCGGCCGCCATGCGCGACCGCGGCGTCGACGTCGACGCGACGTCGCTGCTCGAGACGATCCGTCGGCTGGACGAGCGGGGGGTTCTCTCCCGGTTCGGTCCGCTGGTGAACGCCCAGGAGATCGGCGGCGCGGCGTCGCTCGTCGCGATGCACGCGCCGGACGACCGGTTCGACGAGATCGTCGAGACGGTCAACGGCTACCGCGAGGTGGCCCACAACTACGAACGCGAGCACCCGCGCCTGAACGTCTGGTTCGTCGTCTCGGTCGCGAAGCGAGACGGCGTCGAAGAGGTGTTGCGTCGGATCGAACGCGAAACCGGACAGGAGACGTACAACCTGCCGAAACTTCGGGAGTTTCGGGTCGAAGCGAAGTTCTACGTCGACGGGCCGCTGACGGGCGACGAGCACGGGGACGGCGGAATCGACTGTTCGGATTTCGGTCCGTCGGTCGAACCGACCGACCGGCCGACGCTCTCGCCGGCCGAACGCGATCTCGTCCTCGAGATCCAGGACGGGCTTCCGCTGACCGAGACGCCGTACGCGGACGTCGCCGACTCGATCGGCCGCGAGACGTCGTGGGTACTCGAGACGATCGCGCGGTTCGACCGCGAGGGAAAGATCCGCCGACTCGGCGTCGTGCCGAACCACTACGCGCTGGGGTACACGGAAAACGGAATGACCGTCTGGAACGTGCCGGACGACCTCGTCGACGAGGTCGGTCCGGCGGTCGCCTCGCTGCCGTTCGTCACCCACTGTTACGAGCGCCCGCGCCACGAGGGCGTCTGGCCCTACAACTTCTTCGCGATGACCCACGGGCGAAGCGAGTCCGAGAGCGACCGGCGAATCGAACAGGTTCGCGAGACAATGGCGGAGTACTGGGACGTCGGTGAAAGTGACTGGGACACGCTTTTTTCCACGCAGATCCTGAAAAAGACCGGCATCCGCCTGCGAGAGCGCGCCGACGCCAACACGGCGTCGGACTGACGACGCGTCCGATCGACCATGATTCCGCTCCTGCACGACTTCTCGAACGCGACGGTGCTCGTCTTCGGCGGCGGTCCGGTGGGTGCTCGCAAGGCTCGCCGGTTCGCCCGCGAAGCGCGGGTGATCGTGATCAGTCCCGCGTTCACAGACCGCGGGTTCGGAACGGCGGAGCTGATCAGGGCCTCACCGGAACCGGGCGAGATCGGAGCGTGGATCGATCGGGTATCACCTGCGCTCGTCGTCGCCGCAACCGACGACGAGGTCGTCAACGACGCCGTCAACGAGGCGGCGCGCGATCGCGGACTCCTGGTCAACCGCGCCGACCGCGCCGGCGGACGTGAGCCGGGAGGCGTCGTCGTCCCCGCGACGATTCGGGACGATCCGGTCGTCGTCTCGATCGCGACCGGCGGGACGGCACCCGCGCTGAGCAAACACCTCCGCCGGGAACTCGAGGAGTCGATCGACGGGGCCGGATCGATGGCCTCGCTCTGTCGACGACTCCGCAGCGAGCTGAAATCCCGGGACGTGTCAGCGAACCGACGACGAGAGATCGTCACCGACGTCGTCAATTCTCCGGACGTTTGGACAGCTTTACGTAGCGGTACTTCCAACGGCCGACAAGTGATCGAGGACGTGCTCGAAGAAGAACTATCCGACGGGGGTGACGGGGCGTGATCCCGACGGGCGTCGTCTCGGCGGCACGGGTGAGCCACGATAGCGCACGCGTCGACGATCTCGCGGCTGCGAGCCCGGAGAGCCAGCGAGACGGAGTCGCGCGACTGCTTTCCGTGTCGGAGATCGAAGAGGCGTACGTCCTCTCGACGTGCAACCGAGTCGAAGCGTACGTCGTCGGCCCCGATCCCGCCGTCGGGCGGGCCACGCTCGAGGAGTTCTTCGCCAGCGTCGACGACGACGCGATCGTCCACGCGGACCACGACGAGGCGCTCAGACACCTGCTGTCGGTCGCCGCCGGCCTCGAGTCGGTCGTCGTCGGCGAGGACCAGATTCTCGGACAGGTACGAACGGCCTACGAGGACGCGCGCACAGCGGATGGAATCGGCTCGATGCTCGAGCCCGCCGTCACCAAGGCGATTCACGTCGGCGAGCGCGGCCGAACCGAGACGGAGATCAACGAAGGCGTCGTCTCGCTGGGCTCTGCGGCGACGAAACTCGCCGCCGGGGACGTCAGACTCGACGGCGCAACGGCGCTCGTCGTCGGTGCCGGCGAGATGGGACGACTCGCCGCACGGAGCCTCGCCGAAGACGTCGACGAACTCGTCGTGGCGAACCGAACCGTCTCGAACGCCGACCACCTCGCCGCGGAACTCGACGTCGAGGCGCGCGCGGTCCCGCTGGCGGCGCTGTCGAGCGTCGCGACCGACGCCGACGTCGTCGTCACGGCGACCAACAGCAGCGAGCCGGTGCTCGAGTCCGCTCATTACGCGGATCGAGACTCGAGCGACGACGACGCGGCCGCCCAGGTGATCGTCGACCTCGGTCAGCCCCGCGACGTCGATCCGTCGGTCGCGTCGCTGTCGGCCGTGACGGTGTACGACCTCGACGACCTCGAGTCGATCACCGAAGAGACCCGCGAGCAACGAGCCGACGCCGCCCGCGAGGTCGAATCGATGATCGACCACGAGTTCGAACTCCTCTGCGATCAGTACAAACGCGCCCGGGCCGACGAGGTCATCGCCGCGATGTACGAATCCGCAGAGCGGATCAAGGGCCGCGAACTCGAGACCGCGTTCTCGAAGCTCGAAGACGACCTCTCGCCGGAAGGGCGTGAGATCGTCGAGTCGATGGCGGACGCGCTGGTCAGTCAGTTGCTCGCGCCGCCGACGAAGAGCCTGCGGGAGGCGGCCGCCGAGGACGACTGGAGTACGATCAACACCGCGCTCCAACTGTTCGACCCCCACTTCAGCGGCAACGAGTCGTTCTCGCCGTCGGCGATCGAACGCGAGGGAGACGTCCGGGTCGGACCGGCCGACGACGACTGATACGGATTGCTGTACCGGATTATCGGTGAAACCCTAGGACGGTCACAGCTGTGTCGGCAACGACGTACAGCAGTCCGTACGTGTTCGGCTGATTTCGATTCCCGTCCGGGACGACGCTACCGCTCGGGACGCGGTGCGTTTTCGTAGGTTACCATCTTCTCGGGTTTATCGGAAATCGTTGCGTAAAGTCGCTCCAGCGTCTCCTCGGCCGCCAGCAGATTGTGTCGCTCGAGGAACCGGCGTCCCTCGTCGGTGAGTCCGTAGAACTTCCAGGGATAGCCCTGTCTTCGTTCGTCATCGGGAAGCGCCACTTCCTCGACGACGCCGGCGTCGATCAGCTTCTGGACGTGTTTGTACACGGTCGAGTCGCTCACGCTCGGATTCAGCTGCTCGAGTTCGTACATCGACGGCAGTCCATCGGGATGCTGGAGAATGTTGGCGATCAGTGCGAACCGCGTCTCCTGGGTGATGAAGTGGAGGAGTTCGCGCGTTTGCGTCCCCTCACCGGTTCCCAGACGGGTGCTCATACGGCCACCTACGGATTCCTCCCTCAAGTAGTTTACCCACGGGTAAATTACCCTCAGGTAAATCACTTCCGAGTGAAGCACAGACGAGTAACCGGAATCGAGTGGACGGGTCGGAGATCGCCGTCGGTCGACGGTGACGCCCGGATCGAAGACGTGCGCGCGTAACCGACGGCTATCGGAAACGGAAACGACTCGGAAACGATTATTTTCCGGTCACGAGAACGTGGGGACATGACGAATACGGAGCCGCCCCTACCGGAGGAGGTCCTCACCAGCGCGTCCGACCGTCTCGAGGCGGACGAGCTCACGCTCGCGGACAACGAGGAACTCCTCCACGCGCTGAGCGAGTTGACGCCGATCTACGAGAACGAGCGGACCTACTTCGTCCTCGGGAGCTACGATCGGGAGCCGATCCGCCGGGTGAACCTCGTCGTCGATCGGTTGAACCGTCGACCGGACTCCTACGCCTTCCGCATGATCGACGTCCGTGGCGAGTGGGAAAACGGGATCCAAAAGTTCTGTCTCGTCGCGGACCTCGCCTCGCACGTCGTCGGCGTCGCGGAGGCAGAACCTAGCGACTTCCTCGTCGAACAGGGGCTGCTCGTCGGGACGGAGGAGTACTTCTCGAAGAGCTACGTGCTCAAACGCGAGTACCCCGACGAGGACCGATCGTTCGGCTGGATGCAAGACGGCGTCTTCGAACTCCTCGAGGAGGAGGGGCGGCTCTACCGGTGGGAGACCGAGACGGAACTGGCCGAAGCCGTCGCGAACCTCCCGTAAGACCCTGCGTTGACCGATGTCCCGTCGCGATCCGGGCGACGACGGCGCACGATTCCCCACATTTTAGTATCACGAATCTATACTGTATACTGACGTATGGCGGACGAACACAACGATCGAGACGCGAACCGTACCGACGACAGTGGTATCGTCTCGCGAATCAAGCGCGTGTTCAGCCGCAGCTAGGCGGCCGTTCGGAAACGCCGACATCCGCCGCTTTTTCGCCGGTAGCTTCGTCGACGCGGAGACACTCGAAACACTCACTGCGGGACTACAGGACACCGCGGAGTAGCGCTCCGAGCGCGGGAAGTGCGAACGCGGACGCGACGGTCACGAAGACGATCGGGCGCATCTCGATGACGAGCGCGACGGGGCCGATTCGCAGGAAGAAGACGACGAGCACGAGCACGCCGAACCCGAGTGCGGCGACGACTCCCCGTCGCAACGACGGGGAGAGCAGACCGACGAGCGCGCCGCCGCAGACGAGTCCCAGCCAGTGGACCCACGCGAGTCCGAGTCCGACGACCGCGGCGAGCGCGAACGCCGGCCTACGGACGCGCGGGTTCGTTCGAACCGCCGCGAGTCGCGACTCGAGGCGGGCGGTCCCTCGACCGTCGTCGACAGTGGCGCTGTCGCCGGGGCGCTCAGCGGCGCTCGAAGCGCCCCCGTCGGCGGCGTTCGAAGCGCGCCCGTCCCCGTCAACGGGGTCCGAACCACTCCCGACGTCGCGGTCGGCGACGTCCGAAACGTCGGCTTCGCCGGCACCGTCGGACGCACGCTCGTCTTCGCCGCTCACGATCGATCACCGACGACGGTCGTGTCGACGTCGCCCTCGACCGTCCGGTCCATCAGTTTCTGCTCGTTCTCGAGCCAGCGCTCGAGCTGGTCGTCGTAGTGCGGCGAGAAGTAATCGCCCGAGTTCCCGCCGGGGAGGATCGCGGTCGCGTCGCCCCCCGGTTCGACGACCATTCGCCAGCTCGCACCGACGCCCGACTCGACGCGGTAGTTTTTGACCGTCGCCCGAGAGCCGTCGGCGGGTCGTTCCGGGTAGTCCAGAAACGGGGCTTCGACGCCGAGCGGGTGACCGATCGATCGCGTCGAGTTCCAGTCGCCGTATGTCGTCCACCCCTCGGCGTCGATCTCGGAGACGGCGTCCTCGAGCGCGTCGACCATCGCCTCGGCGCGCGTCCGCTCGTCGAAAAAGGGGCTGTCGGCGGGGAGCGTCGCGACAACCCAGTCGTTCGGGTAGTACGACTTGTCGAGTCCGGCGTCGCCGAACGCCGGTTCGAACACGCGCCGCCGGAAGTGATGCAGCCACCGCGCGAACAGGAGCGCCCCGCGAGAGTCGCGATCCATGCGGTACTCCCACGCCGCGAGCGTTTCGGCGGCGTCGGTGCGGTCGTCGTCGCTGGCTCCCTCGAGCGCGTCCAGAAGGTCCGGCACGAGTCGTGCCGCCCGGCCGTCGACGACGTCGTCCTGGAGGTCTCGGTGGAACGCGAGGTCGGTCGGATCGCCGGCCTCGAGCGCGGCGTCGAGGCGATCGTAGATGCGCGCACCGCGGTAGGGCGTCGCGTACGAGACGCCCACGTAGTGGTCGGGATCGTCGACGACGCGTTGGTTGGCCGTCGCGAGGACGTGGGGATCGATCGCGTGCGGTTTCTCCTCGAAGGGGACGAACCCCTCCCAGGAGGACTCGCCGAACGGGGTGAAGCCGTCCCACTCACCCTCGCCCGCCGAGCCGTCGAAGATGCGGTCGCCGGAGACGACCTCGCCGTCGATCGTCCGAATCGGGAGCTTCCCCGTCACGTAGTACAGCGTCCGACCGTCCGCGTCCGCGTAGACCAGGTTCTGCGTCGGTAGATCGAACGTCCGGGTCGACTCGAGGACGTCCTCGAGCCCGTCGCTGCGGCCGAACTCGTAGATCGCCTCCGTCGTCCGGGTCGCGGTGTGACCGGTCCAGGCGACGCCGACCGTCCGGCCTTCTCGCTCGAGGAGCGGACCGTGAACGGTCTTTCTGACCGTCACCGTTCGATCCTCGCCGTCGGCGACGGGAATCTCTCGCTCGTCGGTCTCGAACTCGCGCCACTGTCCGTCGTACCGGTAGCGGTCGCCGTCGTCGTCGATCTCGTACCGGTAGCAATCGAGGACGTCCGCGCCGACGTTGGTGAACGACCACGTTCCGCGGTCGTTCGCGCCGGCGATGACGAACGGAACGCCGGGAAAGGTCGCGCCGCGAACCGACGTTTCGGGCGTTTCGACGTGCTGTTCGTACCACAGCGGCGGCGTCATCAACGCGAGGTGTGGATCGTAGGCGACGATCGGGCGGCCGCTCTCGGTGTGTCCGCCGGAGACCACCCAGCTGTTCGAGCCGGTGCCCGGCGGCGACTCGAACCGGGACAGCCAGCTCAACAGCGCCGGACCGACCGATTCGCCGGCCGTCGTCGCGTCGGCGTCATCCTCGAGTCCAGCGTCGTTCGCACCGCCGACTGCCCCATCGGCAACTCCCTCGACGGTGCTCGACGCGCCGACGCCGGGAGCGCCGAACTCGCCGTCCGAGCCGGAGCCGCCGATCGTCTCCGCCTCGAGCGACTCCCGCAGGATCGGCGTCTCGTGGTCCATTCGCGCCGGGTAGAGCTCCGAGGCGACGTCTGCACCGAGGCGGTCCGCGACCATCGATCGGCGGAGTTCGGCGAAATTCCCGGTCAGATCCCACGAGATCTGTTTTTCCATCAGCATCGAGTCGACCGGCGTCCAGGGCCGCGGCTCGTATCCGAGCAGTTCGAACTCGAGCGGCAGGCTCCCCGCGTCGATCACGGCGTCGACGCCGTCGGCGTAGGCCTCGACCAGCGGGCCGGCCGGCGTGTCGGCGACGAGTTCCCAGGTGGCCTCGGCCGCGCCGACGAAGTCCATGGCGACGTGGAACTCGTCGTCCGCGACGGCGACGTCGCCGACGACCTCGCTGAGCCGGCCGCGCATGACGCGACGCTGCAGGTCGAGCTGGAACAGCCGGTCGAACGCCTGGACGTAACCCACGGCGAAGTACGCAGCCGGCTCGTCGTCCGCCACGACCGTCGGAACGCCGTCGTCGTCGTACCGAACGGTCGCGTCGCCGTAGGGGCTCTCGACCCGGTCCGGACGCGTTCGGTCGGCGGCGGCCCAGGCGTCGCCGGACAGCGGAGCGAACGACTCGAGCAGCTCCCGGGCCGACGAGAGCGCGAGCCCACCGACGCCCGCGACGAGCGCGCCGGCAAGTGCGGCCCGCCGCGTGAAATCGTCGCTCACTGTTCGTTCAGAGGGTGCAAGCGTCCATAAATGTCTTCGATACCGACCGCCGGGAATCCGATCACAGCGAGTCGGAGTCGATCCGGTCGACGATCACTCGAACCGAGGCGAACGCGAGTGCGCCGATCAGACAGTACAGCGCGAGCGACAGCCACGTCGTTGCCGTCGGGTGTCCGATCGCGAACTTCGCGACCGTGTTGGCCGGATGTTCGGGAAGCAGCGTGGAAACGACGAGCGCGCCGACGATGACGCTCGAGTACAGCAGTTGCGCCTGTCGCCTGTCCGGTGCCCACAGCGAGATCGCACCACCGGCGCCGACGACGAGCGTCGCAAGCGCCGTCACGAGCACGATCAGCGCCAGCGGGTGTGCGATCGCGGTTCCGTTGACCGCGAGCAACGCGAGCCACGCGACGGCCTGCAGGGGCGCGAGCGACGCCGTCGCGACCAGCTTCGCGTCGACGACGTCGACGAACGAGAGCGGGGCGACACGGAGCAACTCGAGCGTGCCGCGCTGGCGCTCTTCGATCAGCGAGTCGACGACGATCGAGCCGCTGATGAACGCCGGCAGGAACAAAAGCAGCGGGAGCAAGACGACGTACGTGAACTCCGCGTACGGGCTGGCGTCGGTCCCGTCCGGAACCGAAAGCGGCGGCTGTTCGAGACGGTCGGCGTTCTCGACGCGTTCGACGTACTCGAGCGTCTCGAGTGCCTCCCGAAGCTGGACGACGAGCAGCGTGGTCTCGAGCCCGCCGTCGGGAGCGGTCACCCTGACGACGAGCCGCCCGTCGTCGTTCCTGTTTGCGTCGAGAACGGCGTCGTTCCGGCGGTTTTCGAACGCCCGATGGGCGTCGGCGCGGTCGTCGTAGATCGCCGCCTCGAGGCCGTCCTGTCGATCCACGACGGCGGCGAGGGGAGTCGCGTCGCTCCCGGTGATCGCGACGCCGCTCTCGTGACCGTCGACGGTGCCGGGATCGTACATCGAGACGAGTCCGACGACGAGAAACGAGGAGAACGCCGCGATGAACAGCTGAATCGCGATGGCCAGCATGATCGTCTTCTCCGATCGAAGCGAGCGCAGTTCGCGACGAGCGATCGCCCAGCGGGCGCGCCAGACGCCGCTCGGGTTCGGGTCGTCGGTCGCCTCGGGCGGGTTCGGTCCGCGCGGACCGGACGGTTCGTCCGACCGTCGCCACGAGTCCCGATCAGGTGACAAGGACGATCACCCCGAGGTTGTAGAGCGCGTGGACGAGCGTCGCCACGACGAACGCGACCGCGTAGGGGATCGACCCTCGCCGCGCACCCGCGGCGGAGATCGTCGCCGTCACGACGTGGAGTGCGAGCGGCGCGAGAACGACGGCCGCCAGCACCGCGATCGAGACGCCGCCCGTGAGTTCGGGACCGAACGCCGCCGTACCCACCGCAAGCTCCGGAAGGCCGACGAGCTGACCGAGGTGGGTGAGCTTCTCGCCGACGAAAAAGCCAGCTCCGGAGAACGCCCCCAAGACGGCGGCCGTCCGTCCGGTGGCTTCGAAGCGGCCGCGTGCGAACCCGGCGTAGACGTGAACGCTCTTTGCGAACTCCTCGATCGCCGCCGCGACGACGAGCATGATCGGCAAAGCGACGACGTCGGGAACGACGAACAGGAGCGAAACGGTGAGTAACTGCGCGGCGAAGACGAACGGGATACCGAGGATCGACAACACGAACGGACTCCAGTGGCCGCCAACGCGAGCCGAAATCGAGTCGATCTGGCTCGTGATCGCGTCGAGGATCTTCGCGGGGATCGGCTTCTGGGCGAACATATCCTCCTCGCGGTAGATTCCGATCCCGAGCAGGAAGAGAACGAACGCGCTGAGGTAGAACGTGGCCGTCGAAAAGAGGTACTCGCCCGCCGTTACCGGATCGCCCTGGAGATCCACGACGACGATCGTCAGGGGAGAGATCAGCGCGATCGGCGTCACCTCGGTGAAGATGGCGGGGACGAACGCGTACGTCGTGAGGAAGACGCTGATCGTCACCGTGACGAACGTCAGTTCCTTGAACGAGCGCGCGAGCATCGCGCCGACGAACGTCGAGCCGAGAAACACCAGCGCGATCGGGATCACCGCTGCGACGGAGAGGGGGCCACCCCCGATCGCGACGGCGGTCGCGACGACGATCGCGACGAGTCCGAGAACGTACGGCAGCGTCTTTCCACCGACGATCTCGTACCGCGACGACGGGGAGACGAGCAAGAGTTCCCCCCGGCGCTTGATCCGCTCGTCCATGATCGTGCTGCCGTAGGCCTGCACGACGAAGTTCATCGGCACGATGAACAGAAACGCGAGCAACAGCGACTGAAAGGGAAACGGCGGCGAGAGCGTACTCGGCGTTCCGGTAGTCGTTCGTTCGTCGATCGTTCCGCCGACGTCGGGGACGCGAAGTTCGTCACCGTCTCGAGTTTCGTCGGTCGGTTCGGACGACCCGTCAGTCACGCCGTCCGAGTCGGCGGTCGACCCGTCAGTCATTCCATCCGAGTCGGCGGCCGCCCCGTCGTCCGGACTCGACTCCGTCGACGAGTCGTCCCTCGCACCGGAGTCGGTTCCGTCCGATTCCGCCGGACTGGTCGTCCCGTCCGGTCTGAGAGGATCGCGTTCCTGGTACGAGACGGTTACGAGCACCGGATAGGCGGCGACCTCGTCGTCGGCTTCGGCCATCCGGTTTTCGTTGTACGATTCGATCGCATCTCGAAACGCGTCGAACGCCTGTTCGCCGTTCTCACCGACGTAACCCAGTTCCCCGTCGCGGGTGACGACGACGTCCACGTTCGAGTCCGTACCGTCACCGCTGATCTCGACGTCCTCGAGCGGTACCGCACGGAACCGATCGCTCTCCGCGACGACGTCCGCGTACGGGTCGTCCCCGTCGACGCCGACGACGTACAGTTCGTCGGCGAGCCCCAGGCCGTCGTCGGCGACCGACAGGCCGACCGCACCCACGACCAGCAGCATCGCGACCGCGACGAGGACAGTCTTCCGATCGACCGTTCCGGCGCTCCGGCTGACCTCCCAGCGGGCGATCCGTCCGATCCGTCGAAGCGAGTCGAGGCTCCTGCGGACGATTCTTTTCGTCCGCCGGCACTCCCGATCGACGGCCGACCGCTCGCCGCTCACGCCTTCGCCTCCCCGTCGGGGCCGTCGCTGGCGATCTCGAGGAAGATGTCCTCGAGACTCGGCGTCTCCGTCCGAATGTCCGTCACGCGGCCGCCGTTCGCTTCGACGGCCTCCCGGATCGCCTCGACGTCGGCCATCTCCGGGACGACGTGACGAACGCGGCCGTTCTCGCGGGAGACCGCGACCGACCGGGACGGTCCGGACCGGCTTCCGACCGCGTCGCGACCGGCGTCGAGGGCGGCGCTGGCGTCGACCGTCGCGTACACGTGGTACTCGGTTCCGCCGTGTGCGTCGCGAATCTCCTCGAGCGTGCCCCGGGCGACGATCCGACCGTCGTTCATGACGGCGATGCGATCGCAGATGCTCTCGACGTGAAAGAGGTTGTGCGCGCTGAAGACGATCGTCTTGCCCTCGTCGCTCAGCTCGCGGGTGAACTCGATGATGTAGTTGGTCGTCAGCGGATCGAGCCCCGACGCCGGTTCGTCGAAGATCAACACGTCCGGATCGTTCACCAGCGCTCTGGCGATGGCGACCTTGCGTTTCATCCCCTTCGAGACGTTGCCGAGCCGACGGTCGCGGTGCTCGAGGTCGAGTCGATCGAGGGTCCGATGGATGCGCTCGCGCGCGACGTCCGACGGAACGTCGTAGAGGTCCGCGAAGAACGTCAGGTAGTCGACGGCGGTCATCTCCTCGTACAGCGGCGACTCCTCGGGGAGAAAGCCGAGCTGCCGCTGCATCGCAGGCTCGCCGGGTGCGTAGCCGGCGACGGTGGCGCTTCCCCCGCTCGGCTCGATCAACCCGGCCAGCATCTTCAGGGTCGTCGTCTTGCCCGCGCCGTTCGGGCCGACGACGCCGAAGACCTCGCCGCGACCGATCGAGAACGTGCTGCCCTCGACGGCGACGAAATCTCCGTACTCCTTGCGGAGACCGTCCACTTCGAGTATCGCCATTGTACGACTCGAGGCAGGAAGCCACCCCAGTAAAGTCTAGTGGCTCCCGACAGTCCACCGTTCCAACATGCCGCATCGAGCATCTCCGCGGGTTCCCCCCGTCGGACGCACTCACGGTCCGGCGACCACCGGACCGCGAACGCGGAACTAGTTCCATATCCGTCGCCGACGTACGATCGGTCGATGACCCGTATTCGGACTGTACGAACGCCGGAGGGCACTCGACTCGAGGTCTCGCACGTGCTCGCGGCGCCGCCGGACGAGATCTGGGATCTCTTCAACGACACGACGCGCTGGCCCGAGTGGTCGCCGGTCGTCAACGGCGTCGAGTCCACGGATCGGCGCGTGCGCGCCGGCACGTCGGGTCGACTTCGCGTTCCCGGCGCGTGGCTACCGTTTACCGTTACCGAGCGATCGGACCGCCGCTGGACGTGGCGGGTGGCGGGAACGCAGGGTGCCGGCCACCGCGTCGACGACCTGGGAGCGGACCGGTGTCGCGTCGCGTTCGAACTCCCGCCGCTGGCGGCGGGGTGTGCGCCGGTCTATCTCGAGGCGCTCGAGCGAATCGACGCGATCTGGAACGACGAGAATCGCGGGGAGGACGACGGATCCGGTCCGTAGCGGACGACGCGCGTTCGCTCCGACGCTGCCGGCGTTCTCCCGGCGGTAACATCGCGTCACCTCGTTCGCTACCGAACTACTATGGCCCTTCGGACCGAACGGACGGCCGACACCAGAATGGCACCATCACGGACGTCCCCCCGCGACCGAAACGCCGACGCTTGCCCCGTCATCGAATCGTTGGAACAGATCGGCTCGCAGTGGCGACTCGCCGTCCTCCACGAACTGCTCTCGGGCGAACAGCGGTTCAACGAACTGAAACGGTCGACCGGCGCGAACGCGCGCACCCTCTCGCGCGTGCTCGACGACCTGGGCGAGATGGGGTTCGTCGAACGGCGACTCGAGGAGGACGCGCCGATCGCCACCTACTACAGTCTCACCGAGAAGGGGCGGTCGCTCGAGCCGGTGTTCGACGAAATCGAGTGCTGGGCGGGAAGCTGGCTCGATGTCGACGGGGAACGGACCGAACAGTCGGTCGAAAACGCCTGAGATCGACTCGCGCAGTCGTCGTACGGTCTGCTGTCCGTCAGTACCGGTAGAATCGAGATACGTCCCCCGGTTGCGCCGGTCGATCGGTACAGCAGTCCGTATCAGTCGCTTCGCTCGAGTTCGACGAGCTGGAGCCCGCGGTCGAGGTGACAGACGTCGTGGGGCGGATCGCCGACGATCTCCTGAATGCGGTACTCCTCGTCGAACTCGAGTCCGTCGGGAACGCAGTACTCGTGGCTCGGACACTCGACGTAGGGACAGGGGCCGGGAAGGCTCGATTTGCTACCGGCGTAGGCTCCCTTCGAGGGAACGTTTGCACGCACGGGAACGGGCTCGACTTCGACGGCCCTGACGCCGCCGTCGTGCATGGCGCACTCGAGGGTCTGGGCGTTCTCCCTGACCGACGTAACCCGGTAGCGGGTGCCGGAAGAAAGGTTGAGACACTGGCTGCGGTACGGACAGCCGGCACAGCCGTCGGCCTCGCCCTGGTAGACGAACTCGGTATCCGGCTCGGCCAGACGGGAGCCGACGAGCGTAACGGTCGACATGTCTCGACGTACTCGCTACGCGGGGTTAAGCCTCACGCGTGTGGTACTAGGTGTCCGTCGGTTCCGCCACACCCGCGAGCGGCCTGCGGCTGTCCCGATACCCCGTTTCAACGGTCCGTTGGATTATCCGCGAGCGTGAGGTCGTCGAGTCGATCGAAATACCCCTCGCGGGGAATCTGGTAACAGCTCCGGTAGTCGATCTCGCCGTCGTCGAATCGCGTCGCGAGGTCGACCGCGTACTCGAGGGCGTCGTCCCGCGTCTCGAACCGTCGTCCCCCCTCGACGGTGACGTCCGGCTCGAGGTACAGCGTGACGAACCAGTCGTTGCGCGCCGTCGTGTCGGTCGGGTTTCGTCCGGGACGGCGGGTTCGGCGGCCGTGTGTCAGATACAGCGTCGGCAGACAGGCCGCCGGAAAGTCGTCGCCGTTGAACACGTCCGGTCGGTACGCGAGCACGAGCCGACCGTCTTCTCCCTCCGACCAGACGTCCCACGCGTCGGGGAGCGCCGAAGGCTCCGTCATGGCCGGCCGTACGCCCGGCACGGGTTAGTAGTCACCGAAACGGGGCGCGACGATCGACCAGCAGTCGAATCGAGAGTCGAGCCGGCGGGAAGCGATCACCCGGACCGATCGGCGAGCGCAACGCGCGTCTCGGAAACCAGCCGCTCGAGGAGCGAGTCCGCGGGCTCGACGCCGTCCGTCAAGCCGACGCTCTGGCCGGCGTACAGCGCCATCTCCTCGACATCGCCAACGACGTCCGGCGTCGCGAGCGCCTCGTCGTACCGTTCGATCGGCTCCCCCTCGCCGGTGGTTGCGACGACCTCGCTCTCGGCCGGCCGCTCGCCCGCGGGCGGCTGTCCGGCGTCTTCCCACCGATCGATCGTTTCGTTCCGAAGCACCCGGTGGGGCATTCCCGGCCACCCCTTGTCGAACAGCGTCGTGTAACAGGTGTCCGCCTCGTCGCTCTCCGCGAGTCGACGCCGGTACGTCTCGTGCACCGCCGCCTCCGACGTCGCGACGAACCGCGTTCCGAGCCACGCGGCGTCGGCACCGAGCGTCAGCGCCGCAGCGATCCCTCGGCCGTCGGCGATCCCGCCGGCCGCGACGACGGGGACTTCGCGACCGACTGCATCCGCGACGCGAGGAACGAGCGCCATCGTCCCCACCTCGTTCTGGACGTGACCGCCGGCCTCGATCCCCTGCGTGACGACGACGTCGACGCCGCCGTCGACCGCCTCGCGGGCGGCTTCGCTCGTTCCGACCGTCTGGCAGGCGATCGCGCCCGCGTCGTGAACCCGACCGACGTACGGCGTCGCGTCGCCGAACGAGAACGTGACGACGTCGACGTCCTCGGCGAGGATCGTCTCGAGGTGAGCGGCCGTCTCGACGGTCGTCGTCGCGTCGTCGAGGACGAGATTGACCGCGAACGGTCGGTCGGTCCGATCGCGAGTTTCGCGGATCACTCGTTGGGTCTCCTCGCGGTCGCGCCACGTCATCGCGAGGTGACCCAGGCCACCGGCGTTCGAGACGGCAGCGGCGAGTTCAGGACAGGTCGCGCTGCCGATCGGCGCCTGGACGATCGGGTACTCGATTTCGACGAGCGAACAGAACGGCGTCTCGAGCATCGATGTCACGCTGTTTGCATCCGGCCCTCATCCCAGTTTCCCCTCGCGCTGGACGTCCGATCGGATGCGATCACCCCTCGGCTCGGTTACGTCGGAACGGCGATCCGCCTCACTCCGTGCGCTTTTCCTTTTGGACGACGCGGACGTTCTCGATCGCGGTCGACGGGTACTGGCCGCCCTCGTCCTTCTCAATCGCCTTGACCATGTCCCAGACGACGTTCAGTCCGGTCGTGACGCCCTCGAGCGCCTCCATTTCGCAGCCGGTTTTGCCGGTCGTCTCCACCGCGACCTCGAGTTCGATCCGGTCGTCGTCGAGCGAGAACTCGGTGTCGACGTTGGTGATCGGAATCTGGTGACACATCGGGATCGTCTCCCAGGTGTGCTTGACGGCCTGAACCGCGCCGACGCGGGCGGTCGCGAGGACGTCGCCCTTGCCGACCCGATCGTCGCGGATCGCCTCGACCGTCGACGGTCGAAGGCGAATCTCGCCCGCCGCGACTGCGCGTCGTTCGCTGTCGGGTTTGTCGCCGACGTCGACCATCTGAACGTCCCCCTCGTCGGTGGTGTGTGTCAGCCCGGCAGCCCTCGAGTGGGGGTCGCCGCGATCGTCGTCCGCCGTCCGATCGTCTGCATTCGCGCTCTCGCGACCCTCGCGATCGTCCGCGTTCGGGTCGGTCGCGTCGTCACTCATCGCCACCACCCCACAGTGCGGGCGGAATTTCGTCGAGCATGTCCGACGCAAGGGTGCCGATCCCCTTGGTCTCGTCGAGTCGCTCGCCCGCGACGCCGTTGACCCGCGCCCCGGCCGCCGCCGCCTCGAACGGCTCGGCGTGCTCGAGCAGCGCGGCGACGATCCCCGACAGCAGGTCGCCGGTTCCGCCGACTTTCATCGCCGGCGTCCCGGATCGATTGATCCGCGTGCGATCGCCGTCGGTGATCACGTCGTCGGCTCCCTTGGCGAGGACGACGTGACCGAGGTCGGCGGCGAACGATTCGATCTCGTCGGCCGCCGCGGCGAGTGACTCCGCCTCGGGACCGCCCATCCTCGCGAGCTCGCCGCGGTTCGGCGTACACACCAGCGTCGCGTCAGTCTCGACGTCCGGAACGACCGCGAGCGCGTCCGCGTCGACGACCGCCGGACCGCCGTAGGACTCGAGGAACCTCCGAACGGCCTCGCGCGTCTCGTCGGCGGTACCGAGGCCGGGACCCAGGACGACGACGTCGTCGTAGCGCTCGGCCGTCTCCACGAGGTCGTCGACCTGCGACGGCGTCAGGTGCTCGCTCTCGAACGGCTGAACGATGAGGTCTTCGCTGTAGCCCTGGATCTCGCCGGCGACCGACGCGGGTGCGGCGACGAACGACAGTTCGGCACCGGCTCGAAGCGCAGCCTGGGCCGCGAGCGCCGGCGCGCCGGTGTACGGCCCGCCGCCGATGACGTACGGGCGCCCTTCGCGGTCGCTCGGCCGTGCGAGCGAGACGTCGCCGGGGCCGACGAACCGCTCGGCGGCGGCCGGAATGCCGATGTCCGCGACGGTGAGGTCGGCCCCGAGTTCCTCGAGTCCCGGCTTCGCGTCGTGGAACGTGACGACGTGATCCGCCTCGACGCCGTTGTCGGCGTGATCGCCGTCGTCGGCGTCGAATCCCGACGGAACGTCGACCGAGACGACGGTCGCGTCGGCGTCGTCGATCGTCCGCGCCGCGGTCGCGGCTGGCTCCCGGAGGTCGCCGCTGAGACCCGTTCCGAGCATCGCGTCGACGACGACGTCGCAGTCGGGAAGGTCGAATCTCCGCGAGTCGGTCACCTGCCTGACGTCGTAGTCGGCCCGCTCGAGGGCGTCCCAGTTCTCGCGAGCGATCTCCGTGCCGATGGCCTCGGCGCGTCCGAGCAAGAGCGTCGTCACGTCGTACTCGTCGAGAAATCGGGCAGCGACGAACGCGTCCCCGCCGTTGTTGCCGCGGCCGGCAACGATCGCGACCGTCGCGCCCGGATCGGCGACGTCGCGGACGACACGGGCGACGGCGTGTCCGCTCGACTCCATCAACTGCTTGCGCGGAACGCCCAGCCACGCGGCGTTCTCGTCGACGGCGGCCATTCGCTCTCCGGTGATCATACGCGGAGTTCGATCGGCTGTCCGTTGAAGATTGCGGACGCGGCGGCCTCGACGACAGGCTCTACTACGGCTGGAACGTACGAGGGGCGTGAACGTCTTCTGGCTCGACGAGGACCCGCAACTGGCGGCGCGATACCACTGCGACCAGCACGTGAACAAGCTCCTGCTCGAGGCCGCGCAGGTGCTCTGTACCGCCGCGCGCGAGAACGGGCTCGAGGCCGACTTCCTCTATCAGCCGACGCACGCGAGCCACCCCGTCACGCGGTGGGCGACCGAATCGCGGGCGAACTGGCTCCGGCTGCGCGAACACGCGGCGGCGCTCAACGCGGAGTTCGTCGAACGGTACGGGAAAGACGAGGATCACGCGAGCTGGCGGGTGATCGAACGGATCGACGCCGATGCGATCGACTTCCCGAGCGAGGATCCGACGCCCCGACCCCAGGCGATGCCCGACGAGTACAGACGGCCGGGCGACCCGGTCGCGGCCTATCGCGCCTACTACGTCGGCGAAAAGGCGGACTGGGGCGAGTGGCGTTACACCGACGAGCCGCCGTGGCTCGAGGAGGTCCGGATCGACGGCGACTGATCCATCCCGAGCCCGAGACGACGAGTCCGATCAGTAGCGAATTTCGAACCCGCTTTCGCCCTGTGGCTCTTCGTACTCGACCGCAACGTCTTCCACCTCGGCGGCGGGGCTGCCCTCGTGACACCACTCGACCATCGACTCGACCGCGTCCTCGGGACCTTCGAACACCGCCTCGACGCGGCCGTCCGCGAGGTTCGTTACCCAGCCGTCGACGCCGCTGTCTCGGGCCGTATCGCGGGTCGTCGCCCGATAGAACACGCCCTGTACGGTTCCCGAGACGAACACGTGCGCGCGAGTTCGCTCCGACATGTGCGTGCGGTCGCCCGCAACCGTCAAAAAGCTCCCGCGTCTGACGCTCGTCTTTCGCGCGTCCGACGGCCGGCGTGCGACAGTTACACACGCGACGGACCCCCCTCCCGTGACGGCGGCGACAACCCGAGGTGGCTCGAGCGCGTGGAGACGGTCGTGGCGTCGAACCAATCGTCCCCTACTCGTGCGGGTGAGAGCTGATGGGTATCATCGACCGGTTCGAGGAGGAGTACCTCGACGTCTCGAGCCGACGAGCGACGATTCGGGAGCTGCTGGAACTCGTCGCCGGTTCGGTCGTGTTCGTGGCCGTCTCGAGCGGGCTGGCGTACTACCTGCTGGGACGGACGGTCGCCGTCGCTCTCGGCGTCGTCTTCGCGATCACCATCGCGTCTCAGGCGTACTGGGCCGTCGCGGGTCGAAGCGATTACGAGTAGGTTCGAGGCCGTCGGTCGACGGGCCTTCGATCGGTGGCGTCCGGAGTCGACGACGATCACTCCCCCGTCCGAAGGTGGTGGAAGACGTACGTCTGGGCGTATCCCGCGTACTCGCCGCCGAGGCGCTCGCGGATCGCTCGAGACGTCGCGGCGTAGGAACCGCAGTCGCAGTCGGGGTAGTACTCCTCGATGGCCGAGTTGATCCAGGTGTCGAGCGGGACGGCTTCGTCGAACCCGAGCGAGAACAGGAGCACGCAGTCGGCCACCTTGTCGCCGACCCCGACGAACCGGGTCAGGTACTCCCGCGCCGCCTCGTACTCGAGGTCCCGCGCCTCGGCGGGGTGGGCCTCGCCGTCCGCGACCATCTCCGCGGTTCGAACGACGTACGGCGCTCGGTACCCCAGTCCGAGCTCACGGAGCTCGGCTTCGGTCGCGGTCGCGAGCCGTTCCGGGGTCGGAAAGGCGTGGTAGGTCCGCCCATCGAAGGCGACGCTCTCGCCGTATTCGCGAGCCAGCGTCGAGACCATTCCGTGAATGCGGTCGACGCGCATCTGCGCCGAACAGATGAACGAGATCAACGTTCCGAACGGCGGATCGGAAACGAGGCGCATCCCGCGGTGGGCGTCGTAGGCCTCCGTTAACAGCGGATCGTCCGGAGCCGTCTCGACGATCGCCTCGAGGTCGTCGTCGAGCCGTAACAGGTGGCGAACGATCGCCTCGGCGTCCAGGGACGATTCCCACTCGAGTCGCCCGTCCCTGCTGCGGACGCGGACGACGTGTGCGGAAGTCGATCCGTCGACCGTCTCGGTCGTCTCCCCCGCCGATCCGCCGATCGACACAGCGGTCGGACGGTCGCGCTCCGCTCCAGCCGCGTCGCCGACCGTCTCCGCGACGAATCGATCGTCGACGACGGTGTAGTACCAGCCGCGCGTCGGGCCCGTTTCCCGGTACATCTCGCCGTCCTCGCGACGCCAGAGATAGCTCTGTCCGCTCTCGAGCGTTCGGTAGAGGTCGAGTCCGCCGGAGAGGTCGCCGAGGTGAATCGTCCCCGATTCCATTCGTCGGTTTCTTCGGGGCCGACGGCTTGGCGCTTTCGGACTCGAGTCGCGTCGAACTTCCGCCGCTCGTTCGACGGGTTTGGCCCGCGTACCGTTCGGCTAACGCACGAAGGCGATCCGTACCGTATCGCGACGGGCTCGACGGGCGCTGGTCGCCGTCGATTTCGGCCCCGACTTACGTTCACCCACGGATGTCGGCGGATTTTCCCGACAACGAGGCGAACCTTCATACTGGAGGCGACACAAGGTTTACGCA
The DNA here is from genome assembly GCF_003841465.1 of Natrarchaeobius oligotrophus. GTDB lineage: Archaea > Halobacteriota > Halobacteria > Halobacteriales > Natrialbaceae > Natrarchaeobius > Natrarchaeobius oligotrophus. The sequence continues at coordinate 133,406 of NZ_REFZ01000011.1, forward strand.
TGAACTGCAGGGTTGTCGTCGAGGCTGCCGTGCCGGTGTTCGACGTCGAGACGGAAGACGAGGCGATCCGTATCGCCATCTCGAAGACGGGCGAGATGCTGAACCCTGACCTGAACTACGTCGAGATCAACATGGGCGAGCGCACCTCGCCGTCGGGAGAGGAACTCCCGCCCGCGTTCATCGCGGCCGACGAAGCGCTCGTCGCGCTCGAGCTAGAGATGACCGTCTTCAACGTCGAACGGGAGGAGCATGCCTCCCGAATCGCCCGAAAAGAGATCGGTCAACGCCTCGAGAACATTCCCCTCGAGGTCGAACGCGTCGAGGTTCTCGAGGAAGAAAACGGCGAGGAGGAAGCCGAACAGGAGGTCGACGAAGCCGACGAGTCGACGGAATCGAATTCGGAGTCGGATACCACGGAGGAATCGTCCGACGAAATCCTTCCCGAGTTCGAAGACCTCGTCGAATAACGGCGCGGACTCGTTGCAGTTCAGCGTTTCCGACGCCGGCCACGGGCGAACAGTTCACGAACGGCGAGTATCGAGTCTAGCCAGTAGAAGACGAGGTCGCCTCGAGAATCGGCGTGCGTTCAGTCAGCAGTTGCGGCGACGATTTCCTGTTCTTCCTCGCGCATGTTCATCGTAATCCCACCGGCGAGGGCAAAAACAGCGGCTTTGTGATCCGTTTTCGACTTGTGAATCGACGTCGGTCGAATGCCGAGCGATTCGTACTCCTCGAGGTCGATCTGACAGTCGTTCCACTCCGAACACTGGTTCGATACCTCCGCGAGAAGGCCGTGAAGGTGGATGAGTTCCTGCTTCTTCATAACCATCCGGTTCTACCCACTGCAGGGTTATATTATTATCTTGAGTCGCGTTACCACACGTCCCGTATCACACGCTCTGACGGTCACAATTTCGTATCCGTTCGGCGATCGTCTCTAGCTGTTCGTACTCGCGTTCAACGTGAGCTTGTGCTCGCTTTCCGCACCGTAAAATGGTATTTCCTGCGATCGTCGTCCGGTAGGACGTACCATACCGACCGTCTCGTCGCTCATCCCCCGTCGAAGCGTTTCGCTCTCCGAAATTACTCCACGGAAACGGTTGTGAAAACAGCTCGATGCGATTTCGACCGTCGAGTCGCGACGAGTCAGCCGAGTTGCTTCAGCGTCTGGAGGTCGCGGTCGGTTCGCATAAATTCGGCAGTGCGTCGCGACGCGTGGCAGTTGGGGCAGTGAAACATCTCGGTGGAGGAGGGGAGTTCGCCGGGAGCAACCTGCCAATCTTTCGCACATTCGGGACACAACAGTCGTACAGTCGTTTCGTCCATGCTACTTCGTTACACACCGGGTGTCAAAAACTTTGTCGCGGTCGTATTCCTGCACCGTCAGGTCGCTAATAAACCGTTACACCGATGACCGAACCGTCCGCCATCATCCGTTCGATCGGCTTACGCGGGCGCTGCCGTGTCGGAGGCTTCGAGCAGTTCCTTGTAGCGGTTTCGGATGGTGACCTCGGAGATGCTCGCGACCTCGCTGACCTCGTTCTGGGTGACCTTCTCGTTGGTCAGCAGGGCGGCGGCGTACACGCCGGCGGCGGCGAGGCCGACCGGCGACTTGCCGCTGTGAACGCCCTCCTTGCGGGCCGACTCGAGCAACTCGCGAGCCATCCGCTCGGTCTCGTCCGAGAGGTCGAGGTCGCTGACGAACCGCGGGACGTAGCTCTCGGGGTCTGCGGGCTGGACCTCGAGACCGAGTTCGCGGATCACGTACCGGTACGTGCGAGTCAGCTCCATCTTGTCGACGCGGGAGACGGCGGAGATCTCGTCGAGGCTGCGGGGGGTGCCGGCCTGGCGGGCGGCGGCGTACAGCGCCGAGGTGGCGACGCCTTCGATCGATCGTCCCGGCAGCAGGTCCTCCTCGAGGG
>NZ_REFZ01000012.1 GCF_003841465.1 Natrarchaeobius oligotrophus
CCGCCGACGAATCAACCGTGCGACTCCTCCTCGATAACCACGAGGAGGAGTCGCTGACAGTCTATACCGACGGATTTCGTGCCTACGACCCATTAGAGAAGGACGAAACGTACCAGCGAGAAGCGGTTATTCATGGCGAATGCGAGTACGTTGATGGAGACGCACACGTGAATACGTGCGAGAGCCACGCGTCGCTGGCGCGACGGTGGCTCTCGCCTCATCGAGGCATCTCGAAGAACAATCTCACTGCGTATCTCAGACTCTTCGAACTTCGTCGGGAAATCCTACGCAAACCCGGGCGAGACGCCCTGAAAGAGATTATTCGAACTGTTCTCTGACTGACCAACAATGTCCTTCACAAGAGCGATCAACAATTTCCGACAGAAGTGCGTCGAACCGCAGTGGGCAGTAGTTGTTTGACGCACACGTTGCTCGGACGCCTGAAAACCGCAACAGGGCGAACCCCTGGTATGCGAGGGTTGGGATTTGAACCCAAGGACCCCTACGGGAGCGGGTCTTAAGCCCACCGCCGTTGGCCTGCTTGGCTACCCTCGCCGAACGGCAGTCGACCGTTGTTCGTACGGGAGGATGTGCGTTTCGGTGTAACTCGAGCGCACGCTGGGTCTCTCCGGGTCGATCCACGAGCACGGAGGGTCGACGCCGATTGCGCCACCGAACGAGCGCTCTGCGAGCGAGCGGCGGCAAGCGACCCGGTGCGGTCGCGGGACGAGTCACAGCCGACCGAAAAACCGCGGCTACCAGTCGACGCTCAGCGTTCCGTCGCCGTGTGGGTCCGGCGCGATCTCCTCGTCCGTTCGCCGGTCGATGATGTGGATGCAGCCGTCGTCTTTTTTCGCCGGACAGACCTCCGCCGCTCGGACGTTGTGCTCGAGGTCCGCTTCGTCGAAGAAGTAGGCGTTCGGTTTCGCGATGCCGGACGCGAGCGACATCTCCCAGTTGTCGCTGACCTCGGCGCACTTGCCCGCCCCGAAGCACTTGTTCGCCTCGAAGACGATCTTGTAGGGCTTTTCGGACACCGGCGGTGCGTCCGCGGAGCCGACGTCGCTCGCACGTTGTATGCCGTCGTCGCTCATCACTCTCGAGTTGGTGCGAGGAGCCTTTCGCGTTACGGTCGAGCGTCGACCCGGGAATCGCCACCGCGAACCGTGAATCGCCTCGGGGTCAAGCCCCGGGGCATTCCCCTATACTGCTTGTAAACGGAGTGAAATTCGAGTCGAACGGGCCGCACGGTCCCGAAACGATTCACACGGGTACGAGGGCCACGCTCACGACTTCAATCGCGGGTAACCGGCGGTCCGGATCGCCCGATTCACGACGGTCGAGAACGATTTGCCGGAATCGGTCGCCAGAACCCGGGTCGAGTTTCGCGTATCGTCGCTCGGTTCAGAGGTTGACAATACTGCTTCAGAAGCGGTTTTGAAAAGTCTACGGCGATCTAAACGGTTTTCTACGCGACGTGAAATGACGGAAAACGATCGGATCGTGCTGAAAGTCGCGAAAACGTGTAAATCACGACTAATGATCTCTCCTTTATATGGGGGTGGGGAAGGAAGGGTGTGATGAGGTAAGAGGCATGCTGCCGACCCCGAACACAGATCCCCAGACGCACACCGCGGTTGGACGACTCGCGTCCGTCGTGGGTACGTCCGTCGTCTCGCCGGTTCGCGCGAGCGCCTTCTGGACGACGATCCTCCTCCCGATCGTCGCGCTCGCGCTGCTGGTCACAGGTATCGCATCGGTTTCACTGCCAACTATCGCCGGCTTTCTCGCCGCCTACGGTGCGTGCGCGATCGCCGGTCACAACCACACACCACACTAATCATGAGCACGAACGCGACGCCCTCCGGACAGTACGGCTCCCCGAAAGCACAGCGACTCGTCTCGTATTTCAGAGACGAACTCGAGCGCCAGTCGGGCGACCTCTACGTCAAAGGAAAGTTCATCGCCAACGACGTCGACCTCTCTCCGAAGGAGATCGGCGCGCTGATGGTGCAACTGCAGGGAGCGGTCGACGACCTCGAGATCGAAAAGTGGTCGTACACGTCCGCGACGACCTGGCGAGTGAGCGAGCGATCGAGCTAATGACCGACTTTACGCCCGAAGAGCGAACTCGCGCGGCGCTCGAAGCCGTCGAACAGGTGACCGCGACCCTCGACGCTCGTCGCGGTCGCCCCGAGACCCGTTCCGAGCGAACCGAGCAGTCGGGCGGACGCCTGAGTCGATAACGAGTTGTCGTCCGGTCACGTCGAACTCGTATGGATCGGGACCGCTATCTCGAGCGAATCGGCGTCGACGGCGATCGACTGACCGAAGACCGATTCGAACTGCTCGCTACCCTTCAGCGGCGTCACCTCCGAACCGTTCCGTTTACCAACTGCTTCGTCCTCGAGGGAACGGGAACGACGCTTCGGCCCGACCGGGCCGTCCCGCGAATCGCGTCGGGCGGCGGCGGACTCTGTTACGACCTCAACGGTGGATTCGCCTGGCTGCTCGAGGAGTTTGGCTACGACGTCGCGCTCGTCTCCGCACGGCCGGTTCGCGACGACGGCTCCTGCGGTCCGGAGTACGACCACCTCGCGCTCACGGTCGACGGCCATCTCGTCGACGTCGGATTCGGAGAGTTCGCCCGTCGGCCGCTCCCGCTCGACGGCGAGCCTCGAAGCGATCCGTCCGGAACCTACCGCGTCGTCCGCGAGGAGGATCACGTCGTCGAGAAGCGAACGGACGACGGCTGGGAGGCGACCTATCGGTTCGATCCGACGCCGCGTGAGGCGAGCGAGTTCGAAGAGATGTGTCGCCACCACGCCAGTTCGCCCGACTCGCCGTTCACGGGCGACCTCCTCGCGACGATCGCGACCGAAACCGGCCGGATCACACTCTCGGACACCTCGCTCACCGTTCGCGAGGGAGAAACGCGGGAGAAACGAGACGTTGCGGACGGCGACGTCGCGGACGTCCTGTGCGAGCGGTTCGGGCTCGAGGTGGAACCGAACTGATACGCGAGTCGGCGGCAACGACGGTCGGTGGCCCGGACGGTGGTTCTACTCGCCGGTTCGAAACGAGAGGTCCAGCGACGGCGCGGAGTGGGTGAGCGATCCCATCGAGATCACGTCGACGCCCGTGGCCGCGTACGAGCCGACGTTCTCGACGGTGATGCCGCCACTGGCCTCCAGGAGAACGCCCTCGTGGGGTGCCATCGCCTCGACGGCCGCGCGCGTCTCCTCGGGCGTCATGTTGTCGAGCAAAATGACGTCCGCGCCGGCCTCGGCGGCCCGCGGTGCATCCTCGACGTCTTCGACTTCGACTTCGATTTTCGTCGCGAACGAGATCCGTTCGCGGAAGTGCGAGATCGCGCCCTCGAGACCCATCTCCGCGACGTGGTTGTCCTTGACCATCACCATGTGCGAGAGGTCCAGCCGGTGGGTGTCGCCGCCGCCCGCAACGACGGCGCGCTTTTCGAGCCCGCGGAGACCGGGCGTGGTCTTTCTGGTCGCGGCGATGCGAACCTCGTCGGAGGGGCCACGTACCCGTCGGTCCCCGTTCGTCTCGGAATCGGCGTCGCGATTCGCGGCTCGAGCGGCCTCGACGGCCGCGCGCGTTTTCGTGGCGACGCCCGAGGCGTGCCCGACGAGGTTGACGGCGAGACGTTCGCCGCGAAGCACGTCGCGCGCGGGGCCGTCGACACGAAGTAGCGTCTCGTCCGCCTCGACGCTCGCGCCGGCCTCGAGCGAATCCACGACGTCGACGCCGAGGTAGTCGAAGACGCGGCTCGCGGCGTCGAGGCCGGCGACGACGCCGGGCTCTCTCGCCACGAGGCGACCGGTCGTCTCGCCGGGGACCTGATTCGTAACGTCGTGGTGGCCGAGGTCCTCGCGGAGCCAGCGTTCGACGTCCGAGTCGGCGATCATGGGTCGGTCGCCGCGGGCGGCTTCGGTTCGGCGTCCGTCGACTCGTCGACGAGGTAGTGACAGCCGATCGACTCTCGATTCTCGCTGGCCGCGCGCGCGATCAACAGCGCCGTGACGCTCGCGTTACGCAGTTCGTAGAGGTCGCGAGCGGTCCGGGTGCGGACGTAGGCGTCCACCTCGCCTTTGAGGCGACGGAGGACGGCGCTCGCGCGGGCGATCTCGTCGGGGTCGCGGCGCAGGCCGAGGTACTCGTCCATCGTCCGCTGGAGGCGGACGAACTTCTCGGCGGCGAAGCGTTCGGGAAGCTCGGGATCGCGATTCGACAGCGCGGGAGCCTCGACTCGCTCGGGCTCGGCTCCGTTCGTCGCTGCGTCCTCGCCGGCCCGCAGTCCCCAGACGAGTCCCTCGAGCAGGCTGGTGCTCGCCAGCCGGTTCGCGCCGTGAACGCCCGTTCGGGCGCACTCGCCGACGGCGTAGAGGCGGTCGAGCGAGGTTCGTCCCTCCTCGTCCACGTCGATGCCGCCACAGAGGAAGTGTTCACAGGGTGCGACTGGAATCTGGTCGCCGTCGACGCCGTGATCGCGACACGTCTCGGCGAGAGAGGGGAACTCGGACGCGAACTCGATCGGACCCACGTCGAGGACGACCCCGCCGGTGCGTTCGCGTTCGGCCGCGACCGCCCGGGCGACGACGTCACGCGGCGCGAGGTCGCCACGAGGATGGTAGTCGGTCGCGAACGCCTCGCCGTCGGCGTTGCGCAGGACGGCACCCTCGCCGCGCAGCGCCTCCGAGAGCAAGAACGTGTCGTCTCCCCCGTCGACGCCGCGATCCGACTGACCGGGATCGTAAGCCGTCGGGTGAAACTGCACGTACTCGAGATCGGCGACGTCCGCGCCGGCGAGCGCCGCCATCGCGATGCCGTCGCCGGTGGCGTCGTCCGGATTGGTCGAGCGGGAGTAGAGCGCGCCGACGCCGCCGGTCGCAAGGACGGTCGCGCCGGCGAAGACCGGTCGGCCGGTCGGCTCCTCGTCGGTGAGGACGCCGTGAACCCGTCCCTCGTGAGTGAGCAACTCGAGTGCGGCGACGTCCTGGCGAACCTCGATTCGCTGGTGATCGTCGACGTAGTTCAGGAACGGCCGGAGGATGTGCGTCCCCGTCGCGGCGTCGACGTGGAGGATCCGGTGCTCGGAGTGGGCGGCTTCGCGGGCGTAGTCGAACCCGCCCTCGTCGGTCTCGTCGAAGTCGATACCGAGGGTGTCGACGAGGACGTCTTCGACGGCGTCGTCGGCGTTTTCGACCAGGACGTCGACCGCCTCGGGATCGGCGGTGCCGTCGCTGGCCTCGAGAACGTCGGCTTTGAGCGACTCCGGATCGCCTCGGGTCGTCGAGATGCCGCCCTGGGCCCAGTCGGTGCTCGCGCCGTCGGGTCGTTCGGCTTTCGTGATGAGGACGACGTCGGCTCCCGCCCTGGCCGCGGCGAGCGCGGCCGAACAGCCCGCAATTCCGCTGCCGACGACGAGAACGTCGGTCGCGTCTGATCGCTCGGTCATGATCAGATCTCGAGCATTCGATCGAGTGCGACCTTCGCGAGGTCTTTCTCCTCGGGTGCGACCTCGATCACGTTGCGTTCGCGACCCTCGACGAGTTCCTCTAAGACCCAGGTGAGGTAGTTGGGATCGATCTGGCGCATGGCGTTGCAGTCCATGCAGGCGTCGCCACAGAGCGGGAGGACGTTCACCTCGGGATGCCACCGCTGGAGGTGGTTCGTGAGGTGGATCTCGGTGCCGATCGCCCAGGTGTCGCCGGGCGCTGCGTTCTCGATCGTCTCGCAGATCGTCGCCGTCGATCCCGCTTTGTCGGCGGCCTCGACGACCTCGCGGCGGCACTCGGGGTGGACGATCACGTTCGCGTCGGGGTGATCCGCGCGAATCTGTTCGACGTGATCCACACGGAAACGCTCGTGAACCTGGCAGTAGCCGTCCCAGAGGACGACGTCGTGCTCGGCGACCTCGTCGGCGTCTTTGCCCTCGGGGTCCCACGGATCCCACTCGACGATCTGATCCTCCATGCCCATCCTGTAGGCGGTGTTCTCGCCGAGGTGTTTGTCGGGCAGAAAGAGCACTTTGTCCCCCCGTTCGAAGGCGTACTCGAAGGCTCTGTGAGCGTTCGAAGAGGTACAGACCAGCCCGCCCTGGCTCGCACAGAAGGCCTTCAGATCCGCGTAGGAGTTCATGTAGGTGATCGGAATAATGTCCGCGTCGGGCGCGGCCGCCGTGATCTCGGCCCACGCGCTGTCGACCTGGAGCGCTTCGGCCATCCCGGCCATCGGACACGACGCCTCCATGCTCGGGAGAATCACCGTCTGGTCGTCGTCGGTGATGATGTCGGCCGATTCGGCCATGAACGTCACGCCGCCGAAGACGACGTACTCGGCGTCGGCTTCCGCCGCCTGCTTCGACAGCTGGTAGGAGTCGCCGACGAAGTCGGCGTGTTCGACGATCTCCCGGCGCTGGTAGTTGTGGCCCAGGATCACCACGTCGTCGCCGAGTTCCTCGAGCGCCGCCTCGATGCGTTCGGTTCGTTCGGCACCGTCGAGGTCCCGGTATCGGGGCGGGAGCTGCTCGAGATTGTCGTATTTGAACAGACTTAAATCAGTTTCCAGCTCTGCCGTTTCCATTTTGACCATGTCTCGTCACCAGTAGGTATTCACATATCACAGGCACCTATTGAATAACTTTTTCCTTCGATACCGACGATCGACGGATTCACACTGATTGATACCGGATCGACCGAAGCGCCGGCTCCCCGTTCCGGACGAAATTCGTCCGCGCCTGTGAACGTCGGTACTGGATGGAATGATCACTTTGTGGTGGCCGTCGTACGACGGATATGGCCCTCGAGAGCGCGTTCGCGAACTTCACGCGACGGGACTGGGAGCGCGAGTCGGTGGACGGGACGGTTCGGGTGGCGATCATCGGCGTCGGCGGATTCGCCCGTCAGCGGGCGCTCCCCGGAATCGCCGACAGCCGATACTGCGAGGCGAGCCTCCTGGTGACGCGATCACCCGACCGGACGCGATCCACCGCGGAGTCGTTCGGCGTCGACCACGTCGTCGATCACGACGCCTACCTCGCGGGCGACCACGCCGGCGCGTACGACGCGGTGTACGTCGCGACGCCGAACGCCTTACACGGCGGGTGTGTGATCGCGGCGGCCGAACGCGGAAAGCACGTCCTCTGTGAGAAACCCCTCGAGATCACCGTCGACCGGGCGCGGAACGTCGTCGACGCCTGCGACGACGCCGGCGTGACGCTCATGACCGCCTACCGGTTGCAGGCCGAGCCGGCCGTTCGTCGGACGCGCGAACTGGTCCGCGGCGGCGTCGTCGGCGACGTGGTCCAGGTCCACGGCGGCTTTTCGAATCCGCTACTCGAGCACGCGTCCGCTGGCACGTGGCGGCTCGATCCGGATCTCGCGGGCGGCGGCGCGATGGTCGACCTCGGAATCTATCCCCTGAACACCACGCGGTTCGTCCTGGATTGCGATCCGGTCGGCGTCTACGCGACGACGCACTCGAGCGACGACCCCTTCGCGGACGTCGACCAGCACGTCGCGTTCCAGCTCGAGTTTCCGAACGGAGCGACGGCCTCGTGTACGGCGAGTTTCGACGCCCACGCGGGCAGTCGGCTCCAGCTCGTCGGAACCGACGGGATGATCTCGATCGCGTCGCCGTTCGGCGGCATCGTTCCCCACGAGATGGTCGTCGAAAGCGGCGACGTTCGCATGGAGTACACCGGACCGCCCGTCGACGAGGTCCGCGAGGAGTTCGACTACTTCGGCTACTGCGTGCTGTCCGGAACCGATCCCGAGCCCGACGGGCGCGACGGTCTCGAGGACCTGTCCGTGATCGAGGCCGTCTACGAGTCGGCGCGAGCGGGTCGACGGATCGACCTCGAGTGAACGGACCGGGAAGTCGTGTCAATCCGGTAATGAGATATGGACGGACGATAATCGATCGGTAATGACGCGCGTCGAGAACGTCACCGCGTTCACCGACCTCTACCTGCCGACGATCAACGGCGTCACGTACACGATCGATCTCTGGCGGCGACGCTGGTCGCGCCACCGCGATCGGATGTCGATCGTCTATCCGTCGGCGCCCGACCACGATCCCTCCGACGACGAGTTTCCGGTGCGAAGCGTTCGCGCGCCGCTGTTTCCGCGCTATCGACTCGGCGTCCCGAAAACTCCGGACGGGCTGGCGACGCCCGACGTCGTCCACGTCCACACGCCCTTTACCGTTGGATACGCCGGGATGCGGTTCGCTCGTCGGCACGATCTCCCCGTCGTCGCCTCCTACCACACCGTGCTCCAGGCGCGTGCGGATCGCGTCGCTCCGCCACCGCTGGTCGAGGGAGTAAAACGAGTTACGCGTTCCTACGAGCGCTGGTTCTTCGACGACGTCGACCGCGTGATCGTCCCGACGTCGTACGCGCGACGATACTTCTTCGAGACCGTGCGCGCCGACGCGGACGTCCGGATCGTCACCAACGGGATCGACACGGAGTTCTTCCACCCGGTCGCCGCCGATTCGTTCGCGGACCGTCACGCGCTTTCGGACGACCGGCCGACGATCGGCTACACGGGTCGACACGGCTACGAGAAAAATCTGGAGGAACTGCTCGAGGCGGTCGACGGCATGGACGTGACGGTCGTCCTCGCGGGTGACGGTCCCGCGCGCACGGATCTCGAGGCGCGGGCCGCCACCGCGGACACCGACGTGTGCTTTCTCGGCTTTCTCGACCGGGACGAGCTCCCCGCCTTTTACTCGGCGATCGACGTCTTCGCCTTTCCGAGCCCGGTCGAAACCCAGGGGCTGGTGGCGCTCGAGGCGGCCGCCTGCGGAACGCCCGTCGTCGCGGTCGACGCCGGTGCGCTCAGGGACTCGGTGATCGAAGGTGAGACGGGATATCGGTATCCGGAGGGGGATCTCGAGGCGTTTCGAACCGCGCTACGGCTCGCGATCGCGGAAAACGACCGCCTCTCGAATCTCTGTCTGGGGCGGCGGTCGATGTTCTCGGTCGAACACGCGATCGACCAGCTAACGAGCGTGTACGAGGAGATCGTCTGATCGCTCCCGAAACGCGGCGGCGCCCCCTCGAAAATCGAGAATTGCCGCTCGTGGCGTGGCGCTGGCGCGTCACTGAACGCGTTCGTCGCCGCGTTCCTCGCGGTCGTACACGAGCACCCGTCCGTCGCCGACGATCGTCACGTCCCAGTCGTCGACGGTGAACTCGAGGACGAGCTCCCGGTTCGAACCCGCGGCGACCGCGTGTTCGAGGAGCCGTCCGACCGCTTCGACGTCGATCGTCTCGTACAGCGGCGGTAGCTCCGTGGCGGGTTCGTCCTCGACGGTCGAAAGGGCGCTGATGATCGTACTCGCGAGTCCGTCGACGGCGGTCGGATCGAAGTGAACGCGGTGAATCGGCCCGCGATCGTGGCGTGTGAGTAGATTAGTCATGTTGTTCCTACGAGTGCGAATGGAGTGAGTCGTTCGATGGCATATTCCGGGTTTTATAAGCCAGGTCCCCCAGTGTTCGAACTCAGTTCCACATCCAGTTCGTAAGTCGCACGAGGTTCATAACTCTGGCCATCTCACCGCATCGTGTTTTCGACGAGGGCGGCCATCGCCCGTCGAAGTCGTGCGCTGACCGCCGACGACGAGACGCCGAGCGTCTCGGCGAGATCCGCCACGGAGGCGTCCCGCGGATCGTTGAAGTACCCCTCGTCGTAGGCGGCGAGCAACGTCTCGCGCTGGATCGGGGTCAGTCCGTACTTACCCGCCCGGCCCCTCTCGTCGACGTGATAGAGCCGATCCACGGCGAACGAGACGTCCATGCGCTCGCAGTGGCGACGAAACGCCTGTAGCGCTTCGCGATCCGAAACCTCGAGCGTCACGATCCAGCCGCCCCTTCCGCTTTCGGCCCGGAGAATCCGCATGCCGAGTTCCGCAGCCCGCGGCAAGACGAGGCGCTCGGCCGACGTCAATCGCATCCGATACACTCGAAAATCGTCGCCCTCGATGACGACCGACGGCTCCGAAACCGTCCAATCCGCTTCGATCGCACGATCGAACCGTTCGAAATCGTCGTCATCGTGGACTTCGAAAAAGAGGTAGTACGACCCCGGTCCGGCGAACGTCTGGTACTCGAGTTCCGCGGTCACCTCGGGGACGGCTTCGATCGTCGGCGTCAACACGAGTTCCGGGTGAACGAGCGTGATCTCGGCGATGAGCCTCGTGTCAGCCATACTCGACGTTCACCGCCCACGATAAAGAAGCTGACACGCCGCGTCGATCGACGGGGCGATCGCTCACTCGTGTCGAAGCGCCTCGATCGGATCGACGCGGGCGGCTCGCCAGGCCGGGTACAGCCCGGAGACGACGCCGACGCCGACGCCCATCGCGATGGCGATGGCGATCCAGTCGAGCGGGTACGCCATCGGCCACTCGAGGAACGTCACGCCGAGATAGCCGACGCCGAGTCCGAGCGCCACGCCGGCGGCCGCGCCGATCACGCCGAGCACGACGGATTCGACGAGAAAGAGCTGCATGACGTCCCGCCGCGTGGCGCCAACGGCTTTCATGATACCGATCTCGCGGATCCGCTCGGTGACGCTGACGATCATGATGTTCGCGATGCCGATCGAGCCGACGACGAGCGCGATGCCGGCGACGGCGCCGATGAACACCGTGAGCTGATCGACGAGATCCATGAACTGCTCGATCGCGTCCTCGACGGTTTGCACCTCGATTTCGTCGTCGTCCTGTTTGAGTTCGGCGGCGTGCGAGTCGTTCTCGAGGTAGTCGACGATCGACTCCTGGGCCGGCTCCACGTCGTCGAGACTCCCCGCGCGAACGTGTAGCGTGGGGTACGCGCGCTCTTCGGTTCCGTCCGGCGTCTCGACCGTCGTGGTGTAGTACGGATCGACCGGGAGGAACACCCGCGGTGGCGTCTGCTCGCCGAGTTCCGCCTCCGCGACGCCGGCGACGGTCACCGTCGCCGACTCCCCGTCGTCGAACGCGAGCGTGAGTTCGTCCCCGGCCGAGACGTTGCCCTCGAACAGCTGGCTGACGCGTTCGTTGACGATCGCCTCGTCTTCCGCGTCGAACGTCTCGCCCTCGACGAGCGGCTCGTGTTCGAACCGGTCCGACGTCGTCGCGTGGGCGTCGACGACGCCGGTCACCTGTTCGTCGTCGGTCGACGTCTGGACGAGATCCAGCGAACCGTCGGGCGCGACGAACTCGACGCCCTCCACCTGCTCGAGCACCTCGACGTCGGTCTCCGTGTAGATCGGCGTGTCGACCGGCATGATACCGAAGCCGTCCTCGGGAACGGTCTGAGTGTGGACGGTCATCACCGGCTCCTGATCGGCCTCGATGTCGCCGACGATGCTCTGGGAAAAGCCCGTCCCGAGCACCATGAACGTGATCACCGCGGCGACGCCGATGATCACGCCCAGCGTCGTCAGCGCCGACCGGAGCTTGTGCGAACGAATCGACCGCCAGCTGATCCGGAGGCTCTCCCGGAGGTTCATCGGTCGTCTCCCCCCTCCGCGATCGGCGATCGGTCGTCGGTCGCGACCGCGACGTCGCGGGCGTCGCCGAGGTGCTCGAGCGATTCGATCCGTCCGTCGAGCAGGTGGACGACGTGGTCGGCGTACTCGGCGATCGTGCGCTCGTGTGTCACGAGGAGGATCGTCGTTCCCTGGCGGTTGAGGTCGACCAGCAGATCCATGATCTCGGCACCCGTCTCCGTGTCGAGGTTCCCCGTCGGCTCGTCGGCCAGCAGGAGCGTCGGATCGTTCGCGAGCGCTCGAGCGATGGCGACGCGCTGGCGCTGGCCGCCCGAGAGTTCGCTGGGCCTGTGTTCGATCCGATCGCCGAGTCCGACGCGCTCGAGCAGCGTCCGCGCTCGCTGGTCGCGATTCTCGCGGACCGAATCGTGAAACACCATCGGAAGCGCGACGTTCTCCGCCGCGGTCAGCCGCGACAGCAGGTCGAACGTCTGGAAGACGAACCCGATCGCTGTGCCGCGAAGTCGCGCCCGCTCGGCGTCGGACAGCGCCGCCACGGCTCGTCCGCCGACTTCGATCCGTCCCTCGTCGGACGTATCGAGACAGCCGATCAGGTTCAACAACGTGCTCTTTCCGGATCCGCTCGGTCCCATCACGGCGGTGAACGATCCGTCCGCCAGCGACAGCGAGATACCGTCGACCGCGTCGACCGGCTCCGCGAGAAAGTACGTCCGTCGAACGTCCTCGGCGACGACCGCCACCGACGTCGACTCGAGTTTCTGGGCCATCCCTGACGCGGGCTACCACGATCACCACGATAGTGTTTTGGAGCTAACACGACTGACGTCAGTCACGAGCGCTTACGAAAGAGCGAAAACCCGGATCAACCGTCGCAGCCGTCGAAGACGACCGTCCCGTCGACGACCGTCATCGAGACGTCGATCGCGTCGATCCGGTCGGCGGCCGCCCACGGGGATTCCTCGAGCACGACGAGGTCCGCCCGCTTGCCGACCTCGAGCGTCCCCAAGCGTCGCTCGTCGAATCCGGCGAAGGCGGAGTCGCGGGTGTACGCCCGTAGCGCCTCGGTCACCTCGAGTCGCTGTGACTCCGTCGGTGCGTTGACCGCGTGGTGGACGCCGAACAGCGGGCCGAGCGGCATGCAATCCGAGCCGAACGCGAGCGGGACGCCGGCTTCGCGCATTCGCCGGAGCCGGTTCGTTCGTCGACGGCGTTTCTCGCCCAGACGCCGATCGTAGAGGCCGCCGTCGGCAGCCCAGCGATGAAAGTTCGGCTGCACCGAGGCGACGATGCCCGCGTCGGCCATCCGCGCTAACTGGTCGTCCGTCGCCAATTCGACGTGTTCGATCCGGTGGCGCGACTCGCCCGGATCGGCAGTCGTCTCGAGGGCGGACAGCGCCGCCTCGATCGCCTCGTCGCCGATCGCGTGAACGGCCACCTGGAACCCGTCGTCGTCGGCCCGGTCGACCAGCGCCTCGAGTTCGGCGGGGGCGACGACCCACTCGCCGGTGGATTCGGCCCCCGACGGGGACCACTCGCCGTCGAACGCGCCGTCGCCCTCGTCGGCGGTCGCGTAGGGCGCGGAGAGTTTCGCGGTTTTCGCGCCGATGCTGCCGTCGGTGTAGCTCTTGATCGCCCCGGTGCGCACGCGGTCGCCGCCCGCGTTCGTCGCGAGGCCGACCTCGGAGACGGCCTCGACGTGGTCGGCCCAGTAGTTGATCCGCACTCGGATCGGAAGTTCGTCAGCCGCCTCGAGATCCCGGTAAACCCGCGGCGCGACCGAGTTCCGGACCATGTCGTGGACGCCGGTGACGCCGCGTTCGACCGCGTACTCGAGGGCGGCGGCCACGAGCGTGCGCGTCTCGTCGTAGTCGGGGGCGATCCCCGCTCGAACCGCCTCCGCCGCGTCCTCGACGACGACGCCGGTCGGCTCGCCGTTGGCCCCGCGGCGGACGTCGCCGTCGGGCAGATCGTCGCCGAACCGCTCGAGCGCGACCGAGTTGAGCGACGCGGCGTGCATGTCCACCCGAAGCGCGACGACCGGCCGCTCGTCGCCGACCCGATCGAGATCCGTCCGGGTGAGGTAGTCGCGATCTTCGTCCCACTCGCTCTCGTCGTAGCCGAACCCCTGTATCCACTCGTCGTCCGTCTCCGCCGCCCGCGCCGAGAGGCGCTCGAGGCACTCGTCGGCGCTTCGAGCGTCCGAGAGGTCGGCGTGCACCAGGTGCCGACCCAGGTTCTCGAGGTGGGTGTGGGCGTCGACGAAGCCGGGGAGGACGACCCGCCCCTCGCAGTCGATCACCTCGGTCTCGACGCCCTCGAGGAACCGGATTTCGTAGTCGCTGCCCAGCCGAGCGATCTCGCCGTCGCGGACCGCGATCGCCTCGTAGACCCGATCGGGCTCCGTCAGCGAGTGGACCTCCGCGTTCGTGAACAGCCGGTCGGCGGCCTCGGTCATGCGAGAGGTCGCGCGGGCGAGCGCCAAAACGATTGTGGAGGGGGCTCGAGCGGACGGGAGAGACGGGAGTCGGGGCGGCGGCCTCGAGACCGACAACGGAGCCGCCGCGAGTCGGCGTCCCGCCGGTATCGTCGAATCGCCGCCGCTCGCCCGCCCGTTTCGAATGGGCGTCGAAAACGTTACCGTCGCCGGATACGAAATCGAGACGATGGTCTCTCGCGAAGATCGCGTCATCGCCGGCTCGGTCGTCCTTCTCCTCGCAGTCGCCACAGGACTCGTCGTCTTGAACGCCGCGACGGGCGTCATGCCGACCGAGCAACCGCTCGTCGCGTACCTCCTCGTCACCGGACTCGCGATCGTCGGACCGCAACTGTATCTCGCCGCGACCGACGACGACGTCTCGCCGCGGACCCGCGTTCGGTTCGCGGCCATCGCACTCGGCGCGTTCGCGCTCCTGTTCGCCGACGTCTCCGCGGTCGAGCGCGGGCTGGCGACCGGCTCGATCGTCGAACGCGAGGCGCTCCAGCACCTGGCGATCGCCGCGATCGGCGGCGGGGGGTTCGTCGCGCTCGTCTGCTACGAGTTCGTCGCCGGCTACCGGTCGCACGCCGACGGTGGGTCGACGATCGTCTCCCGCTGATCGGTTCGAGCGCGGACGACCGCGCATTCGACGCCAACGCGAGCGAATCAGCAACCCTTAGGGCGGCCCGACGTCTGCACTGAGCCATGACCAGCGCCGAGGACCTCGCCGACCGCGTTCGCGAGGGCGAGCTTCGAATTCACGAACTCGAAGAGCACGTCGACCACGACACCGCCGCCGCGGCCCGGCGGCTGCTCGTCGAGCGCGAGACGGGGGCCGACCTCGAGACGATCGGCGACTACGCCTTCCCGGCCGAGCGCGCGGAGCCGAACGTCGAGAACATGATCGGCGCGGCCCAGGTGCCCCTGGGCGTCGTCGGTCCGGTCGCAGTCTCGGGCGGCGCGGCCGACGGCGAACACTACCTGCCGCTCGCCACGACCGAGGGCGCGTTGCTCGCGTCGGTCAACCGCGGCCTCTCCGTTATCGACGCCGCGGGAGGCGCGGACGCCCGAGTGACGAAAACGGGGATGACTCGCGCGCCGGTGTTCCGGGTCGACGGCGTCGTCGAGGCCGCCGAGACGGTCGAGTGGGTCGGGGAGAACGTCGACGCCCTGGCCGAGGCCGCCGAGTCGACGACGAGCCACGGCGAGTTACTCGGCGTCGAACCCTACGTGGTCGGCGACGCGGTCTACCTGCGCTTTGCCTACGACACCAAGGACGCGATGGGGATGAACATGGCCACCATCGCGACGGGCGAGGCCTGCTCGGTCGTCGAGCGCGAGACGCCGGCCTCCCTCGTCGCGCTCTCGGGGAATCTCTGTTCGGACAAGAAACCCGCCGCCGTCAACGCCGTCGAGGGACGCGGACGGTCGGTGACCGCCGACGTCGTGATCCCCGGCGAAATCGTCGAAAAACGCCTCCACACGACTCCGGAGGCGATCGCGGAGGCGAACACGCGAAAGAACCTGATCGGCAGCGCGAAAGCCGGTAGCCTCGGCTTCAACGCCCACGCCGCCAACGTGGTCGGCGCTGCCTTCCTCGCGACCGGCCAGGACGAAGCCCAGGTCGTCGAGGGGGCGAACGCGATCACGACGATGGACGTCCGCGACTCCGACGACCCGTCCGATCTGTACGCCTCGATCTCGCTGGCCTCGCTCGAGGTCGGGACCGTCGGCGGCGGCACGAAGCTGCCGACGCAGGCTGAAGCGCTCGAGATTCTCGGCGTTCGCGGCGGCGGCGATCCGCCGGGGTCGAACGCCGACGCGCTGGCGGAGATCGTCGCGGTCGGCGCGCTCGCCGGCGAACTCTCGCTGCTGGCGGCGCTCGCGTCGCGCCACCTCGCGAGCGCACACGAGGACCTCGGGCGGTGATCGACGACGCGCCGGAAGACCGCGAACCGGATAGTAGCCGCTGAGAGTCGGTGTACGCCCGATCGCACCGCTATCGTGCGATCGGCGTGTGAACGGGTTCGGTCGGTACGATAACTCGAGCGGGGGCCGGCGAGTTCCGGGGACCGAGGAATGCCAGTCGGGGGCGATTCGTCGGACTACTCCCGGAAAGGAGATCGTATCGATCTCGGAGACACACCGTACGAGTGTCACGCGCCGATTACTGTAACGATAAACGTGTTTAATTTCCCACAGTAATCGAGTTCGGCTTGCTCTCTCAGGTGACAGCTATACGAACGCACAGGTGTTATTTCCGACTCGCCCGTGAGTCAATATATCTCTCAGACGCCGAAGCAGTACGGAATTCGGCACTTTCGAGCGGGTGATAGAGGGCAGTTACTCGCGTTACACGACGAGGTATTCGGACACGGCTGGGGGCCCGAGTGGTTCGAGTGGAAGTACGAGCGAAACCCGTACGTCGATCACGTTTCGATCATCGTGGCGACGAGAGACGACCGAATCGTCGGCTGTCGGGCGTTTTTCGCACTCGAGATGCGAGTTGGCGACGTAACGCGCGTCGGGTTACAGCCGTGCGATACGATGGTCCACCCCGACCACCGGCGACAGGGGCTCTTTAGCCGGATGAACGAACGCGCGCTCGAGTACTACGCGGATCGTCGTCCCGACTTCTTCTTCAATTTCCCCAACGAACACTCGAAGCGGGGAAATCTCAAACACGGCTGGCAGGAGGTTCGAACCGTACCGATGTACTATCGGTTGCACAACCCCGCTCCGCTCGTCGAGCGGTGGATCGAAACCGGTCGTTCGAAAGCGGTCGCTACCGAGTACGTGGACGTGACGGAGGCCGTGTCCGCGATCGCGACCGTACTCGCGCGATCCGCCTCGCAGTCCGAGCGCTGGCTCGCGAACTCGAGTGCGGGCGACGTTCGGATCGAACGGTACGAAACGCCGCCCGACGAACTGCTGGCGTCGGTACACGATCGGCGGTCCGACAGCATCCACGCGAATCGGTCGGCCGAATTCTATCGCTGGCGACTCGACAATCCGCTGTACGAGTACGGCACCTACGTCGCGAGACGCGATGGAACCGCGGTCGCGGCGCTCGTCGTATCGTGCGTCGACGGTTGCGTCCGAATCGTCGAGGTCGAGCCGCGCGAGTTCGACGTCAGCCGAACGGCGATCGAGCACCTCCTCAGGAGCGTGGTCGCCGAGTATTCGGACAGGAGTTACGTCACGGCGTTCGGAATCGGAGTGCCGAATCCAGTCCGAAATCGGTTCTATCCCGACACCCGGCTGCCGCTGTCGCTTTTCGCCAACCCGACGTCGCGAACGCTGTTGGCACGCGACATCGGTGACGCGACCGTCGTTGAGGAAAGCTCGCCGTCGGACTGGCGGTTCACCCGACTCGATCTAGACACGACGTGAGCGCGGGAGGCGGGCGCGTCCGGAAACTACGGTAGAGCGAACGTGTATTCGACGGCGTCCGCACTCGGTGGCCGAACGCGGTGCGACGGTCCACTCGCGAACGGAACGTCGAATACTGCGACGCGACGGCCCGACCGAGGATGTCGGGAGACGATCAGGGCTCGACCGTCCGTCGTTCGTACTGCTCGGGGCGGTGGTCTCTCCCCCCTCCCGACTCGGCCTCGCGGGACCGAAGCTCGCCGATCAGGTTCCGGCTGTCCCGGAGAAACGGCCCGGGATCGTCCGGGTCGAGGTAATCGAAGCGCGGATGGCGAACCAGCGACGCGGCGACGTCGATCACGGTTTTCACACGGGACGGCCGCTCGACGGCCGGGTACGTTTCGCTGAAAACGCTGTGGAGGTGGAGAAGTTCCCCCCGGAGCAGGTGACCGCCGATGCCGACTTCGAAGGTCGGCTCTCGAGGGATCGAGTAGCCGGTGGCCTGCTGCCAGTACAGGTACGGAAAGTCGACGCCCGCCTGGACGGTGAACGGAAGCGACGTCCAAAAGCGCGGGTTGACTTCCATCAGTTTGAACTCGCCGGTGGTCGGATCGCGGAGGAACTCCACCATCGCCAGTCCGTGCCACTCGAGTTCGTCCAGCAGGCGGCGACCCGCGGCGTCCAGCTCCGGGATGTCGACCGATTCGCGGTAGGCGCTCGGCCCGCCGGCGTACTTCCAGGCACGTCGTTGTCGGTGCTGGAACGTCGCGACCGCCTCCCCGTCGCGGTACAGCGCGAAAAACGCGTACTCGTCGGAGGTGGGGACGTACTCCTGGACGAGCGGGGCGTGTCCGAAGTCGTCGACGAGGGCGTCTCGGTCGGGTTCGATCCCCGCGGGAACGTACCGAGCGGATTGCTCCTGGGGGCGGAAGTCCGAAAAGTCGCTCCCGTACTCCGGCGCGTGAACCGTATAGCGGGGTTTGACGACCAGGTCGTCGGTCCAGTCGGACCAGTCATCGAGGGCCGTCGTCTCCGGAATCGAGACGTTCGCCGCCCGCGCAGCGTCGAACAGTCGAACGCGATCCTGGACGGAGCCGAGCGTCGGTATGGACGGCCATACGGTGGCCACGTGGTCGGTTAGGGCGTCCGTATTCCGCGCCAGCACGTAGACGTCGGCCTCGCGAACGGGGATGACCGTACAGACGTCGTCCCGCCGGGCGAGCCCACAGAGCGCCTCCTCGTACGCACCCAACTCGCTCGCGGGATCGGGAACCCCGTGAGATTCGGTACAGAATTTGGATTCGAAACCGGGTGGAGACGGTTGCTCGGAGATCGCGATCGTTCGAATACCCCGTTTTCCCAGCGAACGCATGCAAGCGACGCTACTCGCCGCATCGATCGCCGGAACGACGACGTTTTGCGCTGATTCCTGCAGATCGCCGCACATGTATCCTGTTACGCACGTAACGGAGTTTAGTTAAGGGTGTGTGAATCAGGTGTCGAGGTTCGAGTAACTCCAGTAGGTGTCAATTCTGTTTCTTTTGGACGCGACCGAATCGAAACCGCGGCGTCGAAGGCGGATCGAACGACGCCGATCGCGAAGACGATTAGCCGGCCGCGTCGGCACCCTCCCGCCGGGCGCGTACCGTCTCGACCGCGACGTACGCACCGCCCACAGCGAGCAGCAGAATACCGATCAGCACCTGGAGCCCGCTCGAGGCGACCGCCACGAACACCAGCCCGAGCCCCGCAGCGGCGTGTGCGAGCGCGAAGTCTCGACGACCGTACGCGCCGTGAAGCGCCGCGACGGCGAGGAACGTGCCGGCGAACGAAAGCACCGCGAGGTCGGTGGTCTCGACGCCGAAAACGGTCTCGCTGACGAACCTCCCGTACCCGTAGAGGACGAACGCGAGAACCGTCCCGACGCCGATCGTGAGTTCCTGGACGTCCACCTGCTCGGTCATCGACTCGAGATTTCGGCGCTCGATTCAAAGTCCTGCCGTTCCGGGTCGGAACGAACCGCTTCGGGTCGGTACGACACCGGCGTTCACGCCAGAAAAGGCGTCACAGCTTTCGATATCGACCGCGACTCTCGCTGACCGCCCCGCGACGAACCAGTTTCTCGAGCGCGTCGCGGACGTACGACGCCGAAACGTCTCGATCGCTCGCGTAGGCGACGATTTCGTCTTCGGTCGGCGTCTCGAGGTCGTCGAGCGCTCGCTCGACGATCGCTTTCTTGCTCCCGGTTCGGCTCGGTCCGCGCGGGTCGCGCTCGCCCGCGGCGTCGATCTCCTCGGCGTCGAGGCCCGCTCCCTCGAGGTACTCCGCGTCGTCGACGACGCCGTCGGCGACGTCCGCCTCGAGGTCGGCGAAGGAATCGATCGCCGCGAACGCGTCGCCCTCGCCCTGTCGGTTCGCGAGCATCGACGCGCGAACCTCGCGGGCGTGGTCCGCGTCGTCCGTCTCGACGAACTTCTTTCGGCGCTCGTAGGGACGACGCGAGCCACAGCGGGGACACCGAGTCGTCTCCGACCGGCCCTCGATGATCCAGAGGTTCGAACACTCGCTACAGCCGACGACCGCGTACATGTCTCGAGGTGATCGCTCACGGTAGTTGAAGCTTCGCCCCGTGTCAGTTATCCACGACTGAAATCGTGGGTTTCCTCCTCGCATCGCTGCGACGAACGTGGTCGGCGACGCCGCAGTACCGTGGCCGGGGGTGGTTCGAACCGATCGGCACCGGGCGACGCGTCCGGTCCGCGGGCGAGGGCTCGTCCGAACGCTCGAGGTCGACCGTAGCACTCGAGAATACCACGCAGTTATATGTTGGCGCTCGTACGGGATCCCAATGAAGACATCGCACGAAGTGGAGGGCAGGACGGTCGGACGTATCGGCGGGTTCGTCAGACGACTTGGGCCCACCTGGCTCGCCGGCGCGATTGCCGCGGGACCGGCGACCATGGTCAGCCTGCTGGTCGCTGGCGCGAGCTTCGGTTACGCGCTGTTGTGGGTCGTCGTGCTCTCCGCGATCCTCGGCACGGTCGGACAGTACCTCGCGATGCGACTCGGATTGCTGACCGAAGCCGGAATCGTGGCCGTCGTCGAGGAACACCTCGGCTCGTTCTGGGCGTGGGTGCTCGTCGTGGACGTGGTCCTCGCCGCGGGACTCGCACAGCTCGTCATCATGAAGACGCTGGCGGAGGTCAGCGCGACGATCGTCGGCGGAGCCGTCGTCGAGATCGCGGCGCTGTCCGATCCGCGACTCTGGGGGATCGCGTGGGCGGTCATCCTCGCGCTCGGGTTGGCCGGCGGCGGCTACCGCGTCGCGGAGATCGGCGCGAAGCTGCTCGTCTCGCTGGTCGTGCTGGCGTTCGTCGTCTCGGCGTTCGTCGTTCCGATCGATCCGACCGCCGCGGCGACGGGACTCGTCCCGACGATACCGGCGGGCGTCGGCGGCGCGGTCGTCGCGGCCGGCGTCCTCGGCGGCGCGGTCCACATCACGCTGTTGACGATGCAAAGCTACACCATGCGCGCCCGCGGGTGGACCGACCGCGACGCCGACATCGCGGCGTTCGACGTGGTGAGTTCGATGCTCGTCGCCTTCGGCGTCTTCAGTCTGGCCGTCTTCCTCGTCGCGGCGAGCGTCCTTCCCGGTGCCGGCGTCGATCCGGGCTCGATCGACGAGATTCAGGCGGCGGCCGCGCTCGGTCCCGTCGCCGGCGAGTACGCCGTCTGGGTGTTCCTGCTCGGTCTCTGGGGCGCGGCGGTGTCGACGCTCGGCGGGAACACGATCGTCCCGCCGTACCTCGTCGCGGACAAACTCGGCTGGGAGCGGTCCGTCGAGGATCCGCGCTACCGCGGTGCGATCGTCGTCGTCGCGCTCGTCTCGGCCGTCGGCGCGTTTCTCGAGGGCGCGTTCTTCGAGTTGCTCGTTCTCGTGCTGGCGTTCGGTCTCGTCGGGACGCCGTTCGCACTGGTGGTGATCCTCTACCTGCTGAACGATCCGGCGGTGGTCCCCGAGACGAACTCCCACCTCGCGAACCTCGGCGGTCTCGTCCTCGTCGCGATCGCGACCGTCCTCGCGGCCGAGTTCGTCCTCGAGGAACTCGAGACGGTGACGGAGCCGCTGTCGGCGTTCGTCGTCGCGTTCGCGGCCGCGATGGCGCTCGCGATCGTCGGGCTCGCGGTCAGATACGGCCGCGAACGACTAAACGAGTAGTTCGGCGCTCTCTTCCGGTCGTCGACGGCCGTCGGCGGGTCCGGGGAGATCGATCGGGGTTCGGCAGGCGGTGGAGCGAGACACCTCAACCGAAGAACGCCCCGCCCATCCGTCCGGGACCCTGCGGTGACTCGTCGTCCTCGTCGTCTCGCTCTTCGCGTTCCTCGAGGTGCGTCGCGAGTTCGGCGGCGTAGACGGCGACGACGGTTCGCGTCTCCTCGTTCTGGATCGCGAACGCCTGGACGACGTACTCCGGCACGTCGAGCGACGGGTCGAGCGATTCGGCGTACTCGACGATCGTTCGAAGCTCCGCCGGCGAGTGGTCCTCGAACCGATCGACGATGAACTCGGGAACGCTGTCGTGGGGAGTCGGCCGAGAAGACATGCTCGTTCGCTCGCACGCGGTACAGAAAAAAGATTACTAATGGAAATTGACAGTACTGTCGGAAAATTCGACGGGACGCGGACGCTCGAGCGGAATGGATCCGAGTACGGTCGCCGCGCCGGCCGGGAGTCACGACGACCCCGTCAGCCGTTCAGTCGTTTTCGCATCTCGACGTGCGGGATACCGGCCTCCTCGAACGCGGGTCCGTGGCGTTCGTATCCGAGCCGGTCGTAGAACCCGGCGGCGTGGGTCTGGGAGTGCAATACGAGCGTCGAGAGACCCAGCGACTCGGCCCGCCGCTCGAGTTCGTCCATCAGCAGTCGGCCGATCCCCTCGCCGCGGCGCTCGTTGCGCACCGCGACGCGTTCGACCTTGCCGCGGTCGTCCGCGAGTTCCCGCAGTCTGGCGGCACCCACGGGCTCGTCGCCGTCGTAGGCGACGAAGTGAACGGCGTCGCCGTCGTGGTCGTCGTACTCGAGGTCCGCGTCGACGCCCTGTTCCTCGACGAACACCTCGTGTCGGACCGCCAGCGCGTCAGCACGTTCGGTTTCGTCCGCGACGAGCCGTACGTCGACCATCGTCGGGCGGCTACGGGACGCGCGACCGAGAACGTTACGAGTCTACGACCGGCGATACCGAACCGCGGGCGACCAGCAACGGTTCGACCGGAGAGCTGCGATCCGCTCGTCGAAGTCGTCGACCGCTGGCGGTACCGATCGCGTTGCCGGTACGGACTCGAGAGCGCATCGAATCGAGGTTCGAGAAAGGAAATCGCGTCGCAGACGACGCGGTTGCGAACGCGTTACGACAGCTTCTCGACGTTCTCGACGACGGCGTCGGCGTACTCGCTCGTGGCGAGCTTCTCCGCGTCGTCGAGCTGTCGCTCGAGGTCGTAGGTGACCTTGCCCGACGAAATCGTCTCCTCGACGGCGTCGCGGACGAGGTCGGCGGCGTCGTCCCAGCCGAGGTACTCGAGCATGATGCGACCCGAGAGGATCATCGCGGTCGGATTGACCTTGTCCTGGCCCTCGTACTTGGGTGCGGAGCCGTGGACGGGTTCGGCGAGCAGTCGACCGTCGCCGAAGTTGGCACCGGGTGCGATGCCGAGACCGCCGATCTGTGCGCCGGCGGCGTCCGAGAGGTAGTCGCCGTTTAAGTTCATCGTCGCGATGACGTCGTAGTTCTCGGTGCGGGTGAGCAACTGCTGGAGCATGTTGTCCGCGATGCGGTCGTTGACTACGACGGCGTCCGCTGGCTGTTCGCCGTCGCGTTCCTCCCAGAGGGTGTCCTCGGTGATGACCTCGTCGCCGTACTCCTCTTCGGCGACCTCGTAGCCCCAGTCGCGGAACTGACCCTCGGTGAACTTCATGATGTTACCCTTGTGGACCAGCGTGACGGAGTCGCGGTCGTGCTCCAGGGCGTAGTCGATCGCGCGGCGGACGAGGCGCTTGGTGCCGAACTCCGTAATCGGCTTGACGCCGATGCCGACGGGGCCGTCGTGGATGACGTCGTCGAAGCCCATGTCCTCCTCGACGAACTCCTTGACCTGCTGGACCTCGTCGGTGCCGTGTTCCCACTCGATGCCGGCGTAGACGTCCTCCGTATTCTCGCGGAACGTGACCATGTCCATCTTCTCGGGTTCGGAGACGGGGGACGGCACGCCGTCGAGGTGGTAGGTGGGTCGAACGTTCGCATAGAGGTCGAGCAGCTTCCGGAGACCGACGTTCAGCGAGCGGAAGCCGGCACCGACCGGCGTCGTCAGCGGTCCCTTGATCGCGACGCGGTGTTCCTTGATCGCTTCGACGGTCTCCTCGGGCAGGTTCTCGTCGTAGCGCTCGCGGGCGGATTCGCCGGCGTAGACGCGCATCCAGTTGATCTCGCGGCCGGTCGCCTTCGCGGCGGCCTCGAGGACCTGTTGTGCCGCGGGGCCGACGTCGCTGCCGACGCCGTCGCCGTAGATGATCGGGATAATCGGATCGTCAGGAACCTCGAGTTCGCCGGTATCTTCGTTCAGCGTGATCTTCTCCCCGTCTTCGGGGACGTCGATCTTCTCGTAGCTCATCTCGTCTGTACGGTGCTTCGATGGGGGTAAAAGACCTCCCATTTCTCTCGAGTGTGTCACCCTCTGAAATCGATCGACGTGCCATCGTACCGGGACAGAGCCGGGGAACGGACTCGTCGGATGGCGAGGCGAACGCCTTCGCGAGAGATAGCCGGTCGGGATCGCATCACGGTCGTTCTAGCCGTTCGCGGTCGGGGTCGGAACTCCGATCGGCGTCGCCGGATACGTCCGGTCGCCGCTCGAGCGCGGAGCCGGTCGGCTCCGTCCAGTAGTGGACGACGAGAAACGTGCCGACGCCGAAGAGTACGAGAGCACCGACCGCGGCCAGCGTCCGTTCGTCCGCGGACAGCCACGGCTCGTCGCGCGTGACCCACCACGTCGCCGTGAGCGTGAGCGCGAACACGAGCAGCGTCGTTCCGACGTCGACCGGATCGCGCTCGTCGGCGTGGACGAGCCGTCCGACGGCGAGCAACGCCATGATCGCACAGAAGCCAACGAGCAACGCAGCCGGCGTCATCGTCGCCGTTGGTTCTCAACCCCTCGTCGTAAGTGTAGGGGTTTCGTCGGCGAATCGATCGATATCCGCGTCGAACGGCGGACGGACCGCGACTCGATAATCGGGACCAAGGGCCTCAGTCGTCGGCCGGAACGCCGCCGGTCTCGGGCCGTTCGTCGGGAACCGTCCCGTCGTCGTTCCAGTCGCGTTCCTCGTAGTACTCCTCGAGACCCTGCTCGAAGTCCGGAAGCTCGTACGGGAGGGCGTCGTCGTCGCGGTCGAACCCGCGCTGGTTGTTGAAGTGACGCTCGAGCGTGACGATCTCGCCGCCGATCTCGATTAGTTCGTCGTAACTCGCATCGAGCAGCGTCGAGAGGCGGTCCTCGTCGACGAAGTCCCGCGAGAACTTACAGAGGACGGCGCTGTCTTTGATCGCGTTCGCGTTCTCGAGTTCGACGATCTTCGGCGGCTTGCCCTCGAGTCCCTCCTTGTCGAACGCTTTGTCGGCGTCGACGAGCGGGTACTCGTAGGGGTAAAACTCCGCGTACATGTGATCTGCACCCCGGTTCGACGTGGCGAACGCGAGTCCCTGTCCGTTCAGCGTTCGGCCGTCGTGGGCGGAGAACTCCATTCCCTTCACCGACCAGTTCTCGACGCCGAGTTCGTCGTGGATGCGGTCGATTCCCTCCGCGAGCGTGTCGCCGATCCCCTCGCGGTAGGCGATCTTCTCGACGGTCTCGTGGATCAACTCGGCGTTGCCGAACTCGTCTTCGCTCGCGAGGTAGCCGGCGACGACGTCGCCGGCCGAGATCGTATCGAGGCCGAACTCGTCGCAGAGTTTGTTCGCTTTCATCACGTCGACGATGTCGTCGACGCCCGAGTTCGGACCGAACGCCATCAGCGTCTCGTACTCGGGGCCTTCGGTCTCGAGACCCGTCTCCTCGTCTCTCGTCGGAAGCTTGCAGGCGAACGCGCAGGCCGAGCACGTCCCCTTCTTGTACTTTTTCTCCTCGACGCGGTCGCCGCTGACGGAGTCGATGTGTTCGAACGACAGCTCCGAGAAGTAGTACGTCGGCAGCGCCTCGACCATGTTCGCGTACTCCGCGACCGAGGTCGTCCCCTGAGCTTTCATCGGGTGGTCGGCCTGTGCCGCCTCGCCGTGGACCTCCATCTGGAGCGGCGGGATCTCGACCTCGCGGGTGGAGTCGCCGTCGAACGTGATCGCCTTGACGTTCTTCGAGCCGAGGACCGCGCCGAGACCGCCGCGGCCGAACGCCCGCTCTTTCGAGGTCATGATCGAGGCGAATCGGACCTCGTTCTCGCCGGCCGGGCCGGCGACGACGGTGTGTTCCGACGCGAGCCCGTGTTCGTCCTCGATGTACTCGCAGGTCTCGGAGACTGTCGCCTCCTCGAGGTCGGGGACGGCCTCGAACTCGACGCCCTCGTCGGTGAGGTGGACGATGACGAGCTCGTCGCTCGCGCCGGCCACCTCGACGGCGCTGTAGCCGGTGGCGGTGAAGTTTCGAGAGAGGAACCCGCCCGCGTTCGACGAGAGCAGCCCGTCGGTCAGCGGCGAGACGCCGGTCGCCGACATCCGGCCGGTGAAGCTCATCGTCGAGTGCTGGAGCGGACCGGTCGCGAAGTAGAGTCGGTTCTCCGGGCCCAGCGGATCGGCGTCGAACGGAATCCGCTCGTGAGCGAGCCTGGTGCCGAGCGCGCGCCCGCCGATCGACGACTCGAGCACGTCATCGATCGATTCGGTTTCGATCGTCCGGTCCTCGACGTCGACCGTACACAACGGTCCCCGTACGTGTTTCATACGCCACACACTGGCACGCCCGTCCGCAAAACGGTACCGGTTTCGGACGTTCTATCGTGTTATTTCGGCACATTGTTTATTTTTCGACGACGAGCTAGCGATCGAGTAGTCGACGGTGTTTACTTTTCGGCTACAAAGAGAGCGTATGGATGGATCGAGCAACGACGCCACGATCGACGATCTCTACGAGCAACTCGAGACCCTGGAGGAGACGGTCGACGATCCGGACGAGCGGACGGAGGTTAGACGGACGAAGACGCTGGTCGGCCGACTCTCCCGGAACGGAACCGTCAACCGCGTCATTACCGAGTTCACCGGGAAGGACAAAGCCGAGGCGTTTCTGGGGAGCGTCGTCATCGGGATGCCCCTGCTCGTGGAGGACGGCGTCATCGAAATCGGGGAGTTTCTGGCGGAGACGCCGGCCTTCTTCGCGGGCAACGTCGCCCTGGCCGTCGCGCTGGTCGTCGGCATCCTCTACGTGGCGGACTTTCGCGACGTCAGGATCACCGATCCGTACTTCGGGGTGGTGCCGCGCCGGCCGCTCTGGGTGCTCGCCATCGCGTTCGTGACCGCGGCGGGGATGATGACGCTGTGGGGTCGGGTCACCTGGGACGAGCCGTGGGTCAACCTCTGTCAGGTGTCGGTGATCTTCACCGCGATGGCGATCGGCGGCTCGATCAGCGACATCCTTTCCGGCGAGCGCTGATCCGGAAGCCGTCCGAACGAAGCGCCGGTGATTCGTCGCGGAGGACGCGACGCGTCGTTCACTCGAGAACGCGCCGTTCGTCCGACGGGAGGTGCGCTTCGTCGCCGGATCGGTAGCGATACCGGACGGTGGTTCCGGGGCGGAGCGCGTCGGCGGTCGTGCGGAGGGAGTTCCGTCGGTGGAGGGTCATACCGGGTCCTCCGCCGAGATCGGGATAGCTTTTCTGCTCTTTCCGTGACGCAGTTCGGAAGCTCCGACGTCCGCCGACTCGATTACGACGTCGCGTCCGGCGGTCGCTCCGTGAGTTCGACGTACTCGCCGTCGACGACGCGTATCTCGTAGTCGTCGACGGAAAACGCGACGACTCCCCGCCGGATCGTCGAGTTCGTCTCGGCGAACAGCCGATCGAGCGATTCGGGTGCGACGGATTCGTACAGCGGACGTATCTCGGTCGCGTCCTCGTCGGACGCCCGTTCGATCGCCCGTACGACGACCGTCGATGGCCGTTCGTGATCGGCTACCTCGAGTCGGACCGTACACTCCTCGCTCGAGCGTTCGTAACGACGCCTGTTCATCGAATCCCTCGGGAGACGGTCGGGAACACGGGACACGTACTCGGTGAGACGCCCTCAACTGTGCCGTTAGCAGACTTGGGTGCGTGAACTACCCTACCCTACTCGCTCACGGTTGACGCCGTTCGCTCCTTGAGGGTAGGGCTTCCTGCTTCCACGACGCGCTTTGCAGATACAGGCGTATCCACAGGGAGCGCAGTCTCCACAGGCGGTGATTCGGAGTATCCCACTCCTACATCTTCGAGGCCGCGAGAAAGAATGTTCCACGCCGCGTTCGCGTCCCTGTCCGCCTCAAACCCGCAGGCGGGACAGGAGTGTTCACGGACCCACAACGGCTTCTCCGTCGAGACGCCGCAGGACGCACACTCCTTGGTCGTCTCTCTCGGGTTGACCGCCACGAAGTACGTCCCCTCGCGTTCACACTTGTATTCGAGCAACGAGAGGAACGTTCGCCACGCGGCAGACGCTGTGTTGCGGCTGTTCGACGGCGACTCCATCATCCCCTTCACATTCAGGTCTTCGACCGCTACGAGGTCGTACTCCCGAGCGTAGTAGTTCGAGAGCTTGTGGAGGAAGTCCCGGCGCTTCCGTCGGAGGTCGGTGTGACACTCCGCGACCCGACGGCGTTGCTTCTCGTAGTTGTTCGATCCATGTTCCTTCCGCGAGAGCTTCCGTTGCTCGCGCTCCAAGCGTTCACGCTCGTCGGAAAGGTCAAGCGACCCGACCGCCGTGCCGTCGGTGTCGTGGGCGTACTTGAGAATCCCCACGTCGATGCCGACGCACTTCTCGGGGGTTTCGGGTAGTTCAGGAGGTTCACGGTCCATTTTGACACCGAACGTGGCGAACCACTCGCCCGTCGGTTCCTTCTTGAGCGTGACCTGCTTGAGAGTGGCGTCGTCCTCAGAAATCGGAGATTTCTGATGGGCTGCACGAGAGCTGTCGCTCTCGTGAACGTCGGGGATGGCGCGGTGGAGTCGAATCGGTATGTCCGCGAGTTTCGAGAGGGACAGCACGGTCTGACCGCCCTTCTTGTCGAGCTCGAAGCCAGACTGACTGTACGTGAAACTGCGGAACTCCCGTGGTGGCTTCCACTTGAGCTGACCGACGCCGTAGCCGTTCTTCTTGAGTTTGGAGAGTCCTTTGAGGTTGTCGAACAGCCGTTCGACGACGGTCTGGAGAACTTTCGAGTACACGTCTGAGAGACCGTCCCACCACTTCTTGAGGTCGGGTAGCTCCGATCGGAGCGTGGTCATGGACGGAATTTCGCCGTGTTCGTCTTGGTACTCGTTGAGGCGGTAGAGTGTATGGTTGTACAGTTGCCTACAAATATCGCGGTGACGGTCCAACTCCTCGCGGTGGGCGTCGGACGGTTTGAGGCGGTATTTGTAGGCGTAGTACATCCGTTACTCTCGTTCCTCAATCAGTTCGTCCAACTGCTCGCGGACGAACGACGAGAGGTTGAGGTGTTGGTCCTCAATCCACTCGTCTTGGTCCTCTCGAATCGTGATTGTCTTCCGTTTCACCGTAATGCACGGTATGCACGTTACACGTATAATGGTTTTGGCAAGACGTTGGCCTGTGGGCCGAGCGTCGAACGTGTATGAAAACTGAGCGGCGCTGTATCCCCTCCCTGCTCGCGCCTTCCCTTCGGTCGGCGCTCGCTGAGGAAGGGGGCTTAGCGCCTCAATTCAGCTAATACGGGGCGAACGTCCATCCGATCGCGTTCGGTGGGAAAGCCACACTGTGGTGACTATGGCCGCCCCTCAAATCTCGCCGTATGACCGACCCTCAAATCTCGCCTTCGCGGCGCATTACCGTCCGCGAGAGCAGCGTCGACAGCCCGCGCCGCAGTCGGCCGATCGCCGCCGCGTCCGAAACGCCGAGTTCGTCGCCGAGTTCCTCGAACGTCGTTCGTTTGGGGTGCTCGAAGAATCCCGTCTCGAAGGCGGCGACCAGCGTCTCGTACTGTTTGTCCGTCAGCCCGTACTCCATTCCGGAATCGGCCTCGAGTTCGGTCGAAAGCCGCTCGAGTTCCAGGTCGATCCCGTACTCCTCGAGCAGTTCCCGAAATCGTTCGATTCGGTCCTGATCGCGAAATCGGATCTCGAACGTCCAGCGACCGTCGACGCCGACCGTCTCGAGTAGCGTCGCGTCCAATTCGCGAAGGGCGGCAGCGACCCCTTCGACGGAGTCGCTCCAGACGATCCGGTAGAGTCGACCGTCGTCGAAGCGATCGACCGCTTCGATCCGGTCGACGACGGGTTCCGCCCGAATCTCCGCTTCGATCTCGGCGTACTCGCCGCCGTTCCAGATGAAGACGAACGGCAGCAATCCGCGGTGGGTCGGGACGACGCTCTCGAACTCGATCAGGAGATCGTCGTGGTTCTCGAGCACCGATCCGAACGAAAATTCGGCGGCCGGGAGCGTGAACTCGGCGATGAACGTCATTCGCGCCCGCTACGAGTCCGGGAGAGATATACTGACGGCAGGATATCGGCGGTCGGGCCGGGTTCGAGCGACCACGACCGAGATGGCACACGTCGGTCGATCGCGTCCGATCCGCCGTCCGTCGCTGCCGGCCAAACCCCGAACCACCCCGCGATTGCACCGGCGATCGGGACGGGGAGCCGTCTCAGGCGTCGGCGTAGATCCGATCGAGCCGGTCTTCGAACCGCTCGAGGATGACGCGGCGCTTTTTCTTCATCGTCGGCGTGAGCATCTCGTTTTCCTCGGTGAACTCCCGTGGAACGAGTTCGAACCGCTTGATCGTCTCGTGGCTCTCGAAGTCCGCGTTGATCCGGTCGACCTCCCGGCCGACGTACTCGCGAACGCGCTCGTCGTCGCACAGCGCCTCCGGATCGTCGGGGAGATCGATCCCCTCCTCGTCGGCCCACTCGCGGACGTGTTTCGTATTCGGCACCAGTAGCGCGCCGACGAACTTCTCGCCGTCGCCGACGACCAGACACTGCTCGACGACCTCGCTGGCCGCGAACCGATCTTCGATCGGCGCCGGCGCGACGTTCTTTCCCGTCGAGAGAACGATGATCTGCTTGGCACGCTCGCGAAACTCGAGGTAGCCGTCCGGTCGCCGGTGGACGATGTCGCCCGTGCGAAACCAGCGGCCGTCGCCGTCGCTCGTGAACGAGCGATCGGTCGCGCCGGGTCGCTCCCAGTAGCCGTCGGCGACGTTCGGACCGGAGACGAGCAGTTCGCCGACCTCGCCCGGATCGTCGAAGGCGTCCTGGTCGCCCACGCTCTCGTCGATTCGCAGTTCGTTGCCGGGCAAGGCTGGACCGATCGTCCCGATCATCGGCTCCTCGGGCGGATTGACCGTGACGACCGGCGACGTCTCGGTCAGCCCGTACCCCTCGTAGATCGGCAGCCCCATCGCGAAGTAGAGCCGACAGAGTTCCGGCGAGAGACTCCCGCCGCCGCTGATCAGGAGGTCGATGTTCCCGCCGAGCGCCTCTCGAACCGTCGAGAACACCAGTTTGTCCGCGACCGCCTGCTTCGCCGAGAGGACCGGGCCGGGCGAATCGGCCCGCTGGTACTCGACGCCGACGTCGGTCGCCCACTCGAAGATGCGCTGTTTGACGGCGGATTCGCTCGCCTGCTCGCGGATGGCGTCGTAGATCTTCTCGTAGACGCGCGGGACGCTCGTCGCCGTGTTCGGCTGTACCGCGGCGAAGTCCTCCTGCAGCGTGTCCGGGTCCTCCGCGTAGGCGACGCACGCGCCGCTTGCGAACAGGGTGAAGTGGCCGGCCGTGCGTTCGAACACGTGCGCAAGCGGGAGGTACGACACCGAACGGACGTTCTCGTCGATGACGGGGAGATCCTCGTCCTTGTCCGGCCGGGGTCCGTACCGTTTGCGGATCTGGTTGACGTTCGACCTGAAGTTGCGGTGGGTCAGCCGGACGCCCTTCGGTTTCCCCGTCGTTCCGCTCGTGTAGATCAGGCTCGCGAGGTCGTCCATCGCCGGCTCGTCGACCCACTCCTGGTAGCTCTCGAGGTCGAACGCCGCCGCCCCACGCTCGTGGAGTTCGCCCAGCGTGAAGGTGTCCTCGCGCTCGCCACCGGCGTCGAGGTCGTCCATCGAGACGACGAACTCGAGGTCGAGTTCGTCCTCGACGGCACGCACCCGCTCGAGGAGCTCCTCGTTTTCGACGACGACGCCGGACGCGCCGGGATCGTCGAGGAGGTACCTGACCTGGTCGGTGGACGAACCCGGGTAGACCGTCGTCACGACCGCCCCCGCCGCGAGGAGCGCGAAGTCACACTGGGCCCACTCCATCCGGGTGTTCGCGAAGATGGCGACCCGGTCTCCCTGTTCGACGCCGAGGTCGCGGAATCCGGCCGACAGCGAGCGAACGATCCCTCGTAATTCGGCGTACGAGAGCGTCCCGAACTCGCCGGGAGCCGCGGCGGGAACCACGTCGCCGGTCAACGAGCGATCGTAGACGCCGCCTTTGTACCGCTGTGCGGGTCGGTTGGCGTTTCGTTCGGCCGACTCCTCGAACAGTCGTCCGAGCGTCGTCTCGCCGATCACCTCGTCGTCGTACTCTCGTTCGGCCTCCCGCCAGTCCATGTTCGCATGGTAATATGTCGCAGACGATAAAACGTGATGGAACTCGTCCCATCGGCGAGGTCGTTTATTCACGATCGAGCGCCGTCGCGGTGCAAAGCGGCGACGGTCCGACCCGTCAGCGGTGCTCGTCCAGGTAGCCGAGCACGCCGCGAACGTTCATCGCCGCCTCGGCGCTGGCTTTGCGCTCGCCCCAGACGTCCGCCACCTCCGCCGACTCGGCGAAGTGGTCGATCACCGCCTCGTCGTCTCCGAGTTCCGCCCGCTTCGCCTCGACGGCGTCGACCCACTCCTCGAGGACCGTCGCGTACTCCGCGAGCGCCTCTCGCGCGTCGTCACCGACCTCGCGGGGGCCGAAGTGCGTGTAGAGGAGAACGTCGGGGTCGATCGACTGGAGGCGCTCGACGTCGTCGAGGCACTCCTCGAGGTGGAAATCCGACGGCGGGGAGGTCTCGACGATCTCGTCGCGGACGGGAACCCAGATTCCGGCGGCGTCGCCGGTGAACACCGCGTCATTCTCGGGGTCTTCGAAGACGACCTGGTGGAACGCGTGGCCCGGCGCACCGTGGACGCGCAGCGTTCGGTCCCCGAGGTCGATCCCGTCCCCGTCTTCGACGCCGACGATGCGGGCTTCCGGAACCGGCTCGGGTTCGGTGTAGAACTCCCACTGATCGCCGACTGCGGCTTTCGTTCCGGCGACGAGCGCCGACGGATCGGCCAGGTGATCCGCGCCGACCGCGGACACGTAAACGTCTGCGTTCGGACACGCCTCCGCGAGAAAGCCCGCGCCCCCGGCGTGGTCGAGGTGAATGTGGGTTACGGCGATCGCGGCGAGGTCGTCGCGAGCGACGTCGACCTCCTCGAGCGCTTCGAGGATCAGGTCGACGTTCGTTCCGATACCGATCTCGACGACGGCGGGTCGATCGCCGTCGAGGACGTACGCGGCACCGTACTCGCTCGTGTCGTACATGCCCGTGTCGACGTAGTAGATGTCCGAACAGTCTCCGGCCGTCACTTCGTGGACGTCTCCGACTCCCATACCACTACGGTGGGCCGCCGGAGTAAAAATTCTCGCCACCGACTCCTCGCTCGAAGTCGGTTCGACGCGTCCGCTACCGACCGCCATCGTCGTAGCGAGGAGCGCCGAAAAGTGACAGTTCCAGTACGGTGACGGCCGTTACGCTCTTTGTCGTTCGACGGATTGGTAGCGACGGACCAACCGTACACCGGTGGTCTCCCATCGAACTATGCTGGGTGACGCACAACCGACGGACGCTCACCCGATCGCGACACCGTGGACCGTAAGCGCGTTCGGCGCTCTCTCGGCGATCGCGCTGTTCGTCTGGAAGGCCCTGTTTCTCTCGCTAGACGACGCCGTGTCGCTAGCGCTCGGGTTCGCGGTGATCGTCGTCCCGTCGCTCGCGCTGGTGTGGGCGGGGTACCGTCTCGAGCGCGGCGACGTCCCCCCCGAACGCTACCGGCGTATCGTCGCGTGGACGGCCGGCTGTAGCGTCGGTTTTCTCGCAGTCAACGTGCCTCCGATGGTGCTGTTTCCGTGGTACGGTATCGAGGGGACGTTGGGCTGGGTGCACTTTTCGATCGTGATGGGCGCGGTCGCCGGGTTCGCGATCGGATACGTCGAGGCGCGATCAATCCAGCAGGAGGTCGAGGCGACGGCCGCAGCCGTCCGCGCGGAACAGCTCGAGTACGAACGCGAGATGCTCCGGTACCTGAACGACCTCCTTCGTCACGAGGTGCTAAACAGCGCCCAGATCGTCGGCGGCCACGCATCGTTGCTCCTCGCTGAGGAGCCAGACGACCGAACGCGCTCTCACCTCGAGACGATCCAACGCCGGAGCGAATCGCTCGAGGACGTGATCGACGACGTGCGGACGATGCTCGACGCAAACGAGTGTCCGACGGAGAACGGAGCCGTCGACCTCTCGGATCTCGTCGCGGAGACGGTGGCGTCGTTTCGCTCGACGTACGACCGAGCGACGGTCGACGCCACCGTTCCGGCGTCGGCCGTCGTGGTCGGAAACGCCGGCGTGCGACGGATCGTCTGGAATCTGCTCGAAAACGCCGTCGAACACCACGACGGCGAGCGGCCGAGGATCGACCTTCGGGTGGAGGCGACCGCCGACGCCGTCGTCCTCAGGGTGACCGACGACGGTCCGGGGATTCCCGAAGAGCGACGGGGGTCGCTGTTCCAGCGCAAGTCGCGCAACCACGGGCTCGGACTGTACCTCGTCCGTATCCTAGCGAACAGGTACGGCGGGGACGTCGAACTCGTCGAGACGGGTCCCGACGGCACCACCGTCGCGGTGACGCTGCCGCGGGCCGACGACGATTTCGAATCGGCGAACCGACCGGACGATTCCGAATCGAAGCGAGACGTCCCGGCCACCTCGGAACCTGATGCGGATTGATCCGAGTGTAGGTACAATCGCAGGGACGGCTCGCGGTTGCGCCGGCAGCGGCGGACGGCAGGCCGTCCGTCCTGGGAGTCGGTCGAATCGGTGGGGACGAACCGGCGACCCCGGGCACCTCGAAGCCTGCGGGACGACCGGTCGCTCGTCTCCGTCGGTCAGCCGGTCGCCCGTCGACCGACGTCCTCCCGCTCCTGACCATCAGGCTCGTCCCCTTCGTTCTCGGTCCCGCTCGTCGCCCAGATCGTCGCTCTACGGCCACAGCAGGCCGAGCGCCGCGAGACGCTCGAGATTCGAAACGGCACGGCGGAACCAGCGCGAAAGCCCACGACCGAACTCGCGGGAGAAGTCAGTACGTCTCGTCCCGATCTTTCCACTCGCCGATCCCCGACGGATCGAGGTGAACGTGCGCGTCGCCGACGTCGTCGATCCGCCGCAGGCTGGCGACGAGATCCGACTCCACGTCGTGTGCCTGCCTGAACGGCATGTCGCCGTCGACCTCGACGTGGACCTCGACCTCGAGTACGGTGCCGTCGTAGAAGACGGTCAGATCGTGGACGCCTTCGACGTCCGGGTGACTCCGCAGCGCGTCCGTGATCTGCTCGCGCTTTTCCGTCCCGGGTGCCGCACCGACGAGGTAGTCGACGTTCTCGCGAGCGATCTCGACCCCCTGGTAGACGACCAGGATGCTAACCAGTCCGCCCGCGATGGGATCGAGCAGCGACTGCCCCAGCAGAACCCCGACGACGCCGACGACCGCGGCCAGCGAGGTGAAGATGTCGTTGAGACAGTCCGTCGCGAGCGCCTCGAGCGCCGTCGACTCGAGCGTCTCGTTGACGTACTCGGTGTAGCGGTAGACGAGGTACATGTCGACGATCGCGAACGCGAGCGCGCCGAGCAACAGCGGGCTGAACGTGACTTCGACGCCGTGGCGAACGCCCTGAACCGATTCGTACAGCAGGTTCAGCCCCAGCAACACGATGATCGCGCCGACGAACAGGGCGGTCAGGGGTTCGATCCGATCGTGTCCGTGCGGATGGGTCGCATCGGGTTCCTCGAGCGCGCTTCGTCCCCAGACCAGGACCACGACGCTCGCGACGAGGTCCGCGATGGAGTGGGCGGCGTCGGCGAGCAGCGCGACGCTCCCGAACGCGAGACCGACGGCCCCCTCGACGACGATCTTGGCCGCGTTCCCGACGACGTTCACCGCCGACGCTCGCGTGAACCCGGCTCGCTCGTCGGCGGTGGCCATGACGTGATTTAGACCCAGTCTAAACTTGGATCTTTTCCTTTCGGCCGGACGAGAGGTGGGGTCGATCTGGCGTCCGCGAGCGGGTTTCCGAAAACGTCATCATGATTCCTTGAGAATTCTCGTCGAGTGCGGCGGGAGAACGGGCGTCTCGACCGGTCGGTCGTCGGCTCGGCCGGCGGAGCCGGTCGAGGTACCGACGCGTCGGCTGTCCGCGAGCCGGCGCGTCCGTCGGTTCCGGGCCGCCGCGTCCGGTCCGCCTCGAGCACGCGACCGACACCAGCATCGATCACCACGCCATGGCACCCGACCATCCCCTCGTTCGACTCGAGACGCTCGCCCTGATCGCGATCGGCGGATTCGCCGGTGCGAACCTTCGGTTCTTCGCGCTCGGCCTGTTTTCGGATGTCGTGGCGGTACTGCTCGTCAACGTCGTGGGCAGCTTCCTGCTCGGTTTTCTCGTCTACGAGGCCGAGTACCTGGACGTCGTCGGGCGGAAGTCCCGACTGCTCTTTACCACCGGGTTCCTCTCGTCGCTGACGACCTACAGCACGTTCGCCGTCCACACCGCGATCGAGGCGGGGCCGGGAGAGCCGCTGTTGCTCGCCGCGGTCGTCGCGGGCAACTACGGGCTCGGGTTCGCGGGCGTCCTCGCGAGCCGGTCGCTCGCACGGTGGGTCGCAGACGACGCACGGCTTCCCTCCGGAGGTGAAACGGCGTGATCGCTCCCGGGGGCTCGCTCGAGGGCGGACTCGCCGCGATCGTTCTTCTCGCGGACTGGATCACGTTCGATCCCGAACCGGCGCACCTGGTCGGAGCCGGCGGTGCGATCGGGGCTCTCCTTCGCTACGGCGTCTACCGGGGACTCTCGAGCGAGCGGTTCCCGTGGCCGACGCTGGCCGTGAACGTGATCGGAAGCTTCCTCTTCGGGCTCGCGATCTTCGCCGGTGCGGGCGAGTCGACGATCCAGTTCGTCGGCATCGGAATCTGCGGCGCGTTCACGACGTTCTCGTCGTTCTCGGTCGAGACGGTTCAGCTGTACGAACGCGGCGATCGAACGCTCGCGGTCGCGAACGCGGCGGGCAACCTCGTCCTCTCGGTCGCCGGAATCGGGCTCGCGTGGGTACTGGTAGCGGTCGGACCGTTCTAGGGTGGGTCGTCGAAAAGCATCGAGATGCCGCGTGGTCGCCGTATCGATCGAACGCGGCGTACCGATCCACCCGGGGCGGTTCGGCGTTAGTCGGAGCCGCGGACGACGGTGACCGGAACGTCGGCCCGGCGAACGACCAGTTCGGCGACGCTCCCGAGCAGGTATCGCGCTGCGCCATCGCGGCTGTGATTGTCGACGACGATTCCGTCGGCGTCGTGGTCCTCCGCGTAGGCGACGATCGTTCGTCCGGGCTTGCCGACCTCGAGTACCGTCTCGAACGAGTCGTCGGAGATCCGCTCTCGGAGCGAGTCGAGGATCGCCTCCCCTTTCTCGCGTTCGTTCAAGTACTCGTCGTCGGCCGTGTAGCCGGGAAACGCGCGCTGGCGACTGTAGTCCGCCATCGGATCCACGACGTACAACGCCGTCAGCCGTCCGTCGGGAAAGCGATCGAGCGTGTACTCGAGCGCCGCCCGCGACGGAGCCGAGCCGTCGACCGGAACCAGTACGTGTTCGGACATACTCGCTCCACGGCGTCCGTCCTCAAATATCGCCCGACGACACGGGTTCAGCGACGGTTTGGGACGTCGAGTCAACCGACGGCTGGCGTGGCGAGTTACTGGCCGTCTCGAGTCGGAGTCCGCCCGCGATCGGTCGGCGTCGATCGTCGCACACAGGTCACCGATCGAACAGTACGCCCGTCGTCTCGGAAGTAAAAATCGTTTTTCGCGTCGACGACGTCGAAGCGGTGGGGCGATCGATCCGGACCGATCACGCCTCGTTCAGTCCCGGTAAGCTTAACAACCGACTGAGTGATTCACGTGTATGAGCGTTCGGCGTGAGTTCTGGTCGATCTACCGCGAGACGCTTCCGATCCTGTTGATCGCACTCGGCGGCGGTCTCTTCGCCGGACTGGTTCTCGAGGGGATCGTCGAAAGCGTCCAGCGATTCCCCGGTCTCCTCGTGATGGTTCCAGTCTTTCTGGCGACGCGAGGGAACGTCTACGGGGCACTCGGCGGTCGAATCTCGAGCGGGCTCCACCAGGGGTTGATCGAACCCCGATTTAGTAGGGACGATCGGCTCGTCAACGCGGTGCTCGCGTCGTTCGTCAACGGAATCGGCATCTCCATCGTCATCGGCGTGCTCACCTGGATCGCGCTGTTACTGCTGGGCTGGGAGGTCGCGGCGCTGTACGAACTCGTCGGGATCATGCTGATCGCCGGCGTGTTGACGTCGGTCGTCCTCATCTTCGGCCTCCTCGCGCTGATCTTCGCCGGTTACAAGTACGGCTACGATCCGGACAACCTCGTCGGCCCGATCGTCACCACGCTCGGCGACATCTTCGGCATGCTGTTCATGCTGCTTTCGATCACGCTCGTCGAGGTGGTGGTCTGATGGTCGTTCCGAGCGCGGCGGGCTCGCTCGGAACCTGGAACTGGAAGCGGATCGTCGGGAACATGTTCCCGCTGCTCGTCGTGCTCTCGATCATCGTCCTCTGGGCGGGGATCACCCTCGAGAACGCCGAGGAGATGCTTGAGCAGTACGCTATCCTCGCAGTGATGGTGCCCACGATGGTCGACATGGGCGGGAATCTCGGCGCGATCTTGAGTTCGCGACTCTCGACCCGGTTTCACCTGGGAACGACGGAACTCGATCCGAGCGACCGCGAGCTGTGGGCGAACGTCGGGGCCGTTCTCGCGCTCGCGGTAACTATCTTCACGGCGCTCGCCTTCGGCGCGTACCTGCTCGGAATGCTCATCGGATCGGTCATTCCGCTGCCGACGCTGCTTCTCATCTCGCTGGTCAGCGGGATGTCCGTCGCGGTGATCGCGGTCGTCTTCAGCTTCGCCGCGACCTACGGCTCCTACCGCCTCGGGATCGACCCCGACGACACCACGATTCCGATCGTCACGAACGTCGTCGACGTCTTCGGCATGGTGATCTTCATCGGCGTCTCGGCGATCGTTCTCGGACTCTAGGCGAGAACTCCCCGCTCGTCGTCGGCCTCCCGTCGTCCGTTTCGGAACGCGTTCCACTCCCGGACGCCGCCGAAGTGACATCCTAACTAACACCGGACCGATCGTCGACCGTCGTATGCTGCCGCCCGTCGCGAATCGGTTCGTCGCCGGCGAGACGCCGGCCGAAGCGATCGAGTACGCTCGTCGCCGGTCCGGCGACGGCCCAAACGCGATGCTCAACCGGCTCGGCTCGCACCACCGGGACCTCTCGAGCGTGCGCGCCGACGCCGACGAGTACGTCATGCTCGTCGAGGAGCTCGCACGTCTCGACGGCGATCCCGCGGTCTCGGTCAAGCCGACGCAGCTCGGCCTCGAGATCGGCGAGCCGCTCTTTCGAACTTCGCTCGAGCACATCTGTGAACGCGCAGCCGGCCGGGACGTCGCGGTCTGGCTCGACATGGAAGAACACTGGACCGTCGAGCCGACGCTCGAGGTCGCGGTCGACCTCGCGCGCGAGTACGGCGGCGTCGGCGTCTGCATCCAGGCCGACCTGAAGCGAAGCCGGGCGGACCTGCGGAGACTGGCGGACGAACCCGTCCGCGTTCGCCTCGTCAAAGGCGGCGCGTACGATCGTCCCGACCCCATCGCGTACACGGATCCCGACCGTCGCGACCGGGCGTACCGAGCCCTGCTGTCGGAGGCGTTCGATCGCCTGGACGGCGGAATCGCGGTCGCGACGCACGACCCGGCGATGCTCGAGCACGCGGTGGAACTGGGCGACCGCCACGAGACGGCGTTCGAGATTCAGATGCTGATGGGCGTTCGACCGACGGCACAGCGGACGCTCGCCGACGAGTACGAGGTCCGGGAGTTCGTCCCCTACGGCCCACGCTGGAAGCGGTGGGCGTTCAACCGCGCCCGACGTAACCTCGGCTTCGCCGCTCGAGCCGTCGGCGAGACGCTGGTACCGACGAACCGGGCGGCGTCGGGAATCGCTGCCCGGCGGTGAGCGCGAGAACGAAGCGCCCGCTTCGGGCCCGATCGAAATCGCTCACGGTCCACGCAGAACGTGCCAGCTACGCCCTTTTACTGACGAAGACCCTCTCGTCGGTATGGCGACGAGACCACCCGTCGAATGTCCAGTCTGTCACGAGCCGATGACCCAGGGGAAACCGCTCGAGCGCCACCTCCTTCGAGATCACGGAAAGCGAACGCTCGCGAGCTTCGTCGTCGCGGAAGCGGAGGCGATCGAAAACGAAGACGTCGCGGAGTGAACGCCCCGAGTTACGACTCGAGCCGACGCGAGATCGACCGGCCGGCGTTCAACACCGGCAGCGCGGGCGAGGGGAAACCCCGTTCGTAAACCAGCAGCGGGATCGTCTCCGCGCCGAAGTACTCCTTGAACCGGAAGACGCCGTTTCTGAAATCCGGCGGCGATCCCCTGAGTTCGTACGTCTCGTACCCCTCGTCGATCCCCCACTTGATGGCGTGTTCGTGGAGGAGCTCGGGCGCGTGATACTCGAAGTGATCCTCCGTGACGGCCGTAAAGAGGTGCTGAAGCGTCGACTGCTCCTCGTCGCGGAGGTACATGTACATTCCTCGCGTCTCACCGTTCACCCGCAGCGAAAACACGGTTACGCGGTCGCTAAACTCCCGCAGTTCGTCGAAAAACGACCGCGGGAGCGTCGGGAGACCGACCCGATCGGTCACCGTCGCGTAATCCGCGTAGAACGTCTCGAGGGTCCCGTCGGTGAGCGACTCCTCGACGACCTCGAAGTCGTACTCGTGGCCCCGCCGGATTCCGCGGCGTCGTTCGCCGTCCATCTCCGCGAACAGTTCGTCCCAGCCCAGAGAGAGGTCGAGCGTGAATCGACACGAGAGGATCGTCGGCCGGTACCCCCGCTGCTCGAGGAGCTCGTGGTAGCGGACGTAGTTCTGGTCGTACGTCCGAAGCTCGTTGAACAGGATCCGTCCGGTACAGAGATCACCGACAGCGTCGAGGAGCAACTCGAGTGAGGTCTCCTCGTCGGTCATGGCGATCGGTCCGCCGTATCCCGGTCTGATCGAACTCAGACGATTGATCCGGCCGAGTTCGGTCACGAAGTTGGGAAACGCCGCGATCGGATTGCCGCTCTTTTCGACGAGCAGGTGTCTGGGTTCGTGTGAAAGCGCCTCCTCGACGGCGCGAAGCCACTCGTATCGGTGGTAGACGCAGCTGAGATCGGACTGGTCTACGACGTTGTTCCACTGGTTCCGGTTCACGTCCTGGATGCTCTCTACGTGACGAACGTCGGGCCCCATCTACACCTCGGTTCGATATCGCCGTACATAATTACGAACTGGCTTCGAGAGGTACAACGAACGTACCGGACAGAAAGCGGCCGAACACCGCCCGGCCCAGGTGCGTTCCGGCGCATCGAATGACGTTCGCTCGGAAACCGAGCGGCACTCTCGAGCAACCGGTCTCGAGGGACTCGACGAATGGACAGCGACGGACGACTCGAGCAACCTGATCGAACGCCGGCTCGAGCGACCACACTCGGACGGCCGATTCGCGTCCCAGCGCCGGACGATCGGCCTCCAGTGGGCGTCCACCGAAGCTCGCGGCGAATCGCCGCGGCGGCTCGCGCTCACTCCGTGGACGGAACTCGCGGGCGAGCGGCCGCCTCTCCCGACGCGCCGAGCCGCCGGCAGCGCAGATACCGCGAGAGCGCGTAGGACATCCACGCCTGGCACCACCGCATCAGCGTGAACCGCTTCGTGTACCACCGGCGCTGCTGGTAGTAAAACTGTCCGCCGCCCGCGTAGAGTGCGTCCCTCGTCCACTCGATGATTCGTCGAGCGAAGGCGAGATCACCCAGCTCGGCGAAGACGACGATCCCCTGGGCGGCGGCGTGGACGTCACGCGGGTACGCGCTCGACTCGTCCCACCGCGGCGCGCCGTCGTCGTCGAACAGTCGCTCGCGGTAGAACGTC
Organism: Natrarchaeobius oligotrophus; assembly: GCF_003841465.1. Classification (GTDB taxonomy): domain Archaea; phylum Halobacteriota; class Halobacteria; order Halobacteriales; family Natrialbaceae; genus Natrarchaeobius; species Natrarchaeobius oligotrophus. Next base: position 41,974 of record NZ_REFZ01000012.1, read on the forward strand.
GCAGCGCGCTCGAGCGTCGGTTCGAACCGATCGTCTCCGGTGACGTCCCGGTGTCGCAGGAACGATTCGACGATGAAGCCGTTGTGGAAGTTGTCCATCGAGAGGTGCGACGCCGTCGGCGGATCGGCGTACATCCAGCCACCCGAAGCCGTCTGCTTGCTGGCCACGTACTCGAGGATGGCCGTCGCCGCTTCGCGCAACCGTCGGTCGCCAAACCGATCGAACAGATCGAGCAGCAATCGCGCGCCCAGCGCGTTCGCGTTGAGCGTGTACGCCTCGCGGTCGGTCGACCCGTCCCTCGAGGCGGTGTAGTTGATCCGCGCGCCCTCGTCGACCTCCTCGTACGCGAGGTCCTCGAAGAGGAAGTCGCTGGCAGTGCGCGCGACGTCCGCGTACCGCGGCTCCGAGAGGGCGTCGCTTCCCCGGAGCAGCGCCCTGACCGCGTACGACGTCGAGACCACGCCCGACACCTCCCCCGGCGTCGACGCGCCGTCGCTCGAGAGGTCCTGCAGGGGATGGCGATGACCGCCGCCACCGAAGCCGGCACACCAGTCGTTTTGGGCCTCGAGCAGCCACTCGAGTAGCGATCGGCCCTCCCGCGCGTACCGATCCTCGCCCGATCGCTCGTACAGGTCGAGGGTGGCGAGGGCGAACAGCGCGGCTCCCTTGTAGTTGCGGCGCTGCTCGACGAGAAACAGCGGTCGGAGGTTGACGGGAGCCCGTTTGATCGTCTCCTGGACGGCGAGGTTGACGAGTTTGCTCTCGATCGGCAGCGAACGGACGAACGCGCTGCTGAGTCCGTCGGCGTAGTCCCAGCCGGTGTACTCGCGCTCGCTCGCGTACGCGAGGGTACTCCGACGGAGTCGATCGATCGATTCGTCGTCCAGAGTCATCCGTGCGTTCCACCCCCCGAGGGAGCGTTCACGCGCGAGTCTCCGGTCTCGATCGCCGGGAGCTTCTCGACGACGGCGGGCGGGGGCGTCAACCAGGCCCCGACGTCGCGCGGATCGACGTCCCACGCGACGCCGGGGTTGCAGACGGTCGCGAGGTACTCCGGCAGCGAATCACGGTCTCGATTCTCGAGCCGGAACTTCAGCTCCCGCAGGGGAAAGACCATCTCGCGGCCGGATTCGGGCGAGCCGACGGGGACGTCCACCTCGAGATCGAGCCGGTCGGCGACGATCGTCGAGGCGAACCGGTGGCCGAACCTGCTCGCGAGCGCGTAGGACGCCCAGAACTTGGGATTGATCTCCATCAGAACGAACGTGCCGTCGGGCCGGCGTTTGAACTCCACCAGCGCGACTCCGTGCCAGCCGACCTCCCGAAGCAACCGTGTCGCGTGGCGCTGGAGCCGCGGCTGGTCACACAGACGGAGGTGGGTACCGCTTCCGCCGTGACGGGGAACGGAGCGAAGCTCCTCGTGGACGCACGCGAGTGCGACCTCGTTGTCGAAACAGAGGAGCCCACAGCCGTAGGTCGAGCGAGAGCCGTCGACGTACTCCTGAACCAGCACGTCGTTCTCCGGGGCGATGGCCGCGATGCGGTCGTACGCAGACCAGAACGCCGCGGGATCGTCGACCGGTGCCGTCGTCGCCGCGCCGTTTTCCTTGCGCGCCTTGAGAAACACCGGAAACGGCAGGTGGTCGCCGACGTCGGGTCGACCGTCGGCCTCGAGGTCGGCGACCAGTCCGGTGTAGTCCGTCGGGACGTCGATGTCGAGTTCTCGGGCCCGCTGGAGGGTCGCGCGTTTGTCGACCGCCACCCGAAACGACGGCGACGGCGGGAGACACAGCGAGACGTCGGCCGGAACGGCCGACCGAATCGAGTCGACGCTGGCCATCGATTCGTAGCCGACCGGGAGGACGACCCCCGGACGACACGAACGGATCACCTCGAGCACGGCGTCGGCGTGGGCCGGATCGTCCGGCGGAGGCACGACGGCGGTGTAATCACAGTACGTCGAACGCAACAGCCTGCTGTGGCGCATCGTTCCGGCTCCGACGATGGTCGCCTCGAGGTCCTCGGTGAGTTCCCTCGCGATCACGAGGGACGTATCGTAATCGCCGTCGAGCACCAGCACCGTCGGCGGCTCCGGGTCCATAGCGACGACGCCATCGACCGAACCTAAAAGTATAAAATCGCTATGGGTTCACGGCGACCGGTAACTGCGTCTTATTCCGACCGCCGCCGTTCGGCGGGCGAGATCGATCGGGACCCGTCCGAGTCGGCGCGGCGAGCCACAGCGGAGCGGTACGTAATTGATCGCCTGTGGCGTGCGAACCTCACGTTACCGAGCGAAACTAACGCGTTACGACGATGTCGAGAGCGCGTCGAACGCCTCCGCGGCGGTTCGGGTCCCCTTCGAGATGAGGACGTCGCCGGCTCGCAACTCGGCGTCGGCGGTTCCGACCAGGATCCAGCCCTCGTCGGGACGCCGGATCGCGATCACCGACATCGTCGAGTCGACGTCAGGTACGCCGCCGGTCATCGTCGTGCCGTCGAGTTCGCTCCCGGGCTCGATTTCGACGCGGGTGATGATCTCGTCGCTCTCCTGGACCGCGAGTTGAACGACCGGGTGGACGTCGAAGTCCCGAAGTACGCCTTCGCTGATGTCGATCGCCGCGTCGCTTATCACCTCCGTACTGACGCCCAGCCGGATGAGCCCGCGGAGAGCGATCGGCTCCTCGGCGTCGGCGGCCGCCCGAAGCGTCCACGCCTCGAAGCGCGACTGCATGGCGTCGACTTCGACCTCGAGGTTTCGGACCTCCTCGGCCAGGGCCGCGCTGTCGAACAGGACGCTGCTGTAGGCCAGATCGACCGCCAGTTCCGAGAGGTTCTTCATGTGAATGATCGTGTCGACCGCGCGCTCGAGATCCGGAACGCCGGGCGAGTCGATCGACGGCGACTCGTATGGCTCGCCGGTGAGCGTCTCGCAGACGTCGCCGATCGCGGCTTCGGGGCCGCGCAAGAGCGCGACGTCGTCGCTCGTGACCGTCGTCTCCGGACCGGGGTTGAGCAACCACTCGTCGCCGCGGCGCAGCGCGATCACGCGGACGCCGGTCTCGGACTCGAGGTCGATGTCGGCGAGGGTGCGGTCGGCGTACGACGAGTCCGGATCGACGACGACGCGGACGAGCGTTTCGGCCGCCTCCGGAAGCGCCGCCCGCATCGCGTCCGGAAGCCCCATCTCCTCGAGGACGATCTTCGCGATGTCGCCGGCGGCGTCGCTGATGTCGTCGGCCGCCGCGACGATCCCCAACACCGGCGCGAGCTGTTCTGCGTCGGCCGGGTTGCGCGCGGCCAGCATCAGGCTCATCCGGGCGCGAAGCTCGAGGACGTTCATCCGTTCCTCGAGGCGAAGCACCTCCTGTGCGAGATCCTCGTTACGGTGTAACACGGCGGAGTACGAGAGATCGATCAACAGCTCCGCGGTGTCTTTCATCTCGACGAGCACGTCCTTGACGCTGACCGGCTCGTACTCGACCGATGCAGACGACGCTTCACCCTCGAGCGGGTCCATACTCGGAAAGAGTGCGCCCCGGTGAAAAAAGCGTTTCCCGCGCGGCGCGAGAATCGACGGCGGGCGAGCCCGCCGAGTCGCGCTGAACGACGGCTTCCGACACGGTTTTGGCCGGGCGCAAAGAAGCCACGGCCAATGCTCGACCGGACCTACTTGCGAGAGAATCCCGACGAGGTACGCGACGCCCTCGAGAACCGGGGGGCGGACGTCGACCTCGACGAAATTCTCGCGATCGACGAGCGGTGGCGGGAGCTGAAAGCCCGCGGCGACGAACTGCGCCACGAACGCAACCAGATCACCCAGCAGATCGGCACGTACGTCGCCGAAGGAAACGAGGAAAAGCGCGAGCAAGCGATCGAGCAATCGCGGGAGCTCAAAGGCGAGATCGAGGAGGTCGAAGCCGAAGCGGACGACCTCCAGGAGGAGCTTCAGGAGCGACTGCTCGAGGTGCCCCAGGTACCCCACGAGAGCGTTCCTCTGGGGCTCGACGAGCGCCACAACGTCGAAGACCGGCGCTGGGGGTTCGACGACCTGCGCGAGCTTCCCGGCGAAGTCGTCCCCCACTACGAGCTCGGCGAGGAGATGGACATCATCGACGAGGAACGGGGCGCGAAGACGACCGGCGCGGGCTTTTACTTCCTCAAGGGCGATGGCGCGCGCCTCGAGCACGCCTTGATCCAGTTCATGATGGACGTCCACCGCGAGCAGGGCTACGTCGACCTCTTCCCGCCGGTTCCGGTCAAGAGCGCGTCCATGCGGGGCACCGGACAGCTGCCGAAGTTCGCCGACGACGCCTACCGCCTCGGCGACAGCAACGACGAGGACTACGACGACGAGGACCTCTGGCTCTGTCCCACGGCCGAGGTTCCCGTCACCAACATGTACGCGGGCGACATCCTCCTCGACGACGACCTGCCGCTGAAACACCAGGCCTACACGCCGAACTTCCGCCGCGAGGCCGGCGAGCACGGCACCGAAACCCGCGGCATCGTCCGCGTCCACCAGTTCAACAAGGTCGAACTCGTCAACTTCGTTCGCCCCGAGGAGAGCTACGACCGCCTCGAGGGACTGCTCGACGAAGCCGAGGAAGTTCTCCGGCGACTCGGCCTTCCCTACCGTATCCTCGAACTCTGCACCGGCGACCTCACCTTCGCCTCCGCCAAGACGTACGACATCGAGGTCTGGGCCCCGGCAGACGACATGGACGACGGTCCCGAGGAGGGCGGACGCTGGCTCGAGGTCTCTTCCGCCTCGAACTTCGAGGAGTTCCAGGCCCGCCGCGCCGGCCTGCGCTACCGACCCGAGCGCCACGAGTCCGCCGAGTACCTCCACACCCTGAACGCCTCCGGGCTCGCGCTCCCCCGGGTGATGGTCGCGATCCTCGAGTACTACCAGAACGAGGACGGCACGGTGACGATCCCAGAGGCGCTACGGCCGTACATGGACGACCAGGAGCTCATCGAGGGCCACGAGAAGGTCGGCGAGAGCGCGCTGGGTGCCGGCAAGCGGGAGTAACCTCGAGCGGGTTGGTACTACCAATTTCCGTAATCAAACGGTAGCGTGTATAGCAGCCAACCAGATCTCTTGTATATCCACGATCGTGTGATAATAGATTAAAAATTTGACATTTTCGACTTGTGTAACTAATCTAATATATGAATAATGATTGTATATCTAACAACTATCAGCCGCTTGTGGTGCTATTAGTCGACGTGAGTTGACGCCGGTGAAGACGGCAACGTCGTATCTGTTACGTCAGATTGACTAATCAGATGGAAGTCACTTGTATGATGGGATTCCACCAGATATGAGGAGAAGACGATCGCCAGAAGGAGAAATTTTAACATCAATAAGGCATTAAAACAGGTATGAACAGCTATCTAGTAGCGTTCACTGCAATATTAGCGGTAGTAGTTCTTTTACTGTTCTTAGAAAAGAAAGAAGTTCTTTCGATAGAGCTTCCACAGTGGGTACTCGCACCACTATTAGTTTCCGGAATCGTTGGAATCGGTCAATTTTTAGCTGTGCCACCACCGGAGAGAGCACTTGTTACTATTGCAGCGACATTGTGTTTTTTTATCGGCGTTCTGTGGCCACTTCCAAGAGAAGAAAGCAAACGACGAAGCTAGACGTGTTTATGGGCTTCCGATATGACCAGGCGCGAATGATTCAACAGGCAATGGTCCTGTCGGATACGGTGGCTCATTGGTGGTAAGCGTATCAAACTCATTCCAGTCCGGATTTTTCACGCTTCCATCTCCCCAACGAGGTTCAATGGTTCTAAACCCACAGCGATCAGAAATACATCCTCTATCAACATCCATGTTACCAACGTAATACCTTGGTCCGCTAAGCGCAATCCAGACACCCACAATAACCGCTGCTGATACCGTCACTGGCCAACTAAGCCCCGCTGCCCCTAGGAGCGCTGCTACTGCAGCGCTCGCAGCCGTTGATCCGATACCTTCAATTGATCTGGTAAACAGTACGTCAACCCCCTCTAATCTGTGATTGTAGTCCTCCCAATCACTATCACCGACATACCTGCATTGCGGACCCGTCGTCTGTATCACGTTGTAGTCCTCTATCACTTCCATTGACTGTGCATTATGCTTGACAACATCGTCAATATCAACTTCATCTTTGTGGACATACACCTTCCCTTTAGAAAATCCCTCTTGGGTGGAACTATCATGACCAACAACGCGCGCGATTAAACTTTCATTTTCAAATTCGACTTCGAAGAGCTGCTCATTTTGGGACAGCTTCTTATCACCTTGAACCTCAACCTGCGATGAGCTTACTTCTTCAATCGATATCACTTCTGGAATGTCGTTATTTTCGCCATTACCAGCACTAGCCGCTGCGGGGAATGTACTACCTGCTACACCCATCGAAACAATACTCTTGAGCGCACTTCTTCTCTTCATGCCTTCTCCCAACAATATTCGAAATAAGTGAATAAATATTTCCGTTATAGTATTAGGTTTAATTTTATTTTTGTGTCTGGGAACTACCAGAACGAGGACGGCACGGTGACGATCCCCGAGGCGCTACGGCCGTACATGGACGACCAGGAGCTCATCGAGGGCCACGAGAAGGTCGGCGAGAGCGCGCTGGGTTCCGGCGAGCGGGAGTGACGTCGAACGAGAGTAGTTGCGAACAGTTCTCGTTATCAGAACGCGATACACCCGGTATTTTCATTTTCACGTAGTTGGAAGTTTGTGCCGTGCTGGCCCCCTTTACCGTACGAAAGATCACACGTCCTCGAGGAAGAGTCGCCGAAATCCGGGCCCACGTTTGCGCTGGCTCCGGTTGGTCGTGTCGCTGGAACACCGAGAACGATAGTTCGGTATAAGACGAAAGACCTCAATATATATTAAGTGAGAGTGCGAACTGAAGCGTATGACCGGAGACGAATCGACCGCCGACGAGGGCTGTCGGGAACGCCAGACCACCGGCGAAGATCGCGTGCGAATGGTCGCCCGGCAGCTGTCGGAGCCACGAACGGCAAACTGGATCGCCTCCGAAGCGGGCTGGTCACACGAACCGACCAGGCGCGTTCTCGAACGGCTCGTCGACGACGGGATTCTCCATCGTGACGACAGCGGCACTCACACCACGTACTACCCCGATTACCGTCGACAAGCGTTGCAGGAGGCGATGCGTCTGCGGGACGGTGGGTACACCGTCGAGGAACTCACGGATCGCCTCGCCGAGATGAAGGCTCAGATCCGGGAGTGGAAAGGCGCGTTCGACGTCGAGTCGCCGAATCAACTTCGCGGGACGCTCACCGACGATACCCTCGACGCCACCGAAGAAGATCGTCGTCGTGAGGTCGCACGCGAGTGGGAGCAGCTTCAGCGGCGAATCCGGATCGTCGGATTCGCCATCCGCGAATGGGACTTCCTCGCTCCAACGACAGAGCCCGCTGAGGCCAGCAGCTAACGGATGTCCGTTCCGCACCCGGGTGGCGATCCGAACGCGAATCTTTACGCGCAACTGAAGCGGGACGTCCTCGACCGTGTGCCACAGATCACGGCGGTCGAGTACGTCCCGGACGATATTGAGGCCCGGCACCTTCGAGCGATGTTCGATCCGGATCGGCTTGACCCACCAACAGGACCGAATTCACCGGAACTGACCGTCAAGTGGTATCGACAGGAACCGCACGACTGGTTCCGTATCAACTACACCGACCCAAACACGGGCTTTCACGCTGGCTGGCACCAGGACGACGACCATCCCGATCTCGGACGAGCGCATTTTCAGTACTCGGTCGCCGATGAAGCGGACCGATGGGGTATCACAGTCGAACACGAGACTCCTTCTCTGATACTCTGGGAAATCGTCGAGGATCTCCTCGAGAACGTTCGGCCGACGTACCAGTGCTCGAGCCTCGAAGAGTAGCTCGTACGGATGCGCTACCGATCGCCGACCGGAACGCCGTCGGAATCGGCGGACTCCCGCGTGCCGACGACGTCGACGATCGACGCAGCCTCCGCGTCGTCGTACGCCGCACCGAGCGCGATGAGGAAGCCGACGATCGCGGTCACGACCGCGACCGCGCCGACGGCGACGACGGCGATCGAGAAGATCGCCCCCGAGAGCACCTGCGCCGACGTCAGGAGCGCGATGGCCGTCACGGCGGCGACGAGCGCAAGCAGGCGACCGAATCGGCCGGCGTCGAACCCGCCGTCGTGACCGGCGTCCGTTTCGAGCAGTTCGTTGATCACGCCCCGGTACTCGGCGTCGGGGCCGACGTTTCCGAGCGAGTGGATCGAGTGGGCGACCCACAGACCGGCCGTGAAGTTGAGCAAGGCGACGAACGAGACGAGGCCGAGTTCTCCCGCGACGAAGAGACCGGCCAGAACCGCGTTCGCGAACGCGACGACCATGATACCGTGGACGACGAGCGAGCGCGTTCCGAACTCCTCGAGCGACTGGAGGTGTGCGAGTTTCATAGAAGAACTTGGTTCCCAACGGGGATAGCGACGGTCCCTAACGAGTGGGGGCGAAAAGCGGACGGCGAGCGAATATCACCTCGAGAGGGCCGTCTCGCCCGGTTACGAGACTGAGGGCGACCGTCTCAATCGAGTCACGATACCGGAGACGACTGTCTCGACCGGTTACGATACCTGAGACGGCCATCTCGACCTACCCGATGCCGGTCTCGACGGGCGTCCCTCGATTCGGCGACGCGGTTCGGATCAGACACCTCGCTCGGTCGACTCGAGCACGCGCCGGTACCGTCGCCCCGCGTCGTCGTCGGCCGAGAGCGCCTCGCGAATCGGCGGCGAGATCCACTCGCGCTCGCCGGCCGCAGCGTCGTCCGGTTCGTCGCTACCCGCCCCGTCGGCCGGGACGCCGTCGAAGTCATCGGGACGCAGATCGGGCGGAAGGAACCGCTCGTAGACGGGCAGCCGCTCGCGCAGGGGCAGGCCGGCCGAGGCGGCGATCTCCTCGAGTTCCCGCAGGGCGGGCCAGGCGTACTCGGGATTGACGTGGTCGTCGGTGACGGGAGAGACGCCGCCCAGGTCGTCCACCCCGCAGTCGATGAGCTCTCGAGCGGGCGCGAGGTTGGGGGGAACCTGCACCGACACCTCCTCGGGGAGGGCGACGCGGGCCATCGCCGTCACGCGGCGCATCGTCTCGAGGTCGGGCGAACCGCCGGACCAGCGCTCGTTGTTCACCACCGGCTGGACGATCACCTCCTGGACGTGATCGTAGCGGTCGTGCATCTCGGCGATGGCGAGCAGGCTCTCTGCTCTGTCGCGCCAGGTCTCCCCGATGCCGACGAGGATGCCGGTGGTGAACGCGACGTCGAGTTCGCCCGCGGTCCGGATCGTGCGCAGGCGCTGGCCCGGCTCCTTCCTGCGCGGGCCGGCGTGGGCGTCGACCTCGGCGGTCGTCTCGAGCATCACGCCCATACTGGCGTTGACGTCCGCGACGGCGGCCATCTGCTCGCGAGTCTGATCGCCGGGATTGGCGTGGGGGAGCAGCCCCTCCGCCAGGGCGACCTCGCAGGCCTCGCGCAGGTAGGTGTGAATCGAGTCGTGGCCCCACTCCGCGAGCTGTACGTTGATCTCGGCGTAGCGGTCGTCGGGATCGTCGCCGAACGTAAACAGCGCCTCCGTACAGCCGGCGTCGGCTCCGCGGCGGCAGATCTCGCGAACCTCCTCGAGCGAGAGCAGCGAGGCCCGCCCCGGCGGGTCGAAGTAGGTGCAGTAGGTGCAGGTGTACCGACACGCCGTCGTCAGGGGAACGAACACGTTGCGCGCGAACGTCAGCGACGGCGGCGCGTCGACGTCGTCGGGGTCGACCGACAGCAGCGCTTCGACGTCGGCCTCGTCGATCGCGATCTCGACGCCGTACTCGTCGGCCCCGGGGATCATACCTCGGAGTGTCGCCCCTCCGCACATAAGGGCTTCACTTCGGTCCGAGCGGAGGTCGCGACGCGGAGCCGACGCCCCTCCTCGCGACGTCACCGGGGGTTTACAACGATCGTCGGTGTGGGACGCCTGATGCACGAAGACGACGACAGTTCGAGGCTCTCCCGTCGACGTCTGCTGCGCGCGTCGGCGGCGGCGACCACCCTCTCGGTCGTCGGCACCGGGCAGGCGAGCGCGGGTCGCTGGAGCGATCTCGAGGTCGGACCCTCGAGCGACCGTCGCTGTCCGGACGCGACGACCCAACCGAGCATGGGCCACTGCGCGGGCTCGAGCGTGGAGGGATGCGCGGACGATCACCCGGTCACGCGGGAGTTGCGCGCCGCGGTCGACGAGACGCTGACCGAACGCTACCCCGACGCCGGCGCGCTGATCGACGCGGGGTTCAAGCCGTACTTCGACGCGTTCGACGTCGCCGACGAGGACGGCTGGTCCCACTGGCTGAGCCCCGAGTACATCGGCGACGGAGAGGTGCTCGACCCGGATCGTCCCGAGTCGGTGCTGGTCGACAACGCCACCTGGCGGTCGATCGGCGTGATGTTCATCGCGACGCGAGGCGGCGAACCGGTCGAGCCGCCGCCGGTGTACGACGACGGCGATGGGAGCGAATGGAACGACGACGGCGACCGGAGCGAGGACGGTCCCGACGACGAATCCGGCGACGCCGGCGAGGACGAACTCGACGTCGCGTACGCGACCGACATGGAGGAGGGAGAACACCACTCCGACGACCACCACGACGGTCCGGACCACGACCATCCTCCTGGCGACGCGGACCGCTGCTCGCCGTGGCACTACCACGCCGGCTTTCCGGGACGGTTCGCGTGGTGGTACTATCGACAGGTGTACGAGCGCGACTTCGAAGAGCGCGACCTCGAGTTCCCGTGTCGGACGCCCTGCATGATGCACGTCTGGACGGTCGACCACCCGGAGGGCGTCTACGCCCACGGCGGACCGCCGGCCGAGTTCCGCCCGGACGCGCCCGCCGACGACCCCGGCTTCGACACCGACGCAACGCCCGGCGAGGACGACCTCGAGTGGACCGTCCTGCCGGAGGATGCGAGACCGGATCGGACGCCCGACGAGCTCTCGCTGCTCGGACCGTAGCTCCGGCGAGCCGAGAGCGAACTACTCGCCCCACTCCTCGAGCGCGCGCTCGAAGCGGTCCGTGGCCGCTTCGACGGAGAGATCGTCCGTATCGAGGACGAGGTCCGCCGCGGGCGGTTCGAACTCGCGGTGAACCACGTGGACGCCCTGGGTTTCGATGGGATCCTCCCGGGTTCGATTACGCTCGAGGCAGGTCTCGAGCGAGGCGACGACGCGAACGAAGCGGACGTCGGGCAGGTCGCGAAACCGCCGCTGCCACTCCCGGCGGTAGAAGGTGCCGTCGACCAACACGAGCGCGTCCGCCGGCGCCGTCCGGACCGCCTCGTACAGCTGCTCGTAGGTCCGACTCGAGAACGAGTCGGAGTGAACGCTCCGGACGACGACCCCACGGTCCTCGAGCCGCCGTCGAACGGCTCCCGTGAGGGTGGTTTTGCCGACGCCGGGCGGACCGCAGATGACGACGATCACGGGACTAGTCTGCCGAAGAAGCCGATCGTATAACAGTCGTCGGATTTCGATTTCACGGCGACGGGAAAGAGCGCGACGGACCGGAGACAAACCGATCCACCAGGAACATGTTCGGGGCGATTCCCATTCCCCGCGGCGTCCACCGATCGAGTATGCAATCGACCGCAATCGATCCCGACGCCGAACTCGCGACGCTCGTCGAAACCGACCTCGCGTACGCTCGGGCGTTCGAGTCCCTCGGGCTCGATTACTGTTGCGGCGGCGACCGTTCGCTCGCCGACGCTTGCGACGAGGCCGACCTCGACCTCGAGTTCGTCCTCGAACGGCTCGAGCGCGCGAGGGGGGACGGCGGAGTCGCTGGCGAGCTCTCGGCTGAGAACGCGGCGAGCCGCGATCCGGACTGGAACTCGCTCACCGAGCTCGCGAACCTGATCGTCCGGGATCACCACGGATACCTCCGCGACGAGTTGCCGGAGCTTCGGGCGCTCGTCGAGAAGGTCGCCCGGGTCCACGGCGAGAGTCACCCCGAGCTTCGGGATCTCGAAACGACGGTCGACGACCTCGCCGCGGAGCTGTCGGAACACATCGTCGACGAGGAGGTCGACGCGTTCCCGCTGATAAAGAAGGTCGACGCCGGCCGCCCGCTGACCGACGCGGAGGAGTCTCGCCTCCGCGGAGAGATCGACGCCCTCGAGACCGACCACGACGAGACGGCGGCCGCGCTCGAGCGCATCGTCGACCTGACCGACGGCTACGCGGTTCCCGAGGGTGCCTGCGGGAGCTACCGCAGCATGCTCGAGCGACTCGAACGGCTCGAGCGCAACACGCACCTGCACGTCCACCGGGAGAACAACGTGCTCTTCCCGCGCGCGGAGGCGCTGCTCGACTGACCGTCGGTCGTTCGGTCGTTCGAGTCCGACGAGAACGAATCATTCCCAGTCGATCTCTTCGCCACGGCTCGAGTCGCGGAGGATGAACGGCCCGATCGCGAGCGTCCGTTTGGCCATCGTGGCGATCCGCAGGACGAACGCGATCAACAGGAGAAACGGGGCGACGGCGACCGTCGACGCCAGCACGACGATCCAGACGACGGCGTCGATGCCGAGGACCGTTCCGGAAACGGCGTCCGCGTCGAAAAACAGCAGCATCGACGTCGTGACCACCAGTGCGGGCACGGCGACGTACATCATCGCCCGCGAGAGGTTGATCAGCTCCCACTGGAAGTACAGCGTCTTGAAGTGCTCGCGGGCGAGGCCGAACAGCTTCAGCGACTCGAGCAGTTGGTCGTAGGCCTCGCGGGTCTCGTCGGTGAACGAGTCCGCGTGCGCGTTCTCGATCCGGCGGGCGCGGAAGATCTTCCAGGAGTAATTGTAGTCCAGCGCGGCCTTGACGACGTCGTAGGTGCCGAACTGGGCGTCTTCCAGATCGTCGCGGATCGAGTCGGCGTGGGTCGTGAGGTTGTCGACGAAGTCGTCGACGCGCTCTTCGAACTCCTCGTCGTGACCGTCGGAGACGGCCTCGCGAAAGTCGTGTGCCCGCTCTTCGGAAGCGGCGATGATCGCCTGAACGAACGAGGATGGCTCCGGCGGGCTGATCGGCGCGTCGATCGACGACTCGACGGTCTCGCGGAACTCGAGTGCGCCCTCGAGGCGCTCGCGCTGGTCCTCGACGGCACCCAGTTCCTGGGAAAGCACCAGCGAGTTGATCGTGACGACGAGCGTGACGCCGGTGATCAACGCGGTCACGAGCGCCTGAAAGAGGGTGTGGACGGGCTCTTTTTCGTCCATCAACGCGAGCAACGAGACGGGGCTGAGCTGGCTCACGACCAGAAGGCCGACGGCGACGAACCCCATCAACCCGACGGTGACGAGCCAGCGGTTCGCGTTCAACAGGAGTTCGTGCTTCCAGGTCGGGTCCTCGCTGCGCTCGGCCATCGTGTCGCGTGGCTGGGAGCCGTCGCCGCTCATCGCTCGAACCGAAAGGTACCACGGTGGGCCGGAAATAGGTATGGCAGGATTGCGGACGGAGAAGCCGTTCAGCCCAGGTCCTCGTCGCGTTTGGACTCCCGGAGGATGAACGGTCCCATCGCTAACGTCCGTTTGGCGACCGTCGCGATGCGGAGGATGTAGGTGATGAAGACGACGAACGGCGAGATGCCGACGACGAACCCGGCGCTGGTGATCCAGACCAGGTTGTCGACGCCGAGGGTCGAGCCGGGGAGCGCGCTCCCGTCGACGTACATGATCATGATCGCCATCACGGTCAACGCGGGCACGGAGATGTACAACAGCGCCCGCGAGAGGTTGATCAGCTCCCACTGGAAGTACAGCGTCTTGAAGTGTTCGCGGGCCGGGCCGAACAGCTGTAACGTGTCGATCGTGTGGTCGATCTTCTCGCTTGCCTCCTCGGAAAGCGAGTCGCCGTGATCCGCCCGGATCTTGCGGGCGTCGTAGATCTTCCGCGAGTAGTTGAAGTTCAGCGCGTTCCAGATCACCTCGAACGTGCCGAACTGGGCGTCCTGAAGGTCGTCTTTGACGCTCCGTGCGTTTTCGGTGGCGTCGTCGACGTAGTCGGCGATCTTCTCGCGCAGCTCCTCGTCGCGTTCGTCTTCCATCTCGGCCTCGAGTTCCTTTGCACGTTCCTCGACGCCGTCGACGAGTTCGAAGAGGAAGGCCGCGGGTTCGGGCGGGCTCGCGTCCTCGGTGATGGTACTCTCGACGTCCCGTCGGAACTCCATCGCGTCCTGCATCCGGTCTCGCTGCTGGCCGACCGCGCCGAGTTCCTGGGATAGCACCAGCTGGTTGATCGTGACGACGATCGAGGTGCCGGTGATGATCGCTCCGATGAACGCCGAAAAGAGGAACTCGATACCGTCCTGATTCTCGACGATCTCCCGAAGCGGCGTCAGTTCGAGAAAGCTCGTAGCCACGAGGATCGCGAAGACGGCGAACAGGATGGTAGCCGTGAACAGCCAGCGGTTTACCTGGAGCAACACCCACAACCGCGGTCCCTCGAGCCGCTCCTGGTCGTCCGATCCGTCGCTCGAGTCCGAGTCGCTCATCGACGGGAAACACAACGACGCTCACGGGTAAAATACCACAGCCGGTGATCGACGGGTACGGGGGCGACGGTCGCGACGTGCAATCCGACGGGGAACACGAATCAGGGGTGGATACCGCGAGATCAGACGGAGAAACGGGAGATCCGATGGGATACCGTGGAATCCGACGAGATACCACGAAGTTCGGCGGATACTGCGGCTCCGGGCGACGCGAGTCCCGACCGGCGATCAGTCGGATCCGGCCGGCGTCGGCGACTCGGATTCCTCGCCGTAGGTGACGTCGAACGGTCCCTCGTCGGGGTCCTTCTGAGGGAGCATCGGGCCGACGGATGCGGTCCGGCGCGTCACGGTCGCGGTCCGGAGGATGTACGACGTGAGCAACGCGAGCGGCGAGACGACGACGGCGATGAGCGCGCTGACCACGAACGGCAGATAATCGGCGCTGATCGCCGGCCCGCCCAGATCGGCGTACAGAAAGCCGACGAGCATCGCCGACAGGATCGCCGGCACGCCGCAGTAGATCGTCAGCTGCGAGAAGCGGGTGAGTTCGCGCTGGAGGTACGTCGTCTTGAAGTGCTCGCGGGCGACGCTGAACGACTCGAGCGCGTCGATCAGTCCGTCGAGGGCCTCGCGTGCCTCGTCGGACAACTGGTCGCCGTACCGACCTCGAAGGTGTTTGGCGGCGTACAGCTGCCAGGCGTCGTCGTAGCCGATCGCCGCGGAGACGGCCCGGAACGTGCCGAACTTCGTGTGCTCGAGCGTCTCGTCGATCCGTTCAGTGCTGTTCGTGACGCCGTTCGTGTACCGTCTCACCCGCGTCGCGAGTTCGTCGTCGTGATCGCTCGTCGCGTCGGCGAGCGTCCTGGCGCGGTCGTCGATCGCTTCGACGAGCAACTCGAGCAATCGCGTGGGCGAGGCGGGGACCGCCGGCACGCCCGTCGTCTCGGTGACGTCCTCGCGAAAAGAGAGGACGCCCTCGAGCTGGTCCTGGGACTCGCCGGCCGCGGCGAACTCTCGAGAGAGGATGAGCTGGTTGATCGAGACGACGAGCGTCACCAGCGAGAAGGTGCCGGCGATCATGCCGCCGGCCAGGCGGGTGATCGAGTCGTCGTTGACGAACGAGATGACGCCGAGCGCGTTCAGGACGAGAAAGAGGAGAAACGTCACGACCGAGATGAGCGCGGCGACGAACAGTCGGTCGGCTTCCACGAGAAACCAGTCGCGAAATCGCGCCCACGAGGTCATCCGCTCACCGATGTCAGCGCCGTACGACTCGTACGCCTCGTCGGCGTCGGACGAACTCATACCCCCGGCTTCACCGTCGGCGACGATAAGATTCCGCGTTGCACATCCCGAGATTCGGTCGGTCACGTCGCCCCCGCCGGCTCGAGTGCAGGGTCCAGACTCAAATGGCCCGGAGCCGTTCGACCCGTATGATCGAGTACGGCGAACGCTCCGTGGACCGACGGTCGCGGCGATGACCCGAGGAGGTTTCGATCCGACTCGCTGCGATCGACCGGACCGTCGCCGCGTGCTCGCCGGCGTCGGAACGGTTGCCGCCGTCGCGCTCGCCGGGTGCAACGCCGTCGGCGGGGACGACTCGCCGACCTACGAGAGCGGCGAGGTCGGTCCGATCGACGGCGACGACCGCACCCCCGAAGAGACCGCCGCGGCGGCGGCGCTCGCAGAAACCGAGCTCAACGAGAGCGTCACGCCGCTGGATTCGCTGGCGATCGACGACCACGGGTTCGTCCTCGAGCAGGACTTCAGGGGCCCGACGGTCCAGGGGACGGTCGAGAACGCGGGCGACGACCGGGTTCAACTCGTCGAGGTCCGCGTTCGAACGTACGACGAAACCGGCGACCAACTCGGACGCTACCTCGACACGACGGGCGACCTCGACGGCGGCGCGTCCTGGGCGTTCGAGGTGATCCTCCTCGAGTCGATCGACGACCTCGAGGGGTACGACGTGACGGTGCTCGGGACCCCGACGTGAACGCAGACCGTATCAGAGCACGCCGGCTTTCGACGTCGGTTTTGGACGTACTGACCGACGTTCGGACTGCACCGCTCCCGGCCCGGCGGCTACAGGGACGGATCGAAGCTGCGACGCCCACCGTCTCCAGTCGATCCACGCCTTCCCGAGAATCAACCGGCGAGGTAGTCGTTCAGCGTGGCGAATTCGTCGGGCGTGAGGACGACGTGAGTCGAAACGCCGTCGACAGCCTCGAAGTCGTCGTCGAGCGTCAAAATCGTGCCGACGCCCTCGCTGAGCGCGACCCGAGCGTAGTAGCCGTCCCACCCGTCGATGTTCAGGGCTCCGGAGAGCGAGAATCCCGATCGAACGACGGGCTCGGGGAGTTCGTCGTACCAGTGGATCCGTTTGGCATCCATCAGGTTCTCCATGAGTTCGGACGCCCGCTCGTTCGAAAATCCGTAGTAGGACGTCAGCACGTGGTGAGCGCCGACGAGCGCAGAGTAAGGGATCACGCCGTCGATATCGCCCGTGATCGCATCTCGAAGAGACGAGAGCGCGGGCTCGCTTACGGGAGTCCCCGCGTGAGCGAGAGCGACGACGCCGACGTCGAAAAGATACGGTCCGTCACTCGTCATCTGCGCGTCGAGCCCGTCTTCGGATGGTCTCGGCGTGATCTCGAGCGTACGCGTCGAGGTCGTCTTCCCGCCGGCTCGTCGGATCGGGACTCGCTCGTTCGACGAGCGACTCCATTCGCTCGATGATGCGCTCAGGATCCGTCTCGGGCTCGACGACGGCCTTGCCGTCTTTTTCGCGAACGTCTACCTCCGTGCCGACGTCCAGGCCGAGTTGCTCGCGTACTTCTTTCGGGAGAACGATCCTCCCCTTGGAATCCACGGTCGGCATATTCCCACGTTCGGTGGGAATTCGGATAGTCGTTTCGGTGCCGAGCGACGAAAGCGTTCGGGCCGGCACAGCGGATACGCCGGTCGCCGCGACGATCGTTATCGGTGTGCGTCCTCGAGAAACGCCCGAACCCGGTCGTTCAGGCGCTCGAGTTCCTCGACCGCAGCGGGCGGATACGACTCGGACGGGGACTCGAGCGCCGGCTGATCGTCGGGGTCCGGCCAGCCGACGACGATCGTTCCGACCATCCCCACCGCTTCGTGGCGCGTACAGACGTAGTCGTAGACTCCCTCGTCGTCGAACGTTCGGTCGAAGGAATCGCCGTCGTCCAGCACGTCGCTCGCCCACGGTTCGGCGGCGTCGGGGATCCGTCGCTGGTCGCCGTGAGTCGCCGGATGGTACGCGGTCGTATCGTGGCGTCCGTCGCCGCCGACCCACTCGATCGTTCCGCCGTCGACGAGGTGGACCGCCGATGGGTCGACCCGCTCGCCGTTCGGCGCAGTCGTCAGTTCGATCTCGACGAACGGCTCCGGATCGCCAAGTTGCGGATCGTCCGCGCCCGGCGACTCCTCGAGACAGCCGGCGAATCCCGACGCGAGCAGCGTGCTTCCGGCGGCGAACAGCGTGCTCCCGGCCGAAAGCAGTTCCCGACGCGAGCGCCGTCGCCTGCCCATACTCGTTCCTCGAGTCATCGGAAGTAAAAACGCGCGACTCGAGGCAGGGAGAGAGAACGATCGACTCGGGCCGCCGGGAGAACGCCCAACCGATCCCGACGTCGAGATGGAGGAGTGAGTGCCGCCGTCGGGACGGGCGGTTGCAGCGCGAGCGCTTTTGCCGGATCGGGCCGTTTCCCCACCCACGTTGGTCGACGTCGAACTCCCCTTCGAAGATCCCGACCGCGAACTCAACGTCAGAGACGAGTACAGCGCGACGATCAACGTCTTCTTGCACTTTACGGTTCTCGGACTGATCACGCTGGTGACGGGACGACCGTTTCTGTTTCCGAGTCTCGGGCCCTCGGCGTACCTGATGGCGACCGGCGAACAGCCGCGAGCCGAGGGCGGCTACCACGTCATCGGCGGTCACGCCATCGCCGTCGTCGCCGGGCTGATCGCCTACGCGCTGCTTGGAAACGAGGTCAGCGCGTACGTCGTCTTCGATCAACCCGACCCCGCGCTCTCGTGGGACCTCATCTACCTGTCCGCGAGCGCGACGCTCGCGATGATGTTGACGACCACGACCATGTTACTGACGAAGACGAACCACGCGGCGGCGTGCGCGACGACGCTGATCGTCGCGTTGGGACTGATGGGCGGCCTCGAGGACGGGCTCATCATCGTGGCGGCGGTCGCCATCCTCTGGTACCTCCACGACCGCGTCATCTCGACGCTCGCGGAACGGTTCGGATTCAAACCGAGAGACGCTCGAGAGTGACGGTCGAAAATGAAAACGGAACTGAGCCGATACGCGGCGCTACTGATTCTCCTCTTCCTGTAGCTCCGCGAGTTCCGCTTCGACCTCCTCGTCGTCGACGTCCGCCTCGAGGTCCTCGAGTTCGGAGTCGTCGACGTCCGCCGCCTCGACGTCGGAGTCGGGTTCGGACTCCCCGCCGCCGACGTCTGATTTCAGCGTCTCGAGTTCGGCCTCGACGCCGCTGCCGGTCGACAGCTCCTCGAGTTCGCGGTCGATCGAATCCTTGTCCGAGAGGACGTCGTCGAACGCGCCGCTCTCGTGGAGTTCGTCCAGGGCGGCGGCGCGGGCTTCCATGTCCTCGGTCTGTTCTTCGGCCCGTTCGATCGCGCGACCCACGTCCTCGAACTCCTCGCCCGTCGCCGTCATCGCCTCCGACACCGTCGAACTCGCCTCGGCGGCCTCGTAGCGGGCTTTCATCGTCTCCTTTTTCGTCCGGAACTCCTCGATGCGCGTCTGGAGTTCGTCTTTCTGCTCGATCAGACTGTCCTGCTGGCTCTGGAGGTCCGAAATCTGGCGCTCGAGGTCCTCGATCTGGTTCATCTTCGTCTTCTTCTTCTCGAGGGCGCGCCGCGCCAGGTCCTCTCGGTCCTGCTGGACCGCCGTTCGGGCCTGCTCGTTGTGCTTCTCGACGTTTTCCTCGAGCCGGCGCTTTTGCATCTCGAGGCGCTTTTTCTGGGTGGTGAGATCGGCGATACCGCGTTTGACCTCCTGAAGCTGGTCGCGCATCTGCTCGTAGGAGTAATCGAGCGTCTGGGTCGGGTCCTCGGCTCGGTTGAGCAGCGAGTTGATCTTCGACCGGATGACGTAGGAGGTCCGAGAGAGGATGCCCATACTCGTACGTATCGCTCGTCACCCTTAAAAACATCACATCAACGACAGTCGGCGACGAACGCACGGTCGGTGAGCGAGCGCGACGAGTGAGGACGGATCGGGCGGCCCGCCACGGCGTCGCCGGGGTCGAACGCGACCCGTGGCTTCAATACCGGGCGGGCGATACCCCCGAGCATGAGCGACGTGGTGATCCCCGGCGGACGCGACGTTCGCGGAACGCTCGAGCAGCCGGCGGGCGAGCCGTCGGCGATCGTCGTCGCCTGTCCGCCCCATCCCCGGTACGGCGGTTCGCGAAGCGACAGGCGGCTCGTCGCGATCTCGAGTGCGCTCGCGGAGGCGGGAATCGACTGCCTGCGATTCGACTACGGGACGTGGGACGAAGGCTACGGCGAGCGCGAGGACGTGCGAAACGCCGTCCGGTGGGCACGCGAACGCTACGCTCGGGTCGGCCTGTTCGGCTACAGCTTCGGCGCGACGCAGGCGCTGCTCGCGAGCGCGGACGTGGCGGTCGACGCCGTCGCCGTCCTCGCGCCGTCGGCGCGAATCGACGCGAACGCGGATCTCGACGCCGTCGACGCCCTCGGCGCGCTCGAGTCGCCGGCCAGAGTGCTCTACGGCGAGCGAGACGAGACGGTGGAGTGGGGTCCGGTCGTCGAGCGCGCAGACGAGCGGGGTCCCGACGTGACGACCGTGGCCCTGTCGGCGGACCACTTCTTCGTCGGACAGGACGACGCGATCGCCGAGTCGGTCCGCGAGTTCTTCGAACGCACGCTGCTCGAGTAGCGACCGACGATCGAGTCGACGGAACGGGGATCGCGGTCGGTTTCGACGTGACTGTGCGAGCGTCGAACCGTTGGAAAAGACGGGATCAGTCCCGGCCGTGGCGGGTCAGACACTTCGGCAGCCCGATCAGTTCGACCGGCTCCGAATTGTCGGGCGAGTAGACGACCATCTGTCCCTTCTCCATGTAGGGGACCTTCGACTCGAGGTTCGAGGGGATGTTGACGCTCTTGATGGCGTCTTCGTCGCCCAGATTGAGGACGACCGTGGTGTTGATCTGTTTGAAGACGGCGTCGTCGATGTCCTGGGGGTCCTGCGTGATCAGAAAGAGGCCGAGTCGTTCCTTGCGGCCCTGCTTGGCCGCTTCGGTGAACTTCGTGATGACTTTGCCCGCCTGGACGCTGTCGGCGTCGGTGAGGAAGTTGTGGGCTTCGTCCATGCCGAGGATCAGCGGCGTCTCCTTGATGCGGTCGTAGGTCGGATCGTTCGAGAGCTTCTCGTCGATCAGCAGCGACGAGAGTGCGAGCACGACGGCCTCGGTCGCTCGCGTATCGTTGATGTGGTACGTCGGAACGACGCTCAATCCGCCGGGGCGGACGAACTCGGAGATCAGCTCGGTGATCGGTCGGGCGTCCTGGTCGAAGACGTGACCGAAGCCGAGAACGCGCCGGCGAACGGCGTCGAAGGTCGCCTCGTGGACGCGGCCGGACTCGTCGAGTTCCTCTCTGAGCGCGGGGTCGTCGAGAAACGTCGTGAACTCGTCGTAGGTTGCTCCCATCCCGTACTGCTCGCGAAATCGCGGCAGGAGAACGCTCACGAGCGCGCCGTACTGGTTGTCGTTCAGTCCGCTGCCGGCGACGAGCCACGGATTCTCGTGGACCATCGAGAACGGAATCGTGAACTCGACCTGCTGTGCGCGGTGGTGTCCCGCCGAGTACGACGCGGAGCCGATTTTCGGGACGAACGCCGTCGTCTCGGAAACGCCGCCGTGGGCGATCCCCTCGCGCTCGAGACGGCGGGCGAACTCGTCGTCGAGGTCGGGGTTGTCGTCGTGCATCTGGGCGTACTCGTCCTGCGGGTCGAACTGGACGACGGCGGGACGGACGCTGCGCCCGTCTTCCATCGGGTACGTCCGGTTGTCGGCGAGAAACTGTCGGAGAACGTTCTTCGCGCCGTGGGTCTTTCCGGAACCGGTGCCGCCGGCGATCAGGGTGTGTCGGAAGACGAGCGGATCGCCCGCCTCGTAGTCGTCTTTCAACCGGTAGTCGATCGTCGGCGGTGACGCCGCGGTCCTGACCTTCTCGCCGCCGACGGAGAGGTGACCGAGGAAGACGCCGTCGTCGGGAATCTTCAGCCCGGTCTTGATGGCCTCGGTGTCGTCGGCCTGCGCGATCACGGTCTGGGGTTTGGGTACGCGGTCGGTCATCCGGCGTTTGAGTTCGCCCTCGTCCTGGTACAGCACCGCGATCGGCTCGAGCGACGCGACGAACTTGTAGTCGGCCTCCTCGATGCCGTCGGAGCGCATCGCGCGTCGGGCGTGAATCTCGGTCGCGTCGTCGGCGTGGTACTGCTGGGCGTACTCGAGTTCCGTGATGCGACAGAACAGCTGTTCGCCGTCCGGATACGGCGCGAGCAGGTAGCTCCCCAGACGGATCGACGAGCGGTTCCCGCGGGTGACGTACGCACGCAGCGTCGTTTCGTCGCCGTCTTCGGCGACGCGCAACCCCTGCGAGACACAGAGCGCGCCGATGCCGACGTCCTCGCCGCGCGGTTCGACGGTCGTCGTTTCGAACTCGTCGTCCGCGGTTCCGGCCCCGTTCGGTTGGACGTCGCCCGCAGCCGACGTCGCATCGGACCGCCGAGACGGAGCGTCGGCCTCCTCGGCCGCGGATTCGGCCGCGGCGCTCGGATCGCCGTCTCCGTCGGCGGTGAAATCGCCGAAGTCACCCAGATCGGTCATACTCACGTAATCCGACCGGTTCCTAAAACGCGTTTCCCTCCGGGCGTGCCGACGCGCTGTCACGAAGCAGAACTCGAAACCGAACGTTCCGACGGGTCCGACGTCAACGGGGATGGTTCACCGGCGGGCGGCCGGAGCGATCCGACCGGTCAGACGGCGTCGTCGGGGCGACTGACCAGCCCGGACTCGTGGTCGTACTCGAGGGCGCCGATCTCCTCGAGTGCGGGAAGATGGGAGTGATGAAGCGCGATTTCCGCACGCTCAGGATCCGTCTGCGAGAGCGATCCCCGGCCAGCGAGCGCCGATGCGAGCTGCTCGAGCGAGAGCGGTCGATCGCTCTCGGTCACCTCCTCGAGGACGGCCAGTCGGACGGGATCGACCAGCTGCTCGAGGTGAGCCGCGTCGCCGTTGCTCTCTTCGAGGAGCCGCGAGAGTTCGTCCGGACAGACGGGCGAATCGGCGACCAGTTCGACGCGGTCGTCGTCCCACTCGACGATGCCGAACTCGGCGAGCCGCGGCAGGTGGTTGTGGACGAGCGTGACCCGGATCTCCCGACGGGAGCGGCCCCCCGTGACGTCGGACCGCTCCCGCTCGGCCAATGCGGACGTAAGCGCCTCGACCGACAGACTGGGCCGATCTTCGAGAATCTCGAGGAGCCGGACGCGGCGGGGATGGCGCAGAACTTCGTAGCGCTCCGGCGCGACGTCGTTCAGAATGACTCCCCCGCTGGTGCTATCGATGTGAGCGTCAGAACTCATTAGAAGGATACACCATTGCAACGTGGATAAGCCCGTTTCCAAAACGATTTGGGTCATTTGTTTGATGCGTTATCTCATACGCGGCGAATTTGGACTACTGACCGTCGCATATAGTAATATCGTATACTAATTATCATTGTTCCAGGTGGTCGTCGGGGGTGACACCAGCGAGGACGAGCGAAAAGAAAGAGCAACTCGCCTACGTTCGAGTCACGCCCTTTTTGCGTCCGCGAGCCGTACGAAACGGTATGCTCATGGTACGCGGAATAGCGGGCGGGACCGAACTTACCGGGACGCTGTACGAGCGCGGTGAGCAGTCCCCCTCGTTTCGCGGTGCGCCCGACGAGGACGCCGCGTACGTCTGGGTCTGCGACGAGTTCTACGAGGTCGACAGCGGCGGAACCACGCAGCTGGTGGACGGACGGGAGGTTAACCTCGCGTTCGAATCACCCATGCCGCGGGGGTTCGACACCCGCGAACAGGCGCTCGAGTGTGCGAAAGAGCACGTCCGAACGCAGTTCGCCCGGATCGGCATCGATCCCGACGACGTCGAGTTCGACGTCGAGAAAGCGGAACTCGACGTCGAGTGAGGCGGTCTGGCGCCCGTCGGTTCCGACGCGCGCGAACCCTTGCGTACCGGTACGGAGTGACAACGGGTCGTCCGAACCCGGCCACGGCGACGCCTCGGTCGACGGCCCGGCGTTCGCTTCGACGGTCGACGCTCCGACGGTCGCGGCCGGGTCACCGCGGAAACGGCGCGGAAACCCGCGGCCTTCAACCGCTGGTGGCCGACCAGCCGTCGTCCCAGCGGTGATCGTCGTAGCTGCGTCTGTGAGTCGTGTCGAACTGCGTCTCGAGCGTGTCCCGGAGCGACCGTTTCTCCGGGCGACTGATTCGGGCGAGTTCGTCCGCCTTCTCGACGATCGTCGGCGGTCCGTGTGCGATCGCGACGTCCTGGAGTAGCTGCATCGTCAGTCGCTCACGCGTCTCCGTATCGCGAGTGAACGCGTAGGGCGCTTCGATCCGGTAGAGCAGATCGTCGCGGGGATCGTAGACGACGAAGAACGTGACCTCGTACGCCGAGGGGTCGAGGCGGCGGGCAACGCCGAGCGCGTCGCCGTCGGCCGACAGCGGCCCATCGACGCCGCCGCGTGAGCGGAACCAGTTCGTGTACGAAAGCGACGTCGTGTCGCGCTCCCAGCGATCGCCGTCGGCGTCGTCGACGTACTCGCCGCGCTCGAGCAGCCGCGTGAACAGCGCCGCGTCGTCGGCCCAGGGGACGCTGACGTCGACGTCTCGGTTCTCCTTCAGCGTTCGCGTGACGACGCGGGTTGCCGGGTTTTTGACGAATCCGACGAGGGGGACCCCGCGGTCGACGAATCGCTCGACCAGCCGAACGTAGTTCTCGAGGACCGTCGTCGGCCGGGGATCCTCGAGGAGGAAATCCGAGAGATCGGGGTGCTGGTCGGCCCAGCGGAGGAGTCCGCGCGGATACAGCGGCCCGTCGAGGACGAGCAGGTCCGAAACCGCCGGCGCGTGCTCGAGGGCGTGTTTGCTCTCGGCCAGATAGAGCGCGAGCGCGTGAACGACGCCCTCGGCGAACCGCGGCAGCGGTGGTACCTTCACCGCCCGGCTGCGACTGAATCCCTCGTCGAACGACCGCCACTCCTCGTCGACGGTCATCGTCTCGTCGTTCGAGTGGACCGTCATGACGGTCGTCCGCGAGCGGTGTAACTCGAGATCGCTCGGCGTCGCGCTCATCGCCGCCTGGGCGATGTCGATGACCAGCCCGTTTTTGAACGTCGTCGGGTTGATCGTCCCGGCGTCGAGGCCGTGTTGGGTGGGGAATTCGCGTTCGCGCAACGCGACCGTCTCGCAGTCGACGAGCCGACGCGCCCGCTCGTCGACCGGCGCGAGAATCGTCCGGTCGTCCGATCGAAGCGGCTCGAGAAACTCCGTCCAGACGGTCTCGGCGAACGCGCGCCGGTCGCGTTCGTCCGCGCCGTGGTCGATCCGCCTCGCGAGTTGCGCGATGCCGTCGTAGTGGACCGGATCGAGCGTCATGGCCGTTGATCCCGGTCCACGAGCAAAAACCCAGTGATCGGTCGTCTCGAGAGAAACCGCCGGACGACGACGGGGATCACCTCGATCGCACGGAAAAACAACAGCTAATTACGCGCGGATGGGCATCGCTCGCACATGGACGCTGCGTTGATCGTTCTCGACGGCTGGGGACTCGGAAGGGACGGCGGACGCGATGCCGTGAAGGCGGCCGAGACGCCGACGTTCGATCGCATCTCGGACGTCGGTGCAAGCGCCAGCCTCGAGGTCGCGGGCAGACGCGTCGGGCTGCCGGAGGGACAGATGGGCAACAGCGAGGTCGGCCACCTCAACATCGGGGCCGGCCGGGTCGTCTACCAGGAGTACACGCGCATCTCCGATGCGATCGCCGACGGGTCGTTCCGGGAGAACGACGCCATCAACGCGGCCTTCGACGGCGCACTCGAGAACGACGGGCGGATTCACTTCGTCGGTCTCGTCAGCGACGGCGGCGTCCACTCCGATCACGAGCACCTCCACGCGCTGATCGAACTCGCCGGCGACCGCGGCGTCGAGGCGGTCACCCACGCGATCACCGACGGACGGGACACCTCGCCCACCGGCGGTCGCGAGTACCTCGCGACGCTCGAGGACGTTGTCGACGAGCACGGAACGGGTCACGTCGCGACCGTCACGGGCCGCTACTACGCGATGGACCGCGACCAGAACTGGGAGCGGACGAAGCGGGCCTACGACGCGATCGTCGATCGAGAGGCCGCGTTCGAGGCGGAGTCGGCGCTCGGGGCGATCGAACGATCCTACGAGCGCGACGTCACCGACGAGTTCGTCGAACCGACGGTGATCGAGGGCGGTCCTGCGCTCGAAGACGGCGACGCGGTCGTCTGGTTCAACTTCCGCTCCGATCGCGCCCGCCAGCTGACCAGGATGCTCGCGGACATCCGTTCGGCGGACTGGGCGACGGAGTTCGAGACGGATCCGCCGGACGCCGAGGTCGTGATGATGACCCAGTACGACAAGACGTTCGACCTGCCGGTCGCGTATCCGCCGAACCAGCCCGAGAACGTGCTGGGCGAGGTGCTCGCCGACCACGGGAAGTCGCAACTGCGGATCGCCGAATCCGAGAAGTACGCCCACGTCACCTACTTCTTGAACGGCGGCCGCGAGGTCGAGTTCGACGGCGAGATCCGCGAAATCGTCGAGAGTCCGGACGTACCGACCTACGACGAGCGCCCCGAGATGAGCGCGCCCGAGGTGACCGATACGGCGATCGAAATTCTCGAGGACGAGAATCCGGACACCCTCGTACTCAACTACGCCAATCCGGACATGGTCGGCCACACCGGCGACTACGAGGCCGCGATCGAAGCGGTCGAAGCCGTCGACGCGCAACTCGGCCGACTGCTCGAGGCGCTCGCGGACGCCGGCGCGCACGTCCTGGTCACCGCAGACCACGGCAACGCCGACGAGATGGGCACCGAAGACGATCCACACACCGCCCACACGTACAACGACGTTCCGTTCGTCTACCTCGCCCCCGACGGGACAGACGGCGGTCGATCCGTCCGCGAGGGCGGAACGCTTGCCGACCTCGCGCCCACGCTCCTCGGGCTGATCGGCGTCGATCGCCCGCCGGAGATGACCGGCGAACCGTTGCTCGAGTGAGCGCGCGGTCCGTCGCCGATTTCGGCGGTATCCGCGACGGCGAACAGTATTTAGTGTCGGAGACGGAATGTCCGCCCATGAGTAGTGACGGATCCCTGATGGCGACCGAGGACGAGGAGTTCGTCCGGGAAATTATGTACATCATGATCGTCTGGACGATCGCCGTGATCATCGCGGGAATCGTGCTGGTACTGCTTCGGGACCCCTTCGCGGGACTGTTCGCGTTCGCACCGATCGGACTCTGACTTCCCGGAACTTCGACGCCGGCGTAACGACACCGCCAGCCGAGTATCGACGGAACTCCCGGGACGATAGCCAGTATACTTATGATAATTCATCCTACAACTCGAACTGACATCCGCTTTGATTGGGAGCCGTACGCTGACTTACGACCATCGGCACCGATTCGGTTCGAGTGCGAACGACGCCTCTCGGTGGGCGGACGCGAGAAAGCGACGCCGGCGAGCGAGCATCGATCGAACGACGGATAGCGGCGACTCGCAGCGATCGACGACGGTCGCCGACAGCACTCCACGCTGTGGTCGAAGAGATCGCGTTCGGCGGTCGAGCGGACGCCGACCTCGAGAAACGGGGTGGCGAAATGAGCGGTAGTTCGGGTCGCGCGGAACCCCGGACTCGAGGAGAACCGACGAATCGCTCCTTTCACGTCCTCTACGCCGACGCGACCGACGACCGCGAGCGCATCGAGGAAGCGATCGGGAGGTCGTATACGACGACGACCGTCGACTCTGCGGCGGAGATCCGCGACGCGCTCGATCACGAGATCGACTGCGTCGTGATCGGCGACGGCTTCGACGCGGCCGACGTCGTCTCGATGCTCGAGAACGTTGTCGACGTCCGTCCGACCGTTCCGGTCGTCAGGTTCGCACCGACGGTCGAACCGGCGGTCTGTCGATCGATGGTCTCCCTCGAGGCGTCGGCGATCGAGACGTACGGCGATCGTCCGCTGGACGAACACGCAATCGGTCGGCTCGCGGCTCGTATCGACGAGTTCTATCACCGCTCGATTTCGGACATCAGGGAGGTGGTGTTCGAGATTTCGCGGTCGTTGATGAGCGCCGCGCCGGACGAGACCGATATCGAGATCGAGTGGGGACTCCAGCTGGTCGGCCGACAGCTCGACGCCGATCGCTGTCTCGTATTCGAACTCGAGGGCGAAGCCCTCGAACCGACCCACTGCTGGGATCGGCGGGCGGAGCACCCGACCGACGTCGAGTCGATCGATATCGGGTCATTCCCCGGATTCGAGACCATGTCCAAGTCGTTCGACCCACACGCCGTTCCGCCGGCCGTCGACGACGAGCTCGACATCGACGTTCCGGAAGGGTTCGTCGGCCGCCTCGGCGCTGCCGAGAGACGGTCGGATCGCCGCGTCGAAGCGAAGCCGAAAGAACATCCGTACCTTCGAGAGCGGAACCTGGAGTCGTTGCTCGCGGTTCCGATCGTCGTCGACTGGGAACTCGAGGGGGTTCTGGCCATCGAACAGCGAATCGAACGGCCGTGGCCCCGGTCGCTTCGCCAGCAGGTTCGGACGCTCGGCGAACTCGTGGGGTACACGCTGGACCGGGAGCGTCGCCGCCGGGAACTCGCACGGCAAAACGAACACCTCGAGCGATTCACCTCCGTCGTGAGCCACGACCTCCGCAACCCGCTCAACGTGCTCCAGGGGTACGCCGATCTCGTCGAGGAGACGGAGGATCCGGCGTACGTCGAAGAGATCGTCGTCGCAGCGGAACGCATGGAGACGATGATCGACGATCTGCTGGCGCTTGCGCGCCAGGGCGAACACCTCGACGAGCGGCGGCTCGATCTCGAGCGGACGGTTCGAGCCGCCTGGAACGGCGTCGAGACGGCAAACGCCGTCCTCGAAACCCGAGAGCTCGGAACGGTCGAAGGCGATCCCGGTCGTCTCCAGCAGGCGTTCGAGAATCTCTTTCGAAACGCGATCGAACACGCGGGACCGTCGGTGAGGGTGACCGTCTGCGGCACGGACGACGGGTTCGCAGTCGAGGACGACGGTCCCGGAATTCCAGCGGAAGAACGGGATCGGGTCGTCCAGAAGGGGTACACCGGCGGTAACGGTACGGGACTCGGTCTCTCGATCGTCACGTCAGTCGTCGACGCCCACGGCTGGTCGGTCTCCGTTGAGGCAGCCGACTCGGGCGGCGCGCGCTTCGAGTTCGTCACGGCCACGGAATCCGAACGACGGCCCGAGCGGGACGCGCGGTGAGTTTCGTCCACGATCGCAACAACGTTTTACTACCAGCCCTGAGTTGGGGACGACCATGAGCGACGACAGCGACGACCGTCAGTTTGCAACGAACAGCGTCCACGCCGGACAGGAGCCCGATCCGACGACGGGCGCTCGAGCGCCGCCACTCTACCAGACGACCTCCTACGTCTTCGACGACACCGAACACGCTGCGGCGCTGTTCGGGCTGCAGGAGTTCGGCAACATCTACTCGCGGATCATGAACCCGACGAACGCGATGCTCGAAGAGCGCATCGCGACGCTCGAGGGCGGCGTCGGCGCGCTGGCCACCTCGTCCGGAATGGCGGCGTTCGATCTGGCGACGTTCATCCTCGCCGACGTCGGCGACAACATCGTCTCCTCGTCGTCGCTGTACGGAGGTACCTACACGTACCTGACCCACACGGTCTCGAAACGCGGCATCGAGACGAAGTTCGTCGACACGCTCGACTACGACGCCTACGAGGAAGCCATCGACGACGACACCGCGTTCGTCCACCTCGAGACGATCGGCAATCCCGCGCTCGTGACGCCGGACATCGAGCGAATCGCGGACATCGCTCACGACCACGACGTGCCGCTGTTCGTCGACAACACGTTCGCGACGCCGTATCTCTGTCGGCCGATCGAACACGGCGCGGACCTGGTCTGGAACTCGACGACCAAGTGGATCCACGGCGCCGGCTCGACCGTCGGGGGCGTGCTCGTCGACGGCGGTAGTTTCCCGTGGGACGAGGGCGACTATCCGGAGCTCACGGAGCCGAACCCGGCCTACCACGGCGTCAACTTCCACGAAACCTTCGGCGAACAGGCGTTCGCCATCGCCGCCCGAACGCGCGGACTGCGCGACCTCGGTAACCAGCAGTCGCCGTTCGACGCCTGGGTCACCCTCCAGAAGCTCGAGTCGTTGCCGCTTCGCATGGAGAAACACTGCGAGAACGCGATGGCCGTCGCCGAGTTCCTCGAGGATCACCCGGACGTCTCGTGGATCAACTATCCCGGTCTCGAGAGTCACGAGACCCACGACGAGGCCGGCGAGTACCTCGACGGCGGCTACGGCGGTATGATCACGTTCGGCCTCGAGGACGGCTACGACGCGGCCGAGACGGTGTGCAACGAGGTCGAACTCACCAGCTTACTCGCCAACGTCGGCGACGCGAAGTCGCTGATCATCCACCCCGCGAGCACCACCCACCAGCAGCTCACCGAGGAAGAAAAACTCGCGAGCGGCGTGAGCGACGACCTCGTCCGGCTGTCGATCGGCATCGAGGACGTCGACGACGTCATCGCCGACCTCGATCGGGCGATTTCGAACGCCTGAAGCGAACGGCTGCCGGGTTCGGTTCTCGACGGCTCCCGGTCGACCGTCGGATTACGGAACATTCGAGGTGAACGCCTCGTCGTTCACACGAGTCGAAACAGTCCCGCGAGGAAAAACAGCAACAAGAGGACGGGGCCCACCCTGAGCGCGACGTTTCGCATCGGCAACAGCCGCGCCTTGTTCGACCAGTTGACGAACGAACTTCCGACCAGGACGGGGCCGAAGAGGTCCCGTCGACGAAGCGGCTCCGACGACGCGACGAGGTCGTGGGCCCACTCGAGGAACGGCTTCAGATCCGGATGATCGCTGTGTGCACGCGTCATCTCGAGGCCGAGTTCGACGTTGTACTCGAAGGCGACCTGCGTGATGTTCGCGGAGCCGATGATGCACGTCGGCTCCGGTCCGTCTCGAAGGTACAGTTTCGCGTGGAGTCCCCGCGGTTGCTTGTAGAGGCGCACCCGATCGCAGTCGTCGAGTCCCCAGAGATCGTGGGCGATTCGCGCCGAAAACTGGTCGGAGGCGGGGCCGACGATCACCACCAGCTTGTTCTCGCGCGATCGCTCGAGAAACGAGACGACGTCGTTCCGAATCGAGAGGTACCCCTGGTAGGTGAAGTAGCCGCTGACGACGTAGATCGTTCCGTCGCCCGCGAACAACTCGGAGAGAGCCTCCTGGAACGGCCGCTCGGAGTCGGTCGTCCCTACCAGTTCGACCGTCGATTCGCCGGCGATCTCGTTCATTATTCCACCTCTGCCGGGGAAGATATTGAATGACGCGTGTTTCGTTCGGCCGACACCGCGCGTCCTCCCGCGAGGGACGGTCAGCGTCCCGTTTCGAGGACGATCGGCCGGTGATCCGAAAGCTGGACGTCGAGCACGTCGCATCGTCCGATCTCGATGGACGGCGAACAGAGAAACAGATCGAGCGCGCGGGAGTCGACGAACAGGTCGTCGAGCGGCCGCGGCGGCACGGTGTCGCCCGGGATCCGCGTCTCGAGTCCCGTCCGGTCGGCGAACGCGGTCAGCTCGTCGGTTCCGCCGTAGGTGTTGAAGTCCCCGGTCACGACGACGTCGCGTCCGTCGGCTCGTCTGTCGACGAGGTCGGCCAGCTGGCGGAGCTGACGCCTCCTGCTTCGGGCACCGAGCGAGAGGTGGACCGTGAACAACACCGTGTCGACGGCGGCGTCCGCCTCGATGACCAGTCGTTTTCGTCCGGCCGACAGATAGTGCGTGGTCGTCGGACGATCCGTTCGCGAGAGCACGGCGTTTCCGAGGTGGCCGAAAAACGGGACCGACTCGACGATTCCGCCGTCGCCGTACTTGTTCGCCACGTCGCCGCGATAGGAGAGTCCACGGTCTCGAAGCGACTCGAGGAGCGTCCGGAACTGTCCGCCGGTGACCGTCCGGTGAGAGCCGCGATCGACCTCGAGGAGCGAGACGACGTCGGGGCGTTCGCGCTCGATTACCGACACGAGCCGCTCGAGCGACCGGCGTTCGACCTCACCGTCGCCGAGGATCGAGCCGATCGGCGGTGGAACGTATCCGCCGAGGACGTTCCGGTATCCGAGCAGGTAGCCGGCGTTACAGGTGAGAATCTTCATGAGGAGCGGCTCGATCGGGGACTCGTTGAGGGTACTGAGGGGTTACCGGCTATAAAGATTCTGCTGCCGTGAGTGATGGCAGACTGAACGATCGGCCGCGTTCTCGGATCGGGAGCGGCCCCCGACTCGATCGAGTCGAGCGTCGATCGGACCGGAATCGAGGCGGAACGCGACGCCCCGAAAATCGACCCCGTGGTTAAGGGGTCGCACGACCATCGAAGAAGTATGGCCACAGGCCTCCTCACGTCGGAGCAAGCAGAACGGATCGAAACGACCTGTCGAACGGCGATCGGAGACAGCCTCCGGTCGATCACCTACTTCACGCGCGACGACTACGAGCAAGTTTACCTCCGTGACGACCTGGAGCGCGACGCCGACCTCTCGACGTTCATCGGCCACGAGTGGCGCGGATTCAAGACCGCTCAGACCGCCTACGAGGGGACCGAATTGGGCGATTACAACTACACGATACGCGTCTTCGACAACGGCTTTCTGATCCGCGTGACGACCGACCGCGAGGGCGTCTTCGTCACGACGGACGGACTGACGGTCAAAGACTTCGAGGAAGTCGCGACGGCGCTCAACTCGTTTCTCGGAGAACGCGAGGTCCGTTAACGACGCTCGTCGGAGTCAGGCTCACACTCCCGGGCCCGCTCTCGATTTCGCGGTCGATCGCAGGAATCGTCGCGACTCGGCCCGGAAAGTCGACTCGAGCCCGAGCCGATCGGCAGTCCGGAGCCGAGTTCACCGTCGATTCCAAGGAGACGAGCGAAGCGCCGACGTTCGGCGGCGTGTCTGTCGAGGGACATGCCAGCGAGAAACGTCGATATCCGTTGTAGTTATACGCGACGTTTGCGCCGGAAACGACCGGCTACCGCCGCGAAACGGTTACGTTCCTCACACTCGAGCGATGCTCGCTGCTCGATTGGCGGCGGTCGACGGGACGCAACATCCTTTTTCGCACCGCCCGTACCGTCGCCCGATGAGCGAGATTCCGGCTTCCGTCGAACGCGAACTCGAGGCCCACGAGGCGTTCGAACCGACCGCCGACGGATACGAACTCACGACGACCGTCTTCGACGCGACCGTCACGGCGAGCGAGGCCGAAGGCGAGCGGGACGGCCGGTTCACGGCCACCGTGGTCCTTCCGACGCTCGACGCCGCGGTCGCGGACGAGGCGGTCGCGTCGGTCGTCGAAGACGGCTGGTTCGAGACGCTCGAGCGGCGACTCGCGGACGTCTTCACCGTTGCACACACCGACACGCACGACGAACCGATCGTCGAACGGGACGCGACCGACGTCACGGTGACGCTCGGATACGTCGCCTGGAACGCCCGCGAGGGCGTCGAGGACGCGAAAGCGCTCGTCGAGTACGTCGAGGGAACCTTCGCCCAGGGGATCGTTCCGGGCTACGAGTACCGCGGCGCGGCGGCGACGCTGCTCGAGAACGCCCAGAGCCGCGGCCAGTCCGCGAGCGAGGACGGGGGTCGCGGCGGAATGCCGATGTAGTCGACGCTCGTTCGGCCGTGGTGGTCGCGAGCGCACCTCGAGAGCTCGAGTCCAGCGCGACGGGAACGCAGGAGAGACGCACCGGTTCGGCTCACCGTCTCGAGAGACGCTGTGATCGGATACCGCCGCGACGGATCAGTCCATCGCGATGTACGTCTTCGTGTCCGTTACGCCGTCGAGTCCCTGCACGTTCGAGGAGACCGCCTCGAGAATGTCGTACATCTCGTCGGCGTGGACCTCCGCGATGATGTCGTAGTTGCCCGCGACGATGTGCGCGCTGGCAACTCGCTCGAGCGCTCTGATCTCCGAGAGCAGATCTTCGGACTTCCCGGCGGCGGTTTTCACCATAATGAACGCGTGAACCATCAGTTGCTGGTGTGGTACTCCCTATCACGACTAAAGCCTTTGCCTACCGTCAGCATGGGGTGTGGTAAAGAGGGACAACCTTATTGACAGCGGCGAGCGTATCGCTCCCCATGCGGTTCGTAATTATCGGCGCGGGACGGGTCGGACTGCGGACGGCACGCGTCTTGC
This sequence comes from Natrarchaeobius oligotrophus, assembly GCF_003841465.1. Lineage (GTDB taxonomy): Archaea > Halobacteriota > Halobacteria > Halobacteriales > Natrialbaceae > Natrarchaeobius > Natrarchaeobius oligotrophus. Next base: position 76,222 of record NZ_REFZ01000012.1, read on the forward strand.
GCGATGAGGGCCACGAGGTGACGCTGATCGAGCGCGAGGAGGGCAAGATCCGACGCGCCCGCACGCAGGAGTTTTCCGTCGTGGAGGGCGACGGCTCCCGGGAGACCGTCCTCGAGGAGGCCGGGATTGCGAACACCGACGTCCTGGGTGCACTGACGGGCGATCTGAACGTCAACTTCACCGCCTGTATGATCGCCAAACACCACGGCTGTCGAACCGTCATGCGCATCGACGAGGCCTACCGCGAGGAGATCTATCGCAAGTACGCAAACGAGGTCGACGAGATCATTTACCCCGAACGGCTGGGCGCGATCGGCGCGAAAAACGCCCTGCTGGGCGGGACGATCCGCGCGGTCGCCGACGTCGCACCCAGCCTGCAGATCGTCGAACTCACCGTCACCGACGAGGCTCCGGTCAACGGCTACACGATCAGCGAACTGGAACTCCCCGCCGATGCGACCGTGCTCGCGTTCGGAAAGCGCGATCGGGAGCTCGCCATCCCCTCCGAGGACGAATCCCTCGAGGTCGGCGACAGACTCGTGGTTCTGGCGGACTTCGAGGTGTTGAGCGAGGTCAGACAGTTGCTCGTCGGAGAGAGTGCGAACCAGGAGACCGCGACTGCCGGCAGAACCGGAGGTGTCAACTGATGGTCACAGCATACGTCATGATCAAAGCGAACACGGGCGAGGCGGATCGACTGCGAGACGAAATTCGGGCGATCGACGGCGTCGAATCGGCACACATCGTCGCGGGTGACGTCGACATCATCGCGAAAGCACAGGTCGAGACGCCCGCCGAAGTGAAAGACATCGCCGCGACTCGGATTCAGGGAATCGACGGGATCGAAGGAACGCAGACGTACATCGCGATGGATTGAGACGGATCGCTGCAACGGGTTAACGGCGCAACTGCGGATTAACGGCGCAACCACGAGTTACCGGCGCAACTGCGGGATGCCGGGGTTGCGCCGGCTACGACGTACAGCGGTTCGTGCGAGGTCGCACGAGCCACCGGCGATCAACGACCCGTCTCGAGGTCGTCCGGCTCGCGTCGCTCGAGGAACTCCTGGAGCCACTCCCGCTGGGCCGAAATCCGCGGCGGACGGTCGGCGAAAACCGAATCGAAGACGGCCGTCGGACCCGGCTCAGGTGACGAGTCGGCCGTCTCGATCGCGGTTTCGATCTCGGCTTCGGCGTCGGCGCGGATCGACTCGGCGAGGTCGTCCGCGAGAACGTCGTGCTCGCGGAGCATGCGCTCGAAGCGCTCGAGCGGGTCCGCCGTTCGCCACGCCGGGAGATCCTCGTCGGTCCGGTAGCGGGACGGGTCGTCGCTGGTCGTGTGCGGTCCCTGCCGGTAGGTCAGGCTCTCGACGAGGATCGGATCGCCGGCGCGGGCCGACTCGAGGGCGTCCGAGACGACCTCGTAGGTGGCGATCGGATCGTTGCCGTCGACGCGAACGCCCTCGAAGCCGTAGGCCGTCGCCTTCTGTGCGATCGTCTCGCTGGCGGTCTGTCGCGGTCGCGGCGTCGAAATCGCCCAGCGGTTGTTCTCGCAGAAGAAGACGACCGGCGCGTCGAAGACGCCCGCGAAGGTGAGCGCCTCGTGGAAGTCGCCCTCCGAGGTCGCCCCGTCGCCGAAGTAACAGCAGACGGCGTCCGATCCGTCCCCGCGAGCGGCGGCCATCCCCAGTCCGACCGCGTGTGGAAGCTGCGATGCGATCGAGATCGCCTGCGGGAAGACGTTCGACTCGCGTCCCGAGGCGAACTCGGGACGGCCCCGACGAAACAGCAGGATATCCGCCATGGGAACCCCACGGACGAGTTGCATCGCGTTCGACCGGTAGGTCGGGACGAGCCAGTCCGATCCGGCGAGCGCGTGGGCCGCGCCGACCTGTGACGCCTCCTGGCCGCGAAACGGGGGGTAGCCGCTCATCCACCCCCGGCGCTGGAGCGAGACCGCGCGCTCGTCGAACAGCCGCGATCGCACCATGTCCTCGTAGAGTTCGAGAGCGAGGTCGCTCGAGACGCGAGTCTCCGCCAGCGGACGTTCGCCGATGGCGCGGTGCATAGCGAACCATCAGTACGGAGACGCAAGTCGGTTGCCCCGGCCGTCGCGGGTAGCCGGCCGTTCGTCGCGAGTCCCCGTCCGTATCCGGTCGCGGCGGGTAGCTGTCGGTACTAACCGCGGTCGATTCCGGCCGGTTGCCGGCGTTCTAGTCGTGGGCCTCGGAGGTCGCGTCGGCCAGCACGTCCGTCACGCGCTCGAGGACCGCGTCGGGTTCCCGCGTCGCGTCGACGCGAACGAATCGGTTCGGCTCGCGTTCGATCAACCGCTCGTAATTTTCCCGGACCGACGCGAGGTACTCGGCGCGTTCGAACTTGTTCGTCGTACCGGCGCGAGTCGCGGCCGTTTCGGGGTCGAGATCGAGGTAGATCGTCAGATCCGGCGAGATCGAGAACGGCTCGTGGATCTCGACGACGTACTCGAGCGGGTCGGCGGGCCGGCGAGTGCCCGCCTCCTTCGCTCCCGTCTCGGCGGCGAGCGTGGCACCTTGGTACGCAAAGCGCGAATCCGAGTAGCGGTCAGAGACGACGAGGTCGCCACGCTCGAGCGCCGGCGCGACGACTCGGGAGAGGTGATCCGCGTGATCGGCGGTGTACAGAAAGAGCTCCGCGAGCGGGTCCGCCTCGTCGTCGTCAATCGAACGATAGACGGCGTCGCCGTACCACGAGTTCGTCGGTTCCCGCGTGAACGTCGCCTCGGGGTAGACGTCGCGAAGCGCCTCCCACACCGTCGTCTTCCCGCTTCCGTCCAGCCCCTCGAGCGTGATCAGCATGCTCTCACCTCGAAGACGCGAATACATGTATCGTTCGACGTTCGCCGCTCGAGGGAGGATCCCAGGGCGTTCAGATCCCGCGGCGCGAGACGTCGGTAACCGCGTATTTATTTATCGCTCCGGAGTCATCTTTCGGGTATGAAGATCCTCGTCGCCGGCGGTACCGGCTTCATCGGCACGAACCTGTGTGCTGAGCTGATCGAACGCGGCCACGAGGTAACGGCGCTGTCCCGGAATCCGGACGGTGACGACCTGCCCGACGGCGTCGGACTGGCGGTAGGCGACGTCGCCGCCTTCGATTCGATCGTCGATCCCGTGGCGGACCACGACACCGTCGTCAACCTGGTCTCGCTGTCGCCGCTGTATCAGCCCCGCGGCGGGGCAGACCACGAGACCGTCCACCTTCGGGGAACCGAGAACCTCGTTCGTGCCGCCGAAGAGCACGGCGTCGATCGCTTCGTCCAGATGAGCGCGCTCGACGCCGATTCGAACGCGAAGACGGCGTTTCTGCGCGCGAAGGGGCGGGCCGAGACGGTGGTCAGAGAGTCGTCGCTCGCGTGGACGATCTTCCGGCCGTCGGTCGTCTTCGGCGAGGGTGACGAGTTCGTCGGCTTCACCAAGACGGTGACGACGCCGTACGTGACCGGGCTGCCGGCGGGCGGACGGACGCGATTTCAGCCGATCTGGGTGCACGACCTCGTCTCGATGCTGGCCGACGCCCTCGAGGACGACGTCCACGTCGGCGAGGTGTACGAAGTGGCCGGTCCGGAGGTGCTCACGCTCGCGGACGTGACCGAACTCGCCCACGAAGCCGACGGCAGGCCCGTGACCGTGCTTCCGGTGCCGATGGCGCTCGCGAAACTCGGGCTCGCCGCGGCGGGACCGCTCCCGTTCGTTCCCTTCGGCCCGGACCAGGCGCGATCGCTCGAGATCGACAACACCGTCCGGGAGAACGACGTCGCGGCGTTCGGCGTCGACGAGGACGAACTGCGACGGCTCGGTTCGTACCTCACGTCGGACGGCGCGTGAGACGCTTTACTGTCCGTCAGTTCCGGCCCACCCGCGACACCGGCGGCGGGTGCACCGGTACATCGGTAGAGTAATTCGTCTGAGACGGTCCGCAGTACCGACGGATCGGCGGGACCGCGACCGCCGGGCGGTCCAGCCGAAACCGGCGGAGGACAGTTCGTCCGGCCGATCGAACTCGTGTACAGCGGTTCCGATGACCGATCGAACGTCTCGGACAAAAGCCGTCGACAGTCGCCGGATCCGCTTCCATCAACTCGACGACACTCGGCCGACATAAATATTAGTGGTGCTGACAGATGTCGACCTACCGCGCGTCGTAACGAGCGATTGGAGAGCGCCGCCGTCAGTCGGTTTTCGGTAATATAGAATTGTGTTAGAAATTCACATCATCAAAAGACTTATAGTCTTAATCGCTCTGTTCCAACCCAACGGAGCCCCCTGACAAACAATGAAGCTGGCGATGATCGGATTCGGACAGGCCGGTGGCAAGATCGTCGATCGATTTCTCGATTACGACGATCGCACGAACAGCGGGATCGTCCGCGCTGCGATCGCGGTTAACTCCGCGAAAGCTGACCTCATGGGTCTCGAGCGCATCCCGCAGGAAAATCGCGTGCTCATCGGTCAGGCTCGAGTGAAGGGCCACGGCGTTGGCGCGGACAACGAACTCGGCGCGGAAGTCGCCGAGGAGGACATCGACGAGGTACAGAACGCGATCGACTCGATCCCGACCCACGAGGTCGACGCGTTCCTGATCGTCGCCGGTATGGGTGGCGGCACCGGATCCGGCGGTGCACCCGTTCTCGCGAAACATCTCAAGCGAATCTACACGATCCCCGTGTACGGACTCGGCGTCCTACCCGGAACGGACGAGGGCGGCATCTACACCCTCAACGCGGCGCGGTCGTTCCAGACGTTCGTCCGCGAAGTCGACAATCTGCTCGTCTTCGACAACGACTCCTGGCGACAGACCGGTGAATCCGTCGAGGGCGGCTACGACCAGATCAACGAGGAGATCGTCCGTCGCTTCGGCATCCTCTTCGGTGCCGGCGAGGTGACCGGTAGCCAGGACGTCGCAGAGAGCGTCGTCGACTCCTCCGAGATCATCAACACTCTCTCCGGCGGCGGCGTCTCGACCGTCGGCTTCGCCAGCGAAGGGGTGGAGCTGAACACGGGCGGCGGACTCCTCTCTCGGTTTACGACCGACGACCGAAGCGGCGACGACCTCGACGCGGCGAACACGACCAACCGCATCACGAGTCTCGTTCGCAAAGCTGCGCTCGGTCGGTTGACCCTCCCCTGTGAGATCGAAGGGACCGAACGGGCGCTGCTCGTCCTCGCAGGTCCCTCGGAGTACCTGAACCGGAAAGGCATCGAGCGCGGCCGCAAGTGGCTCGAAGAGGAAACCGGCAGCATGGAGGTCCGGGGCGGCGACTACCCGCGCGACGAACCGGAGGTCGCCGCCGCCGTCTTGCTCTCAGGCGTGACGAACGTGCCGCGGATCAAGCGCCTTCAGCAGGTCGCGATCGAGGCACAGGACAACATCGATGACATCCAGGCCGAGAGCCAGGACAACCTCGAGAGCCTCGTCGAGGACGACGAGGACGAACTCGAACCGCTGTTCTGATCGCGGTTCGCGCTGGAAAGAGTTCGTACGGGGGCGACGATTTTCGTTCGACGATCGAATGTCAGTAGCGCCTGGATCGACAGCGCGGCATCGAATGCGTTTCGTTCGAACGCCGATCCGTACGAGTCGAGCTCCGGGGCTTCAACTCCGACGGCCTTTTGGACGCGTGCGGGCAACCCCCGTCGGATGCAGACCGTCGTCCCGTTCGACGCCGTATCGCCGAAAACCCGCCTCGGCCCCGTGCTCGCAGCCCACGAGCGAGCGCGGTTCGCGCGAGCGATGCTCGCGGACGTGCTGGCGGCGGTCGTCGCGACGGGACGCGAACCGACCGTCCTCTCGACGTCGCCGATCTCGTTCGAGGGCGAACTCGAGGCGGCGTCGCCGAATACAACGATCAGAGTCGACGACCGGCCGCTAACCGAGGCGATCGACGCCGTCCTCGAGCGCGAGGGCGGCCCCGTCGCCGTCGTGATGGCCGACCTCGCGCTGGCGACGCCCGGTGCGCTCGAGGCGTTGTTTTCCGCGGACGGCGACGTCGTCCTCGCGCCGGGTCGCGGCGGCGGCACGAACGCGCTCGTCGTTCGAGACGACTCGTTCCGCGTCGACTTCCACGGCGCGTCTTACCTCGACCACCGCCGGATCGCCGACGACGTCGGTGCCTCCCTCGAGACGGTCGACTCCTTCCGGCTGGGCACCGACGTCGACGAGCCGGCCGATCTCGTCGAGGTGCTGGTACACGGTACGGGACGGTCGGTCGACTGTCTGCGGTCGCTGGGGTTCGAACTCGAGCGCACCGGCGGCCGCGTCGACGTCACGCGACTCGAGGAGTCGACGCGAGGGGGACGGGAGTAGGGCGACGGTCAGTCGGCCGTCGCGCCCGTTCCCGGACGATCGAGCGACTCGAGATCGATCCGTCCGTCCGGCATCGGAACCCCGTCGTACGGATCGTCGGCCAGCAACAGCGAGCCGTCCAGGTCGGCGTAATCGAGCAGCGGCGCGAGGTGACAGGCGGCGGCGATCGAGGCGTTCGACTCGGTCATACAGCCGAGCATGACCTCGAGGCCGTGCGCGCGGGCGGCGTGAATCATCCGCCGGACCTCCCGGAGCCCGCCGCATTTCATCAGTTTCAGGTTCGCGACGTCACAGCGGTCCGCGACCGCGGGTACGTCCGAGAGCGTGAGACAGGACTCGTCGGCGGCGATCGGAACCGGAGAACGCTCGTAGACGAACCGCAGTCCCTCGGGATCGTCGGCCGGGACGGGCTGTTCGACGAACGCGAGGTCGAACGCCGCGAGTCGATCGATCGTCTCGACCGCCTCGCGCGGCGTCCACGCCTCGTTGGCGTCGACGTACAGGCTGGCGTCGGGGGCGACCGACCGGATCGTCCGAACGATCTCCTCGTCCCGGTCGGTTCCGAGTTTGACCTTCAGCGTTCCGTATCCCCTGTCAATTGCGGTCTCGGCCTTCTCGCACATCGTCTCCGCGTCGTCGATGCCGATCGTGTACGACGTCTCGAGCGACTCGGCGGGATCGAGCCCCCAGTAGCGATAGAGCGGAACGCCGAGTCGTTTCGTCTCGAGATCGTGGACGGCGATGCTGACGGCGGCCCGCGCAGCCGGGTTGTACCGGACGGTCTCGCGCATTTGGCGTTCGATCCGCGACAGGCGCGCCGGATCACCGACGTCCTCGACGACCTCGAGCAGATCCGGCAGGACGGCCTCGACCGTGTCGGCGGTCTCACCGTAGTGCGACGCCGGCCCAGCGGCACCGATTCCGACGCGGCCGTCATCGTCCTCGACGCGGACGGTCACGACGTCGGTCTCGGTCACCGTTCCGCGGGCGATCGTAAACGGATGCTCGAGCGGGAGCGAACGGCGCTGAAACGACGTTTCGAGACTCATCGGTTCGGGTTCGACGACAGGAGCGTCTCGAGAACCTCGTCGGTCCCGAAGCGGATCACGTCGGTGGCCGGCGCGTCCAGCGACGCGGCGAACTCGTCGACGGCCTCACGGGCGGCCGGCTCCGCCAGTCCGGCGGTGTTGAGCGCGCCCGCGACGACGGGCGCGTCGCGGACGGGTTCGGCGAGTCGCTCGTAGAGGTCGACGTAGGTCGGGATCGACGGCAGCGAGAACGACTCGTAGCCGCCGATCGCCTGCCGGCCGGCGTCGTGACAGAGCACCAGCCGATCGGGCATCGCCCCGTGGAGGATGCCGCAGGTAACCCCCGAGTAGGCGGGGTGAACGATGCTCCCCTGGCCTTCGACGAACAGGTAGTCGTGATCGTCGCCGCATTCGAGGATCATCTCCTCGACGGCGCCAGCGGTGAAATCGGAGACGACGCGATCGACCGGGATCCCCCAGCCCTCGATCATGATGCCGGTCTGGCCGGTCGGGATCACCTCGGCGTCGTAGCCGGCCGCGCGGGCGTCGCGAGCGAGTTTCATCGTGGCGGTCATCTTGCCGACCGAGCAGTCGGTTCCGACCGTCAGGATCACCTCGGCGTCGACGTCGGCCGCAACGCCCTCGCTCACCGACAGGTCGTCCGGCGGTCTGCGGACGTCTCGAAGTTCACAGCCGTTCTCGGCGGCCAGTTCGACGAACTCCTCGTCCTCGCTCAGGAAGTAGTGCAATCCGGAGACGACGTCGCAGCCCCGCTCGAGGGCCGTCCGAACGTCCTCGCGCCAGCTTTCCTCGAAGCCGCCGCCGATCGGGGCGATGCCGATCAACAGGGCGTCGACGTCGTCCTCGAGGTCGCCCATTCCCGCCACGATCGGGGCGTCCTGGACGTCCGATACGAAGTCGGTCACCCGGTGACCGGAGCGATCCCGGTCGAGCACCGCGACGACCTCGTCGTCGGCGTACCGGAGCACTCCGAGGGCCGTCTTCGCCCCATCGGGAAACTGCTCGTGCGCCAGAATCGCGATACGCATAGCGGCGATATTCGCGGTGAGGACTTAAATCGTGATACGCCCAGCGGCGACGTTCGCGGTGGGAATACGAATTGAGAGAGCGTCCCCACAGCGCGGGAACCGCGGCCGTGACGCGTGAAATCCGCATCGACCCCCAGCGAGTCAGACGGACTGTCGTCCGTCAGTTCCGTCGGAACCGCGATCGTCCGCCAGTTTCGGCGGGCCCGCGACTGTTCGGCGGAACGGCGACTGCCTGCCGGGACCGCGACTGCCCAGCGGTACGGCAACCCGTCTCACAGCACGCGGAGTTCGGTCGTCCAGAACGACTCGAACGCGTCCTCGAGCGCCGACTTCGGATCGCCGGTCGCGTCGACGGCGGCCGTAGCTGCGGGTTCGAGGGACGCTTCTTCGACGAGCGACTCGAGGACGCCGCGCTGGCCGACGACGTACAGGGGCTCGTCGACGCCGGGATCGCCGAAATCGTGCTCGGCGATAGCGTCTCGACACCGCTCGAGGTGGTCGTCGATCTGGTCGTCACGGATTCGTTCGAACCGGGCCTGCGAGTAGCCTCCCTTCGAGTGGCTCCCCTTGACGTCGCTTTCGAACCCGCGGTACTCGCGTCGCTCGTCGCCGTCGTAGACGCCGAGTGCGAACAGGTCGGCCCGGACCAGCGCCAGCGCGAATCCGCCGGACGGAACGAACCACTCGCGCTCGAGGGAAAATCGGTCGGCCCAGGCCGACTCCCGGTCGGGGAGGACGGGCGGGGTCAACGCGACCGACACGAGCCCGGCGTCGTCGACGCAACAGACACACGGCGTCGCGTCCTCGAGCAGGGCGGTTCGCTCGCCCAGCACCGCCTCCAGTTCGGCGTCGACCTCGCGAACGTCGCCGTCGCTCCCACCGATCACCGCCGTCAGCGCACCCTCCGGTGCGGTTCTGAACGACGACAGCCGGTCGACCACCGCCGCGGCCTCGGGAGCGGGCAGTCGGTCGCGCCGACGGTACTCGAGCGACGTCTCTTCTCCATCGACCCGCTCGAGTTCACCCTCGAGCTGTGCGATTCGGTCTTCGAGCCTGTTGACCCGCTCTTCGGCCTCCTGTCTGGCCGTGGCAGCCTCGGCCCGACGATCGGATTCGGCCTCGTACCGCCGTCGCAGGCGCTCGGTTTCGGATTCCAGTTCGTCGATGCGCTCTTTGAGCGATGCGCGGCCGAGCAACTCGTCGACGTCGAACATCCGGACGAAAACGCGAAGCGAGAGTACTTCTAGGTTCCGGCGCCGGGATAGCCGTCGCTCGGACCGCCGTCGAAATCGTCGACCACCGACTCGAGCCCCGGCGGCTGCCAGCCGGTTAGCTCGAGGAGTTGCCGGGCGCGCTCGCGGCGGGCGAGCAACACCTCGCGAACCGACGGCGGATTCCGGACCCGAGTCTCCTCGAGCACCGACTCCGGAACCGCCAACGTATCCGAGGGAACGCCCTCGTCGCCGTGAACCGCGAAGTGCCGATTCTCGAGTTTCATCACCAGCGGAGCGTCGAGCGGTTCGACGCCGTCGCCGGTGGTGTAGACCTCCTCGTTGATTCGTTCGTGTTGCCGTCGATGCATCAGCGCGCGGTCGCTATCGGTCGGTGTCACGTAGAGACGTCCGAGATAGTAGCTTCCGGAGAACACCTCGAACATGCTAACTAGGCGCACGTTCCGAAACGGTATAACTATTTGCGAACAGATTTAAACGGAAGCGCTATCAGCGTAGTCGTTCCGCTACTCCGGCACGTGTTTTACCCACGTGTGGTCAGCGATATCGGGCCGTGGACTGAGAATGGGCAGATATCTGACTCCGGTTCGACGAACGGCGCTCGATTCGACGCGAGTTCGGACGAACGACGAGTGAATCGGACGGGAAAATATTCGAGATCTGATCGAGAATAGAACCTCGAGCGAGTCGCTTGAACGCTTTTGAAACTGTTCGGCGGTCGTCGCTCGCGCGTGAACGATACAGAACGGGTGCGAACGGGCGTTCGCCTTTTTAGGGCGGTCACCCGACCGTACGGACGATGAGTGCCACTCGGACGATCGTCGTCCTCGTTCTGGTCGCGTTCGGACTGACGGTCGCGCCGATCGCCGTAAGCGCCGCGGCGAACGGACAGGTTTCGAACGAATCGACTCCCGAAGCTGACGAGGAATCGGAGACGAACGTCACCGTTTCGTCGTTCATGCAATCGAGCGCCGCCGACGCCGAGAACACCGTCGAGTCCGGACTGTTTGAGGTTCGATACGAGAACGCCGACGACGACGACCGGGCGGAGATCGTCGGCGACCGAACCGGAGACCTCGAGGCGAAACTCGAGGCGCTCGAAACCGAACGGAACGAACTCCGCGAGAAACGCGACGAGCTCACGCCGCCGGAGTACAACGCCAGGATGGCGAAGCTCGCCGTCGAAATCGCCTCGCTCGATCGAGCGCTCGAGCGGACCGTTCCGCGGGCCGCCGACGCCGGCGTCGATCAGGACCGCCTCGACGAGCTCCAGAACAACGCGTCGGAGCTTACCGGACCGGAAGTCGCGACGATGGCACAGCAAATCGCCGGATTCGAGCGCACCGGGGTGAACGCCGCCGGCGGACAGAATGAGTCGACGCCCGGTCAGAATCAGACGCCGGGACTCGAGAACGACCAGTCGGCGCCCGGTCAGGACGACGGACAGCAGGTGCCGAATCAGAGCAACGATCTTGCACCCTCCGACCGGAGCGATCGAGCGCCGGCGGAACAGAACAGGAGTGCCGGCAACGGATCGGGTTCGAACGACGACACGGATCAGCCGAACGACGGCGGCTCGGCGGCCACGGGCGAAGCCGACGACGGGCCCGGACAGTCGGACGGCGAACCCGGTCGCTGACATCGCTTCACGCATTGATGAGCGGGCGTCGCGCCCGCTCGAGAGACACGCTTTTCAGCGCCGAAGTCCTACGCTCGCTCGATGGACTCCGCTGCGTTGTTGGATTTGCTCGGGAACGAAAATCGCAGGCGAATTCTTCGATTGCTCGCCCGCAAACCCTGTTACGTGACCGAGATATCGGAGTACCTCGGCGTGAGTCCCAAAGCGGTCATCGAACACCTTCGAAAGCTCGAGGACGCCGGACTGATCGAGAGCCGCGTCGACGATCAGCGACGGAAGTACTTCCACATCGCCCGGAACGTTCGACTCGAGGTCAACGTCTCGCCGTACGGTTTCGCGAGCAAGAGCGCCTACCCCGCAAACAGCAGTTTCGACATCACGACCTGTCGACACCTCTCGCTCGACGTCTCCTGGGACGAAGACGACGACCTGGACGACCTCCTGCGAGCGCTCGAGGACCTCGAACGGCTCGAAAACGAACTCTCGCTGGCTCAGCGGTGGGTGCAGGGTCGGCTCTGTGACGTACTCGATCGGATCTCTGACACCGTCGGTGCGGGCCCCGAGAGTCGAATCTACGCCGACGTGCTGGCGAGCGTTCGCTCCGATCCCAAATCGATCGGCGAACTCAGCAACGACGTCGAGGCCCCGCGCGAGGTCGTCGCTGAGTTGCTAGAGCGCATGGCGGACGAGGGAATCGTTCGCCGAACCGAGCGCGGTTGGGAGCTGACGGCGCCCGCGTGAGTCGGTAGCGACGGCCTTCGTCCCCGGTTGCTGGGTCGAGCGAAGCGGTCTACGTCACGTCCCGAACCAGTCCATCGCGCAGGTCCCGTCCGAAGTAGTAGCCCGCGAGCGCGGCGACCAGACCGGCTACTGCGCCCATCGCGACCAGCGCCCGAGCGGATCCGGCCACCGCGAGCGGAAATTCGAACAACAGCGTCGTCGCCACTCCCGTCGAGACGCCCGCGGCGGAGAACTCGAGATAGCGACGTTTCGACGTGACGAGACCGACCGCAAACGCGACGGCGAACAGCCCGACGAACCGGCCGACTCCGCCGATCGGAAGGACCGTCTGACCGGCGAACAGCCCGACGCCCGCGAGCAGAACCAGCGCGAGAAACCCTTTCGGCGAGAAGTATTCGCCGAGCGACCGGGTCGGCCGCAGCGACGGGAGTCGAAATCGCGATCCGCGCGAGGCTGCGGATTCGTCCTCGACCGGCGGCCGATCCGCGGTCGATCGATCGACCGACTCACCCGATCGGTCGTCGGGTCCCGCGTCGCCGACGTCGGCCCCCGAGAGCATTCGTTCCGTCTCCTCGAGGATGTCGTCCGTCGATCGGGAGTGGCCGTCCCTGCTCTCGGTTAGTTCGTTCGAGCGGTCGGTCATACCTAGAGGGTGTCGGCCCGGCAACATGGAGCTTTCCCATCCGCCGGCGATTTCGGACGGGCCTCGAACGGCGTTCTCTGGGTGCACACGCGTGAGTACGCTTTTCACGGGGAGGCTGGTACGTACGCGGGTGAACACCGAGCTGATCGCGTTCGGAACCATCGCCATCGCCGCCGGGGTGGGACTTCTCTACGCAGCCCGTCACCTCTATCCCCGTCTGGACCTCTCGGAGGAGGGGCTGGCGTCGGTGCGGCTGCTGACGGCGCTGATCGTCGGCGTGCTCGTGCTCGCGGGACTCGGACTCGTCGCCGTCGGTCTCCTGACCTAGCCCGCGGTCCGAGCGGGGCGCGGACGGAAAGCGTGGCTTCAAGTCCGACGGGGCGCAACGGCCACCCATGAATCCAGGCGATCGCGTCCGCGTCGACCGCGCGGATCGTGCGTACGAAGGCGTGATGCTCCCCTCCAGCACCGACGAGCACCTCGTGGTGAAACTCGAGGGAGGGTACAACGTCGGCGTCGATCGCGAGGAAGCCGACGTCGCCGTGCTCGAAGAGGGCGTTTACGAAATCGACGGCACCGACGCGGCGGGGGACGACGGAAACGCGAGCGAGATCGCGTTCGACGACGATCTGCCGACGATCTCGCTGATCTCGACCGGCGGGACCATCGCCTCGACGGTCGACTACCGGACGGGCGCGGTAACCGCACAGTTCGACGCCGAGGACGTCCTTCGCGCGGTGCCGGACCTCGCGGGACGGGCGAACTACCGGGGTCGGGTCGTCGCGAACATCCTCTCGGAGAACATGGAGCCGGCGATCTGGCGCGAGCTCGCCGAGGCGGTCGCCGAGGAGATCGAGGCCGGCGCCGACGGCGTCGTCGTCATGCACGGAACGGACACGATGCAGTACTCCGCGTCGGCGCTCGCGTTCGCGCTCGAACCGCCGGTGTCGATCGTCTTCACCGGCAGCCAGCGTTCGGCCGACCGGCCCTCGTCGGACAACGTGATGAACGCCGTCTGTGCCGTCGAGGCCGCAAAGAGCGACTGCGCCGAGGTGCTGGTCTGCATGCACGCGAGCGAGAGCGACGACGCCTGTGCGCTCCACCGGGGCACTCGCGTCAGGAAGAATCACACTTCCCGACGCGACGCGTTCGAGACCGTCGGCGCGACCCCCATCGGCGAGGTCGACTACGAAACCGGCGCGGTCGACTTCAGGCGGGAGTACCGCGAGCGCGACGGGAGCGACGGGGGCGACGTCGAGATCGAAGCGGACCTCGAGAGCGACGTCGAACTGGTGAAGTTCACGCCCGGGATGGATCCCGCGTTTCTCGACGTCGTCGAGGGGTCCGCCGGTCTGATCCTGGAGGGAACCGGACTCGGCCACGTCCACACCGATCTGATCCCGCGAATCGAGAAGCTGGTCGCGGACGGAACGACGGTCGTCATGACCAGCCAGTGTCTCGAGGGGCGGGTCTGCGACCGCGTGTACGACACCGGCCGCGACCTGCTCGAGGCGGGCGTCGTCGAGGCGGGCGACACGCTACCCGGAACGGCGAAAGTCAAACTGATGTGGGCGCTCGCCAACGCGGACGACGTGGAGGCGGCGATGAGGACCTCGCTCGCCGGCGAAATTCAGGACCGGTCGGTTCCCTGGGAGTGAGATGAACGACCGCGCCGATCGACCGACCGCGGCGTCCGACGAAGCCGACGCCCTCGAGATCCGCCGGGCGACGCACGACGACTACGAGGGCGTCGTCGACTTCACCGGCGACATCTGGACCGACCGGGGCGGAGACTACATCCCAGAGATCTACCACGAGTGGCTCGAGAACGGCGAGGAGGCGAAAAAGACGTTCCTCGCTGAACTCGAGGGAACGCCGGTCGGGATCGTCCAGGCCGTGCTGCTGTCGGCCGACGAGGCGTGGTTCCAGGGAATGCGAGTCGCCGCCGGCCACCGCCGTCGCGGGATCAGCGGTCGGCTCAACGAGGCCTGCTTCGAGTGGGCCCGCGAGCGCGGTGCGACGGTCGGTCGGATCATGATCTTCTCGTGGAACGCGGTCTCGCTCGGTGCCGCTCGGGCCGGCGGATTCGAACCGCTGACCGAGTTCCGGTTCGCCCACCTCGAGCCGGATCCCGACGCCGACGGCCCGCCGTCGCACGCGGTCTCGCGCGATCCGACGGCCGCGTGGCGCTACTGGACGCACAGCGACGCCCGAACGCACCTGCGCGGGCTCGGACTCGCGCCCGAGGAGTCGTGGGCGATGCGCGAGGTGACGCGGTCCGACTTCGATCGACTGGCCGACGAGACGGCGGTCTTCGCCGTCGAGGACGAAAACGACGGGCTCGCGGGTGCGGCGTATCGCTCGAGGACGTACGAACGGACCGTGACGCCGGACGAAGACGGTGGCGAAGGGAACGCGACGGCGACCGGGAGCGAAAGCGACGGGGAGATCGAGAGCGAGAGCGCGTCGGACTCCGAAACCGAACGGTGGGCCGAGTACGGCGTCGGCGCGTGGGACGACGTCGAGGCGGCTCGAGCGCTGTTCGCCGCCGTCGCGCGCGACGCCGCGGCGCTCGGAGCCGACGGGACGAGAGTGCTGATCCCCGAAACTGCTCGGTTCGTCAGCGACGCCTCCTACGCGGGCGCGTCGCTCTCCGAGGAACCCGACTTCGTGTTCGGTATCGACCTCTCGGGAGCGTGACCCGCGCTGCGGGCGTCACCGAAAGCCAACCGCCCGACTGGCGAACGAGCCGCCGCTAACCGGCGGGAACAGCGCCAGTTCGTCGTCGCCCTCGAGTTCCGTCTCGAGTCCCTCTTCCTCGACGAGGACGTTCGTCCCGTTGCGAAGCACGTTGATCTGCGAGCGCAACTCGCCGTCTTCGAGCACGCGCGCCTCGAGTTCCGGTCGGCCGTCGACGAGCTGCTCGAGGGCATCACCGATCGTGTCGCCCGCCGAGGCGTCGACGGTGACGTGTCTGTCGCCCGCCCGTTCCGCGAGATCGGCGAACAGTTTCCACTCCGTAGCCATAGGTGGCGCTATCGCCGCCGGAGGCAAGTAGCTACCGCTCTCGGGCGTCTCGTCGCGCTGGAAACGATCGTCTTGGCGGTGGAAAGGTTTACCCAGTTTCGGACGAAACTACCGTTCATGGCGACGGCAGTAAAAGTCGACGAAAACGCGAAATCCAGACTCGAAGAGTTGCAGGCGGAAATCCGGATTCAAACGGGATCGAGCGTCACGCAACAAGAGCTACTGACGCGATTGATCGACGATGCGTACGAATCGCGCGACGACGTTATCGACTCGTTTCGCGAATCGCGGGTGCCGCTTTCGGATGCGGAAAAGGAGACGATGCAGCGCGGGCGATTCAGTTCCGGGGTCGAAACGGGAGAGGAAGACATCGACGAGATACTATACGGATGACGGTGCTCGTCGACACGGGCGTTCTGTACGCTGACCACGACACGGACGCGTCCCGTCACACCGCGGCGACCACCGCGATCGAGGCGGTGTACGACGGCGAGTTCGGCCAGCCGTACGTCAGCGACTACGTCTACGACGAGGCAGTCACGCTCACGCTGACCCGAGGTGAGGCGTTCGAACCGGCAAAACTGCTCGGCGATCGATTACGCGGCGTCGATCCGTATCCGCAAACGTACGAGATGCTTCGCGTCACGGCTGCTGCCTTCGCCGACGCGGTCGAAGTGTTCGAACGGTACGACGATCAGGCGCTAAGTTTCACCGATGCGACCACCGTCGCTCTGGTGGCGCGTCACGGAATCGACCACGTCGTAAGCTTCGACGACGACTTCGACGGTCTCGTGGATCGAATCGATCCCGAAACGATGTGAATCGGCCCAGGTCGCTCGAGCGATCCGCCCCGAAACACCCGACTTCATTGCAGTCGACGCGAAAGAAGGCGTATGGTCGATGGCGGGTCGCTCAAAGCGCGGTTACCGGAAAACTGGCAGCGGATACTCACGACGCGAGCCGCGATCGGGCTCGCGCTGGCGGTGGCCCTGCTCTCGGTCGCGACGGCGGTGTTCAACATCGGCGTCGAGCCGGCGTACGATCCGCTCGACCCGTACATTCCCGACGTCGTCCAGCGAACGGCCCGTTTCACCGGCGCGGTGACCGGGTTTTTGATGGTCGCGAGCGCCCTCGCGCTCAGGCGCGGACTGCGCGTGGGGTGGTGGGCGACGATCCTCCTGCTCCCGTTGACCGCCGCGCAGGGATTCTTGCAGGTGAGCCAGTACTCGTTTCCGCTGATCGTCCTCTCGCTGATCTCGATTCCGGTGTTGCTGTTCATCCGCGACCACTTCACCAAACCGCTCTCGCTCAACACGACCCAGATCGCCGCCGGCGCGGCGCTCGTCGGCGTCCAGGCGTACGGAACGATCGGCGCGTACGCGCTTCGCGAGGAGTTCGACGGCGTCGACACGCTTCTCGACGCCTTCTACTTCACGCTGATCACCTCGAGTACGGTCGGTTACGGCGACGTCACGCCGCACCTCGATTCGATCGAGGGACAGCTATTTACGATGTCGGTGCTCGTTCTCGGCGTCGCCAGTTTCGGCCTCGCGGTCGGGGTGCTCGTCGGCCCGGCGATCCAGATGCGAATCGAGAAAACGCTCGGAAAGATGACCGAATCAGAACTCGAACTGTTGAACGAGCACGTCCTCGTGCTCGGCTACGGCGAACTGACCGAACCGATCGTCGACGAACTCGCGGCGAACGACCGCGAGTTCGTCGTCGTGACCACGAACCGCGACGCGGCCGAGGCGCTCTCGGACGAGAATATTCCGGTGGTGACGGCCGACCCGAGCGACGAGAGTCCGCTTCACCGCGCCAAGATCGAACGGGCGGCCGCGATCCTGGTCGCGACGAACCAGGATCCACAGGACGCGTTCACGATCCTCACCGCCCGACAGCTCGCACCGGAGACGCGGATCGTCGCCGCCGCCACCGATCAGGAGAACACGAAGAAACTCGAGCGGGCGGGCGCGGACGTCGTCATCAGCCCGGCGTTGCTCGGGGGCCACCTGCTCGTGCGGTCGGCGCTGGGCGGGGACGACTCCGACGTGATCGATCGGATCCTTTCGGACGAGTGATCGGACGGCGGGGAATCGGCGCGGCCGTTGCGATCACGCCGAGGGCTCGGGTGCTCCGTCGAGGATCGCGACGCCGCTCGAGGCACCGATCCGTTCCGCGCCGGCCTCGAGCATGGCCAGCGCGTTCTCGTAGCTGCCGATCCCGCCGCTTGCTTTGACAGGCAGGTACTCGCTCATCAGGTCGACGTCCTCGAGGGTCGCGCCGCCATCCGCGAAGCCGGTGGAGGTCTTGACCATCGCGGCGTCGGCGGCGGTGGCGGCCTCGCAGGCTCGACGTTTCTCCGCCTCCGTGAGCAGTGCGGTCTCGATGATTACTTTCACCGGAATCGGGACTGCGGCGACGACCTCCGCGAGTTCCGCGCGGACGACGTCGTCCTCGCCCGCTTTCAGTCGGCCGACGTTGATCACGACGTCGAGTTCGTCCGCGCCGGCTTTCCAGGCGAGGACGCCCTCGCGCCGTTTCACGTTCCGACTGTTCTGACCGTGTGGGAAGCCGATGACCGTCGCCAGCGTCACATCGGGTGCATACTCCGTCGCCTCCTCGAGGGCGTACGGCGGGATGCAGGCGTTCATTCCGTACGTACCGGCGTCGTCGAGGACGGCTTCGACGTCACCGATCGACGTCTCGGGCCCGAGAACGGTGTGGTCGATCAGCGGGGCGAGTTCGGTTCGGTCCATAGCGGACCGACTCGCCGGACGGGCAAAAACCCGACCGATCGCTTTTGTGTCGTCCCGTCTATCACGCTCACATGGTGAGTGACGCGTCCGACGTCGCCCCGGTCGTCCAGTCGACCGCCGACGACATCGCGGAGATGCGGATTCGAGGCGCCGCGACGATCGCGGACGCCGCGGCCGAGGCGCTCGCGACCCAGGCCGAGCTATCCGACGCCTCGAGTCCGGCGGCGTTTCGGAGCCAGATGCACGCCGCGGCCAAAACGGTCTACGAGACGCGACCGACCGCGGTCAGCCTGCCGAACGCCCTCCGGTACGTCCTCCGGGAGATGGACGGCGACACCGTCGACGAGTTGCGATCGTCGACGATCGCGGGGGCCGAGGCGTTTCGGCGAAACCTCGAGCGAGCGCAGACGACGCTCGGCGAAATCGGGGCCAACCGGCTGCGCGACGGCGACGTGGTGATGACCCACTGTCACTCCACCGACGCGCTCGCGTGCATCGAGGCGGCACTCGAGGCTGGAAAGCACATTGAGGCGATCGTCAGGGAGACCCGGCCGCGAAACCAGGGTCACATCACGGCCCGCCAGCTCCGCGAGTGGGGCGTGCCGGTGACGCTGATCGTCGACAATGCGGCGCGTCGATACCTGAACGACGCCGATCACGTCCTCGTCGGCGCGGACAGCATCGCCGCTGACGGCAGCGTGATCAACAAGATCGGTACCAGCGGCCTCGCGGTCAACGCCCGCGAGCGCGGCGTTCCGGTGATGGTCGCCGCCCAGACGATCAAGCTCCATCCCGACACGCTCACCGGACACACGGTCGCGATCGAGACGCGAGACGAGACGGAAGTGCTCACTCCGTCCGAACGCAACGAGATCACACCGCACGAATCGGACGACGAACTGACGGTGGAAAACCCCGCGTTCGACGTCACGCCGCCGAGGCACGTCGACGCGATCGTTACCGAACGCGGCCAGTTCCCGCCCGAGAGCATCGTGACGCTCATGCGGGAGCTGTTCGGCGAGACGACTCGCGATCCCTGGGAGACGTGACCGGAGATCCGAACCGTCGGCCGGAACTGTGCGTCCGTCCCCACGACCGGCGAGATCGGGTCCGTCCCGACAACCGGAAGTTGTTAGTCGCTTGCACGTCCGCGTAGCAGTATGGTCGTACCGGAGGGATTCGTGCTGCCACCGTGGTACCTCCTCGTGCCGCTGCTCGTGGTGTTTTTCGGCACCGCCACGCTCCTGTGGACCCTCGAGCCGCCCGTGACCGATCGGACGGTACTCGCGTTCGCACCGTGGATGATGATCGGCGCGACCGCTCACGTCCTTTACAGGCTCGAGGTCTATCCGGACGCCGCCGCGGTGCTGTTCGCGTCACCCGGCGTCTACCTGGTGACGGCGACCGTCGGCGGCCTCGTCTGGATACTCGGTGCGTTTCTCGAGGCCGGCGGACTGCAGCGCTCGAAGGATCGGTTTCTGGGAATCGTCGGCGTCGTTTTCTTCGCTACGTCGGTGCTCGCGCTTCTCGTCGAGAGCTGGAATTCCGGCGCGTTCCAGCCGTTCTGGCCCGTCGTGGCGGTCGTCGCGACCGGCGTCGTCACCGCGCTCGTCTGGCTGGCGCTCGGGCTCTGGTTCACCGACGTCGCCGCGGTGACCGGCGCGACCGGCGCGCTCGTCGTCTTCGGACACGCGCTCGACGGTATCTCGACCGCCGTGGGATACGACGTCCTCGGCGCGAGCGAGGAGGTGCCCCTCTCGCGGCTAATCCTCGAGGCCGGCGGCGCACTTCCGACCGCGGAGTACGTCGGCGCTGGCTGGCTGTTCGTCGTGGTCAAGATCGTCCTGGCGGTAGTCGTCCTCTCCCTGTTCAAAGCGTACGTCGAGGAAGAGCCCACTCAGGCCAGGTTCTTGCTCGCGCTCATCGCCGCGGTCGGTCTCGGACCCGGCGTGCACAACGTCCTCCTGTTCGCCGTCACCTAGATTTTTCTCGGCGGCCGCCGTGCTCCCGACAATCGAATGGTCACGGTGCTCACGGCCGGTCACGTCAACTGGGACGTGACGTTGCGAGTCGACAGACTTCCCGAAGCAGACGACGAAGCGACGATTCAGTCACGGCATCAGGGCGGCGGCGGAAGCGCGGGGAACGTCGCCGCCGGGCTCTCGGGGCTCGGCGTCGAAACCGGCCTGATCGGAAGCGTCGGCGACGACGACAACGGACTGCTCGCACGCCGAGAACTCGAGGCGGCGGGCGTCTCGCTCGAGGGCGTTCGCGTCGTCGACGGCGCGAACACGGCCGTCAAGTACCTCCTCGTCGACGAGGCCGGCGAGGTCGCGATCCTCGGTAACGACGGCGTCAACGAGGCGGTCGGTCCAGACGACGTCGACGAGGAGTACGTCGCGGCCGCCGATCACGTCCACCTCACGGGCCAGCGTCCCGAAACGGCCGCCGCGATCGCACGAACCGCACGCGAAAGCGGGGCGACTGTCAGTTTCGACCCGGGACGTCGCCTCGCCGATCGGGAGTACGGCGAGCCCCTCGCGATCGCGGACGTGGTTTTCGCCAACGACAGGGAGTGCGCCGCGTTGCTCGAAGACGAGTACGCGGGATCGTCGTTCGACGACCGAATCGTCGTCGTGAAACACGGCCGCGACGGGGCGGAACTGCACGCCCCGAACGGATCGTTCGTTCACCCCGGATTCGACGTCGAGGACGTCGACACGGCCGGATCGGGCGACGCCTTCGCGGCCGGCTTCATCGCGATGACGCTCAACGGCGACGACCTCGAGCGGGCGCTCGAGTACGCCAACGCATGCGGGGCCCTCACCGCCAGCGGAAACGGCGCCCGCAGCGCGCCGACGGCCGACGAGGTTTCGGACTTTCTCAACGCGCGATTCTGAACGGGAGTATCATTACTCGTTCCGTCTTATCGTTGGCACACGAAACGAGCGCGACGAGCGTCGCTTCTCAGCCGCTGTTGTCTGACGGTAAGTATATGGGCCGGGCCGTTGGCCACTCGACTAGAAAGTCACGGAAACGTGACGGAGAGACATGACGGAACGAAGGATACGCGAGTCCCCTGGATACGCACTCGGTCGCCGCGTCCAGTACGAACGAGGAGAGAACGAACCGCCAAGTGTCGCCGTTGCGATCGCCCTGGCGCGATACTTCGACGAAGATCCGACGTCGTCGAGCACGAAGCTGTACGACTACGTCGATCCCGAAGCGCTCGACGCGCTCTTTGGCGAGACAGACGGCGGAACCGATCGCACGGCCACCCGCATCGAGTTCGACGTCGACGACGTGACCGTCGTCGTCCAGCCGACGCGCGTCGAGATCGCCCCGTCGGCGTAAGCGTCCGCGGCGAGATCCGTCCGCCGGAACGAACCGTCGAAGTCTTCCCGTCGGCACCGTCGGCGTGAGCGACTCGTCGGCGTCGTTTCCGTACTCGAATCTTTTTTCTCGTCACCCGCGGAACGCGAAGACATGGGTACCCAACCACACCTGCTGATCGAGGAGGGAGCGGTAGCGGACCTCGCGCTCGTGCCGGGCGATCCCGGACGGGTCGATCGCATCGCCGACCACTGCGAGGAGTCCGAGACGGTCGCCAGCAATCGCGAGTACAAGGTCGTCAACGCGAGCTACGAGGGTCGCGAACTGACGATCTGTTCGACCGGCATCGGCTGTCCCTCCGCCGCGATCGCCCTCGAGGAGCTGGCGAACGTCGGCGTCGAGACCGTCGTCCGCGTGGGAACGACCGGCGCGTTGCAGTCGGACATCGAGATCGGCGATATGATCGTCGCGACCGGCGCGGCGAAAAACGAGGGCACGACGAAGCGCTACGAGGACGTCGAGTACCCCGCCGTCCCCGACTACGAGGTGCTCTCTGCGCTGGTCGACGCTGCAGAAGCAAACGGTGAAGACATCCACGTGGGTCCGATCGCCTCCGACGACGCCTACTACGCCGAGACGGAGGCGTACGTCGCGGACTGGGAGGAGGCGGGTCTGCTCTCGGTCGAGATGGAGGCGGCCGCGCTCTTCACCCTCGCTCGCAGGCGCGGACTGCAAGCCGGCGCGATCTGCACCGTCGACGGCAACCTCGTCGAAGGCACCCAGAAAGGAACCGACACCGAAGACGACGAACTCCCGGAGAAGGCGAAAAACAACGTCGCCCGCGCGATCGACATCGCGCTCGAGGCGGCGACGACGCTGTAACCGTCCGAGTGCCTATTTTAGGCCGAAACGTATCAAAAAACAGTTTCCCACACGTCAGATCGTGAAGGGTATGGATCGACGGCGGTGTCTCGGCGTCGTAGCGACCGGGATCGCTACCGAGCTCGCTGGCTGCTATTCTACCGACGATGCGAACGGTAACGCGAGCGACCACCGAGAGGGCGATGCGAGCGACCGGGCGGCCAGCGAGGACGGTACTCCGACCTACCCGGACGAATGCCCGGTAACGCAGGACCTCGGCCTCTCCGTTCCGGACGAGATCGACGCCAGTGCGGTGAGATCGTTCGTCCGGCAGTACGAGGCGAAACGCCTGCTGAACGCGATCGACGAGGTGAAGTGGACGATTACCTACAGCCTGTCGCCGGAAGTTACTGCGTTCGACGAGGTGGGTTCGGTATCGAGACGGAGACCGTGTGGTCGGCCACGACCAGAACGGACGTCTCGATCGTCGCCACACCGCGAGACCGGGTTCCGGACGACGTCGATCCGATCGGCGTGGACGCGTTGCCGGACGAAGCCGAACTCGCCGAGCGGATCGCACGCGAAGCGATCGCCGACGACCGAGTGAGACGGCGGAGGGACCGACGACAGAACTACGATCTGCTCGTCGAGTCGCTCGAGTCGGCACGGGGTGACGCCGACGAGTACTATCTGACCGTCGACGACGCGCCGGTGGCACTCGACATCACGTCGGATTCGGTGGATATCACCGACGCACAGGAGTCCGCCTGGTACTACGTCGACGAACTCGTCGTCAGACGGACCGAAGACGAGGAGATCGCTCCCGAAGACGGTGACGTGGTAGAATGCCTCATCGACGACTGACCGCCATCTCCGGAACTCGCACGAACCAGCCACGAACCGATTCCCGGTGACGTGCGAATCGTCGGCGGGGACGACCGGTCGTCGCATTCGCGTCGATTCCGTCGCCACCTCTCGCAGAGACGTCCCCGTCGGCTCGAGTCGACGGACTGGCGATAAACGCGAGGACGCCGACTCGAGTCCGTCGACTCTTCGCCAGCGCCGGTCGGTCGGTCAACCGCCCCGAAGTTGCTCGGCCACCGACGTCGTCCGGTCGGTCAGCGCCTCCGTCGTTCCCGATGCGGCCTGTAGGGTCTCGTTGATCGCGTCGAACAGCCCCTCGAAGTCGACGGACCCGTCCGCGCTCCGCCAGTCGGCCACGTCGCGGCGCTCGAGGTCGCACGTCCCGCAGCGATCGACGTCCGCTTCGAGTTCCCCGAAGCAGCCGTGACAGCGGCCCAGTCCCGCGGCGATGCACTCGCCGAGAGCGACGATGCCGCGCAGTTCCGACTGAAGCTTCGTTCCCGTGCCCGCGAACTCGGCGAGGGGATCGGCCAGATTGGGATCGAGCGCGTCCGTCTCGATCGCGTAGAGGTGATCGAGCCGGGAGTCGACGGAGTCGATCGCGAGCAACACCTCGCGGCGGGCCCGGACGTACCCCGTATCCGGGATCGAGACGGGATCGGAGTCGGCGGTCGCTGCCGCGAGTTCGCCGGGCAGTTTCGTCGCGAGGGAAGCGAAGGCGGCGACCGCTGACACCGTCACCCCCTGGCGTTCCGTCGTCTCGCGGACGAGCGAGAACAGCGCCTCATCGTCCGGGAGAGCGGAGCCGTCGGGTTCGCTTCGGAGCGACGCGAAACAGGGAGTACAAACCGCGACGAGGGCGCTTTCGTGAACCGTCCCCGAACGCGGCACGTCGCCGACGGGGTACAGCCGCAGTCCGTTCGGGTCTTCCGTCGCCGCCGTCCCACAGCGACGGCAGGTGCGTTCGTCCCGCTCGAGGACGACCTCGCGTTCGCCGCGCCACTCGCGTTCGGTCACGGGCGAGCGGAGACGGTGAACCGACAAAAGTACTCCGGCTACGATCCGATCGACGAACCCCCGCACGTGAAAGAACTATTTTCGACCGCGTCGTCCGTCCGCTATGACCGATCCACCGACGGAGTTCGAGTTCGAGCGCGCCTACGACCGCGACGACCTCGCCGAGGTGTTCAGAACGCTCGCAGACGCCCTCGAGAGCGGCGATCGAGTTCGACTCTCGGGAGCGGATGCGAGCGCCAGCGTCGCGGTTCCGCCGCGAGTCGTCGCCGAGTTCGAACTCGAGCGCGAGTCGGGCGAGCCGGCGATCGCGGAACTCGAGATCGATCTCGAGTGGGAGGACGCGGACGGCTCGAGTATCCGGATCGGCGACGAGTCGGCCGGCGAGGGTGACCGCGTCGCCGTCCGCGCGGATCCACCCGGCAGCGATCCGGCGTCGGAAGCGTCGACGGCGGCGATTCCGCCGACGGCGGTGACCGAACGCGGGGAGTCGAGCGAGCCGAACGCGGCCTCGGGAAGCGAGAAACGACGCAGCCGATTCGAGGTGTACGAGGATCGCGCCGACGAGTGGCGCTGGCGGCTGGTCCACTGGAACGGCAACGTGATCGGGGACAGCGGGGAGGGATACGCCTCGAAGCGAAACGCGACGCGGGCGGTCAAAAGCGTGATCCGTGCCGCGTCGACCGCCCACGTCGTGGAGCTCGAGGAGTGATCGTCGCGGTCTCGAGGAGCGAGGACGGTAATCGAGGAGTGATCGTCGCGGCCTCGAGGCGCGGGAGGCGACAGGCGACGAGTGTCCGGTCCGGTTTCGAGGAGCGGAAAACGATCGCTCGAGGAGGACGGGGACGAGAGCGACGCCGTCACGAGTCGCTCTACTCGAGCTCGAGGTCCACTCCCGACGATGGACCGACGGATTCGTAGGCGAGCGACGGCGTCGCGTCGGCGGGGATCGCGTCGTACTCCCGGAGGAAGTCGACGATGCCGCGCTTGCCCCCGAAATCGCCACGGTAGCGCCGGAAGAGGGGAGGGATCGTCGCCACGCCCCGGTCCGGGTCGTACTCGGCGCTCTCCTCCAGGTACCACTCGACGGCGATGTCCAGTTCGTCGTCGACGGTGGCCGGCGAGTAGACCGCGATCGGCGGACAGTTCTCGCTGCCGCGGCTCAACGCGAAGTGGATCCGTGGATCGCACTCCTCGAGACGGAACCGGCGTTCGAACGCCGAGGGGATCGGGCGGGGAAGGTAGCCGAACCCCCAGGGGAGTTTCGACCCGCGAAGCAAGCCGTGCTGGATGTCGTTGAGACTCAGCCACACCCCGCTGATGGGAATCCGATCGCGGGCGTAGAACTTCCAGCGATCGAGTAATCCACCCTCGAGCAGCGACGGATCGTCTTCGATCAGCAACTGCCCGTACGCGTTGTAGCAGTTGAGCCAGAACGCGAGTCGTCCGTCACAGTCCGTAAGCGCCCGGGCCAGTCTCGAGCGCTCGAGCGTCGCGAGTTGCTCTTGCAACCAGTCGGCGTTGCCCTCGGTCT
Organism: Natrarchaeobius oligotrophus; assembly: GCF_003841465.1. Taxonomy (GTDB): domain Archaea; phylum Halobacteriota; class Halobacteria; order Halobacteriales; family Natrialbaceae; genus Natrarchaeobius; species Natrarchaeobius oligotrophus. Next base: position 102,290 of record NZ_REFZ01000012.1, read on the forward strand.
TGACTGCATAGAGCAGATCGGCCGAGATCGAGAGCGGATCGAGCTGCGTCGCCATCCGGTGGTAACTGCGTGAACCAGCCCCTTGAAGGCGTGTGACGGCTGAAACCGACAGTCTCGTCTCCGAATGAGTCGCGCCCGGTTTTATCGCATCGTCCGTGGTCGACTGCAGTGTGAACAGAAGCAAGGGATTTCTGCTCGTACTGGTTGCGATTTTCGCGTATCTCTCGTGGCAACTCGTCGCGCCGTTTCTCCAGTACGTCCTCGTCGCGATCTTGCTCGCCTTCGTTCTCTATCCGCTGCAAAAACGCCTCGAGAGGGTCGTTTCGCCGACCATTTCGGCGGTCGTGCTCGTCATCGTCGCCGTCGTCGGCTTCGTCGTTCCGTTCGTGCTCGTCGCGTTCGTCGTCGTCGACGACGCCGTGAACATCCTCGGTGAGGTCGATCCCCAGGATCTCGAGTTGGCCGAACTGGAGGCGCGACTCGAGGAGGAAACGGGAATCGAAGTCGACGTCGTGGAGACGGTCGCGGATTCTGCGGAACAGATCGGAACGATCCTCGTCGAGCAGACGGCGGTCTGGTTCGGCGTGCTCACGCACACTCTGATCGGGGCCGGGCTGGCGCTGTTTTTACTGTACTACCTCCTCAAAGACGGCGACGAGCTGTTGTCGTGGCTGCGGGAGGTCACGCCGCTGCCCGACGACGTTCAGGACGACTTCTACGGCGAGCTGGACCAGGTCATGTGGGCCGTGCTCGCCGGTCACGTACTGATTGCGATCGCCGAGGGCGTGATCGCGGGTCTCGGCCTGTTCGCGACGGGGATTCCCAACGCTGCGTTCTGGACGTTCGTCATGGTCGTCCTCTCGCTCGTGCCGCTGATCGGCGCGTTTCTGGTGTGGGGCCCGGCGGTCGTCTACCTCTTTGCGACCGGAGAGCCGGCGCTCGCGATCGGGCTCGCGATCTACAGCGCGATCGTCGTCGGCGTCGCCGACGACTACCTCAGACCCATCGTCGTCGATCGGTACGCCGATCTCAGTCCGGCGATCATCATCCTCGGGGTCCTCGGCGGAATCTACGCCTTCGGCATCATGGGCCTGTTTTTCGGTCCGGTCGTCATCGGCGCATTGCTCGCGACGGTCAACGTCTTCGACGAACACTACGATCGGCTGTCGGACGGAGCCGGACCGTCGTAGGGAACTCGAGCCGGGTCGACGCGCGAGCGCGCTCACTCGTTTTCGTCCGTCAAATCGTCGTGTTCGAAGTCGTAGAAAAACTCGAGCAGCGTCGTGGCGTTCGACGACGGAAAACTCCATCGGACGGCACCGCTTCGCCGATCGAACTCGACGAGCCTGCCGTCGGTGAGTTTCGGCAGGTGATTCTGGTAGAGATCGATCGTGATCGGCTCCCGGTCGGCCGGCGTTACGTCACGCGGTGGACAGCCTCGCTCGTTCGCGACGATCTCCGTCGCCAGCGTTTCGACGCCCGCGAGTTCGTGCTCCGAGAGGTAGTACAGAACGTCGCGGCGGCGGTGATGACTCAAGAGCAACAGCGTTTCGTCGAGCCCCGGCTCGAACTCGGAGTCGGCCAGTTCCCAACGGCGAACGGGAGTCTCGCGCTCGTCGCCCCCGTCTCGGTGCCTATCGACCATGTCGCCAGAGAGGCGACGGAGCGAGATAAGTGTGTTACGAGCGACCAGCGAAGAACAGATATAGAAAACAATAACACAGAGACACCAAACTCACCACCAGATGTATTTCCTGAAAGGAGATACAAATGAACATTCGTCGCAGTCCTTTTCCTCTCGCCCGTCCTACCGAACCCAGATGTCTACCGACGAGAACTCGACATCGGGGAACGGGGGAGTTCTCCCGAAACGCTCGCTCCCCTCTCAAAGAGACGACGAACCGCCGAGTCGGACCGTCGCACGGACGGTCGCTGACTCGCTCGGCGTCGAACCGCGTTCGCTCCCACCGCTCAACGACGTCATCGACCCCGACGCGTTCGATACCCTCGTCCGACGCTGTCGCTGGCAAAACGGCGGGTGGCCGGCGATCTCGTTTACCTACGCCGATCGCGCCGTCGACGTCACCGGATCCGACGACGTGTCGGTTCTCCCCGCAGATCGAGCCGGATTCGAGCGACGAGCGGGCAGCGTCGACTGGCCGCACGTTTCGCCGCCGGACGTCTCCCACCCTGTCGACAGCCTCGAGACTCGCCTCCCCCTCGCGGTCGCCGTCCAGACCGGAGACGGCCGCGCGCGCGTCCGAGACGAGATCGACGAGGTGATCGATCGCGAGGCGATCGGACGGCTGAACCGAAGGCGGTCGAACGGCGTCGAGCGAATCGGGGGATTCGTCCGGTTCTCGATCCTGGGTTGCGACGTCGTCGTCGACCCGGACGGCACCGTCGCAACGGGCTCGACGCTCGAGCGACTCGAGCTGACCGGCTGTAACGTGTTGCTCGTCGGTGCGGTTCCCGACGCGGTCTCCGATCGAGCGAGCGCTCGCCTCCTCGGCACCGCCGACGGATCCAGAGATCGGATCGTCGGGCTTCTGGATCGGAGTACCGAGACGGCGTTCGGTCGGCTCTCGCGGGCCGGACGTTCCGACCGGCCCGCTCGCGTGATCCAGCACGGCACCGTCGCGCGCTCGACGGCCGGCGCGAGTTCGTCCGCGGGTCCGTCAGCGCTCGAGGGGGTTCCCGCGCCACGCGTCGAGCACGTCGACGGCGACCTCGAGTCGACGCTCGCGGCCGTCGAAGCCGCGATCGAGGACGCCGAGGACGCGAGCGATCTTCGCCTCTGTCTCGACTCGCTTCGACCGCTGCTCGAGCGCTACGACGGCGATCGCTCGCGCTCGCTGCTCGAGCCGGTCTGTCGGAGCGTCCGGAATCGCGGCGGGGTCGGCCACTACGTCTTACCGGTCGACAGAACGGCAGATCGGGTCGCTGAACTCGAGTCGCTGTTCGACGCGACCGTCGAACTCGACGTCGACGGAACCGAACCAGTTCAGCGGTGGCACCTGAACGCGAGCGATCACGTGACTGACTGGTTCGCCTGTTGATGGCGACGACTCACACCGACACCGACGCACCAACTCGGATTCGACCGACACCACACCTGCTACGTACGTATGACAGTTCCGACGTTCGAACCTGACGACGAACCGGGAGTGACGATCGTCGACTCGATCGCGAATCGGCGATTCCCGCTCCGGACGGCGTCGGCGATCGATCCCCACGAGGTCGACACCGACTGGTGTCCGTTCCCGATCGACTCGGCGATCGCGTTCGAGACCACGTCGGTCGTGCTGCCGTACGTCGTCCCGACCTGCGTGCGCGATCCCGACGGCGAGACGCTGGCCGACGCCGAACACTTCGCGTTCGAAACGTTCCCCGATGGCGAGTATCTGCTCGAGTTCACCGCGCCGATCAGGTTCTATCTCCGGGTTCGAACCGAACTCACGGTCGCGTCGGCCGACGATCGGCTCGCGGTCGAGTTCGGCGACGAAACGCGCGTTCGACTGGGTGCCGTCTCGACGCACGACCGACCCGCCGGTACGGTGACGACGACGGACGAACCGGCCGACCTCGCGCGTGCCGTTTCGACGTTCGGCTCGGCGCTGAAGACGACGACCGCCGAGCGATCGTTGCCGTCGTATCGCGGTCATCCGCCGCTGATCGACCTGGGCGACCGCGTCGACGTTCCCGCGGAGCTCGAGTCTCCCGACACCGGCGTCACCATCGTCGCCCCCGAGGACCGCCTCGCCGTCTACGCGACCGCATCGCCCGCGTACTACCTCGGCGCGACGGTCGTCACGGGCGATCGGCCGCGCCTCGAGACCGACGCGGGGTTCGAGTACCCGCTCGGCAGTTCGCCAGCAGCGTTCGTCGCCGAGGTCGGGCGCGTTCTCAAACACGTCTTCGTCGTCGATACGGTGAGCAGAACGGAAGGGGTGTACGACGTCGGCCTCCGGGAACGGGAGCTGTTCGAGGCGACGGTCGACGTCGACCTCCCGTCGCTGTACGACGCCGCGCTTTCCGAACAACTGCCGACGATTCTCTCGATTCCGTTCGAGACGCTCGAGCCCGTCGCCCCGACGTGGCAGCTCACGACGTTCGTCACGCCCGGGCCAGCAAACGCGACGGCGTTGCCGTTTCTGGCTTCCGACCTCTCGCTCGTCCGGATCGCCCCCACTCGCGCGTCGCGAACGCGGGCGGTGCCCGATCCGCCCGCCGAAGTGAACGCCTTGACCCGCTCGCGGAGCCGGACGGACGAAGCGGACGCCGGGGGAGCCGGGCGTGAGGGGCGGACGGTCGACGGGCGCGCGAACGGGGCGGACGGCCTCCGGGACGGAGCGGGTACGGACGATCGGGGAGCCGACCGACGAGCCGTCTCCGACGCGTACGTCTCGCTCCCCGACACCGAGACGTTCGAGACCGCGTGGCTCGGCACCGGCGTTCCCCTGGGTGCCAACAAACTGCACCCCGGCGCGTTCGTCAACGACCTCGAGCGCTCGCCGGCGGGCGACGCGATCGAGATCACGGTCGTCTGTAACGATTCGCGGATGGTGGCCGAGTACGAGGCGAGCGAGGAGGGTCTCTACGGCAACCGCGACGAACTTCCGTTCGACGTCACCGTCCGTCGGACGCTGTCGGTCGAGGAACTCCGGGACGCGATCGCGGCGGAAACCGACTTTCTGCACTACATCGGCCACGTCGACGACGACGCGTTCGTCTGTCGGGACGGCACGCTCCCGGCGAACGAGCTGTCTCCGGTCGGCGTCGATACGTTCCTGATCAACGGCTGTCGCTCGTACGAGCCGGGGCTTCGGCTACTCGAGGCGGGGAGTTCGGCGGGAATCGTCACGCTGAGCGAGGTCGATAACCGGGACGCGACGGCGGTCGGCCGGCTGCTCGCCCAACTATTGAACTGCGGATTCACGTTCCGGTCGGCGATGGAAATCGCCCGCGAGCATCGGATCGTCGGCAACCAGTACGTCGTCGTCGGCGACGGGAGCGTCGCAATCGCACAGTCGGGCGGCGGCGTTCCAAATCAGTGTCGCGTCGAGCCGACCGACGACGGCCGGTACGTGCTCCGCCAGCAGACCTACCACTCCCAGCACGGGGTCGGCGCGCTCTGTATCCCGTACCTCGACGAGATCGATCGGTACTGCCTGGCCGGAACGGAGCTTCCGCCCGTCACGCTGTCGGGGTCCGAACTCGAGCGGTTCTTCCAGCTCGAGGCGATCCCCGTCGTCTTCGACGGGACGTTCGGCTGGTCGACGGACGAGCGTCTGACTGGACCGTGATCGCGTTCGCGAGATCGACCGGCCGGGGGGAACGGTCGTCGGCTTCGTCCGACGCTCGACCGTCGGTTCGCCCAGCTACCGGATAACGTTCGCTTATCGGAGACCGTCTGAAAAATCGTCGAACGAGCCGTGAGAGGCTCTTTCCGTTTCGTGGTTCGTCGAGCTACCAGATCGAGCCGTTGTTACCCGCGGCAACCGTTCCCGTCTGGGAAACGACGAGTGCCATCGCGAACAGGACGCCCATCAGTCGCGGGTGGTCGGCGAGAAACGCTCGTAAGGTGGTGTTACTATTTGACATCGCAGTCGGTCGTACGTCGCGCCACGTGATATATTTATGCTAACAGATCCTGAGTAGAAGTAATTAGAACTTACACCTTCGACAAGGGATTTTATTTCTGTACTGATGAGAAAAATCATCGGGCATCGTAGCGTATCGTTGTGGCGATGACTTCCGCCTCGAGCGCGATCGTCCCCGCGCGGATCCGTCGGGCTTTTGCCCGCGGGCCCCCGACGAACGGGTACCGGGGATGGCTCGCTATCACATCGAAACGTACGGCTGTACGTCCAATCGCGGAGAGAGCCGCGAGATCGAGCGGCGCCTCCGCGACGCGGGACACTACCGGGTCGACGGCCCGGACGACGCCGACGTCGCCATCCTGAACACCTGTACCGTCGTCGAGAAGACCGAACGAAACATGCTCCGGCGTGCCCGGGAACTCGCGGACGAGACGGCCGACCTCTACATCACGGGGTGTATGGCGCTCGCCCAGGGCGAGGAGTTCGCCCGCGCGGGCGTCGACGGGCGCGTCCTCCACTGGGACGAGGTTCCCGAAGCGGTCACCAACGGCGAGTGTCCGACGACGACGCCCGACGCCGAGCCCGTCCTGGACGGCGTCGTGGGAATCCTCCCCATCGCGCGCGGCTGTATGTCCGACTGCTCGTACTGCATCACCAAGCACGCGACGGGCAAGATCGACTCCCCGCCGATCGAGGAGAACGTCGAGAAAGCGCGCGCGCTGATTCACGCCGGCGCGAAAGAGATCCGCATCACGGGCCAGGACACCGGCGTCTACGGCTGGGACGACGGCGAGCGAACACTCCACGATCTGCTCGAGCGGATCTGTGCGATCGACGGCGAGTTTCGCGTTCGCGTGGGGATGGCGAACCCGAAGGGCGTCCACGGCATCCGCGAGGAACTCGCCGACGTTTTCGCCGACAACGACGAACTCTACGACTTCCTGCACGCGCCCGTCCAGTCTGGATCGAACGACGTGCTCGCCGACATGCGCCGACAGCACCAGGTCGAGGAGTACGTCGAGGTCGTCGAGACCTTCGATCGGCACCTCGAGTACTGGACGCTCTCGACGGATTTCATCGTCGGATTCCCGACCGAGACCGACCGCGACCACGAACAGTCGATGGCGCTCCTGTGCGAGACCCGCCCGGAGAAGGTCAACGTGACGCGCTTTTCGAAGCGGCCGGGAACCGACGCCGCCGACATGAGGGGGCTCGGCGGGACGATCAAAAAAGAGCGCTCGAGGGAGATGAGCGCAACGAAGCGAGAGATCGTCGGGGCTGCCTACGCCGACATGGTCGGCCAGACGCGCGAGGACGTCCTCGTCGTCGAGGAGGGGACCGCCGACTCCGTCAAGTGTCGCGACTCGGCGTACCGACAGCTCATCGTCCGGAACGCGAGCGAGTACGGCATCGAGCCCGGCGACTTCGTCGACCTCGAGGTGACGGCCCACGAGACGATGTACGCCTTCGGCGAGCCGGTCTGAGCACCGATCCCCGTTTCCCGTCGGCGGGGAACGTGAACGATAAGACGAACGGAATCGGTACTCCATCACAACCGACATGGGGTTCTCCCTCGACGAACCGCGAAAACCGCCCGCCGTCTTCGCCCTCGAGTTGATCGCGCTGTCGTTCGGGCCGCCGCTCGTTCTGGGGTTCGGTCTCGCCGCGGCGAGCGGTCCCGAACAGTTCCTGCCCGGCGTCGCGGTCGGCGCGGTCGTCGGCGTGTCTGCGGCCTCGCTGCGAAACGAGTTACGCGGCGCTCGAGCGAAGCGCGAGTGAGCACGTTTCGATCAGGAGATCGATGCGAATCCGATCACTCGAAGACGACGGCGGAGCCGTCGTTCGGCACGGTCGCTCCCGCTTGCTCGGCGAACGCCTCGTGAACTCGGTCGTACGTCTCCTCGAGAGCCTCGACGATGACCGTCGTGTCGCTCAACACCGGCATGAAATTCGTGTCGCCGTGCCAGCGCGGAACGACGTGGGTGTGGAGGTGATCGCCGATCGAACCGCCCGCACCCTCACCGAGGTTGAGCCCGGCGTTGAATCCGTCGGGCTCGAGGGCGACCTCGAGGGCGTCGAAGGTTCGCTGTTTCAGGCGGGCGTGATCGAGCAGCTGGTCGTCGGTCAGGTCGCCGTACTCGCCGGTGTGAACGCGCGGGATCACCATCGCATGACCGGGATTGTACGGGTAGTTATTCAACAGGACGAACGCGTGCTCGCTCCGTGCGACGAGGAGGTTCGTCCGATCGTCGTCGCGCTCCGGAAGCTCACAGAAGACGCAGCCGTCGACGTCGGGGACGTCTGCCTCGCGTTTGACCCACTCGATCCGCCAGGGTGCGAACACCTGGTCCATACCCGGTGGGACTCGCGGCGATCCTATACTGGTTGCGTTCTCTCGGCGATCGGCGGCGGTGCGAGCGTCGTGTGAGCGAATCCGGCCCGTACACAGCCCCGAAACGGCCGCGCTGGACGACTCACGCTTCGATATGAAGCGTGGCTTTAAGCCAATACTATCAGAAGTACCGACAATGGCAACGACAGATGACTCATTCAACGGGATGACCGAACACTGCGACAGCTGCGACCTGGAGACGCTCCACGAGGTTTCCGTGCAGATCCGAACCGAAAGCAGGAAAGAGGAAAACGCACAGTTCTCGCGCGAACCCTACCGCGTGAGCGAGTGCCAGCGGTGTGGAAACCGCACGAGTCAGCGGATGAACAACGCCTGATACGGTCCCGAATCGAGAGCATCGGTCAGAACGCTCGGTCTCCCGCGTTCGAAACGACGTTCACCCCCCCTACCCCTCCGAACGCGTCGGCCATCGTGCCGATCGCGGCTCTTTCGTTCTCACTCAGTCGTAACTTCACAACCGCTTTCGGTGACGATCAGCGTGTGTTCCTTCTGACTCACGAGACAGCCGTCGTCCTCCTTGAGCACCGGGTAGCCGTGGACGATGTCGCTTCGCTTGAGCCGGCGAAGCGCCATCTTCGGACGATCCGTCTCGAGCCACCGCGTCGCGAACGGGAGCGTCCGGAACTCCTCGGTGATCTGGTCGAGCGCCGCCCGCGCCTGTCGATTGCGGACGTTGCCCTCGCGCTCGAGCGAGAAGATCTCCTCCGAACTCCCCTCGGTGACCTTGCCGCCGCCGTCGGTCGCGAAGGGTTCGATGGCGACGACGTCGCCGACCTCGAGCGTCGTCCCCTGCGAAACGGCGCGGTTCGGGATGTTCGGGCTCGTGTGCTGTTCCCAGTGGCCGAGGCCGTGGCCGGTGAGGTTGACGACGGGGTTGAAGCCGTAGCCGTCGATGACGTCCTCGATCTCGGCACCGATCTCGCCGGTCTCGACGCCGGGTTCGATGACGTCGATCGCGGCTTCGAGCGCCTCTTCGGGTGCCTCAGCCAGTTCGGGGTTGCCAGAGAGGTCAACGGTGATCGCGGTGTCTGCGAGCCAGCCGTCGACGTGGACGCCGATGTCGAGGTTGATCATCTCCTCGCCGAACGTCGAGTCGTCGTCGATCGACGGCGTCGCGTGAGCCGCTTCTTCGTCGATCGAGATGTTGACGGGAAACGCCGGTTTGCCGCCGAGTTCCCGGATTCGGTCCTCGGCGTACTCCGCGACCTCGAGGTGACTCGCGCCGACCTCGACGCGCTCGGCCGTCTCCTCGCGCACCTGCGAGAGGATTCGCCCGGCTTCGCGGTGTTTTTCGTACTGCTCGGACTCCAGATCCACCTCGGATTCGGCCATGCACCGGGCTTGTACCGGTCGACAAAAAGAGGTTCCGCTCCGTTCGATCGCCGACCTCGGACGTCGCGTCGAACGCGAAGCACTTCGCTCGAGCGTCAGGCCGATCGGTCGCCGATCCAGTCGCACTCGGGACAGGCGTCGAGACCCTGAACGTTGGACAGCGTGGCGTCGCAGTGGGGACACCGGCGTGCGGCGTGGTGCGGTGGCTGCAGCATCGATCGAGCAAACGCGAACGACGATAATAAAACTACCTGACGTCGATCGTCGAAACCGGGTGGGTACTACGCCGACGCGTCCGAAGCGCGAGCGGTCTGCATCGCCCGGCTACTGTACGCCGAACCGAACGATCCGGACGAGTCGACGACGATCACACCGGCGCTCGAACCGGTGAGCTCTCCGAACTCCTCGATCGCGAGATCGGCTGCGGCCTGGGCCTCGAGGCCGCGTTCGACGTGACTCGCGACGCGACGTGAGAGGGTGACGCGGGCGATGTCTTCGCCCGCCCCCGTCGCGCTGACGGCCGCGGCCGGCGAGCAGTAGAACCCGCAACCGACCTGCGGAACGTCGCCGAGGGGAGTTCGGAGGAGATCTTCTCGCTCGAGCGCGAGGGCAACGTCCGCAATCGACAGGCGCGGGCGGCGCTCGACCAGATCACCGAGGAGTTCCGGACGCTCCCGTTCGCGACGC